>NZ_BJZT01000042.1 GCF_007992175.1 Methylobacterium haplocladii | reverse complement strand
AGCTAGCCGCCCGCGAGGCCATCCATGACGTCGTCCGGCACGTCGCCGAAAGCGCCGAGAATGGTCTGGGCTTCGGAGCCGTCTTCGCCCGTGACGAGCGCGAACGCGGCGGCTCCGGGCAGCCGGCGGGCGAGCGCCTCGGCCTGCTGCAGGGCGTTGCTTTCGCCCAAAGCGGTCCTGCGCGTCGTCGGCACGAGCCGGCCCGCGACATGCTCGAAGCCCTCAACCCAGAATGCCGTATCCGCGGCCATCCCGATCGCCCCTGCCGCGCCTCCCTCGACCCGCGAAACGTAAGCGGCTTGCGGCCTCGCGTCATCGTCCGGGTTGCCCCGGCCCTGCACGCGTGGTCCTGATCCTGCCTTCCGACATCCGGGGTTACCTCCGACCCGTCGAGACAGAAGCAAAACATGCCCGAAACGCCCGTCTTCTCGTCCGCCGCCGTCGCGGCGCCCCACCATCTCGCGGCGGAAGCCGGGCAGATCGTGCTGGCGCAGGGCGGCAACGCCATCGAGGCGATGGTCGCCATGGCCGCGACGATCGCCGTGGTCTACCCGCACATGAACGGCATCGGCGGCGACGGGTTCTGGCTGGTGCGCGAGCGGAGCGGCCGGGTGCGCGGCATCGAGGCCTGCGGACCGGCGGGCAAGCACGCCACGATCCAGCGCTACCGCGAAAAGGGCTACGAGGTGCTGCCCTCGCGCGGCCCCGACGCCGCGATCACCGTTGCCGGCACGATCGGCGGCTGGCAACTCGCCCTCGACCTCGCCAGGGCGCTCGGCGGCCGGATGCCGCTCGACAGCCTGCTCGCCGACGCGATCCGCCACGCGAAGCAGGGCTGCCCGGTCTCGCCTTCGGAAGAACGCTACGTGCCGAAGGAACTCGATACGCTCCGCGACGTGCCGAATTTTTCGAAGACCTATCTCGATGACGGCAAGCCGTTCAAAGCCGGCAGCATCCGCCGCCAGGCGAAACTCGCGGCGACGCTGGAACAGCTCGCCCATGCCGGCCTCGACGATTTTTACAGGGGCGACATCGGCCGCGAGATCGCCGCCGACCTGGAAAACCTCGACGCGCCGGTGACGCGGGCCGATCTCAAGGCCTACGCCGCCAAGGAGCGGCAGGCGCTGACGCTGCGTCGGCGCGGAGCGACGCTCTACAACTTCCCACCGCCGACGCAGGGGCTCGCCGCACTGCTGATCCTCGGCATCCTCGACCGGCTGGAGGTCAAGCGTCCGGAGACCACAGCGTATTACCATGCGCTGATCGAAGCCACGAAGCGCGCCTTCACCATTCGCGACGGGTTCGTCACGGACTTCGACCGGCTGCCGGCGGACCCGGCGAGCTTCCTGACGCCTGAGCGACTTGGCCGAGAAGCGGCCGCGATCGCCCTGGACCGCGCCGGCCCGTTTCCTTCCAAAAAAGCCGGCGACGGCGATACGGTCTGGATGGGCGCCATCGACCGCGACGGCATGGCCGTGTCGTTCATCCAGTCGGTCTATTGGGAATACGGCTCGGGTACGGTTCTGCCGGCGACCGGCATCTGCTGGCAGAACCGCGGCCTCTCCTTCTCCCTCGACCCAAAAGCGACAAATCCGCTCGAGCCCGGCCGGCGGCCGTTCCACACACTGATCCCGGCGCTCGCCGCCTTCGACGACGGCCGGGTGATGGCCTACGGCAGCATGGGCGGCGACGGGCAGCCGCAATTCCAGGCCCAGATTTTTTCGCGCTATGCCGATTACGGGATGTCCGTCGCCGACGCGGTCGATGCCCCACGGCTGCTCTACGGCCGCACCTGGGGCGCGGAATCGCTGAGCGTGAAGGTCGAGGACCGGTTCGATCCGGCCTGCATCGCGGCGCTCCGGAGCATGGGCCACGACATGGAGGAGCTTGGGGGTGCCTACATCGACGCCCTCGGCCATGCCGGCATGCTGGTTCGCCACCCGCGCAACGGCCGGATCGAGGCGACGCATGATCCGCGATCCGATGGCGGTGCAGCGGGGCTGTAGGATCTTCATTACGGTGAAGACCGCGGCGGCGCCGTCCCTCGCTCGGTCGCATGTCGCTGCTCTGCAAGCGCCCGGGAAAGGGCGCGCGTCACGGCCGACATGAACGCTGGCACATCCTTTGCCAGTCACTCCCCAGCAGGAGTGAATGATGAATACATCTCACAGCGCGACGCGATGGATCCAACTCGGGCTCGGCCTGATCGTCATGATGACGATCTCGAGCCCGCAATATATCTGGACGCTCTTCGTCAAACCCCTTCAGACGACGACCGGGGCGAGCCTGCCGGCGGTGCAGGTGACGTTCACGCTGCTGATCGTGCTGCAGACCTTCTTCTCGCCGGCACAAGGCTGGCTCATCGAGCGCTTCAGCGCAAAGGGCATGATCGCGCTCGGCGCGGCGCTGAGCGGCGCAGGCTGGGCCGCGGCCTCGCAGATCGATTCGCTTTACGGGCTCTACGCCACGTACGGCGTGCTCTGCGGGCTCGGCACGGGCATCGTCTATGTCGGCATCATCGGGCTGATGGTGCGCTGGTTTCCCGAGCGCCGGGGCTTTGCCGCGGGCGTCGTCGCCGCCGGCTACGGCATGGGGGCGATCGCCACCACCTTCCCGATCTCCGACATGATCGCCGCCTCCGGCTACCGGCACACGCTGCTGGTGTTCGGGGCGATCCTCGGCGTGACCGGCTTCATCGCGGCGCTGGGGCTGCGACCGCCGCAGCCCGGCGAGACGCCCGAGATCCCGGCGGACAAGGTCGCCAGCGCCGCCCGCGAGGTGGCTCCGAAAACGATGCTGAAGACGCCGCTGTTCTGGTTGATGTTCGCGATGATGGCGATGATGTCGACCGGCGGCCTGATGGTGGTGGCGCAGTTCGCCGCCTTCGCCAAGGAATTCGGCGTCGCCGACGCCATCGTCTTCGGCTTCGCGGCGCTGCCCTTCGCTCTGACCTTCGACCGGGTCACCAACGGCTTGACGCGGCCATTCTTCGGCTGGGTCTCCGACAATATCGGACGCGAGAATACCATGGCGATCGCCTTCGCCCTGGAGGCCTGCGCCATCGCGCTTCTGCTCGCGTACCGTGAGAACGCCTATGCGTTCGCCCTGTTGTCGGGCGTGGTCTTCTTCGCCTGGGGCGAGATCTTTTCGCTGTTTCCCTCGACGCTCACCGACACGTTCGGGACCAAGCACGCCACCACCAATTACGGCTTCCTCTACATGGCGCAGGGGGTCGGCTCGCTGCTCGGCGGCCCGTTCGCGGCGATGATCCACGATGCGGCCGGAAGCTGGGTGCCGGTGTTTTGCATCGCCATCGGGCTCGATCTCGTCACCGCGACGCTCGCCTGGTTCGTGCTGAAGCCGGCACGACGCGCCTATCTCGGTGTGCCGGGGCCGGCCGTCCCGAGCCTCGCGCAATCGCTTGCGGTCAAACCGGCGGCCGCCTGAAAGCCGGCATCGACTCGCCAAGCGGGAACGGCGGAGGTATTGGGGACGATCAGCGACCCCGGTACCGCGAAGCGCGCCGATCATGACTCTCGACCAGCAGTCCGCGCCGCCCTGGCTCACGATCGTCGGCATCGGCGAGGATGGGCGTTCGGGACTATCGCCGGCAGCGTCGGCGGCACTCGATGCGGCGGAGGTGGTGTGGGGCGGCCAGCGTCATCTGACGCTGGCCGCGCCGCTTTCGGCCAAGACGCATCTCTGGCCGAGCCCGATTTCGGAGGCCTACGCGGCCATCCTGGCCCGGCGCGGCCGGCCGACCTGTCTTCTGGCCACCGGAGACCCGTTCCACTACGGCATCGGCGCCGAGATCGCCCGGATCGTGCCGCCGGCCGAGATCCGGGCCTACCCGCAGCCCTCGGCCTTCAGCCTCGCCGCCGCCCGGTTGGGCTGGCCGCTCGCCGAGACCGCCTGCCTGACGCTGCACGGCCGGGCACTCACCCGCATCATCCCGGCCCTCCAGCCCGGCGCGCGGCTCCTGGTGCTGTCGTGGGACGGCACGACGCCGGCTGCGGTGGCGACGCTTCTGGTGCAGCGCGGCTTTTCGCGGTCCCGGCTCACCGTGCTGGAAGCGATGGGCGGCCCGAACGAGCGTATTTTTGCGAGGGAAGCCGTCGGGTTCGCGAACCACGACAAGAGCGAGGCGCTGAATACGCTGGCGATCGAGGTCGTGGCCGAGCCGGGCGCACGGGTGCTGCCGCTCGCCACCGGCCTCGACGACGGCTGGTTCGAGCACGACGGGCAGCTCACCAAGGCCGAGATTCGCGCGGTGACGCTCTCGGCTTTGGCGCCCTTCGCCGGAGCGCTGCTCTGGGACGTCGGGGCTGGAGCCGGCTCGATCGCCATCGAGTGGTGCCTGCGCCACCCTGCCAATCGCGCGCTCGCGGTCGAGGCACGGGGCGACCGGGCCGAGCGGATCGGGCGAAACTGCGGAAGCCTCGGCGTGCCGGAGCGGGTGAGCGTCGTCGAGGGCCCGGCCCCCGCGGCCCTCGCCGGCTTGGCGCCCCCCGATGCGATCTTCATCGGCGGCGGCATCTCACGCCCTGGCGTGCTGTCCGCTTGCCGCGAGGCCCTGCGTTCGGGCGGGCGGCTCGTGGCCAACGCCGTGACGCTCCAGGGCGAGGCGGCGCTGCTCGCCATCTATGCCGAGATGGGTGGCGACTTGCGCCGCCTCTCCGTGGCGAAGGCTTCTCCCGTCGGCGGCCTCTCCGGCTGGCGACAGGCGATGCCGGTGACGCAATGGGTCTGGAAGAAGCCGTGACGCCCCGGCGCGACGTCGTCGCCGGGGTCGGGTTTCGGCACGCGACGACGACGGACGAGATCGTTGCGCTCGTGCGGCGCGGCCTCGAAGCGGCAGGCCTGCCGGCGATCCGTTTGCGCGCCCTGGCGACGGCCGAAGACCGAGCCGACGAGGGCGCCTTTCGCGCGGCGGCGGCCGTGCTCGGCTGCGAGACAATTGGCCTGGCGCCCGAGGCCCTGCGTGCGGTCGATGCGCGCGTGCCGACGCGGTCGGCCCGGATCGAGGCGCAGCGCGGTGTCGGCTCCGTGGCGGAGGCAGCCGCCCTCGCCGGTGCCGGTCCTGGCACCGTACTGATCCTGCCGAGGATCGCCAGTGCCGGTACAACCTGCGCCCTCGCGCTCACCGCCAAATCCGAATAGAGCCCTTCAGCGCTGCCGAAACCGGCAACCCCGACATCCTCATGCTGAGGTGCTGCGCAGCAGCCTCGAAGCACTCCTGACCGCTGCTCCCGACTGTCCGTAACGGGATAGGGCGCGGCGTGCTTCGCGGCCCGCTTCGCAGGCACTTCACCATGAGGTGTTTGGAGTGCCGGATCGCGGCGCGCTCATACTCACCAGCCTCATGGCTCGACCATCATGACCGTCCATTTCGTCGGAGCCGGCCCGGGCGCGGCCGATCTCGTCACGGTGAGGGGGCGCGATCTGATCGCGGCCTGCCCCGTCTGCCTGCATGCGGGTTCGCTCGTGGCGCCGGAAATCCTGTCTTGGTGCCCGCCGGGCGCGCGGATCGTCGACACGGCGCCGCTCAATCTCGATGCCATCGTCGCGGAGATCGTCACGGCGCACGAGCGCGGGCAGGATGTGGTTCGGCTGCATTCCGGCGACCTTTCCGTCTGGAGTGCGCTGGCCGAACAGACCCGACGGCTCGATCAACTCGGCATCCCCTACACGGTGACGCCGGGCGTACCGGCCTTCGCGGCGGCGGCGGCGCTGCTGCGGCGGGAGCTGACCGTTCCGGGTCTGACGCAATCCGTGGTGCTGACGCGGACATCGGGACGAGCGAGCGCCATGCCGGAGCGCGAGACGCTCGCCGCCTTCGCCGCCACCGGCGCGACGCTGGCGCTGCATCTCTCGATCCACGTGGTCGACACGCTCGTGCCGGAGCTGATCCCGTTCTACGGGGCGGATTGCCCGGCGGCCGTGGTGTTTCGCGCGACCTGGCCCGACGAGAAGGTGCTGACAGGGACGCTGGCGACGATCGCCGCTGCCGTGGCCGAAGCGCGATTGGAGCGCACGGCGCTGATCCTTGTCGGCCCGGCGCTCGACCCCGAGAACTTCGAAGACTCCGCACTCTATTCGACCGGATACGACCGGCGCTTCCGGCCGGGGTTCGGCGCCGATGCCAAGGGAGAGAGCGCATGAGCGCGCGTGGTCTCGTCATCGCCGCACCACGGTCGAGTTCCGGCAAGACGACGGTGACGCTGGCGCTGCTGACGGCCTTGCGCCGGCGCGGCGTGGCTGTGCGCGGTGCCAAGTGCGGGCCGGACTACATCGACCCCGCCTTTCACCAAGCGGCGACGGGTTTTCCCAGCATCAACCTCGATAGCTTCGCAATGTCGGACGGCCTGCTCGACACGGCGGCGGCGCTTGCCGGCCGGGATGCCGAGCTCGTCGTCGCCGAGGGCTCCATGGGCCTGCATGACGGGATCGTCGCGGGCGAAGGCCACACGGGGGCGAATGCCGACATCGCCGCGCGGTTCGGGTGGCCGGTGCTGCTGGTGCTCGACGTGTCGGGTGCGGCGCAGTCGGCGGCGGCCGTGGCGCTCGGCTGCGCCGCCTACGATCCGCGCATCCGCATCGCCGGCGTGGTGCTCAACAAGGTCGCGAGCCCTCGCCATCGCCGGCTGGTCGAGGCGGGGCTCACGCGGATCGGCATGCCGGTGCTCGGCGCGCTGATGCGCGACGCCGGTCTGGTGCTGCCGGAGCGTCATCTCGGCCTCGTCCAGGCCGGCGAGACCGCCGATCTGCTGGCGCGGCTCGAACGTCTGGCCGATCTCGGCGAAAGCTCGCTCGACCTCGACGCGATCGTGGCGGCCGCCGGCGGTCGCGTGCCGGAGGCGGCAGGCGCCCTGCCCGCGCCACCCGGACAGCGCGTCGCCGTGGCGCGCGATGCCGCGTTCTCGTTCCTGTATCCGCATCTGATCGCGGGATGGCGTGCGGCCGGGGCGGAGATCGTACCGTTCTCACCTCTGGCCGACGAGGCGCCGTCAGGCGATTGCGACGCCTGCTGGCTGCCGGGTGGCTATCCCGAGCTTCATGCCGGCGTGATTGCCGCCGCGGCGCGATTTCTCGATGGGCTCCGCGGCTTCGCGCAGACAAAACCGGTCCACGGTGAGTGCGGCGGGTACATGGTGCTCGGCAAGAGCCTGGAGGATGCGGACGGTACGACGCACGCCATGGCCGGACTGCTGCCCGTCGCGACCTCCTACAAGGCGCGGAAACTCCATCTCGGCTATCGCGTCGCGACGCTGCTCGGCGACGGGATGCTGGGCCGCACGGGTGTGCAGCTCGTCGGTCACGAGTTTCACTACGCGGCGGAGTTGACCAAACCGCCGCTTGCCGAGGACGCACTGGCGCGCGTTACCGATGCGGAAGGGGTGGCTCTCGGGCTAGCAGGGCACCGCCGCGGCCGCGTCAGCGGCAGCTTCTTCCACCTGATCGCGGGCGAGACACGCTGACCGTCTCGCCCCGAGCGACCGTTCAATCCAGGGCGGACGCGGCCGATCCGCCCTTCTTCTTGTCCATGCGAGCGGCAGTCCGCACGATGGCGAGAAGATCGCGGCGGAGATCGTCGTCATCGATCGAGGCATAGGCGCGCAGGATCTCGATGGCGCCGTGGGCCGAGAGAAAGCCGAACACGTCGGGCGATTTGGCCTCGCCGATATCGCTGGCCTCGTTGTCCGCGAAGAACGCGGCCACCGGAACTTCCAGGAGGCGGGCGATCTCGCTGAGACGACCGGCGCCGACGCGGTTCTGGCCCTTCTCGTATTTCTGGACCTGCTGGAAGGTCACGCCGACGGCGGTGCCGAGCGCCGTCTGGCTCAATCCGCGCGCCTTCCGCAACGCCGTGATCCGCAATCCCACGAGACGGTCGACGTCGGTAGTCTGCTTAGGCATCATCGTATACCGGTCCTGCCAAAAGGTCGTGCGCCATCCCGAGGACCTTCGAATACGCACGAGCGCGCCAGGGGCGCTATCCGGCGGCCAGGCTGTACCGACCGCTATTTGTCACACCGCGATCCGGAGACAGTCATGTCCAAACTCTCTCGTCCCGGATGAACACGAGAGTCCGAACCGACGATGGGAATCGAGGCGTGCTGCGAACGATTGTCGCAGCAGCAGCTTCACCATAAAGTGCATCCCGATTGCAACCCTCGAATAATGTATAAGAGCACGAGAATCTGGTTCTCGCCCCTCGTTCTGTGCATGGCTACAAGGGGCAGGCGAGCTTTCTTGGAATGCTTCTACCGCATGGTTTAACTACGCAGCCTCTGATGGCATCCAAAAAGACAGACTAAACCTAAAGGAAACGCATGTTCATCGCGATGAATCGCTTCAAGGTCGTCAAGGAAGCCACGGAGGACTTCGAGCAGGTCTGGCTCGGGCGCGATAGCCACCTGGGCGAGATGGCCGGCTTCGTCGAGTTCCACCTACTTCGCGGCCCCGAGGCGGAGGATCACGTCCTCTACGCCTCGCACACCGTCTGGCGGTCGAAGGCCGATTTCGAGGCCTGGACGCGTTCCGAGCAGTTCCGGAAGGCGCATGGGCGCGTTCCCGGCACAAAGCCGCTCTATCTCGGCCACCCGCAATTCGAGGGTTTCGAAGCGATCGAGGGATCGGCCTCGTCGCGGAATCAGGCGAAGTCGGAAGCGGCTGAATAAAACATCCGCCTACCGGGCAGCTTCACGCCGCCCGGTTCCGCGGCAGGAAGGCCGCCGACAGGCCGATCAACGGCAGGTAGGCACAGAGCGAGTAGACGTACTCGATGCTGGTGTGGTCGGCGAGTTCGCCGAGCAGAGCCGCACCGAGGCCGCCCATGCCGAAGGCGAAGCCGAAGAACAGGCCGCCGACGAGGCCGATCCGGCCCGGCAGCAATTCCTGCGCATAGACCAAAATAGCCGGCATCGCCGACGCCAGGATCAGCCCGATCGGCACCGTCAGCGCCACCGTCCAGAACAGGTTGGCGTAGGGAAGCGCCAGGGTGAAGGGCAGCACGCCCAGGATCGAGCCCCAGATCACCGGCTTGCGCCCGAACCGATCGCCGATCGGGCCGCCGAGGATGGTGCCGGCAGCCACGGAGAACAGGAACACGAACAGGTAGACCTGCGACTGCGCGATCCCGAGACCAAAGCGGTGGATCAAGTAGAACGTGTAGTAGGACGACAGGCTCGCCATGTAGAAGTATTTGGAGAAGATCAGCGCCAGCAGGATCGCGACCGTCACGACGATGCGGGCGCGGCTCAGCCCCGCACCGGACGTCACCGCTGCCTTCCGGCCCATGCGCGGCGCCCTCCGCAGGCGCTCCGCGTACCACCGCCCGACGCCGGTCAGCACGAGCATTCCCGCGAGCGCGGCCAACGAGAACCAGGCCACGCTACCTTGACCATTCGGCACCACGATGAAGGCGGCGAGCAGCGGCCCCAGCGCGGTGCCGGTGTTGCCGCCGACCTGGAAGACCGATTGCGCCAGCCCGTAGCGGCCGCCGGACGCCAAGCGCGCCACCCGGCTCGCCTCCGGATGGAAGATCGCGGAGCCGAGCCCGACTAGGCCGGCTGCGATCAGCAGTACGCCATAGGCTGGCGCCAGCGACAGCAGGACCAGCCCCGCCAGGGACACCAGCATCCCGGCGGCCAGCGAGAACGGCAGCGGGCGACGGTCGGTGTAGAGGCCCACCACCGGCTGAAGCACCGACGCGGTGACCTGAAACACCATCTGGATCAGGCCGATCTGCCCGAAATCGAGGGCGAAGCTCGCCTTCAGCAGCGGGTAGATCGCCGGCAACAGCGACTGGATGGTGTCGTTGAGGAGGTGCGAGAGCGAAAGGCCCATGAGCACCGCGTAAGTCGGCGCTGCGGCCGAAAGCTGTGCCTTGCCGCCTCCGGCCTGTACGGGGAGCGGCATGGATCGTTCAGTCTCGGCTGCCATCGGTCTCGCGGTTCGCCGCTTTCACAGTCTCGGTTCCCCGCAACCTAACGGAGAGACCGCCGCTCTCGAAGCCGCCCCGGCGGGCGGCAGCCATGCTTGGGTATTCGGCGCCGGGATCTCAGTGCCCGTGGCAAGCATCGGGAAGGTCGTCATCCACACGATATCGAACGGACCGGGAAGCGCCGATCGCAAAACCCGGATGCTCTACGTATTTTGCGGGTAGGCACAGCCGACAGTTCGACTCGCCGCGCCTCCTCAACCTGCGTTAACCTAACGAGCGGTTTTCAACCAGTCGATGAGCGCCCGAATGGGATTTCGGGCCGTCTCGTCGATGACTGGCGTTTTCGCGTTGTGTGCGTAACGGAGCCCGGGTCGCGGGCCTCCCTCTGACAAGCGATCAGCCCCGCGCGGGCTCGGAGATTGCTCTGAACCGGCCAAGTCCGCGGATCGAGACCGTAACTGTCTCGTTTCAGGACACTTTCCCGGTTCACCGCGAAACAACGCGAGCGACATGTACCAGGACCGCCTCACCGGACCTTTCCGCAGCCTTCCCAAAGCGGGCGAGCGCAACCGCGCCGTCTGGACGGCGCTCATGCCGCGCCGCGGCCGGGCGGCGTTCCGCTTCGCGATCTCGGCGGCGCTGGCGACCGCCGACCTGCTGGCGATTGCGCTCGTCGGCCTCTGCATCGAAGGCGGCTACTACTACGGACTCACGGGAGAGCTGCTGCCGCTCAAGGCCAGCCTGAGCCTGCAGCTGTCGGGCCTCGTCGGCGGCACGGTGCTGCTGACCAACCTCGTCCGCGAGGAATACAGCATCGAGAACTACCTGGCGCAACGCCAGCACTTGAAGCGGACGGCGACGCTCTGGCTGATGGCCTGGGCCGCCGCACTGGTCATCGGCTTCGCGACGAAGACCACGAACGATTTCTCCCGCGTCGTCGCGCTGGTGTTCTTCTTCGCCGGCCTTCCGGCCATGCTCGCGGTCCGCGGGTCCATGGTCTGGCTGGTGCGCCGCAGCGTCACCCCCGCCTCGGCCTCCGTCAGCCGCATCCACCTCGTCGGCTACGAGGAGGACATCGCCCGCTTCTACGAGAACAATGATGCCGACGAACTCGGACTGCGCGTGATCGGCACGAGCTATCTGCGCCGCCCCGAGCCGCAGGCGGACGCCGACAGCCGTCAGGCCCTGCTCTCCGAGGACCTCGAACTCGCCGTCTCCGTCGTGCGCTTCCTGCGGCCCGACGACGTCTTCGTGCTGGTGCCCTGGGCCGAGACCCGGGACGTCGAGCGCTGCATCGATGCCTTCCTGCGCGTACCGGCCGCCCTCCACCTGCGCCCCGGCGGCATGCTCGACCGTTTCCCCGACCTGCAGATCACCCGCGTCGGACGCCTCAACGGGCTGAACATCGGCCGCCGCCCACTGACGGTGGCCGAGGTGATGATGAAGCGCTGCCTCGACGTGACGCTGGCACTGATCGCTCTGATCCTGCTCGCGCCCCTGCTCGCCGCGGTGGGCGTGCTGATCAAACTCGACAGCCCCGGGCCGGTGTTCTTCCGGCAGCGCCGCTACGGCTTCAACCAGCAGGCCTTCGGCGTCTTCAAGTTCCGCAGCATGAAGACCGAGACGAACGCCGTCTTCAAGCAGGCGAGCCGCGTCGACAGCCGCATCACCCGCGTCGGAGCCGTGCTGCGCAGGACCAACATCGACGAGCTGCCGCAGCTCCTCAACGTGATCACCGGCGAGATGTCCCTCGTCGGCCCGCGTCCGCATGCGCTTGCCCACGACCGCAGCTTCGAGCGCCGCATCGCGCTCTATGCCCGCCGCCACAACGTGAAGCCCGGCATCACCGGCTGGGCACAGGTCAACGGGTTCCGCGGCGAGACCCTGACCGACGCCGACATGGAGAAGCGCGTGCAGGCCGACCTGCACTACATCGACAACTGGTCGATCTGGCTCGACCTCAAGATCATGGTCCAGACCGTGATCTCGCCGCGCGCCTACAAGAACGCGTTCTGATCGCCGGGCTGGCGTCTCCGCAGCCAGCCCTCCACGCGCACGATGTCATCCTTGGTGAGGCCGTGGCCGGCCGGCAGGACCGCATGCTCGACCTCGGCACCGGCCCGGCCGAGCTGATCCGCAAGCCGACGGGCGTTCTCCTCCGGCACGATCGGATCGGCCGAACCGGAGAGAATCAGGACCGGCGTACCGGCGAGATCGGCTGCAGGCACGTCCGAGAGCGGCACCATCGGACGCAGCAGCACCGCGCCGGCCAGTGCCTCCGGCCGAAGCAGCAGCATCGCGGCAGCGATGTTCGCGCCGTTCGAGAAGCCGAGCGCCACGGGCGCAGCGATGCCGTAGGCCGCGCGCGCCTCGGCGATGAAGTCGGCGAGATCTCCCGCGCGGCGGCGCAGATCGGCCTCGTCGAACACGCCCTCCGCCAGCCGCCGGAAGAAGCGCGGCATGCCGTTCTCCAGCACGGGGCCGCGGGGCGAGAGCAGGGACGCACCGGGCGCCAGCGACCGGCCGAGCGGGAGCAGGTCGGATTCGTCGCCGCCGGTACCGTGCAGGAGGAGCAGCGGCGGCTGCGCCGGATCCGTGCCCGACTCGAAGCGGTGAACGAAGGACAGGGTTTTGGGAGTCGTCATGGCGACCTCTTGGAAAGGCTGGTGGTGCCCCGCCCCGAAAGACGGGACGGGGCTATTCGTCAGGCGACCTTCGGAAGCGCCCCTTCGATCCGCGCACGCTGCGGTTCGAGGAACGCCGGCAGCTTGAGGGCGCTCCCGAGCGCTTCGACCGGCTCGTCGACGGCGAAGCCGGGGATGTCGGTGGCGATCTCGAACAGCACGCCGCCGGGCTCGCGGAAGTACACCGAGCGGAAGTACTGCCGGTCGCGTTGCTCGGTGACGGCGAGCCCGTGCTTCCCGGTGAGCTTCGCCACCATCGCCGCCTGCGCGGCGTCGTCCGCCGCCCGGAAGGCGATGTGATGAACGGACCCCGCGCCCGGCCGCCCGGGCAGGAACTCGCCCACCGCCCGAAGGGTCACGAAGCCGCCGAGGCCCGCGCTGCTGGCGAAGCGAATGCTCGTCCCCTCACGGCCGCTCTCCGAAAATCCAAGGACGTCGGTGAGGATCGCCGCGGTCGCATCGCCTTTGCCGAGCAGCAGCGTGACGCCGTGGAAGCCGCGGATCGCGTATTCCGCCGGCACGTCGCCGCCGGTCCAGGCTGCGCCGTCGCCATCCGCACCGACTAACGCCAGCATCATCCCGTCGGGATCGCGAAAGCGCAGCACCGGCTCGCCGAAGGCCTGCATAAGGGCGTCGTGCGTCACGCCCTTCTCGATGAGGCGATGCGTCCACCAGCCGATCGCGGCACGGGGCACACGGAACGCCGTCTCGCTCGTCTCGCCGACACCGACCCGACCGGGTGCGGCATGGTCGAACGGAAAGAAGGTCAGGATCGTGCCGGGCTGCCCGGTCTCGTCGCCGTAATACAGGTGATAGGTGCCGGGATCGTCGAAATTGACGGTCTTCTTCACGAGCCGCAGGCCGAGGACCTCCGTGTAGAAATCGAGGTTGCGCTGGGCCGTACCCGCATAGGCGGTGACGTGATGGATGCCGTGCTCGGACATGGTGATGTCTCCTGGCGAGCGCCCCACAGGGCGCCAGGCCGTCTTCGATGGAGACAATCTGGGGCTTGATTAGGTGCCTGAAAACAGAAACGGTGGAAACGCATCGTTTCTAATAGTGACTTATGAAGCTCCCCGATTTCGAAGCTTGGGCGATCTTCGCCAAGGTGGCCGAGGCCGGCTCGATCAGTCGGGCTGCGGAGGAACTCGGCCTCTCGAAAGGCACCGTCTCGAAAGCGCTGGCGCGGCTTGAGGCGCGGATCGGCGCGCGGTTGTTCAACCGTACCTCGCGCCGTCTGGCGCTCACCGAGGCCGGGCATGCGGCCAGGGACGGGGCCGCCCGCATCCTCGCCGAGGGCGAGGCGGCCGAGACGGAGGCCAAAGCCGCGACCGCGGTACCGCGCGGGCTGGTGCGGCTCGCAGCGCCGATGTCGTTCGGTGTGCTCCACGTGGCGCCGCTGCTGCCGGAGCTACTAACTCAATACCCCGAAATCTCGGTCGATCTGCATTTGAGCGACGCGCTTGTCGATCTCGTCGGCGGCGGTTTCGATATCGGCCTGCGCATCGCAGCGCTCGCCGATTCGTCGTTGCGGGCCCGACGGCTCTGTGAAGTGAATCGCTCGCTCGTAGCCACGCCGGGCTATCTCGACCGGCATGGCCGACCGAACCATCCGCGCGACCTCGCCGCCCATGCCTGCCTCGGCTACGCCTACCTGCCGACGCCCGACCGCTGGCGCTTCACCGGACCGGATGCCACCGAGGCCGCCATCACCCCGGCCGGGCCTCTGCGTGCCAACAACGCCGATGCCCTTGCCCCCGCCCTGCGGGCCGGTCTCGGCCTCGCGGTGCAGCCCGATTTCATGATCTGGGACGACCTGCAGACCGGACGCCTCGAACGCACGCTGACGGGTTGGTCCCTCCCCCCGATCGCGCTCCACCTCGTGACCCCGCCGGGCGACCCGCGTCCCGCCCGTGTCACGGCAGTGATCGACTTCCTGGCACAGGCCTTCTCGACGGCGCCGTGGTCGCGCCGGACCGCGGCGTGAGGCACCGGCGTCACGCCAGCTTCAGAAGCCGCTCGTACTCGGCCTCGGCCAATCCGTAGGCATCGCCGGCCCGTTCCAGCAGTCCTTCGCGGTCGAGGACGGTGATCCGGCCGCGGCGGGCCTGGATCAGCCCCAGACCCTCCAGCCCATGCGTGGCCGTCGTGACGCCGGGCCGGCGCACGCCGAGCATGAGCGACAGGAACTCGTGGGTGAGCGGCAATTCGTCCCGTCCGAGCCGATCCTGGGTCATCACGATCCAACGGGCGAGCCGCGCCTCGATGTTGAGGTCGGCATTGGCGTAAACCGTCTGCCCGACCTGAACGATCAGACTCTGGACGTAGCGGCCGAGCACGCCGCGCAGCACCGGGCTGGCGTCGAGCGCGGGGAGCAGGGCCTCTGCCGGGACGGCGAGCGCCCGCCCCTCGGCCTGGACCAACGCCACGTGCGGTGAGCGGTCGCTGCCCAGAACCAGCGGCAGTCCGGTCATGCCCTCCTTGCCAACGATGCCGATCTCGACCCGGCCGCCGGCGGTGTTGGCGGTATCGGCGACCAGTGAGATCAGCCCCGACTCGATGAAGTAGGCCTGGGTGATCGGTTCGTGGGCCGTGATCAAGATCTGGCGTAGGGACAGCGTGACCGGCGCGAGGGACGGCGCGAGACGCTCGAAATCCTCCGGGGGAAGGGCGCGCAGGAGGCGGTTGCGCACAGCAGATTGCGGAGGTTGCGCCGGTGGCCTGCTGTCCACCGGTTCGACGGAGCGGCGATTTTCCAGCAGCATGAACCCTGACACCTCGACGGACGATCGCGCGGCCTTACCAGAATCGGGTCCGCATCGCAGCGAACGGCCGAGCCTCGAACCAACCGTACGTTTACGGACCGTTCCGCGCACGCGTCTTTTCTCGGCCGATTCTACACCTACGATCCCTGATCGCACGCGCCTGCCGCGATCACTGGCGGGGAAGAACGCGTGGCCGGAAGCCAGCATCCTCCGGATGCCGCGTCGGGCTTCCGTCGTTCAGCCCCATAGGATCCAGGCCGATGACCGTTTCGCTCGATCCGTTTCCAGCCGGTGGCATGGACGGGGAAGCCGCAGCGATCCCACCATCGGTATTCCCGGCTGCGATCGGCCGGCACCTCGCATCGGTCCTCGACCAGACCTACGGCCCCGCCGACATGGACTCGGCCACCGACCGCTTCGCCGGGCTGCTCACGCAGCTACGCGCGGCCCTCTCCGCACAGAAGGAGCGCGACGCGCGCGCCTTCCACGACGAGTTCCTGTCCCTCGTGCCGAACCTGCGCCGGTTCGCGATCTCGCTGACGAAGGATGCCGCGCGCGCCGACGATCTCGTGCAGGACACGATGCTCAAGGCGTGGCGTAGCCGCGCCCGTTTCGCCGCCGATACCAATCTCGGCGCCTGGCTGTTCACGATCATGCGCAACGTCTTCTACTCGGACTACCGCAAGAGCATGCGCGAGACGCCGATGAGCCCCGGAGACGAGGCCAGCAGGCTGGTCTCGATCCCCGAGCAGCCCGGCCGCCTCGACCTGCAGGACATGGCGATCGCTCTGGCCAAGCTTCCCGAGGTCATGCGTCAGGCGCTCGTGCTCGTCGCCATCGAGAACTTGTCCTATGAGGAGGCCGCCGTGGTGATGGCCTGCAAGATCGGCACGGTGAAGAGCAGGGTCTGGCGGGCGCGCGAGCAGATCGCGGTGCTGCTCGGCATCGACCCTCACGAACTCGGCGCCGACCGCGTCACCATGTCGGTGGTGAACGGCACGGGCCTCGCCGCCACCTGCTGACCCGTCTGCCCAGCTTCACGAGCGACACCATGCCCTCCGAGCCGCCCATCTCCTACGCCGACATTCGTGCCCGCGCCTACGAGCTCTGGGATCGCAACCACCGCCCCGAGGGCTGTGAGATCTCGTTCTGGCTGATGGCCGAGCGCGAACTGCGGTCCGAGCGGGCGGGACAAGAGCCGTCCGAGGGCAAGGATCCTGTGATCATAGGACGGGAGGGTTAAGGTCGGAGATCTCGGCAGCCCACTTCCATCGCTGCGGGCGCAGCGAAGCAATCCATGTCCCCGATCGCGACGATGGCGGATCGAAGACCGGAGCGCCCCTCAATGCCCCGGCGGACCACCCCGCTCCCGGCAGGCGCCGCACTCGCCCTCGACTTCGATGATCCGGCTCGTCGGCGTGAAACCCGCCTCCGCCACGGCACGGCCGAGCTGGCTCTCGATCGCCGGCGAGGTCATTTCGTCGATGCCACCGCAACTCCGGCAAATCAGGAAGAGCAGGCCGTCGCGCTCCCCGTGGTCGTGGCCGCAGGAGACGAAGGCGTTACGGCTGGCGATGCGGTGGACGAGGCCGTGTTCGGTCAAAAAATCGAGGGCGCGATAGACCGAGACGGCGGCGACGCGCTTGCCAGAACCGCTCAAACGCTCGGCGATGTCGTAGGCGCCCATGGGCCTGGCCTGGCCGGCGACAGCGCCGAGCACGTCGCGGCGCAGGCGCGTGAACTGGAGGTCGCGCTCGCGACAAAGACGCTCGGCCCGGTCGAGCACGCTCTCGTGGTCGGCATGCCCGCAGGCGGAACCCGAATGCTCGGCGGCGTGGTCGTGCATGCTGGCGATCCTTCGCCTCCTCCGGCCAATTGAAACCCGGCACTGTTACAGTGTATCAGCCGCACCTGAGAGTAGGCGCTCGGCCCCGTTCCGGCAACGACGACCGGGCCTCCCGCGACACCGCCCACACCCATTCCAGCCGGACGGTCTTCGACCGGGATGCCCATGACCCGTCGCCCCGACCGCCCGTCCGCCGAGACCGTCCGCGATTCAGCCGGTTCGCTGTTCCGCGCCGGGATCGGCGTGCGGCTGGTTGCGGCGTTCGCGCTCTCGGCGGTGCTCTGGGCCGCGATTTTTTGGGCGGGCGCATGAGCGGCGGCATCCGTATCCGTGGCCTGACGCTCGGCTACGACCGGCATCCGGCGATCCACCATCTCGACGGCACTATCGCGCCGGGCGATCTCCTCGCGCTGGTCGGCCCCAACGGCGCGGGCAAGTCGACCCTGCTGAAAGGGCTCGTCGGCGAGGTCCGGGTACTCGGCGGTCGGATCGAGCGCGGCACATCGGACGGCGCCATCGCCTACCTGCCGCAGGCCGCCGAGATCGACCGAGACTTTCCGCTCTCCGTGCTCGACCTCGTCGCCATGGGCCTGTGGCGGCGCCTCGGCGCCTGGAGCAGCCTGTATCGCGGTCGAGCCACGTGTGAGGCGGCGCTCGCGGCCGTCGGGCTCTCGGGTTTCGAGGGGCGGCCGATCGGCACGCTTTCGGGCGGGCAGTTCCAGCGCGCGCTGTTCGCTCGCCTGATCGTGCAGGATGCTTCGGTGATCCTGCTCGACGAGCCTTTCACCGGCATCGACGCCCGCACCGTCGGCGACCTTCTGGCTCTGATCCGCGGTTGGCACGGCCAGGGCCGAACCGTAATTGCGGCGTTGCACGACCTCGCGCAGGTGCGCGCGCACTTCTCGACGACGCTGCTGCTCGCCCGTGAGCCGATCGCCTGGGGGCCGACCGCGGCCGTGCTGACGCCGCACAATCTCGAGCGCGCGCGCCACCTGTCCGAGGCCTGGGACGAAACCGCCGCGATCTGCCGGCGCGATCACGACGACCACGGCCATCACGATCACGCCGCGCATGGCGACCATCATGACCATCATCATCCGGGGCAGCATCGCGTGAACCGCGAGGCGGCGGAGTGATCGACGCCCTCGTCACCGGCCTCGTCGGCCCCTACGAATTCGGCTTCATGCGCCGCGCCCTCGTCGGGTGTCTGGCGTTGTCGCTCTCAGCGCCGCCCCTCGGCGTATTCCTGATGCTGCGCCGCATGAGCCTGATGAGCGAGGCCATGAGCCATGCCATCCTGCCGGGTGCGGCCGCCGGCTTCCTCGTCGCCGGATTGTCACTGCCGGCCATGACCCTGGGCGGCCTCGTCGCCGGCCTCGCAGTGGCGCTGCTCGCCGGATTCGTGACCCGCTCGACCATGCTGAAGGAGGATGCGAGCCTCGCCGCCTTCTACCTGATCGCGCTGGCCGGCGGCGTGTTCCTGGTCTCGTTGCGGGGATCGCAGGTCGACCTCCTGCACATCCTGTTCGGCAGCGTGCTGGCGCTGGACGACCCGGCCCTCTGGCTGATGGGCGGCGTCTCCACGGTGACGCTCGTCGCCCTCGCCCTGCTCTACCGCCCCCTGGTGATGGAGTGCGTCGACCCGCTCTACCTCCGCACCGTCAGCCGGGCCGGAGGGCCGGTCCACTACGCTTTCCTCGCCCTCGTGGTGATGAACCTCGTCGGCGGCTTCCAGGCCCTCGGCACGCTGCTCGCAGTGGGCCTGATGCTGCTGCCGGCCATTACCGCGCGGTTCTGGGCGAGCGACCTCTCGGGGTTGATCCCGGTCTCGATGCTGGTCTCGGTACTCGCGAGCGCGATCGGGCTGACTGTCTCCTACAACGCGGAAATCCGGCTTCCGACCGGGCCGGCGATCGTGCTCGCAGCGGGCGCGCTCTACATCCTCTCGATGCTCGTCGGACCGCGGGGTGGCATGCTCCAGCGCCTCGTCCGCCGGCGGCATCTCGAAGCCTGATCAGAACAGCCGGCTTCCGTCCGGGACCGTCCTGTCGGGCCGGAACAGGACGACGGCACCGGCCGCGTCGGCAAAGCCCACGGTCAGCACTTCGGACATGAACTTGCCGATCTGTCGGGGCGGAAAGTTCATCACCGCCGCGACCTGCCGCCCGACGAGATCCTCAAGCGGGTAGTGGTCGGTGATCTGCGCGCTGGAGCGCTTTCGGCCGATCGCAGGCCCGAAATCGATGGTGAGCTTGAAGGCCGGATTCCGCGCCTCGGGAAACGGCTCCGCCGCGACCACGGTGCCGATGCGGATATCGACGGCCAGGAAGGCGTCGAAGTCGATCGTCGGGGCGGCCGGCTCGTCGGGCAGGTGCTCGAGATGCATCGCGTTCAGTTCATCAGGTGGGCGAGCCCTGGAATGTAGCCGGACGCCCAGGCCAACGCGCTCATGATGCTCGCGAACAGGGTGTAGACGAAGCCGATCGAGATGCCGACGCCGATGCCGCCGAAGACCAGCCCGATCAACACCACGATCCCGTCCCGCTCCACCAGTCCGAGGCCGATCAGCGAGATCGCAAGCCCCAACGGGATCTGCCCGAAGAACGGCGGTGCCACGATCAGCGCGAGTGACAGGGCAAGCAGCGTCACCCCCATGCCCCGCATGCCGAGCGCCGTGTCGAACACGCTCATGCGCGGCTGAGACCAGCGCTCCAACCGGCGCAGCAGCGGCACGGCACGCGTCACCGCCTTCTCGACGGTCGCACGCGCGATCGAGGCATTGAGGATCCTTCTCGGAAGCCAGGGCGCCGCCATGCCGGCCGTGATCTGCACCGCGACGAGCAGCAGCAGCAGGCCGCAGACCAGCGGGATCGGCGGCGGCATCGGCAGGCAATTGGGGAGCCCGAGCAGGACCACGAGCAACGCGAAGGCACGGTCCTGCAATACGGCAACGATGTCGCCGACCGAGAGCCGTTCCCCCTCCTGGCTCGCGAGCACAGTCAGGACGTCGGAGGTTCGTGCGCCGGAGGACAAGAGGGCTCGGCCCTGAGCTTTGCGTTTCCGGCGGGGCTCTAGCCTACCCCGACGATTCCGCCAAGCGAACGGGCCTGGGCCGCAGGGGCCGGAACGCGGGTTTGCGACGTGCAACCAGGACGCCGATCATTTCGGCTTGCGACAACCAAGCCGTTATTCCGAGTCCATGAAGGCGAAGCTGGGATGGCGGGGGAGCATGCTATCGATGACAGATACGATCGCTTCGGTCGCGACTCCTGGATCACTGCAGAACCCGATCTCACACGGGACAAGTCTTTGGGTTGCTAATTCAATTTCTTCAGTAATCTAGGGTTTTGTCTCCGTTCGATATGTGCCATATTTACAGCAATCCACTATACTAGGCCGAGACCGACAACAAAAGTATCGGCTTTATCTGCCGTTCCGAATTAGATCGACTAACGTTCCGTCGGGAGCAATGTCCGCGTGGCGAGCGATCTAACGAGAGGGATGACCCGCTGTCTTGCCGGCATCGGCGCGTCGAGCCTTTGCTGTCTTGCGTCGCCCGCTTTTGCCAAGGATGACGCCGTCAGCACGGTCCTGTTCGGGAGCATGGATACGGGGACTTCGGTCTTCGCCGGCGGCGGCTTCAAGGCTGCGCCCGAGCGCGTCGACCGCGAGGGCTTTGCGATCCTCGGAATGGTCGGCGCAGGCGCGCGGCGTGAGCAGGCGCCGGCTTTGGTGAACGGGACGCTCCCGACGCTGGTGCGCATCACAGGGCTCGCGGCCCTGCTCGGCGGTTATCAGTTCTTCTTCGATTGGGGCGTGCTCGGCCTGTTCGCGGGGCCGGAGGCATCGGTCGAGACCCTGACGGGGAACGGGGGCTTCGGTGTCGCCGAGACACGCTTCGGCGCACGGCTCCAGGGCGAACTCTGGGCTCGGCCGAGCGAGAACACGCTGACTACGGTCACCGTCGTCCTGGGCTCGGCACGCTGGGACGCCTATGGCCGCGTCTCGGCGGGTTATCGGCTGTTCGGCGCCTATCTCGGACCGGAAGCCGCGGCCTATGCCGACCGCACCGGCTACGGCCGCTTCAACCTCGGCCTGCACGCCACCGATTTCGGCTTCGGCGCCTTCAGGTTTCGCCTGTCGGCCGGCTGCTCCTACGAGAGCGAGACGCGGCGGCTTGGCCCTTACCTCGCCGTGGCGGGCTGGGTTCCACTCTGACCACGTCGGTGCCGTTCGGAGTGGACGTCAAGGCGGCGAGGAACCGTTCCGCATCCGCGGTGACTCCGGCGCGGCGCTCCTCGCTCATGCGACCGAGCGTCCGATAGGGCATCGCCATGCGCGGGTTCTTGTCGAGGCGGTCGGCGTTGCGGATCAGGAAATCCCAATAGAGGTAGTTGAACGGGCAGGCCTTTTCGCCGGCCTTGGCTTTCACGTCGTAGGCGCAGGAGCCGCAATAATCCGACATACGGTCGATATAGGCGCCCGAAGCCGCATAGGGCTTCGAGCCCATCACGCCACCGTCGGCCCACAGCACCATGCCATGCACGTTGGGTAGTTCGACCCATTCGTAGGCGTCGGCGAAGACGATCAGATACCATTCCTCGACCTGCCGCGGTTCGATTCCCGCGAGCAGCGCGAAGTTGCCGAGCACCATCAGGCGCTGGATGTGGTGGGCGTAGGCGTGGTCGCGCGTCTCCGAGATGCACTGGTGCAGGCAGTTCATCCGGGTCTCGGCCGACCAGTAGAACCAGGGCAGGTCGCGCCCGGCCCCGAGGGCGTTGGACTCGGCGTAACCCGGCATCCGGGTCCAGTAGAGGCCGCGCACGTATTCCCGCCAACCGAGAATCTGGCGGATGAAACCCTCCACGCAATGCAGGGGCGCTTTGCCATCGCGAAACGCGCGCTCGGCCGCCCGGCAGACCTCCTCGGCGGTCAGCAGCCCGGCATTGAGCGGCGGCGAGATCAGCGCGTGGTAGAGGAACGGCGCGCCCTGGCGCATCGCATCCTGGTAGTCGCCGAAGGTGGGAAGGCAGGCCGCAATGAAGTGCCGGAGCGCCGATAGCGCATCCTTGCGCGTCACCGGCCAACGGAACCCTTCGAGCGTACCGAAATGGTCGCCGAAATTTTTCGCGACCAGGGCGATGCAGTCCAGCGTGATCGCATCCGGCGGGAAACCGCTGCGCTCCGGCGGATCGAGGTCCTTCGGCAGGCGCTTGCGGTTCTCGGAATCGTAGTTCCACTGCCCGCCCTCCGGCTCCTGTCCGTCCATGAGCCAGCCGGTGCGGCGGCGCATCTCGCGGTAGAAGGTCTCCATCCGCAAAGCCTTCCGGTCGCCGGCCCAGGCCTCGAAGGCGGCGCGCGAGCACAGGAAGCGGTTGTCATCGCGGATCTCGACGGGCGGCGCCAGATCCTCGCGCCAGTCCTGCATCATCTCCCAGACGCGCCACTCGCCGGGCTCGGTCACGACGATCTTTTCGCAGGCGTGCCGTTCGACCGCGCGCTTCAGCTCGCCGGTGAACGAGCCGGTGTTCTTCGCGTCGTCGAGCCGCACGTAGTCGACCGCGACGCCCTCGGCCTCCAGTTCGGCCGCGAAGTGCCGCATGGCCGAGAACAGAAAAACGATCTTCTGCTGGTGGTGGCGGACATAGGTCGCCTCGTCGCGCACCTCGACCATGAGGACGACGTCGGTGTCGGGATCGAGATCGGTGAGCGACGAGATTCGGCGATGAAGCTGGTCGCCCAGCACGAAGCGCAGCGTCCTCACCCGGCTCAGCCCTTGGTGCGCAGCCGCGAGCGGCCGCCGTCGACGCCGATGATCTGTCCGGTGATGTAGGCGGCCTCCGTGCTCACGAGGAAGCTCGCCAGCGCCGCGACGTCCTCCGCCGTCCCGAGACGCTGCAGGGCGTGCATCGCGGCGATGCCGGTGGCGAGCGTCTCGTTGCGGGTGATGCCCTCCGCCAGTGGGGTTCGCGTCAGCGAGGGGGCGACCACGTTGACGCGGATCTTCGGCGCCAGCTCCGCCGCGAGCGAGAGGGCGAGCCCTTCGACCGCGCCCTTCGCCATGGCAACCGAGGCGTGATGGGCAAAGCCCTGTGCGACTGCAACGGTGGAGAACAGCACGACGCCCGCGCCGGCCTCGCCGGCCCCGGCCTTCAGCGCCCGCACCGCGGATTGGACGGCGAGGAAGGCCCCGAGCGCGTTGATACGGAAATCGTCGATCGTCGTTTCGGCCGTGACCTTCGGCAGCGGCGCGAGGTTGATGGTGCCGACCGCGTAGACGAGGCCGCCGAGCCGATCGCCGGCTTCTTCAGCGACCCGCGCGAACAGGTCCGGGTCGGTGACGTCGCCTGCGGTGAAGCCGGTCTCGCCGAGTTTCGCCGCCGCCGTTTCGAGCCGTGCGGGATCGCGGGCGACGAGGTGGAGCGGATGTCCGCGTTCCCGCAACCGACGGGCCGTGGCGAGGCCGATGCCGCCGGTTCCGCCGTAGATGACGACCCGTTCCATCGCTACTGCTCCATGCGGGACTCCAACACGCGTCCCAGCCGACTAGCTAAGGCGGAGCGTTTCGCGGGGGAGCTGCCCGGTCGGTACGATCCCGGGCACGTAACGTCGCAGCCGGCACGACAGGAACCCAGATGAAGTTCGCGTTTGCCGGTATCGACTTCCTTGGAAGCGTGTTCGACGGGCTGGTCGAGGCCGGCTGGGAGCCGATCAAGCTGTTCACGCGGCCCTGCGACGGCATCTACGATTTCAACGAGGCCGTGGTCGCCCAGGCGCGCGCACGGCGCATCCCGATCCAGCTCTCGCGGCTGAAGCCCGAGGACATCGGCGCGCTCCATCAGGCCCATGGCCGCGACTGGGCGTTGGTCGTCGCCGGCTATCCCTGGCGGGTGACGGGCTGGCAGGGCCGGCTGCGCCATGCCGTTAACTTCCACCCCTCGCCCCTCCCGACGGGGCGCGGGCCATATCCGCTCTTCAAGGCGATCGACGAATCCTACGAGAGCTGGGGCGTCACCGCCCACGTGCTGGCCGAAGACGGGTTCGACAGCGGCGACATCCTCGCCCAGGACATCTTTTCGGTCGATCCCACCGAGACCCACGAGACTCTGCTGAGCAAATGCCGCATGGCCGCGCAGCGGCTGGCTTCGGGGCCGATCGCGAAGGATATCGCCGGCCGCTGGCGCAGCCCCGAGCCGCAGGGCGACGGCTCCTATTGGCCGCGGGTGACGGATGCCGACCGCACCCTCGATTTCCGCCAGGACGTCGCGGACGTGCTCCGCCGCGTCCGGGCCTTCGGCGCCATCGAGACCATCGCCCGGCTCGGCGATGCCCGCGTCTACGTCGCCTCAGCCGAGGGGTGGACCGAGGCGCATCGTCACACGCCCGGCGCGATCGTCCATCGCTACCGCCGCCACACGATCATCGCTGCCCGCGACGGCTACGTGCAACTCGACCGCTGGAGCCCGATCCCGCTCTCCGAAGCCGGCAAGGTCGGGCGCTGAGCGATGGCCCGGATGCGGAGCAAGGCCGACCTGCCCCAAAAGATCTGTGCGCAATGCGGGCGGCCGTTCGCATGGCGGAAGAAGTGGGAGCGGGTGTGGGAGGAGGTTCGCTACTGCTCGGATCGCTGCCGGGGGGATGCCAGGCGGACCAAAGGGTGAATTGATACCGACGTTTAGGCCGATACTCCGTCATTGCGAGCGCAGCGAAGCAATCCAGGGCCGCATTCCCCAACGTTGAAGATGCTGCCCTGGATTGCTTCGCTATGCTCGCAATGACGGAGAGCGATCTATCCGCCTGCGAGAGCTGCAGGCGTGTCGACGTCGAAGGCCACCGCATCGTCCATTTCCACCTCGATGACGTCGCCGCGGCCAGCGAGCAGCGGCCCGGCGCCCGTATCCCCGCTGAGATTCTCGAGTACTTCTTTGAGCTTGTCGAGGTCGAGCAGAACGGGATTGCCGCGCCGGCCGCCGGTCACCGGAACGACGGCGCTCGGACGTGGCTCGGCAGCCCGATAGACCGCGATGAGCCCGTCGAGATGCGCGGCGGTGATCCGCGGCATGTCGCCGAGAAGGACCACGACGGCGTCGATCGCGTCCGGCATCGCCGCGAGGCCCGCGCGCAGCGACGTCGAAAGTCCGACTGCGGAATCCGGGTTGTCGACGAGGCGCAGGTCGAGCCCGGCGAGCGCCGCGCCGACGGCATCCGAATGCGCGCCGAGCACGACGACCACGGGCCTCGCCGAGGAGGCCAGAGCCGCCCTCGCCACATGTCTGATCAACGGCTCACCGTGGAGCATCGCCAGCAGCTTGGGCTCCGGCCCGAAGCGGGTGCCGCGGCCGGCGGCGAGGATCACCGCGCCGATGCGCGGCTCAGGCATCGAGATCGTGGCGCAGGCAATCCGCCGGCTTGCCGGCGGTTCGGCCCTTGATGCGGTCGCGGCGCAACGTCGCCACCACCTCGGCAAGGATGGAGACGGCGATCTCTGCGGGCGTGATCGCCCCGATGTCGAGGCCGATCGGGCCGTGGATGCGCGCGGTGGCTTCGGGGCTCAACCCCGCCTCCCCCAGGCGTTCGAGCCGCCTCGCATGCGACTTCCGGGAGCCCAGCGCGCCGACATAGAAGCAGTCCGCGTTCAGTGCCGCGATCAGCGACGGGTCGTCGATCTTGGGGTCGTGCGTCAGTGCGGCCAGCGCCGTGTAGCGGTCGAGCGTGCCGATCCGTGCGAAGGCGTCGTCGGGCCATTCCGCCAGCAACGCTACGTCGGGGAACCGCTCGGGCGTGGCGAAGGCGGTGCGGGGGTCGATCACGGTCACATCGAGTTCGAGCGCCTCTGCCATCGGGCAGAGCGCCTGCGAGATGTGGACCGCGCCGATCACCAGGAGGCGCACCGGCGGCACCTGCACCGTGAGGAAAAGCGAACGGCCGTCGATTTCGACGAGCCCGCTGTTGCCGCTCAGCAGACGCTCGCGAAACACCTCCGCCAGGGGGTCGGCGGCGAATTCGGCCTCGCGGACGAGGCGCTGACTACCATCCGCGGTATCGGTGACGAGGATCGCGGGGCGGCGGGCGTCACGCTCGGCGTTGAGGGCGGCGAGGTTGTCGAGCTTCATCGCAAAAACTCAGTCGATCCGCTCGACGTAGACGCGGATGCGCCCGCCGCAGGAGAGCCCGGCCCGCCAAGCGGTCTCGTCGGCGACGCCGAATTCGAGGACGCGCGCACGACCGTCCTCGATCACGTCGAGGCTCTCGGCGATGACGTCGCCCTCGACGCAGCCGCCCGAGACCGAGCCCAGAAAGTTGCCGTCGCGCTCGATCACGAGATGGCTACCGACGGGGCGCGGGGCCGAGCCCCAGGTCTCGATCACGGTGGCTAGGGCGACGCTGCGCCCGGCGCGCCGCCACGTCTCGGCCTCGCGAAGGATGGTCTGGTCGGTCGCGAGCATCGTTCGGGTGTTCCCTCCGTCGGGCACCGATCCGCGATGCAGCGACACATCCCGTTGAGGTAGGCGGCCGGCGACGTTTCGCAATGCGGCAACGAACGATGCTTCCGGGCTCAGCAGGCAGGCGCTATCACGATGCCAAGATCAGTGCAGGCCGATCGGGAGGCCGGACGATGACGAAGCGGCCTCTTGCGCTCGCGGCCTTGGGCCTTCTGCTGTCGACGCCCTTCGTGCTCGCGGCACCCCCACCCCTGAAGATCGGTCTCGCGGCGCCGCTGACCGGGCCGGATGCCGGTTTCGGCCAGGGGATGCAGGCTGGGGCCGAACAGGCCGTCGCCGACATCAACCGGGCGGGCGGCGTCAGCGGACAGAAGCTGCAGCTGGTCGTCCAGGACGATGCCGGCGATCCAAAACAGGGCATGGCCGTCGCGAGCAAATTCGCCGCGGATGGCGTGACGCTCGTGGTCGGCCATCTGAATTCCGGCGCCAGTGCAGCCGCGCTGCCGATCTACGAAGAGGCCGGCATCCTCACCGTGACGCCGGGGGCGACCTGGGCCCCGCTGACGGCGCGCGGCGCCTGGAACCTGTTTCGGTTCTGCGGCAACGATGCGCAGCAGGGGCAGCTTGCCGGAGCCTGGCTGGCGGAGCGATTTCCCGGCAAGCCCGTCGCCCTGATCAACGACAAGACCAGCTTCGGCCGCGGCCTCGCGGACGAAGCCGCCCGCGCACTGAAGGAGCGCGGAGGGCGAGAGGCGTTGTTCGAGGGCATCACCCGGGGCGACAAGGATTTTTCCGGCCTCGTGGCACGGATGAGAGCCTTGAGGATCGACGCGGTCTATTTCGGCGGCCTCGCCACCGAGGCGGCACTGCTCGTGCGGGCGCTGGGAGATGCCGGCTTTACCGGCCAGTTCGTCGGCAGCGACGGCATCCTCGACAAGGATTTCGAGAGGCTGGCCGGTCTCGGTGCCGAGAACACGGTGATGACGCTCGCGGCGGAGCCTCGAAAGCTCCCCGACAGCAAGGACCGCAAGGCGGCCCCGCTCCGATCGCCGGAGGCCGAGGCGTTCGCGGCTCGCACCTACGCGGCCGTCGAGGTGCTGAAGGGCGGGATCGAAGCGGCGAAATCGACGGAGGCACGCCGCGTCGCCGACAGCCTCCATTCCGGCAAGCCCCTGCGCACGCTGATCGGCGAGGTTGCTTTCGACACCAGGGGCGATCTCGCGAAGCCGCCCTTCGGTCTCGTCGTCTGGCGCAGGACGCCGGACGGCCGCATCGACTATGCCGGCAACGTGGTTGCGCCCTAAGACGCCGGCCTGATGCGCATTGGCCGTCGGTTTTGCCGCTTCACGGTCGATAAGTCGTTGCGCATCCCCTGTGCATGGTTGCGCGCAGGATGCACGAATATTAGATCAGCGGATCGCTCGACCCGGTTGCGCCTCCACGGATCGGACCCGCACGGCACGGCGTTTTGCTCGACAATGATCGACTTGAGGTAGCCGACGCGCCCCGTGATGGCGTTCCGGCCGGAGACAGGGTGCATGGCGAAAGAAGAATTGATGCAGTTCGACGGTCTCGTGATCGAGATCCTCCCGGACGCGCGGTACCGCGTACAGCTCGACCAGGGACACGAGATCGTGGCCTACACGGCGGGCAAGATGAAGAAGAACCGCATCAAGACCCTGGCCGGCGACCGCGTCACCGTCGAGATGTCTCCCTACGATCTCGAGAAAGGTCGCCTCGTGTTCCGTCACAAGGACGAGCGCGCGTCCGGTCCGCGTCCGCCCCAGCGCGGCCAGCAGTTCCGCCGCCGCTGACGCCCTCGTTTCGGCCCATGTGGCCGGACGCCGGCTCCGACGCCCGGCGGACACCGCCGGTGATCGTGCCACACGACTTTGGTGAGATCCGGGGGTTGCGAGGTTAGGGCCGCCGGGCCGCTCGCCTACTTCCCGAACCGATCGAACCGCGGAAAACTGCGCGTCATCAGCGTGCCGACCTCGGCGCGGTGGCCGAGCCACTTCTCCAGCACCTGCGCGTTGGCGAGCCGCGTCGCACCGGTGGCGTCGCGCCAGGGTAGGCCCTCCGCGAGGGAAAAGACGCAGCCGTCGCTGAGGACGCTCTGGCGGCAGCGTTGCAGGCGCACGCCCTTGCCGCGCGAGAGTTCGGCGAGTTCGCTGATCGGAAACACCAGCATCAGCTTCTCGGTGTTGCACACCGCGACGTGGTCGCCCTCGGCCTGGACCAGGAACGCCGCCTTGGCATCGTCGTCGAGGCCGAGAATGCCCTTGCCCTTACGGGTGTTGGCGACGAGTGCGTCGGCCGGCGCGACGAAGCCGCGGCCGTCGCTGCCGGCGATGAGCAGCCGGCTTTCCGGCTTGTAGGGCAACGCTGCGACGATCTCGGTGCCGTCGTCGAGGTCGACCATCAGCCGGATCGGATCGCCGAAGCCGCGTCCGCCCGGCAACTTCGAGGCTTCAAGCGTGAAGACCTTGCCGTTCGAGGTCAGCACCAGGACTTTCGATGTCGTCTCGGCCTGAAAACTGACCTTCAGGCTGTCGTCGCCCTTGAAGGCGACGCTCGACAGATCGGCGACGTGACCCTTCAGCGCGCGGATCCAGCCCTTCTGCGAGACGATGACGGTGACCGGCTCGCGCTCGACCATCACCTGGCTGAAGTCGATGCCGGCGGTATCGGGCGGGTTTTCGAGGGTCGTGCGCCGCTTGCCGAGCTTGGTCTCGGGGCCAAAGGCCTTCTTCACCGCGCGGATCTGCTTGGTGATATCGCTCCACTGGAGCTTTTCGGAGCCGAGCAGCTCCTCGATCCCCTCCTTCTCCTTCGTCAGTCCCTCGAACTCGCGCTTCAGCTCCATCTCTTCGAGCTTGCGCAACGAGCGCAGGCGGGTGTCGAGGATCGCGTTGGCCTGGAGTTCGGTGAGTTCGAAGCGCTTCTGCAGGGCCGGTCGCGGCTCGTCCTCCTCCCGGATGATGCGGATGACCTCGTCGAGGTCGAGATAGACGATGAGCAGGCCGCCGAGGATCTCCAGGCGCCGCTCGATCTGGCCGAGGCGGTGGCGCGAGCGGCGCTGCAGCACGACGCGGCGATGGTCGACCCATTCGCGCAAGCACTCGGCCAGCCCGATCACGCGGGGCACGAGGCCGCCGACGAGAACGTTGAGGTTCAGCGGGATGCGCGCTTCGAGCTCGGTGATGCGGAACAAAGATTCCATCAGCAGCACCGGGTCGACGCTGCGCGAGCGCGGCTCCAGGACGACACGGACGTCCTCCGCCGATTCGTCGCGCACGTCGGCGAGCAGCGGCAGCTTCTTCTCCTGCAGCAGCTCGGCCATCTTCTCGATCAGCCGCGACTTCGGGATGCCGTAGGGGATCTCGGTGACGACGATGGTCCAGGTTCCCCGGCCGAGGTCTTCCTTCGCCCAGCGCGCCCGCACGCGAAAACCGCCGCGCCCGGTGCGGTAGGCTTCCCGGATCGATTCCCGGCTGTCGATGAGGATGCCGCCCGTGGGGAAGTCCGGTCCCTGCACGAAGGTGCAGAGCTGCTCCGAAGAGGCTTCCCGATTCTGGATCAGGTAGAGCGCGGCGTCGCAGAGCTCGGCCGCGTTGTGCGACGGGATCGAGGTCGCCATGCCGACGGCGATGCCCTGCGAACCGTTGGCCAAGAGGTTCGGGAAGGCCGCCGGCAGCACGACCGGCTCGTCCTTCTCGCCGTTGTAGGACGCACGGAAATCGACGGTGTCCTCGTCGATCCCGTCGAGCAGCAGGCGGGCGACTTCGGTGAGCCGCGCCTCGGTGTAGCGGTAGGCGGCCGGCCCATCACCGTCGATGTTCCCGAAATTGCCCTGCCCGTCGACCAGCGGATAGCGCTGGGCGAAGTCCTGGCTAAGCCGCACCAGGGCGTCGTAGATCGCCTGATCGCCGTGCGGATGGAAATCGCCCATCACGTCGCCGACGATCTTTGCGCACTTCTTGAAGGCCGTATTCGGGTCGAGCCTCAGTAGCCGCATGCCGTAGAGGATGCGTCGGTGGACCGGCTTCAGCCCGTCGCGGGCATCGGGCAGCGCCCGGTGCATGATCGTGGAGAGCGCATAGGCGTAGTAGCGGTCCTCCAGCGCCGATTTCAGCTCGACGCTCTGGATGCCGTCATCGCTCGGCGGCTCGAAAGCCTCGCCCATCCCTTGACCCCAATCGATGTTTCACGTGGAACATAACACGAACATCAAGCCGTTGGCTCGATACCGGCGGCGACGAATCGCGCACGCTCCTCCGGGGACCGCAAACCGCGTGGCTCCCAGATGTGCTGGTTGAGGAAGTAGCCGGTCAAGCCGAACCCGTCCGCGACGTCCCGTTCGTCCGGTACGCCAGAGCGGTCGCGCAGGAAAGCCGGCAGCGTCAGGAGCCTGTCGCGATAGGGCTCGCCGGCCGAGGCGCTGACGGCCCGTCCGCTCTTCGGCGAGACGTAGATCAATTGGTCGTTGCCGCCGGATGCCGCGCAGGCGCTGAGATCGAGGCCGAAGCCGAGTTCGGCCAATATCGCGAGTTCGAACCGCACCATCAGCGCCGGCGCAATACGGCGGTCGCCGAGATGCTCCACCAGCACCTGCGCCGCATCGTAGAGCCCCACATGCGGATCGCGCTCGGGCAAAAGCCGCAGCAGCGCCGCCAGATGGCCGATGCCGTAGAGCGCCAGGGCCGACCCCATCAGCCGGGAGGCGACGAGGCGCGTCGGCTCCACCGTATAGGAGCCGAGCGACTCGTCGATCCGCGCCCGCCACGTGGCATGGAGCGTGTTGCCGGGCTGGAGCATCGGCTGCATCCGGCGCGACCGGCCGCCATGCACGAGGCCGAGATGGCGCCCGTGCCCTGCCGTCATGAGTTCGAGGATGACGCCCGTCTCACCGTGCTTGCGCAGGCCGAGCACGAGACCGTCGTCGGTCCATTGCATGGAACAGAGGCTTAGTTCCGCCGGCGGCAAAAGCCGAGGGGAAGGTTCGCCTCAGCCCACGCCGCGTTTCAAGGCGATCGCGGTGCGGGCGCCAGGGCCATGCTCCGCATCCGGATTGCGCAGTTCACGGATCCCGGGAGCGCGTCCGCCGATCACGAACGCGACCAGCGTGAACACCAGACAGACCTTGTACCGCATGACCCTGTTTCGCTCGTTCCAAGCGCTGCGGTTTAGGCTTGGCCATACGAGCTGGATCTGCGCTGGCGCACATCGGCCGGACGATCAGGGCGATAGGGCGCGGTATGGTTTTCGGAGTCTGAACGAGAGGAAGGGGGCGCGCCTGTAGCGAGCTCCGTCGTGATGCGGGAGCTCGGGTCCGGTCAGTTCGAAACCGGCCCGCACCATCCCGGCAGATACCCTGCATCGGGCGACTTCGCGAGGCTCAGCGCCTCTTCGAGCACGGCCGTAAAGTCGTTCTCGACGGCCTTGCGCTTGATCCGCCGCCGCAAAAAATCGGCCCAGAGGAACTCGCTGAACGGCGTGGTGTCCTTGGCGAAGCCGCCGGCGCGGCGCAGTTCGCCCGCAAGGCTTCGGAAAGGATCGTCGGCGAGGTCGGTGATCTTTTTCGGGATGTCCGAAAACGCGGCGCGGACGCCGTCGGCATCGTAGGGGTGAACCCAGGCCTTGTGGTCGGCCACCGTCCAGAACGCGTCCTTGTCGAGCTTGTGCAGGTCGGCGACGACCGTGACCGCCACGTGCTCTACGCCCTCCTCCTGCAGCGCGCGGGCGAGGTGGTGGTGGTCGATGACGTAGTGATGCTTCTTCGGCCCCAGCAGCACCGGGATCATGTGCGAGCCGAGGAAGGCAGCCTTCGTGTCGGGATCGTGCTCGCGCCAGCGCTTGCGCTTCTCCGCGACCTCGCGAAGGCCGACGGTCATCTGGGTGGGGCGTAGCTCGGCGATCGGCACCGGCTCGAGCAGGGGTTCGCGGGGAGCCATGCGAGTCGTCTCCGTGGTCGTTGGTGGAAGGCGAGCGCCGGATCCCGGCAGAACGCAAGCGGTCGTGTTTCACGTTCGTGAGATGTCAGGGCTCGGCCAACCCGCCCATCTCGCAGACCGCGACCCACTCGGCCTGCGTCACCGGCTGCACCGACAGGCGCGAGTTGTTGACGAGCACCATGTCCTTCAGCCGCGGCTCGGCCTTGATCGCATCGAGGGTGACGGGCTTCGGCAACGGCTTCACGGCTTTGATGTCGACCATGCCGAAGCGGCCGGAGGCATCGGTGTGGTCCGGGTGATAGGGCTTGACCACCGCGACGATGCCGACGACGGCCTTGCCCTCGTTCGAATGGTAGAAGAAGCCGCGCTCGCCGACCGCCATCGCCTGCATCTGGTTCTTGGCGAGGTGGTTGCGCACGCCGGTCCATTCCGTGCCGCCCTCCCCGGCCTCGACCTGCATGTCCCAGGACCAAGTGGAGGGCTCGGACTTGAACAGCCAGTAGGCCATCGGGTGGGGCTCCGCTCGCAGACCGGGATCGTCTACACGCTGCGCATGAGGGCCGGAAGCTGCACCGGAAGGAGCATCCCATGCGATCGTTTCTCGTGCCGCTGCTGATTGCAGCCGCCCCTCTCGGTCCCCCTGCAATAGCTGCCGAGTGGGGCGACGACACCCGTGCCTTCACCAGCGGCTACGAGCGTTCCAAGGCCATATGCCGATCCGCGAAATCGGCCCGGTTGCCCGAGGTCGCGGCCGTCGCCGCTCCGGATTGCGACGCGGAAGCCCTCTATTACGGCATCGGCCGCAAGGCGGACCCCGTCACCGCGCACGCCTGCGCCCTGAGGCAGGCGGCACGGCAGGCGCCCGACGCGGATTCGCCCTTCGAGGGCCGGAGCCTGCTGATGACGATCTACGCCAACGGCCTCGGCGCGCCGCGCGATCTCGACCTCGCCATCGCCCTCGCCTGCCGGATCGACGGGGCGCCGGCCGAGATCGACGGCCGCGTACTCCATCTCGACCGTCTCCGCGCCGAGCATTGGGCGGGCCGCGATTTCGACATCTGCGACGACCTGACCAGCGGCTACATGATGGGTCTCTGCGCGTCGCACGGCGCGCGGCTGGAAGCGGCACGCCGTGATGCGGACGTCGCGCGGCTCACGGCGGCCTGGCCACCGCAGCGCAAGGCCGCCTTCGCCCATCTCCGCACCACCGCCGACACCTACGCCGAGGCCGTGTCCGAGAACGAGGTCGATCCGCGGGGAAGCGGCAGCGGTGCCTTTCAAGTCGAGGCGAAGGCGCAGCAGCAGAGCGCGTTCGTCGGGTTGCTCCAGCAACTCGCGGCCGGACGATCGCCGGACGGGACATCCTCGTTCGCCGACGCCGATGCGGCACTGAACAGAGCCTACGGCAAACTGATGAAGGCGAAGGACGATCCTGACGCGCTCCCTCACGGCAAGGATGGCATCCGGCGGACGCAGCGGGCTTGGCTGGTCTACCCGGACGCCTTCGCCGCCTTTGCCCGCGAAGCCTTTCCGGCGACGGACCGGGACGCTCTCCTGGCCGCGTTGACGAAAGCCCGGACGAAAGCGCTGGCGGCGGGCGCCGATTGATACGGCCCGCACCGTCTCCGAGGGCGCGTCAGCCCTGCAGCGCTCGCCGCCAGAACGCGAGGCTGTCCGCATTGATCGGGGCGCCGGCCTGCGCGTTGCGCTCGCAGACGAACCGATGGAAGGCGTCCGCGTCGGATGGGCCGACGAGCGTGCGGACGGCCGCGAGGATGCGCGTGATCCGCAGATGGTTGTGGTCGTAGGGGCGAAGCCAGCCATCCGTCTCCGCATAGAACCGCCGCATCCGGTCGAGCATGGCGCGCAAGCCGTCCAGCGCCCGAGGATCGTCGCGGATCGCGCGGGCCTCCGTCCCGGTCAGCACCGGAGCGCCCGACACGGCGCGGCTCGCCTCGGGCAGCGGGAAACACCACTGGATGAAGTCGTGGACACCCTCGATGCGGGCATCGTCGAAGGCGAGGACATCGGCCAGGCTGCGCCCGCTGCCGTCGCGGCCGTGGCCGGCGAGGAAGGCGTGGATCGGGCCTGTCGCCCCGCTCACTCCGTCTCCCCCTTCAGCGGCCGTGCCAGCAGCCGCGCCACAACCCGGTCGACGTCCGAGGCGCCCGAGACGACGTCGGCCACGGCCTCCGCCACCGGCATCTCAACGCCCTTGGCGCGGGCGAGATCGATGAGGGCTGCGGCGGTGAAGGCGCCCTCGGCGAGTTTGCCGCCGGAGGCCTTTTCGGGCGAGGCGCCGCGGCCGAGGCGGTCGCCGAAGGCGAAGTTGCGCGATTGCGGCGAGGAGGCCGTCAGCACGAGATCGCCGAGACCGGACAGGCCCATCAATGTCTCGGGCCGTCCGCCATAGGCCTTGGAGAATCGCATCAGCTCGGCGAAGGCGCGGGCGATGAGGGCGGCGCGGGCGCTTTCGCCGAGGCCGCGTCCGGCGACGATCCCCGAGGCGATGGCCAGCACGTTCTTCCCGGCGCCCCCGATCTCGACACCGCGCACGTCGTCGGTGTGGTAGAGCCGGAAGGCCGGCCCGGAGATGAGTCCGGCGAGCCGGGCCGCCTCCGCCCCGTCGGCGCAGGCGAGCGTCACGGCGGTCGGCAGGCCGCGGGCGACGTCGGTGGCGAAGCTCGGGCCTGAGAGGACCGCGACGGTCGCCGCCGGCAGAACCGCGGCGGCGACGCCGCTCATGAAGGAATCCGTACCGCGCTCGATGCCCTTGGCGCAGAGCACCAGGGCCGCGCCACCGAGATGCGGCCCGAGCTGGCCCAGCACCTCGCGAAGCGTCTGTGCCGGCGTCACGACCAGCACCGTCCCGGCCCCGGCGAGACTCACCTCGTCGCTCGTGGCGCGGACCTGATCGTGCAGCGGGATGCCGGGCAGGTAACGGGTGTTGTCGCGGGTCTTCTGCAACCGGTCGGCGCTGGCGGGATCGCGCAGCCAGATCGTGACTTCCCGGCCCGCGCAGGCCGCAGCGTTCGCCAGCGCGGTGCCCCATGAACCGCCGCCGACCACGGCGACGCGGTTGGCTCGTCCGTTCTCGACGCTCATGGTGCCTCCCGGCCTGATCTCGGGCGCACCCTCGATCCTCTCGCCACCGTCGTCAACGGCGTGACTTTCGTCGGCCGGGCGGTTGCTCGCAGGCTCATGTCGATCCGAGGCCGCGAAGCGCTAAGACGACGCGGGTCTCGGAGAGCGTGGTCCCTCAGGCAGCCGTGGCCGGTGGTGCGGCGAAGGGCCAGCGGGCGCGGGCGGGAGCGGTGAGGTCGTCGACGAGGCCGGCACGGAGGCGTTCCAGGCCGGCCCACGCGATCATCGCGCCGTTGTCGCCACAAAGCGCCACTGGCGGGGCGACGAAGCTCAGGCCGACCTGTCCAGCCTGTGCCGCAAGCGCGCGGCGCATCGCACCATTGGCTGCGACGCCGCCGGCGGCAACCAGCGCGGTCGGGCGCCCGGCAACGACGTCGAAGCCACGCAGCGCCACACGGACACGATCGGCCACCACGTCGACTACGGCCGCCTGGAAGCTCGCACAGAGGTCGGCGACATCGGTGCGGGCGAGCGGCGCGATGCGCTCGGCCTCGATCCGCAAAGCCGTCTTGAGGCCGGAGAGGGAGAAGTCGGCCTCGCGCCGGCCGAGCATCGGACGCGGCAGGGCGAAGCGCTCGGGATTGCCGGTCTCGGCCATGCGCTCGACTTCGGGACCGCCCGGATAGCCGAGGCCGAGCAGCTTCGCGACCTTGTCGAAGGCTTCGCCGATGGCGTCGTCGATGGTGGTGCCGAGGCGGACGTAATCGCCCACGCCCTTCACCGCGACGAGCTGGGTGTGGCCGCCCGAGGCGAGCAGCAGCAGGTAGGGGAAGGCTAGCCCGTCGGTGAGGCGCGGCGTCAGCGCGTGCGCCTCCAGGTGGTTCACTGCCAGCAGCGGCTTGCGCGCGACGAGCGCCAGCGCCTTCGCCGTCACCAGCCCGACCAGCACGCCGCCGATCAGTCCGGGACCGGCCGCGACCGCGATGCCGTCGACATCGGCGAGGGTGGTGCCGGCCTTGTCCAGGGCGCGAGCGATCAGGCGGTCGAGCACCTCGACATGGGCGCGGGCCGCGATCTCGGGCACCACGCCGCCATAGGCCGCGTGCTCGGCGATCTGGCTCAGGATCTCGTTCGAGAGGATGCGGCCGCTCTGCCCGTCCCCGTCGGAGGTGGTCACGACCGCGGCGGCGGTCTCGTCGCAGGTGGTTTCGATGCCGAGGATCTTCATCGCGTTCCGCTCGCTGGGCGACCGACGAGCCGGGTCCGCCGAGGATGGGCCAAATGTACCGGCCAAGTGTACATGGCAAAGGATGGTTCGAGGGTTTACGGCAGAACGATCCGAGGGAACAGCGAGCCCAATACGACGGAGAGGGCCATGCGAATTTGGGTGGCCCGGCCGGAACCGGGCGCCGCGCGAACGGCGGAACGGTTGCGGGCCCTCGGGCATCGGCCGCTCGTCGCTCCCGTGCTCGTCGTGATGGCGACCGAGGCGCCGAGGCCCAGCGGCGCTTTCGACGGCGTTTTGATCACGAGCGGGCAGAGCGCCGGGATGCTTGCCGGGAGCGGCCTCGCGGCAGACGTACCGGTCTTCGCCGTCGGCGGAAGAACGGCGGACGCGGCAAGAGCCGCCGGCATTGCGCGCGTGATCGCAGCGGAAGGCGACGCGGAGGCTCTGGCACGGCGCGTCCAGGCCAGCCTGCCGACGGGCGCCTCGCTGCTCCACATCGCCGGTGCGGATCGGAAGGCGGAGCCGGGCGCGAGCCTCGGCGCGGCCGGCTATCGGGTGATCGTGTGGGAAGCCTATGCGGCGCGGCCGGTCGATATGCTGCCTCTCGCCGTCGCCGAGGCGTTGCGCGACCGCAGCCTCGCCGCAGCGCTGCATTTCTCTCGTCGCAGCACCGCGACGACGCTCCAGCTCGCACAAACCGCCGGACTCGACGGAGCGTTTCGGATGGTGGAACATTACTGCCTGTCGGCAGACGTGGCCGTACCCCTGGTCGAGGCCGGTCTCGTGGCCCATTTCGTTGCGGCGCGGCCGAGCGAGGAAGCGCTCCTGGCCGGTCTTCCGCATCCGGCCTGAGGGCGTCCTCGTCCGGACGGGACCGTCGGTGGTAAGCCGACGCCGGAAAATAGGGGCTCCGGGGCCGCGGCATCGACGATGCCGTCGCCGATGGCAGGCCTAACGAAAGGGATGACACGCCCGTGACTTCATCGGCAGACGAGCGCGGCAAGCCCACAAGTCGACCGGGCGACACCTCCGGCAAGCCGGCTTCGGCCACGCCGAGCGCGGCTCCGGCCAAGCCCGGTGCGGCCGGCAGCAGCACGATGCCGTCGAGCGCGACGCCGAAGCCGTCCGAGGCTCCGAAGGCGGCAGAGCCGGCGAAGCCCGGTGCGGCGGGCGGCACGGTCGCCGCCGGCGCCAAGCCAGCCGAGACGACGCCATCGGCTTCCGCTTCAGATCCTTCCAAGTCCGGCAGCGCGGAACCCGCAAAGTCCCCAGCGACCGGCGTGGAACCCGCGAAGCCAGGCTCTGGGGGAGCCGGCGCGTCGGCGCAGAACGCGATCCCGAACCCATCCACGACCTCGGCCAGCGCCACCGGCAGGGATTCCTCCACGAAACCCGCTAGTTCCGGGCCCAATACGGTCTGGTCGACGAGTTCCAGTAAGAGCGGCCCGGCCTCCGCCACTCCGTCTGCGACTCCGAAAAGCAGCTCGGCTGATCCGGTGAAATCGTCCGGCACCGCCGCCTCGCCCACGCAGCCGGTGAAATCCGCAGCAACCGGCAGCAGCGCAATCCCGCCCGCGTCACCCGCGCCAAGTTCCGGCATGGCCAAGCCCGAGGCGCCCGCCAAGTCCGGCGCCACCGGGAGCAGCGCTATCGGTGCTGACGCGACCAAGGACGGCGTGAAGCCGAGTTCGGGCGCCGGCGCGGCGTCGTCAGGAGGTGCCGCAACGGGCGCGACGCGGGTGAAACCCGAGGACGCTCTGACCGACGGACCGATCCTCGACCTCAAGGCCAATCGCGGCGCCGATCCGGCCGGTAGCAAGGGCCCGGGCAAGGATACCGGCGGCGCCAAGCCGACCGCGTCGGCAGCCCCCGGCATTGCTGCCGCCAGATCGGGGCCGGGTTTCGGCGCACTCGCGGCGTCGGGCCTCATCGGCGGGGTGGTCGGCGCGCTCCTCTTGTTCCTGCTGGCCCAATCGGGCCTGCTGGCGCTGAAGGGGCAAGCGGCGCGGCTCGACGCCCTCGACAAACGCATCGCTGCGCTCGCACCAGGCGACGCCGTGGCGGCGCTGGACAAGCGTGTCGCCGCCAACGAGGCGGCGCTGAAGCCGCTTCCCGAGGCCGTCACCAAGGCTCAGGCAGCGGCATCCTCCGCGGGCGAGAAGGCCGATCAGGCGCTCCAGAAGACCGGTGGAGCCCCCGCCGCCCCGACGGCCGAAGGATCGGCGCCCGCTCCGGCGCCACCGACCGACCTCGTCGCCCGGCTCGATGCCCTCGACCAGCGCGTCTCGGCCCTTCAGGAGGAGCCGGCCCGCGAGCAGGGCTCGGAGGCAAAGCTCGGGGCAACGCAGAACGGTGACGAGACTGTCCGGCTCGCCGATCTCGACGTGCGCCTCAAGGCGTTGGAGACCAAGGGTCAGGCGCAGGGCGCACCCGCGGTCCCCGAGGAAGACCTCGCGCCGAAGCTCGCCGCCATGCAGGGCGACGTCGAGACCCGCGCCAAGGCGAACGAGGCGGCCGATAAGGCGCTCGGCCAGCGCCTCGATCAGCTGCAGCAATCCCTCGACGGGCGGGTCGCGGCCGCCACCGAGGCGGTCCAGCAGGTCACGCAGGCGAGCCGCCAGACGGCCGAGGCGAGCAAGACCCAGGCCGAGGAAGCCGCCAAGGCGGTGGATCGCCGTCTGCAGGAGCAGGCCGAGCGCATCGCCGCCCTCGACAAGTCCGTCGATGCCAGCGCCAAGGCGGCGACCGTGCAGGCGACGCTGCGCGTCGTTGCGGCAAACCGCATCTCGGACGCCCTCGTGACCGGTGCGCCGTTTGCCGACGCCCTCGGCAGCCTGCGCGGCAACGATGCCGGAGACGGCGCGGGGCTCCAACCGCTCGCGGCCTTTGCCGATACCGGCGCGCCGACCGCAGCGGCGCTTGCCGATGAGTTCCGGCCGATCGCCGATAAGATCGCGGCGGCCCGGCGTTCGGCCCGAGCGGCCTCGCTCGCCTCGAGCGGCAGCATCGGCGACCGGCTGATGAGCATGGCGGAATCCGTGGTGCAGGTGAAGCGCGTCGCACCGGGCGGCACCTCGGTCGGCGGAGCGGCCTCGGCTGCGCCGACGGCCGACGACGAGCCCGAGGCGAAGGTTCAGGAGGCGCTGGACCACGGTCGTCTCGGCGATGCGGCCAAGGCCTTTGCCGCCCTGCCCGAGGATATCCGGGCGCAGGCCAAGGATTTCGGCGCCCGGCTGAAATCCGCCGCAGACGCCCGCGCCGCCGCACAGTCTCTGCAGGCCGAGGCGTTCAAGGCGCTGTCGGCGCCGGCCGGCGGCCGCTGAGCGTGTCGTTCGCGTTCCAGAGCGCCGACCCGGCTGTGGGGCGGCGCATAACGGCACGGGCCGAGGACGCGGACGCCGCTCCGCTCCCGGCTCGACATCCCATTCAACGCCTCGGCGCCGACGATCCCGCGGGATCCGGCTCCCGGACGCCCAGGAGTTCTTGACCGAATGTGGCGCGCTCTCGTCTTCCTCGCCCTTCTGGCGCTCGCTGCCTACGGCGCCGTCTGGGTCGCCGATCATCCCGGTACGGTCACCATCGTCTGGAGCGGATATCAGATCGGTGTCAGCCTCGCGGTCGCCCTCGTCGGCATCCTGATCGCGGCCCTCGTCATCGGCCTCATCCTCGCGGTGGTGCGCGGCGTGATCGGGCTACCGTCTTTTCTTAGTCGCTCGACGCGTGAACGTCGCCGGGCCAAGGGCATGTCGGCGCTCTCGCGCGGCATGATCGCGGTGGGGTCTGGCGATCCGCTGGCGGCCAAGCGCCATGCGGGCGATGCCGAGCGCCTGCTCGGCGCGCAGCCGCTGACGCTCCTGCTCAAGGCGCAGGCGGCTCAGATCTCCGGTGATCGGGACGCAGCCGAGAAGGCTTTCCGGAGCATGGCCGAAGACCCGGAGACGCGGGTGCTCGGCCTGCGCGGCCTCTACGTCGAGGCCCGCCGCCGCGAAGACGAGCCTGCCGCCCGCGCCTACGCCATGGAAGCTGCGCGTCTCGCTCCGAGCGTGACCTGGGCCAACGAGGCCGTGCTCGAAGCGCAATGCGCCGACGGGGACTGGTCGGCAGCGACGGAAACCGTGGAACGCCGCGCCTCCCTCGGCCTTCTGGACAAGCAATCCGCCCGCCGCCAGCGCGCGGTCCTGCTCACGGCCTCCGCCCAGATCCATGAGGCCGGCGAGCCGGACACGGCTTTGGTCCAAGCACAGAAGGCCGTCAGCCTCGCGCCGGAACTGGTGCCGGCCGCCTGCATCGCCGGGCGTCTGCTCGCGCGGAAGGGCGATTTGCGCAAGGCGGCGAAGGTCGTCCAGACCGCCTGGAAGGCCGAACCGCATCCCGACCTCGCCAAGGTCTATCTCGGCCTGCGCCCCGGCGACTCGACGCAGGACCGCTTGGCTCGTGCCGAGACCCTGGCGCGGCTCTCGACCTGGCATCCCGAATCCCGCCTCGCCGTCGCCCAGGCCGCCAGCGAGGCGCGGGAATTCGCCAAGGCCCGCGAGGTGATGGCCCCCCTCGTCGCCGACCGCCCAACGGTGCGCGCCTGCATGATGATGGCGCGGATCGAGCAGACCGAGCACGGCAAGGATACCGGCCGCGCCCGCGAGTGGCTGTCGCGCGCTGCCCGGGCCCCGCGCGACCCGGTCTGGATCGCCGACGGCCTGACGTCAGAGCGTTGGGCGCCGGTCTCGCCCGTTTCGGGCCGCGTCGACGCCTTCGTCTGGAAGACCCCGCCAGAGTTGCTGGGCGGCCCGGAGGACGGTGACGAAGAACACCAGCCGTCTCCCGGCCACGGCTCGCACGACGGAAAAGCCCTCGCCGCGTCGGCGGACGGCATCGCGAGCGCGAACTGGACACCGCTGCCGAAGGCCGATCCGGTCGCCGGCAGTGCCTACCTGATCGACAGCGGCACGCCGCCGGTTCTGCCCGTCTTCAAATCCGGCGAGGCTACCGGCAGCGGCGAAGCGCCGCCGCTTCGCGGCCTGTCGTGAGCGCTGCCGGGACAGTTTCGATTCGGCGGGCTTAAAGCTCGATTCACGCAAACTCGCCTAACGTGACCTTAGCGAGTTCTGCGTAATCGAAAGCCCATGACCTCATCCGTCATAGACGCGCCGGACATGACCGGCCTCATCGAGCTGTCCCGCGATCCGGGGCTCGACCTCAAGCCGGTCATCTTGCGGGTGCAGACCGACCTGTTCCTGGCCGCGCCGATCCGCGACCGGGCGGTGCTGTCCGCCTTCGCCTCGCTCGCGACCGGGCTGATCCCGATCGTGGATGACGAGACCGCGCTCACCGTCGCGAGGAAGCTCGCCCCCTGCCCCGAGACGCCCCAGACCGTACTCGCGGCCTTGGCCGCCCGGGGCGGCGCCGTCTGCGAGACCGTGATCGACGCAGCCGCCGTCGTCGGCCCCACCGTCGTCGCCTCGGCAATTTCCTCGGGCAGCGATATCGGCCACGCCATCGCCGCCCGTGCCGAGCGCGAGCGACGGAACGCGCCGGACCCCGAAGTCACCGACCTGGCCCTTGCCCGCGACTCGCACGCACGCCTCGATCGCGCGACGCTCGACCGCCTGACGATCCGGGCGCGACGCGAGACGGAGCTCGCAGAGACCCTGCTCGGACGGCGCGACATCGCGGCCGCCGACCTCGCGCCGCTCTGGCTGCATGCGGAGGTGCCGCTTCGCAAGAAGATCCACGACAGCATCGCCGCCACCGCCGCCCTGCGGTTTCACCCGCAGGCCCCGCGTGACATCGGCACGGTACTCACCGGGCTGTCGCGTGGCGGCGACGTGAAAGGATTTCTGGCGGCGCTCGCCGACGCCCTCGGCCTGCCGAACGGCTTCCTCGGCTCGGCACCGAACCCGTCATCGCGTTACGACCTGCTGACGCTGGCGCTCCGCGCGGCCGACCTCAGCGAGGCGCAGGCTGTCTACGTCTTCCTGACGCTGAACGGCACCGTCGCCCGCTCGGCCGACCGGGTGTTCGAGCTGGTGCAGCTCTTCCGCTCGCTGACCCGCCCTGCCGCCCGCGATCTCCTCGGTGCGATCCTCGACGTGAAGCTGCCGGAACGGGGCTCGGGCGCCGAACACCGCCCCTATTATGCGCCCGACACCGCCAAGCCGCGTCAGCAGGCCGAGCGGATTTCGTCGCGCAACATCATCCTGCCCAGCCGCGCACGCCAGACGGTCTGATACGCCGTCCGAATGATCCATTTCGAAAGCGTATCGTTAAGCCCGCGCGGCCACTAAGCTAAGTCGAAATCCCCATCGCGAAGCAATCGCCCGGATCACGTCACCAGTTCGAGGCCGTGGCGGCCGTCGCGGTCGTCGATCTCGATGATCCAGAGGTCCTCGTCGAAGCGGATCTCCTTGGCGATGCGGGCCTCGACGTCGGGGCTGTCCGCACCGGTCAGCATGACAGAAAAACGCCGCTCGCCGTCATCCGCTGCGATCAGCGCCTGGGGTGCCGGGCCGTAGAGGTCGGCAGTCCCGTCGAGTCTGTCGACTTTGATGAAGATCGCTCCGGCCTCTGCCGACCCGCGCCGTCGTTGGACGGCAGGAATGCCCTCGACGCCGAGTCGGCGCAGATGTGCGGACACCCAGAAATCGGCGCGGAGACGAGGCATGAGCCGCGATAGCGCGTCGCTGGCGCGGTTGCACGCCCTCGACCAGACTCAGCCCTTGGCCGAGCCGGCCTTGGAGGCGAGCTCCCGAAGCGTGCGGCCCGAGGCCTCGCCCGTCACCGGCAGCTTTCGGTCGCGCTCGAACTTCTCGATGGCGGCCCTGGTGGCCGGTCCCATCATGCCGTCCGCCTTGATCGCGCCGTAGCCGAGCTTCGACAACGCGCGCTGTGCCTGTGCGACCTTGTCGACGGGCTTCGGCGTCACCGAGGCCGTGGTGTCGCCGGCCGAGCGCAGGATATCGCCGATGGCGTCGCGCGCGGGTGCCTTCTCCGCATGCTTCGCCTCGGGCTTGTCCTTCGCTGCCGGCTCTACGGAGGCCTGTGCAGGTTGAGCAGGAGCCGATGGTGCCTTAGCCGCTGGAGCCTGCGCGGCCGGCTGCGGCAGGATCGGGGCCGGGTGGCGACCTGCCTGGAAGCCCAGGGCATTCACCGTGACGTAGCCGACAGCCACCAGGGCCGCCACGGAGCCGAGCGTCTCGCCCGGTCGGGTCGTGCAGACGCGGCCCGTCCAGCGACCGATGGCAGCCACCGTCGCAAGGAACTCGCCGGCTGCGGAGCCGGTCGCCACGGTGCGGGCAGCACGGTGCGGCGCGGCCTTGGCCGCCGAATTGCCGGGACGCATGTCGCGGGGGACGACGATCTCGCGCTGGTCCCGCCGCGTTGTTGGCTCGCGCATCAAAGCGATCTCTCGATGGGTCGGACAGCCGCGGCGGTGGATCGCCGGCGGCTCAAGGTCGTCAACCGGCCCGCTTGAGCGGCATCGCGCTCTCGCGGCTCGGCAGGGTCTCGTCGTCGAACAGGCCGATCGGCAGGCGCACCACGGTCGGGGCCGGGCCGGAGGCCGGCGCCGCGCCGCGGATGGCGGTCCGGATCGGCGCTGGCTCGGACGGTGTCGAGCTGCGGCGCGGATCGAGCGGCAGCGTCACCGAGACGGTGGTTCCCCGGCCCGGGGCGCTCTCGATCGAGATCGAGCCGCCGTGCAGTCCGACGAGGCCGCGCACCACCGACAGGCCGAGACCGGTGCCCTCATGCGCCCGCTCGTAGCCGCCATTGGCCTGGAAGAAGGGATCGCCGATGCGCGGCAGGTCCGCCTCGGCGATGCCGCTTCCCGTGTCGCTCACCACGAGATCGAGATAGCTCGCTCCGCGCCTGACGCCGACCTCGATCCGGCCACCCTTCGGCGTGAACTTCACGGCGTTCGAGATCAGGTTGATCAGAACCTGCCGGCAGGCACGGGCATCGGCGTTGATCGCACTGCCGTGCGGGATGACACCGCGCACCAGCCGGATGCCGGCGTCGTCCACCTTCAGTTGCATCAGGTCGCAGCAACCGGCGACGAGCTCGCCAACGTCGAGGGCTTCGGGCTCGAACTCGAAATGGCCGCTCTGGATCCGCGACATGTCGAGCAGCGTGTTCACGACACCGAGCAGATGCCGGCCCGAATTGGCGATGATGTCGGCGTATTCCTTGGAACGCTCAGCGGTGAGCGTGCAGGCGCCCGCCCCACCGAGCACTTCCGAGAAGCCGATGATGGCGTTGAGCGGCGTGCGCAACTCGTGGCTGACGGTGGCGAGGAAGCGGCTCTTCACGGCGTCGGCCCGTTCGGCATCGGCGCGGGCCTTGTCGAGTTCGGCCGCGTGGCGGTGATGCTCCGAGACGTCGCGGGTGACGGCGACGACGGTGGCCGCGTTCGCCCCGCCGAGGCCGGCCTCGATCCGATGCGCACGCATCTCGGCGAAAATCGCGCGGCTGCCGTCGGCGCTCGGCGTGTCGAGGTGGAGACGAAAGGGAACGGTGACCGGCTCGCCGCTCGCCGCGACGTCGCTGATCGCCTTCAGCAGGGCCGGACGATCGTGGATGTGGACGCGGTCAAGCAGGCCGAGGCCGCGCAGGCGGCCGGGCTCGACGCCGACGAACTTCGCCGCGGAGGCGCTGGCCTCCAGCACGCGGCCGTTGGCGTCGTGCCAGGTGACGAGGTCGTCGATCGCCGAGAGCAGCAGACGGTCGCGGGCCTCGTTGTCGCGCATGCGGGCGCGCCATTCGCCCTCGCGGCGCAGGTGCTCGATGGCCTGGGCCGAGATGTGCCCGATCGCCGTGATGGCGAAGAGCGGCATGGCGATGGCGCTCGGCCAGCCGATGGCCTGGGCGGTGAGATCGAACTGTCCCGAGAAGGCGACGGCGAGCGCACCGAGTGCAGCGATCAGCGCCGCGGCGACGGTCGCCCGGATGGAGCCGGACACCAGCGCCTCCAGCGGGATCGCCACCAGCCAGAGCGCGGCGGCCGAGCTCGAACCGCCCGTCAGCGCCGCCAAGCACACTACGACGCCGGTGAGACCGGCCGAGGACAGAGCGTGAGCGATCCAGAGAATGCCGGTCCGCGACAGCACGGCAGCGGCCAGCACCGGCAGGAACAGCGAGGCGACGCCGAGGGCCTCGATGCCGCTCGGCACGCCGCGCCACAGCAGGTACGGCGGCAGCGCCGCCATCATCACCGCGCCCGTGGCGAGCCGCGAGACCAGGAACCGCTCATGCCGGAAGCGCATGCCGGGCTCTTCGAGAGCCGAGTCGTGCACGAGACCCGCGAGGCGGGCATCGAACAGGGTCGCCAGGGTCGTGTCGATACGCAAACTCACCACGCGCAACGCGGTCGGCCGTGAACAACGGCCGGATGTCGCGTCCCTCAAACACATCGGTTCAACTGACGCAGACCGTCGCAGACCCGGTTTAAGTGACGATGAAGCGAAAGCATCAGATCGAGTCGGCATGATGCCGATGATGAGCGGCGGAGGCCTCGGGGCGATGTCGCCGCGGCACTTGTCCACAGCCATGCGCCTCGCGTTTCGCCGATTTCCGAAGGGCGATGCGACCCGGACAAGGCTTCGTTCACCACGCCCGCGCTTTCCGCCGGACAGATCGGACGCGGTTCACCGTCGAGTGAGATGGTGGGGCTCGAAACGCTCCTGGTCCGAGCACGACGCCCCGCATCCGGAAGGTCGCACCATGTCGTTCATCCTGCGCGCGGCCCTGGCGATCGGCGCGCTGTCCTACTTCGCGCTGCAACGGGACGGCAGCGTCCCGCCGACCGGAGAGCTCACGGCGATGGCCGAGCGCCAGAGCGTGCAGATCACGGCGTTGGCGGGAGCCCTGCCGACCGAGATGCGCGCCGCCGCGACCCAGGCCGTTACTGCGGAACTGGTGAAGCGGCTCTCGACCGACACCGCCTCCCGCGACACCCTGATGGCGGTCGACCGCCGGCCGGACTGGCGCGGAAGCGACCTGCGCTGAGGTCTGGATGCGATCGGGTCACCGTTTCCGGCTCGGTCGCGCGGTCATCCCGGGGCGCCGAGGCCGTCAAGCTCCTACCCCCAAAGCTCGGGCAGCGGCGGATGCACGAGGCTGCCCTCGTAGAGCAGACCCGGCTCGCGGTCGCGGGCCAGCAGCAGCGGCCCGTCGAGGTCGACATAGGCGGCTTGGCTCGCGAGCAGCATCGCCGGCGCCATGGCCAGCGAGGTGCCGACCATGCAGCCGATCATGAGCGTCAGGCCGCGCGCCCGCGCCTCCTTGGCCAGCAGCCTCGCCTCGGTGAGGCCGCCGGCCTTGTCGAGCTTGATGTTGATGGCGTCGTAGCGCCGGGCCAGGGCGTCGAGCCCGGCGCGATCGTGCAGGCTCTCGTCGGCGCAGATCGGGATGGTGCGGTCTATGGTTTCGAGGAGCGCGTCCTCGCCCGCCGGCAGCGGCTGCTCGATCAGCCCGACGCCGGCCGCCGTGCAGGCCGCGAGGTTGCCCAAGATGGTCTCGGGTCGCCAGGCCTCGTTCGCATCCACGATCAGACGCGAATCCGGTGCGCCGCGGCGGACGGCGGCGATGCGGGCCGGATCGCCCTCCCCCCCGAGCTTGACCTTCAGCAACGGGCGATGCGCGGCTTTGCGGGCGGCGGCCTCCATGGAGTCGGGATCGCCGAGGCTCAGTGTGTAGGCCGTCGTCACGGGTGACGGCTCGCCGAGACCCAGCAATTGCCAGGCTGGGGTGCCGGTGCGCTTGGCTTCGAAGTCCCAGAGAGCGCAGTCGAGGGCGTTGCGCGCCGCCCCCGGCTTCATCCGCTCCGAGAGGTCCCGGGGCGTGACACCGTCGGCGACGGCCTGGGCTTGCTCCTGGATCAGCGCGCTCACGCTCTCGACGGTCTCGCCATAGCGGGCATAGGGCACGCACTCACCGCGCCCGCGAACCGCGCCGTCCCCGATCGTAGCGACGACGACCACGGCCTCGGTTCGGCTGCCGCGGGCGATGGTGAACGCGCCGGCGATCGGGAAGCGCTCGACGGCGACGGTGAGGCGGCGCGCCATGGCTCAGGCCTCCCCAGGGAACTCGACCGCGATGCGGTCGACGATGGCCTCGACGCCGAAGCGGACCGGGTCGGTCGCCGGAAGATCGTGCTCCTCGGCCAGAACGTCGAGGAGGCGGCGGGCCTCGGCCTCGTCCAGCGCCTGCGTGTTCACGGCGATGCCGACCGGCCGGATTTTCGGGTTGGTGAGCCGCCCGCAGGTGACCGTCAGGGCGATCACGTCGGCGATCGACGGCAGCGGGTGCTGGACCCCGCGCATGGTCGTGCGGGTCGGCTCGTGGCAGATCACGAAGGCATCCGGCTGTGCCCCGTGCAGCAGGCCGAGGCTGACGCCGGCGAAGGAGGGGTGGAAGAGCGAACCCTGGCCTTCGATCAGGTCCCAGTGCTCCGGATCAGCGGCCGGCGCGATCCACTCGACGGCGCCGGAGATGAAATCGGCCACCACCGCGTCGATGGCGACGCCGCGGCCGGAGATGAACACGCCGGTCTGTCCGGTCGCCCGAAAATCCGCATCGAAGCCACGCGCGCGCATGCCGCGCTCCAGGGCGAGGGCCGCATATTTCTTGCCGGCCGAGCAATCCGTGCCGACGGTCAGCAGCCGGAGGCCCGGCCGCTTGGTGCCCTTGCCGGTGTCGAAGGTCTCGTCGCTGTGCCGGACGTCGTGGAGCTGGCGGCCGTTGGCGCGCGCGGCCTCCGCGATCTCGGGGATCGAGCCGAGGCGCACGTGCAGTCCGCTCGCCACGTCGAGCCCGGCCTCCAGCGACGCCACGATCTCGGAGACCCAGTGCTTCGGGAGCGTACCGCCTGCATTGACCACGCCGACGACCATCGTCCGGCAGCCCTTCTCGACGGCCTCGGCCAGCGTCAGATCCGGGATGCCGAGATCGGCGGCGCAGTGGGGCATGCGGATCTGGCCGATGCACCATTCGGGGCGCCAGTCACTGATGCCGTAGGCGGTCTTGGCCGCCAGCCGGTCAGGCACGTCGCCCAGGAACATCAGGTAGGGCGTGGCGATCTGCATGGTTCACGTCCGTCGATGGGGAAGAGCCCGTCGTAGCGCATCGGCTGCGACGGGCCGGTGTCGGTCCGCGGAGGGCGAGCTATACGAGAGCCGGTGCGCCGGCCACAAACACGATGTCTTGGATGCGCCGCCGCCAGCGCCTACCTGACGCAAGTCACCACAGCCGAGACGGACCCCCTCCTTTGCCTCACGCCGACGCAAGCGCCACGCCGTCCATGCACGCGACGACCATTCTCATGGTGCGCAAGAACGGACGCGTCGTCATCGGCGGTGACGGTCAGGTCAGCCTCGGGCAGACCATCGTCAAGGGCAATGCCCGCAAGGTGCGCCGCCTCGCCAAGGGCGCCGTGATCGGCGGCTTTGCCGGCGCGACGGCGGATGCCTTCACGCTGTTCGAGCGGCTCGAAGCCAAGCTCGAACAATATCCCGGTCAGCTCACCCGCGCCTGCGTCGAGCTCACCAAGGACTGGCGCACCGACCGCTACCTGCGCCGCCTCGAAGCGATGATGGTGGTGGCCGACAAGGAGGTGAGCCTGCTGCTGTCCGGGGCCGGCGACGTGCTGGAGCCCGAATACGGCGTCATGGCGATCGGCTCGGGCGGCAATTACGCGCTGGCAGCAGCCCGCGCGCTCGAAGACCAGGATCTCGACGCCGAGGCGATCGTCCGCAAGGCGATGGCGATCGCGGCCGAGATCTGCGTCTACACGAACGGCAATCTGGTGCTGGAAAGCCTCGACGAACGATGACGCCCGGTTTTCCGACCGCCTCGGCGGAGGTGTTTCGCGATATACTAGCGCGCGGGGTCGATACCGCCATCATCACGCAGGATCAGGCCGAACGCCTCGCCGCGCTGGCGGCCGGTCCGGAAGAGCCCGCGGACGACGAACGGCTGCGCTTCGTCACCGGCTTCGCGGACGTGTTCGTCACCTTTGGCGTGCTGCTCTTCCTCGGCGCGGTGCACGTGCTCGGCGGCTCGATGCTGGGTGGTGGCTGGAGTTCCGCACTCGTCGCCGTATTTGCCTGGGCACTGGCCGAACTGTTCACGCGCCGCCGGCGGATGGCGCTGCCGAGCATCGTCCTGCTTCTGATCTTCACCGTATCCTGTGCCTACGCGGCTGCGCTGGCTATCGCCGGCACGCCATCCTTGCCGGCATCTCTGGATCGCGAGCCGGTCACGGTGTTCGGTGCGGCGGCAGTCACGGTCGGGCTCGTCGCGCTGCATTACCGGCGCTTCGGCGTCCCCATCACGATCGCGGCCGGCACCGCCGCGCTCGCCGCGGCGCTGGTCGCACTTGCGGCATCGATCGCTCCCGAGCCCGTCGCGGCCCATCTGCCGGTCATCGTAGCCGGCGCCGGCCTCGCAGTGTTCGCCCTGGCGATGCGGTTCGACCTGAGCGATCCGGCTCGGCTGACGCGGCGCTCCGACATCGCCTTCTGGCTGCATCTACTGGCGGCTCCGCTTATCGTCCATCCGGTCCTGAGCGCGCTCGTCGCCGCGCGATCGGACATGGCACTGGACTCAAACGCCACCGCGTCTTTGTCCGCCTCCGGCGCGCAGGCCAGCGTGCTCGGCGTCGTGCTGCTGCTCAGCATCGTCGCCCTGGTGACCGACCGGCGGGCCATCCTCGTCTCGGGGCTCGCGTATGCCGGCTACACCATTGGCGACCTGATCCGGCAGATCGGCCTCGGCAATTCCGCGCTGCCGCTGAGCCTCCTCGTCCTCGGCGCCTTCGTCCTGATGCTGAGCGCCGGATGGCGGCCCCTGCGACGGGCAGTGCTCCGGTTGCTGCCGGGGGATGTCAGCCGGCGGCTGCCGCATCCCGTCGGGCTCTGACGCGGGATCGCGGCGTCTGGAAACGCGGCCTCGCGGCCCATAGATCGGGCCTCAGCCCAATGCCTTGGATCGGTTCTTGCGCCAGCGCGATCCGAACGCCTTTCAGGAACCCGATGACCACCTTCTCCCCCCGCGAGATCGTCTCCGAACTCGACCGCTTCATCGTCGGCCAGAACGACGCCAAGCGCGCCGTCGCCATCGCGCTGCGCAACCGCTGGCGCCGGCAGCAGCTCACCGGGCCGCTGAAGGAGGAGGTCGCGCCGAAGAACATTTTGATGATCGGCCCCACCGGCTGCGGCAAGACCGAGATCGCCCGGCGGCTGGCCAAGCTCGCGGGCGCGCCGTTCCTGAAGGTCGAGGCGACCAAGTTCACCGAGGTCGGCTATGTCGGCCGCGACGTCGAGCAGATCATCCGCGACCTAGTCGAGGTCGGCATCGGGCTGCGGCGCGAGGAGAAGCGCAAGGAGGTCAAGGCGAAGGCGGAAGCCGCTGCCGAGAACCGCATCCTCGACGCCCTGGTCGGGCCGACGGCGAGCGAGGCCACCCGCGCGTCGTTCCGCAGGAAGCTGCGCAACAGCGAGCTCGACGACAAGGAAGTCGAACTGGAACTCGCCCAGGGCGGGCCGCCCGGCATGCCGATGTTCGAGATCCCCGGCATGCCGGGCGCTTCGATGGGCGCGATCAACATCGGCGAGATGCTGGGCAAGGCGATGGGGGGCGCGAGGGCCAAGCCGAAACGCATGACCGTGAAGGACGCCTACGCGCCCCTTTTGGCTGAGGAATCCGACAAGCTCGTCGACGACGACGCGCTGACCCGCGAGGCGATCCGTGAGGTCGAGAACAACGGGATCGTGTTTCTCGACGAGATCGACAAGATCTGCGCCCGCGAGAGCCGCGGCGGCGGTGACGTGTCCCGCGAGGGCGTGCAGCGCGATCTGCTGCCGCTGATCGAGGGCACCACGGTCGCCACGAAGCACGGCGCGGTGAAGACCGACCACGTGCTGTTCATCGCCAGCGGCGCCTTCCACGTCTCGAAGCCCTCCGACCTGCTGCCCGAGCTGCAGGGCCGGCTGCCGATCCGCGTCGAGCTGCAGCCGCTGACCGTGGAGGATTTCAAGCAGATCCTCACCACCACGGAGGCGAGCCTGCTCAAGCAGACGGTTGCCCTGATGCAGACCGAGGGCGTCACCCTCGACTTTTCCGAGGATGCCGTCGATGCCCTCGCCCGCGTCGCGGTCGAGGTGAATTCCTCAGTCGAGAATATCGGCGCGCGCCGGTTGCAGACCGTGCTGGAGCGGGTGATCGATGAGATCTCGTTCAGCGCCACCGACCGATCCGGCGAGACGCTGCGGATCGACGCGGCCTATGTGCGGGACCGGGTCGAGGATCTGGCAGCGAATGCAGATCTGAGCCGGTTCATCCTCTAAGTTTGAACCGATCCGCCATGATAAATGCATTCTCCGTCATTGCGAGCGAAGCGAAGCAATCCAGGGCAAACTCATAAACCGCATTGTATTGGCCCTGGATTGCTTCGCTTCGCTCGCAATGACCGGCTGACAACAGTGACGTGTTTGACGCGAGGCTCCGTCTAATTTCGTATCGGCCTTGTACGGTCCTCACCCCGCCCAAACCTGCCCGGGCCGCAACGGCAGGAACACCTCCTGCCGGAGCCCGGCCGCACCGAGGGCCGCCGCGAGCGCCTCGGGCGGCCGTTCGATACCCTCGTCGGTGAGCTTGAACGTGCCCCAGTGGTGGCCGAGCGCCTGCTCGGCGCCGAGCAGCTTGAACGCCTCGACGGCGTCGGCCGGGTTCATGTGTTGCGGCTGCATGAACCAGCGGGGCTCGTAGGCACCGATCGGCAGCGTCGCGAGGCGGGGCGGGCCGAAGCGGGCGCGGATGTCGCGAAAGATCGTGCCCTGGCCGAGGCCGGTATCGCCGACATGGTAATGGACCCCGCGCGGCGTCGTCAGCACGAAGGCGCACCACAGGGCCATGCGCCGGTCGTTGAGCCCGCGGGCCGACCAGTGGTTGGCAGGGGTGAGATGCACCGTCGTGCCGCCGCCGAGGTCGACCGACTCGCCCCAGTCGCGGATCTCGACATGCATGGTCTCGTCGTAGCCGCGCAGGATCGCGTCGTTGCCGAGGGGGGCGACGATCAGCGGCTGGTGGTCCTGCCAGAGCCTCGCCATCGTCGGCCCGTCGAGATGGTCGTAGTGGTTGTGGGTGATCAGCACCGCGTCGATCGGCGGCAGCTTTTCGTAGCCGATGCCCGGTGGATTTACGCGTTTCGGGCCGGCGAAGCGCACGGGGCTGGCGCGTTTGGCAAAGACGGGGTCGACCAGGATGTTGCGGCCGGCGACCTGGAACAGGTAGCTCGCATGGCCAATCAGGACGACGCGCAAGCCGTCGACGCGCTCGGGCGGAATGTCGGCCGGGAACGGGCTCGGCGCGCTCGCCGGCCAAGCCTCGGTCTTGGCGGTCATGCGCCAGCGGGCGAGATCCGAAAAATCCTTGTCCGGAGGCTGCTCGGGCGCGTGGAATCGCACGCCGTCGAAATGGTCGCTCACCGGACCGCGATAATAGGGGTTCGCGCTGCGCCGGTGCGCGGCGTAGCCGACGCCGCCGAGGGTCATCACCGTGGCCGCGCTCGCGGCCGTGATCAGGCGTCGCCGTGTCATGCGTCCAACATGGCGGCCAAGCGCAACCGTTCAAGCGCCCCGGCCCAGACGCCGCATCAGGGCAGCGCGGCGCGGCTGGCGACGGCGTTGAGGTCTTCGGCCAGCGCACGGATCTTTTCGCGGGCGTGCTGCGCGACTTCTTCCTTCGATCGGTTCTCCGTCGGCACCACGACCACGCCGTTGATGCGCCCATGCTCGGCCAGCAAGGTGAAATTGAACCGGCCCGACCGGCTACGACGGATGACGTAATGCGGCGACGCCAAGCGAGACTCCTCTCCACCGTCTTGCGCACATGCTCTGCGGAATACGGCGGCAGGCCCTCGAAAGTTTCGGCGCAGCAATGGGTTCACGCGGCCTCGACGCCGCTCACGAACGCCAGCGCAGCTCCTGACGGCTAAGCGGATTTTCGAAGCTGCGACCGGCGCGGGCCGCCTCCAACGCCTCGCGCTTCAGGCGAAAATACCATTGCGACGGCAGATCGCCCTGGCCGAGCAGCACCATGGTCGGCTTGCGGTCGAGGCCGGCCTGGGCGTGCTGGAGCACTTGCTGGTCCTGGGTCAGGAACTGCCGCATCAGCGGCCGCGCCAGGGGCTTCAACAGGTTGAGTAGCGGCATGCTCCAGTAGAGCGCATTGGTGAGCATGGTGCGGTTGTTCGTGAGCGGGGTAGCGAAGGTGTAATTCGCCATCCGCTTCTCGCCCGCCACGATCCGCTCCAAGCGAATGCCGGGCAGGCGGAACTCGATCTCGACCTCCGGCGCACCGCCGAGCAGCTTGTAGATCGGCGAGCTCGTCGTGGTGGCATGGCTCGACATGACGAAGCCGTGCGGCACCGGCTGGAAGGTCTTCACCTTTTCCCGCAGCTCCTTCGAGGGCCGGAACCACCAGGAATCGTGAACGAAGGCGACGTGGCCCGGATCGACGAGACTCAGCGTCGTCAGGTCGAAGCTCGCCTCGACCTCCAGCTCCACCACGAGGCTCCCGGCGGCCTCGAAGCCGAGTTCGGGCACGGCGGGCAGGTCGGTCGCGCCAGCCGGCCCGAGATGCGGATTGACCCAGAGGAAGCCGGCACTCTCGACGATCGGGAAGCGCTGGACGGCGATCCGCGAGAAATCCGACGCATCCTTCTCGGAGAGCGTCGGCACGTCGCGGCAGCGCCCGTCCGTGCCGAAGCGCCAGCCGTGGAAGGGGCACATCACGGTGTCGCCGTCGAAGCGGCCCTTTGAGAGGGCCATGCCACGATGGGGGCAGCGGTCGCGCATGGCGAAGAGCGCGCCGGCCCCGTCGCGGCCGACGACGATCTGCTCGCTGTTGAGCTCCACCGGCCGCATGCCGCCGGCCTTCAGCGTCGGTGCCTGTCCGACACAGTACCAGGCGTTCGGCAGGGGCTCGCGCATCGCCTTCGGGTCGAGGGCGGCGTCGGTCACGGATTCGTCTGCGGCGCGCGTCGTCGCGGCGAGCATGGAGCCTCGTCGTCATCTCGGCGGCACCCCGTCGGGTGCGCTCGGGCCGTCATACGCCGCCGCCGGATGCGTTGCCAGCAGACGCTTCCGAGGCGTTTTGTGCGGCGCGGCGAGAGAACGCAGCCGGAGGGCTTTACGAAGCCGTGCCGGAGTCCCTACCTTCGTGGTCCCAGCAACGAACGAAAGGAGGTGATCCAGTGTCTCATTGTCATCAGCCGCTGTCATCGGCGACCAGGACCTGGACCGTTACCTCCGGCGAGAGCATCTAGCCCTCGCGGGACGCGCATCAGGTTTCGTCGGACCGCGGTTCGGCAATGGAAGGGCCGCCCTCATCGGGGCGGCCCTTCGTCGTTTCGGGATGGTTTGAAATCAGCGGGCCTGACCACTGAAGAGCGGCTGCATCAACGCCTCGCAGCGCGCCTTCCAGAGGTCGCGCTCGCCTCGCAGATCTTCCATTTTGGCGATCTCTTCGCCGATATGACTGCGCAGCTCGCGGACTTCCTGGGCGAGCAGCAGCTGAAGCTCGTCGCGGCGATCAGCCTCGAGACGAAGCTTGGCCTTCAGCATCATGTTCTCGGCGATGAGCTCGGCGACTTCGTCGTCCTGCGCCTGGGGCGTCTCGTCCGGGACGACGAGCCGCGGCGCCCAGCCGACGGTCTTGGCATCGGCGGCGGGAGCGGCGGTCGCCTGCGGGGCCTCGGCCTCCGGCTGGCGGCTTTCGGGAGCGGTCGCCCGCATCGCGGCGAGCCAGTCGCGCAGGGGTCCCGAGGTGCTCGACGGCCGGAGGCCGGTGTCGTGCAGAATGGTGTTACGAGCAGGTTCCGACATCGACTGGATCCTCGATTTCCAGGCCATGTCAGCCAAACATGCTTAAGGAACGGTAAAGGTTAAGCGCGGTCGTCCCGTCCCATCGGAGGATCGGGCCCAAGATTACAACCTGTACCTGCAGTTATAGATTTTACGGTTGATGGACCAAATCGTCACCCCGGGGCACGGCAGGCGAAACCGTAAGGACGGCGCGGTCGTTGCGAACCCTGGTGGATCGCCACCGGACCCGGAGCCCCGATCGCTCCGAACCGAAAACTTGACTTGACGACACCGCAGGCCTAACGCGGCTGCCCAATCCGACGACACGTCGTCACCATTCGAAGCCGCCCGGCCCCAGAGGCCGGAGGTCAACGCCCGACAGCGCGTCTGCGCCCTCGGGCGTGCTTCGCGTTGGCGGCAAAGCGTCTCAACAGGCGAGGCAGCGGCGGCACATGGCGCCTGCGACCGACACGATCCTGCGCATCGAGGATGCGGTCAACGAGCATTGCCCCTGGTCGGGCAAGCCGATCGCGGCCGACTCCCTGACACTCTACAACGGCGCCGTGGTCGGCTTCTGCAATCCCGACTGCAGGGACAAGTTCGCCCGCGCCGTGGCCGGCTTCGAGGACGCGCTGCAGGCGCGCCGCGCGGCCAATGCCGGCGTCTATCAGTAGGGCCTGAGATCAGCATGTTCGAAGGTCTCTCCGACCGCCTCTCCGGCATTCTCTCCGGGCTCACCCGCCGCGGTGCACTGACGGAGGCCGACGTCACCGCCGCCATGCGCGAGGTGCGCCGCGCGCTGCTGGAAGCCGACGTTTCCCTCGAGGTGGTGCGCAGCTTCACCGAGGCGGTGCGCGAAAAGGCCGTCGGCGCCGTCGTCGTGAAATCGGTGACGCCCGGCCAGATGGTCGTGAAGATCGTCAATGACGAACTCGTGGCCATGCTCGGCACCGAGGCCGGCATCATCGACCTGAACGCGCCCGCCCCCGTCGCCATCCTGATGGTCGGCCTGCAGGGCTCGGGCAAGACCACCACGACGGCCAAGATCGCCCGCCGGCTCTCCGGTCGCGACAAGCGCCGGGTGCTGCTCGCCTCGCTCGACACCCGCCGCCCGGCGGCGATGGAGCAGCTTGCGGTTCTGGCCAAGCAGGTCGAGGTCGAGAGCCTGCCCATCGTCGCCGGCCAGTCAGCGGTGCAGATCGCGCGGCGCGCCATGGAGGCCGCCCGCCTCGGCGGCTTCGACGTGGTGATGCTCGACACCGCCGGCCGCACCACGGTCGACGACGCGCTGATGGCCGAGGCTGCCGAGGTCAAGGCGGTGACGAACCCGCACGAGGTGCTCCTCGTCGCCGACGCGCTCACCGGCCAGGACGCGGTGAACACGGCGCGGGCCTTCGACCAGCGCATCGGCGTCACCGGCATCGTGCTGACCCGCATGGACGGCGACAGCCGCGGCGGCGCGGCGCTCTCCATGCGCGCCGTCACCGGCAAGCCGATCAAGCTCGTCGGCACCGGCGAGAAGGTCGACGCCCTCGAAGAGTTTCACCCGGCCCGCGTCGCCAACCGCATCCTCGGCATGGGCGACATCGTCTCCCTCGTCGAGAAGGCGGCCGAGACCATCGACCACGAGCAGGCGCTCCGCACCGCGGAGAAGATGCGCAAGGGCAAGTTCGACCTCGACGACCTGTCGATGCAGCTCGGACAGATGGAGAAGATGGGCGGCATCGGCGGCCTGATGGGCATGCTGCCCGGCATGGGCGCCATGAAGAAGCAGGTCGAGGGTGCCAACCTCGACGAGAACATGTTCAAGCGCCAGCGCGCGATCATCTCCTCGATGACCGCACAGGAGCGCAAGAACCCCGACATCCTCAAGAACTCCCGCAAGAAGCGCATCGCGGCGGGCTCGGGGACGAAGGTCGAGGAGCTGAACAAGCTCCTGAAGATGCACCGGACCATGGCCGACATGATGAAGGCGATGGGCTCGGGAAAACGCGGCATCGGCCAGGCACTCGGCTCGATGTTCGGCCTCGGCGGAGGCGGCATGGGTGGTCTGCCCGGCGGCATGAAGATGCCTCCCGGCATGCCCGAGCCGACGCCGGAGCAGATCGAGCAGATGCAGAAGCAGTTTGGCGGAAAACTCCCGCCGATGCCTTCGGGCATGGGCGGCGGAATGCCCAAGATGCCGGGTCTGCCGGGCCTCGGTGGGCCGAAGCTTCCGGGCCTCGGCGGCTTCATGCCGGGCAAGAAGAAGTGAGCATCCTGTCCGCACAAGGGGTCGACCCCGAACTCGTGCGCCTGCGCGACAGCATCGACAATTTCGATGCGGCGCTGATCCACCTGCTCGCCGAGCGCTTCCGCTGCACGCAGCGGGTCGGCGAACTCAAGGCGCGCAAGGGCATGCCGGCGTCCGATCCCGACCGGGAGGCGCGTCAGGTCACCCGCTTAAGAAAACTCGCGGTCGACGCCAAGCTCGACCCCGACTTCGCCGAGAAATTCCTGGCCTTCGTGGTCAAGGAAGTGATCCGGCACCACCACACGATCGCGCAGAATGCCGATCTGAACAACGACACCGAAAGGAAAGACTGATGTCCCTCAAGATTCGTCTCACCCGCGGCGGCGCCAAGAAGCGCCCCTATTACCGCATCGTCGTCGCCGACGCCCGCGCCCCCCGCGACGGCCGCTTCATCGAGAAGGTCGGCGCCTACGACCCGATGAAGGCCAAGGACGATCCGGCCCGCATCGTGCTCGACAACGAGAAGATTTCGTCCTGGCTCGCCAAGGGCGCTCAGCCGACCGACCGCGTCCTGCGCTTCCTGGACGCCGCCGGCCTCGCCAAGCGCCCCGTGCGCAACAACCCGCAGAAGGCGGAGCCCGGCGAGAAGGCCAAGGAGCGCGCCACCAAGCGCGCCGAGAAGCTCGCCGCCCCGGCCGAAGACGCCGCGGCGTAAGCTGTTGCCACCGACCCCTCTCCCCACTGCGGGAGAGGGTTCCTGCGGAGCAGAGGGTTAGCGCGACGGGGGCTCAATAAAGCGCCCTCGAAGCGATCTTCGCCCTTCCCGAGACCGTTGCTCCCCTCTCCCGACCCGCTTCGCGGGCCACCCTCTCCCGCAGAGGAGAGAGGGATCCAGCCCTCACCACCGAGACCGAGCCCCATGGCCCGCCGCCCAGGCACCCCATCGCGCGCCGCGAGCGAAGCACGGGCGATCCCCGCAAACCTCATCGCCCTGGGCGAGTTCGGCCGCGCACAAGGCCTGCGCGGCGAGATTCGGCTGAAATCCTACACGAGCGATCCGCTCGCCATCGCCGGCTACGGCCCACTGCTCGCGGCCGACGGGCGGACCTTCGTCCTCACCGACGCCAAGCCCGCCCCCGGCTCCTCTCCCGACCTCCTCGTCGTCCGAGTCGCGGGCGTGACCGATCGCACCGGAGCCGAGGCGCTGACGCGGGTCGCGCTCTACTGCTCGCGGGACAAGCTCGGGAAACCCGAGGACGAGGACGAGTTCTTCGCCGCCGACCTCGTCGGCCTCGATGCAGTCGACGCCACCGGGACCGTGATCGGCATCGTCATCGGCGTGCCGAATTACGGCGGCGGCGATCTCCTGGAAATTCGCCCGGCGCTCGGCGGGGCCACGGCGCTTCTGCCCTTCACCAAGGCTTTCGTTCCGACCCTCGACGTCCAAAACCGCCGCATCGTGATCGATCCGCCGGAGGACCTTTTTGCGCCGCCGGGGCCGAAGCCTGCGGACGAGCCGGACTGACGGCTATTGCTTCTTCCGCCCCCGCGTCGCCTCTTCCTTGCAGGGCGTGATCGTCGCCGGGTCGGGCCGCGTTTCCGGGGACGGCGCCTCGAAGATCGCGAGGTAGCCGACGCCGCCCTTCAGCGTCTTCAGGCTGACCTCTTTGTAGCCGGCAGCCGCGAGTTCGCAGCGCAGGAGTTTCGGCGGCGTGCCGTGCTTCGAGGGGATGTCGTCCGCGTCGACGATGCCGACCCGGCCGCCCGGCTTCATCGCGGCGGCGAGGTTGTGGAGCAGGCCGTAGGGCTGGGCGACCTCGTGGTACATGTGGACCAGCACAGCGGCATCGAGCGAGGCTGGCGGCAGGCGTGGGTCGTGCGCCTCGCCGCGAACGACGGTGATGTTGGACTGGCCGCTCGCCCGCACCATCTTGTCCAAGTCGGCGAGGTAATCCGGCGTGATGTCCTCGGCGAGCACCCGCCCGGTCGGGCCGACGCGCTTGGCCAGCCGAAACACGTAATAGCCGTTGCCGGCGCCGACATCGGCGACGGTCTGCCCTTCGCGGATGTCCATCAGCGCCCCTACCTGCCCGACTTCGTCGGCCTTGTTGCGCTCCTTCTCCAGCGCCCATTGCGCCGAGACGATCTCGGCCACCGGCCGATCGGGCTTCGGGAATCGGTCTGCCGACGCGCCGGGTGGGGCCATCGGCTGGATGTCCTGCGCAACGGCGCCGGCAGCGAGTGCGAATGTCAGGGCGAGCATGATGAACGGGCGGCGGATCATGATGCGAGCATAGCGCAAAGGCCGCCCCGATTTCGGGCACGCGCCGATTTGACGCCCGCCCGCGCGACGCGTCATGGGAGGCGATGACGACCACCGCGCCCTGGCACGCCACGATCCTCACCCTCTACCCCGAGATGTTTCCGGGCCCCCTCGGGGTCTCACTCTCGGGCGACGCGCTCTGTCGCGGCACCTGGGCGCTGGACACCCGCCAGATCCGCGAGCACGGCATCGGCCGCCACCGCAGCGTCGACGACAGCCCCGCCGGCGGCGGTGCCGGCATGGTGCTCCGCTGCGACGTGCTTGGCCCCGCAATCGACGCAGCCGCTCCGGCCGGCGATCCGCGCCCGCGCCTGCTGATGTCGCCGCGTGGAAAACCCCTGACGCAGTCCAAGGTGCGCGCGCTCAGCGCAGGACCGGGCGCGGTGATTGTCTGCGGCCGCTTCGAGGGCGTGGACGAGCGGGTGATCGCGGGCCGTAGCTTGGAGGAAGTCTCGATCGGCGACTACGTGCTTTCGGGCGGCGAGATTGCAGCCCTGGTGCTGATCGATGCCTGCGTCCGCCTGCTGCCGGGTGTCATGGGCAAGCTCGCGTCCGGCGACGATGAGAGCTTCGAGGCGGGGCGTCTCGAGTATCCGCATTATACGCGGCCTCGTGAGTGGGAGGGGCGCGCCATCCCGGACGTGCTGAACGGCGGGAATCATGGCGCGGTCGCGAAATGGCGCGAGGCGGAAGCGTTGCGGATCACGCGCGAGCGGCGGCCGGACCTGCTGGCGAACGACGAATAGGCGTCGGCGCTGATCACTCCGCCATGCTCCGCATGGTCCCCTCGCCCGAGGGGCGAGGACATGCGCCGCCCCCCCTTCCCCATGGGCTGAGGTTGATCGCGAAGCGGACGGAGAAGGCCGCGTGATGCCGAAGCCACGCCGGGCGAATGTCTGAAAGTACACCTTGCTTTCGCCGCAGACCTCCGCCATCCCCATCGGCGGGACACCTCCCCCCAACGGGAGGCGCCCATCTGTAAGGATGGTTCATGATGACTGACCGACCCGACACGCGCCCGCGCGTGCCTAATTTCTCGTCCGGACCCACGGCCAAGCGCCCTGGCTGGACCCTCGACGCGCTCTCCGGCGCTGCCCTCGGCCGCTCGCATCGTTCCGCACCCGGCAAGGCCAAGCTCCGCGAGGCCATCGCGCTGACGCGCACGGTTTTGCGCGTGCCCGACGATTACCGCATCGGCATCGTCCCCGCCTCCGACACGGGCGCCGTGGAGATGGCGATGTGGTCGATGCTCGGCGAGCGCCGCGTCGAGGTGATGGCCTGGGATTCCTTCGGGGCCGAATGGGTCACCGATGCGCTGAAACAGCTCAAGATCGACCCGATCGTGCGCACCACCGAGCACGGCGTGCTGCCGGCGCTCGACGCGATCGATACGAAGCACAACGACGTCGTCTTCACCTGGAACGGCACCACGGCCGGCGTGCGCATCCCGCACGACGACTGGATCGCCGACGACCGCGAGGGCGTCACCATCTGCGACGCCACCTCGGCGGCGTTCGCGATGCCGCTGCCGTGGCACAAGCTCGATGTGATCACCTATTCCTGGCAGAAGGTGATGGGCGGCGAGGCGGCGCACGGCATGCTGATCCTCTCGCCCCGCGCGGTGGCACGCATTGAGAGCCACAAACCGGCTTGGCCGCTGCCGAAGATCTTTCGGATGACCAAGGGCGGCAAGCTGATCGAGGGCATTTTCCAGGGCGACACCATCAACACGCCCTCCATGCTGGCGGTCGAGGACTATCTCGACACGCTGCGCTGGGGCCAGTCGATCGGCGGGCTCGACGCGCTCCATGCGCGGGCCGACGCCAACGCGCGGGTGATCCACGACTGGGTCGCGCGCACCCCCTGGATCGGCCATCTCGCCGTCGATCCGGCGACCTACACGAACACGGGAATCTGCCTCGTGATCAGCGACCCCGACGTGCTCGCGCTGGGCGACGCGGTGGTGGCGAAGGTCGCCAAGGGCATGGTCGACCGGCTCGACAAGGAGGGTGTCGCCTACGACCTCGGCGCCTACCGCGACGCGCCCCCCGGCCTGCGCATCTGGTGCGGCGCGACCGTCGAGGCGTCCGACCTCGAAGCGCTGACGCCGTGGCTCGACTGGGCCTTCGCCGAAGAGAAGAACGCGCTGGCTGCCGCGGCAGCTTAGCTCGACGCGTTCAACCCTCTCCCCTCTGCGGGAGGGGGTGCCTCGCGGATGCGAGGCGCGAGAGGGCACGCCCTCTCAGGAAACGTCCCTCCCTCTCCCGATCCGCTTCGCGGGCCACCTTCTCCCCAACCCAAATCGGGCTCGCCCGACTTGGGCAGCTGGTCTGCAGATCTCGGGCAAGCCCGAGATCTGTTGGGGAGAGGGGTCATGCGCGGATGCATACCGCCCTATCCCTTTTTTTCCAGAGCCGGAGGCCATCATGCCCGCTCCCAAAGTTCTCATCTCCGACGCCCTCTCCGAAGCCGCCGTCCAGATCTTCCGGGACCGGGGCATCGACGTCGATTTCCAGCCGAATCTCGGCAAGGACAAGGAGGCGCTGGCCGCCATCATCGCGAACTACGACGGCCTCGCCATCCGCTCGAACACCAAGGCGACGGCGAAGCTCCTGGCCGAGGCCGCGAAGCTCAAGGTGATCGGCCGCGCCGGCATCGGCGTCGACAACGTCGACGTGCCGGCTGCGACCGCAAAAGGCGTCATCGTGATGAACACGCCCTTCGGCAACTCGATCACCACGGCCGAACACGCCATCGCGATGATGTTCGCGCTGGCTCGCCAGATCCCGCAGGCCGACGCTTCCACCCAGGCCGGCAAGTGGGAGAAGAACCGCTTCATGGGCGTCGAGCTGACCGGCAAGACCCTCGGCGTGGTCGGCTGCGGCAACATCGGCGCCAACGTCGCAGACCGGGCGATCGGCCTGAAGCTGAAGGTGATCGCCTACGATCCCTTCCTGTCGCCTGAACGCGCCGTGGCCCTCGGCGTCGAGAAGGTCGAGCTCGACCAGTTGCTGGCGCGCGCCGACATCATCACGCTGCACGTGCCGATGACGGACAAGACCCGCAACATCCTCTCGGAAGAGAACCTCGCCAAAACCAAGCGCGGCGTACGCATCGTCAATTGCGCCCGCGGCGGTCTGGTCGACGAGCAGGCGCTTCGGGCGGCACTGGACTCCGGGCATGTCGCGGGAGCGGCCTTCGACGTGTTCGTGACGGAGCCGGCGACCGAGAACGTCCTGTTCGGCCACCCGAACGTGATCTGCACGCCGCATCTCGGCGCCTCGACCTCCGAGGCGCAGGAGAACGTCGCGCTGCAGGTCGCCGAGCAGATGTCGGACTATCTGCTGTCGGGCGCGATCTCGAACGCGGTCAACTTCCCGTCGATCTCAGCGGAGGAAGCGCCGCGGCTCAAGCCCTTCGTGAGCCTCGCAGAAAAGCTCGGCTCGTTCCTCGGGCAACTCACCGAGGCGCCGATCAAGGGCATCCGCATCACCTACGAGGGCGCCGTGGCCGCCATGAACACCCGCGCGCTGACCTCGGCTGCGGTGACCGGTGTGCTGCGGCCGTTCCTCGCCGACATCAACATGGTCTCGGCGCCGGCGATCGCGAAGGATCGCGGCATCGTCATAGACGAGATCAAGCGCGAGGGCGGCGTCAGCGAGTTCGAATCGGTGATCCGCATCACGGTGGACGCCGAGGACATGCCGCGCGACGCCGCCGGTACGGTGTTTCACGACGGCAAGCCCCGCGTCATCGAGATTCGCGGCATCGAGATCGAGGCCGCGCTGACACCGCACATGCTCTACGTGCGCAATCACGACCGGCCCGGCTTCATCGGCAGCTTCGGCAGCGTGCTGGGCGAGGCGGGCGTCAACATCGGCACGTTCAACCTCGGCCGCGAATCGGAAGGCGGCAATGCCATCGCCTTCGTCGCCGTGGATGCGCCGGTGCCGCCGGAGGTGCTGGCGAAGATCCAGGACATCCCGCAGGTGAAGCGGGTGCGGCCGGTGAACTTTTGAGGGATCGGCGGTCATCGCTGAAACGCCAGTACGAAACACTGCGCAAGCCCGCGCGAAGTGTCATCTGAGACTGCCCACGAGCGAGCACGTGACGAAGACTCGGGTTGGAGGTGTCGTCCCAGCCGCGCTGCCTTCACCAACCGCGCCTCGTTTGTGCACTCGTGGGTACTTTTCGCATTCGAGGGATCGGGCGGCGGCAAGCGAGGACGTCGTCGCGCTGGCCCTGGGCTGCTTCGCTGCAATTGCAGCGACGACGAGTTCGTCGCCCGCCTGTCAGGCGAACGTGTCGAGTTTCCCGTAATGCTCGGCGAGCAAGTAATAGAAGGTCAGCCGCGACTTGGTTCGATCGGCCTTCATTCTCTGGCAGGTCGCCTCGATCGATGCGTCGAGGTCGTCGCCCGACAGTCCCAGCTTCTTCTCCAGAAAGTTCTTGCGGACGGTCTCGCGCTCGGCTTTGTCGGAACAGGCGACGTATCGCGTGTCGGGCTTGGACAGCACGAGCCGGTAGGTCTTCGTCAGGCCCGCGACGGCTTTCTCGTTGACCGGCGCCTTGGCGTATTTCTTCACGTCCTCGAGATGGTCCGACATCGCGAAACTCTCCTCCGGCCGTCCGCGGCCATCAGCAGAATGCCGCAATTTGGAGTGATGCGGCAGGGGTCGGCGCGCCCGTCCACAATCAAGCAGTCGGAAGACCCGCACGATAACGTGAAACGTCAGAGCGGCCGCCACGTTTCGTCTCGGTTCGACAGTCCAGGGTTCAACGAATCATGAAGATCGACGGCCGGCACTACCGCACCATCTTCCTCGATGCCGACGGCAGCGCCGTGCAGGTGATCGACCAGACCCGGCTGCCCTTCGCCTTCGAGCTGCAGCACCTCGCCACGATGGAGGATGCAGCACGCGCGATTCGCACCATGGTCGTGCGCGGCGCGCCCCTGATCGGCGTGACGGCGGCCTACGGGCTGGCCCTGGCCATGCGCGAGGATGCCTCGTCCGAGGGCATCGAGCGCGCGGTGGCGACCCTCGCCGCCACACGCCCTACGGCGATCAACCTGCGCTGGGCCCTCGATCGCGCGGCCTCCGTTCTGCGCGGCGCCCAAGCCCGCGAGCGTGTGGCGCTGGCCTTCGCGGAGGCCGGGCGCATCGCCGACGAGGACGTGGCGAGCTGCCGCTCCATCGGCGAGCACGGCGGACGCATCCTCTCCGACATCGCAGCCGCCAAAGGCGGCCGGATCGACGTGCTGACCCATTGCAATGCCGGCTGGCTCGCCACGGTCGACTGGGGCACGGCGCTGGCGCCGATCTATGCCGCGCACGATGCCGGCGTGCCGGTCCATGTCTGGGTGGACGAGACCCGGCCGCGCAACCAGGGCGCAGCGCTCACCGCCTTCGAGCTCCACGCCCACGGCGTGCCGCACACCGTCATCGCCGACAATGCCGGAGGCCACCTGATGCAGCACGGGCAGGTCGACGTCTGCATCGTCGGCTCGGACCGCACCACGGCGAGCGGCGACGTCTGCAACAAGATCGGCACCTACCTGAAAGCGCTGGCCGCGCACGACAATTCCGTGCCGTTCTACGCCGCCCTGCCCTTCTCGACGATCGACTGGACGCTGAACGACGGAGTCGCCGAGATCCCGATCGAGGACCGCGATGCCCGCGAGGTCACTCATCTCACCGGTCGCACAGCCGAGGGCGGGTTCGAGACGATCCAGGTGGTCTCTCCCGGCAGCCCGGTCGCCAACCCCGCCTTCGACGTAACCCCGGCACGACTCGTCACCGGCATCATCACGGAGCGCGGCATCGCGTCGGCGAGCCCGGAAGGCCTGCTCGGGCTTTATCCGGAACGGCGGAAAGCGGCGTAGTGCGGTACGCGTCTCCAAGCTCCAGCCGTGTCGCACGCGCGAGCACCGGACTGGCTCCCCGTTCGCGGAGCGCACGCCGGTACCGGTCGCTTGCGGTTGCCGTGCGCGAAGCGCACTGCATGTAAGGCCATATGTCAGTGACCGATCAGCCCGCCACGCCGACCGCCGACACCGCGCCGCAGCTCAACGCGCTGACGCGCGAGCGACTCGGCCGGCAATTGCGAGCCCTCTACGAACCGGTCATCGACGAAGCCCTCGACCCGCGCCTGGCCGAACTGCTGCAGCAGCTCGACAACGACAGACGCGGTGATCCGGCCGTCTGATCCAGCCGGCGCTGGTACGATCCGAGCCGATGCCCTTCGCGGCTCGGTCGATCGTCTCATCGGCTTTTGTGAACGTCATCGCGGTCGGCCGGGCTGCGGCCGACCGCATTTCGGTTTCGCCGAAGGCACGCAGGATGCGGTTTGGCACGGGGTTGACCAGGGCTGGGACCCGTGGCTTTTGAGATCCGGCACCCCCAGACTCCGTAGCTCAGCTGGATAGAGCAGCCGCCTTCTAAGCGGCAGGTCGTTGGTTCGAGCCCAACCGGGGTCGCCATTCTAAAACATCTGCCACCGCTGAATGTTGTCCCTCGCAACGCCTCAATGGGCGGTTTTCGGCGAGGACGTCGTCTCCTATTCGGAGGCAAATCGCAGGGTCGCCTGTAAACGGTCCCCCGCCTGAAGGCCGAGACCGGCCGGGCGGGCCTCTCCTGCCTCTGGGCGCGACTGCAGACGCGGCACAGATGATCGCGAGGGTGGCTGAGCATTTCGATCAATGAGAGCCTTCTCATACCAATGGAAACGATCGCCGATGCTACGCCCCTGAGGAGCAAAATTTTCTTCGATCGCATCACAGATCGCCGAACGAAGGCGCAAGATCTCATGCTCTAATTATTTTAGTCACGTATTTTCATAGATCTTCAAATGGATTTATCTTTGATTGAATCATTTATATCTAGCTTCTACGGCAACCTTAGGATGATTAATATCGACGAAAATACCATTTCAACTGAAAAATCTCCCCGAAGTCACCATTAATCAAAACCTTAGGTACGACCTGCGCGTTCAATAGTTCCAAACCTCCAGACGTCTGGGGCTTTTTTATCTTAGATTAAGATTCTTGATGCATTGACGAGTTGCCTGTGTCCCGTGTTCGGCGGGTCCGACCGCTATCGGTGTGTGTGCCTCGTAAGACCTCAAGAAGGAATGGCAGTGCGACAGCCAATCCAAAATCCGCAATCGAGGCCGATGTATCGGATCGTGAGCGAGATCAAATGTGCTCGAGGAAGCACAGCTGTCGAATTCGCACTGGTTGCTCCGATGTTGATTATGACGATCATATTTATAATGGTCGTTGGCGCTGGTCTTTATTTGAGTCAGGAGCTCGATTTTGCGACAAGCCAAGCAGCCCGAATGATCATGACGGGATCTGCACAAGCTTCCTCGATGACACAAAGCACCCTGACGAATAAAATCTGCAGTAAGCTTCCGGCGTCGGTCGCATGCTCGGACCTGATTGTCAATCTCTATATCGTTCCGAAATCGAGCTCTCCTGGCGGATATTTTATATATGTCAAAGCAGATTTAAGCGGTCTGATCATCCCGCCATTGACCCCGGGATCGGGGCAATTCAATCTGGGTATTCAGGGCGATTATCAATACCTGCAAGTCATATATCCTATTACACTATTACCATCATTCATGGCGGATATATTTGGCGGCACGAAGTACAAGGGCTCGTCAGCCTATTTGGCCGTATCGACCGCGGTGTTTAGAAACGAAAAATATTGATGAGCTACCCAGTCAAGATCATCGGTCGTTTTTCTCGTGACCAGAAGGCGATGGCTGCCATTGAATTTGCGATCATCATGCCGGTCCTCATCACGATCATGCTTGGCGGCATACAGCTTGTATCTTATACGAATGCTTCGCGTCGAGTCGATCTGATCGTACGCTCAATCAGCGAGATGATTTCTCAGGCAGTTCCTCCAAGCAATTCTTCGACCGCGACTGTCAACGCGGTTGATTTGCACTTCGCTTATGATTCCGCGCTGGTAACCTTTCCTTACGTCATGACAGACGCCAAAAGTAAGGGAATATCATGGTGGCAGAACATCGTTATAAATTTTGCCAGCATCAAATTTACTCCCACATCGGGGAACTGCTCTGCGTCAAGCGATCAAAGCGCCTGCAACGTCGCTTCTGTGGTTTGGACGAGTACGGGACTCAACTCGACGAATTATCGTCCATGTGTCGTCCCGCAACTCCCCGCTGACGATACGAGCGCGCCCTCGTCGGCAACGTTGCCG
>NZ_BJZT01000041.1 GCF_007992175.1 Methylobacterium haplocladii | reverse complement strand
GCGAGGGCGGCGCACAGGGCGATGGGAATGGAGCGCATACAGGATGGCCTGTCGGTTTCCTTGGATCTGCTGCCTAGCCCAAACCACCGGGCCTGTCCGTGGCGAGGCAGTCACAGTGATCCGGGGACCGCCGGGCAGGACTCGTGCTCCCCGATTCCCACAGGATGGCCGGTGGAGCGGATGCGGATCCGCGGGGCATCTGCGCCTCGACAGAATTCCGTCACGGCGAAGTCTGAAGGCCGCAATATCGCCGTCCTCGACCATCAACGATCGACGACGTTCGATTGCAGAGAGCGGCCGTCACAGGCCGGGTTCGATGAACAAGCCCGTCAGCTATACGCCGCCGGACCTGCCGGATCAGCGCGTCTCCGCGCCGGTCCGCCGCCGCCATGTCTTCTATCTGCCCGGCTACGATCCGGAGGCGCGCACACGCTACCGCCTGCTCTTCGTGCGGGAGCTGCTGCGCCACGCCAAGCGCTTCGGCGAGGGCAAGCGCGAGATCAGCCGTGCCACCGTCTCGGAGGATGGGCTCGTGCAGAGCTGGACCGTCAAGGCCCACGCCGCCACGGGCGGCGCCGAGACCAGCTACGACGTGCTGTTCTGGGACGACATCGTCGCGCGCGATGCGGCGCGCTCGCGGTTCGTCAGCGTCGCGTTGCTCGTCATCGGCACGCTGCACGCGCTGGTCCGGGGCAAGCTGTTCACGTTCTACCGGCTCAACTGGAAGTACGGGAACATCATCATCTATCCCTTCGTGATGCTGATGCTGCTCGGCGCGGTGACCGCACTCCTGGCGCTCTTCGTCCATGCCCATCTCGGCGACCGGTACGCGCACAGCGTCCACCTGCCGGCCTGGGCCACGATACCCCTGGGGCTTGCGGTCGGGCTCGGTTGGGTCCGGGCGATGGAGGCGCTGCTGAACCGCATCTTCTTCTGGCAGATCCTGAACGACTGGGTCTTCCACTGGCAGCACGGCCAGAGCCGAAGACCCGATTACCGGGCGCGGCTCGACGTCTTCGCCGACCACCTCGCAGCGCGCCTCGACGGCTTTGCGCGCGCCGGCGAGTCCGTCGACGAGATCCTGATCGTCGGACATTCCAGCGGCGGGCTCACGGCGGTCGAGGTCGCAGCCCGGCTGCTCGCACGCGATCCCGTGATCGGCACCCGCGGCCCGGTCCTGTCGCTCGCGACCCTCGGCTCCGGGCTGCCCCTCGTGGCGATCCAGCCCCAGGCCGACCGGCTGCGCGCCGAGATCGCGAGCCTCGTCGCATCCCGGAGGATCGCCTGGGTCGAATACGTGGCGCCGCAGGACTGGCTGAACTTCCCGCGCTTCAACCCGATCCGCGACCTCGACCTGCCGCTCGGGCCGGATCCGGTGATCGCCAACCCCATCATCCGCTCCGCGCGCTTCCGCGAGATCATCGACGACGAGACCTACCGCAAGGTCCGGTTTCGCCCGTTCCGGATGCACTTCCAGTTCCTGATGTCGAACGACCGGCGCGGCGCCTACGACTTCTTCGCGATGACGCTCGGGCCGCAGACCCTGCGCGAGCGTGCGCTGATCGAATGGCCCGAGGCCTCGACCGAGGCCGCGCTGCCGTGCGAGACGGTGGCCGCCTGAGACTGGCGGCCGGAGAAACGCGACGTCTCTCGGCGCTTGGCCGCCGGCGAGCGGGACTGCGTGCAGCCGCTCGTGCAGCGGACGGCCATCGCGGCGTCGGCATCGAGAGCCACTGGGCAAGTGGCGGGAGGCGGTCTCCCGCGCGAAGCGGGAGCGACCATGCCGGATCCGACGGTGCTCGTGGTGATGGGCGTGTCGGGCTCCGGCAAGAGCACGGTGGCGGGACTGCTCGCGCAGCGCCTCGGCTGGGCCTTCGTCGACGGCGACGATTTTCACAGTCCCGAGCACGTCGCCCGGATGCAGGGCGGCCGGGCACTGACCGATGCCGAGAGGCGGCCGTGGCTCGTCCTGGTCGGAGCCTGGATCGAGGCGCGGCTCGCGGCGGGGACGAGCGGCGTCATCGTCTGCTCGGCGCTCCGCCGATCCTATCGCGACGTCCTCGTGCAAGGCCGGCCGGCAGTCCGGATCGTCTACCTGGAGGGCAGCCGGGCGCTGATCGCCGACCGTCTGGGCCGGCGTCGCGACCATTTCATGCCGGCTGGACTGCTCGACAGCCAGTTCGCGGCGTTGGAACCTCCCGGTCCCGAGGAGCGTCCCATCACCGTCGGGATCGAGGACGGCCCTGAAGCGATCGCGGCGGCGATCGCCACGCGCCTGGGCTTCTCGCAGGATTCCTGAAGCGACGGGACGGGACGCATGGACATCGCCCTCGTGGTCTCGGACGTCGACGGCACGCTCGTCACTACGGACAAGCGGCTGACGCCCGCGACCATCGACGCGGTGAAGCGGCTCGACGCTGCCGGCATCGCCTTCACGGTGGCCTCGGCCCGACCGCCGGTCGGCTTCAAGGCACTGGTTGAGCCCCTGAACCTCCGCCTGCCGATGGGCGCCTTCAACGGAGGGACCGTCGTCGGGCCGGATCTCGTGCCGCTCTCGCAGGTGCTGATCCCTGAGGAGACCGCGCGGGAGGCGGTCGATCATCTGCTACGGGCCGGCATCGACGTCTGGGTGTTTGCCCATGGCCTCTGGACCCTGCGCGATCCAGGGGCACCCTACACGGACCTCGAACGCCGGACGCTCGGCGTCGAACCGGAGGTCGTGGCCGACTTCGGTCCGCTGCTCGGCGCGGCCCAGAAGATCGTCGGCGTCGGCGACGACGGGCTCGCCCGCGCCGAATCGGAGCTGTCGAAGGCCCTGGGCGCACGCGCGGGTATCGAGCGCTCGCAGGCCTACTATCTCGACATCACGCCGCCGGGAGTGAGCAAGGGCGGCTTCATCGTGGAGATGAGCCGCCGGCTCGGAATCGCGTCCGAGCGGATCGCCACGCTCGGCGATGCCGGCAACGACGTGGCGATGTTCAAGGCGAGCGGCCTGTCGATCGCCATGGGCAACGCCGGCCCGGAGGTGAAGGGCGCCGCGACATCGGTCACCGCCGACAACGATGCGGACGGCTTCGCGCAGGCGATCGATCGGATCGTACTGTGCTGAATCACGCGCGCGGCCTGTGCCCTTCGCGACACATGGAGCCGGCGAACGGCCACGCTGACTGCGCCGCGCCAAGCGGGGCCGTTTTCCGGCCTCATTTCGACACGACCAAGCTTCGATAAGAACGTGGCCGTTTCCGAACCGACGGAGGGCCGAAGCAGCGAAACTTGGGTCCCGCCGGAATGCAGACGCGCCTCGTGCTTGCCGCCAAGATCCTTGCCGCCGAGATCCTTGTCGCGACGGTCGCCGCCGTCCCGGTGCCGGCCTTCGCCCAGGGCAACGGTCCGCACGACAACATCGACGCGCTGATCGAGCAGCAGGCCAAGGCCAACAAGGTGCCGGCCGCGTTCGTGCACAAGGTGGTCAAGCGCGAGAGCAACTACAATCCGCGGGCCAAGGGCGGCTCGGCGCTCGGCCTGATGCAGATCAAGCACGCGACGGCCCGGGGCATGGGCTACACGGGCGACGCCTCCGGGCTCTACGACCCCGAGACGAACCTCAAATACGGCATCGCCTATCTCGCCACGGCCTATCGCCTGGCTAAGGGCGACATCGATCAGGCCTATCGCTACTACAACCGCGGCTTCTACTACGCGGCGAAGAAGCTCGGCATCGACGGCGTGATCACGGTGCCGGACGATGCGCCCGCCTCCGGCACGGTGCAGACCGCGAGTTCCTCGAACGACTTCTCCAAGCTGTTCGGTCTGCGTTCCAGCCAGAATGCGGCGCCCGTTCAGATGGCCTCGGCCGATCCGCGCGCCGGCATCGCCGGAACCGGAGCGCTCGCCTATGCCGCCCCGTCCGGTCCGGTCGGTCCCGTGGAGGTACCGCTGCCGCCGCGCCGTCCCGCGGCACTGGGCGGCGATACCACCTCCGCGCCGCCCGAAACGCCGGCCCAGGTCGCCGCATCGTCGAGCCAGCCCGCAGCGTCGCGAGCCGCGCCTTCGCAGAATGCCGTCGTCGCCTCCGCCGACCTCGTCGAGGTGCCGTTGCCGCCGCGCCGTCCGGCGCTCGCCGCGCTGGTTCGGCCGGTGACGATCGCCCGCAGGACGACGGCGCCTGGCGAGGTGCTCGAGGCGACGGCGCTTCCCGCCGCGCAGTAGCCCCGAGGGCGCAAGCGATCCAAAGGCGCAAGACCAGCGTCAAGTTTCTGCGCACCCGCTCCGGCGTATTGTCCCCGCCGCAAAACGCATGGCTATCCCGCTCAAGCAAAGATTGCATCGGGCGCCTCGAACGGACACTTCCGCAGACCCACCATTGCGACGCAGCATGAACGAGACCATGTCGTGGACAGGGTCGCGGCCATTGCTGCGACAGCGATGCCCGTAATCGCGTGGGCGTCATGGTCCACGGATTGCGAAGCGGTGGGGTCGAGGTTGCATTGCTGTTTCCGCCCGGATCCGGGTGCGAGGTCGCGATGCCTGGGAGGCTGATGACGCCATGAGCGGCGTAGTGGAACCGGAAGCGATCTTCCTGGGCGAACTCGGCCGTCGCGTGCGTGACGCCCGGACCGTGCGCGGGCTCTCGCGCAAACTCCTCTCCCAGACCTCGGGTCTGTCGGAGCGCTACATCGCGCAGCTCGAGAGCGGTCAGGGCAACGTCTCGATCATCCTGCTGCGCCGGGTCGCCAACGCCATGGGCGTGCGCCTCGACGATATGATCGCGGGGCAGGATTCCTCGCCGGATTGGCGGCTGATCCGCGACCTGCTGCGCGAGGCCTCGCCCGAACAGGTGGCGCTCGCCAAGTCGGTGCTGTCGGGAACCTCACCCCAGCAGACGGGGCAGGGCGGCGGCGTGCGCGTCGCGCTGGTGGGCCTGCGCGGCGCCGGCAAGTCGACGCTGGGGCGGCTCGCCGCCGAGCGTCTGGGCTGGACCTTCGTCGAACTCAATGCCGAGATCGAACGCGAGAACGCCCTGTCCGTTCAGGAGATCTACGCGATCTACGGCCAGGAGGGCTATCGCCGGCTGGAACAGCGGGCCTTGCGCCGGCTGACCGCGCATCCCGGTCCGCTCATCCTCGCCACCGGTGGCAGCATCGTCGCCGAGCCGCTGACCTACGACCTCCTGCTGCAATCCTTCGTGACGATCTGGCTCCAGGCGCGACCCGAGGAGCACATGCAGCGGGTGCGCGATCAGGGTCACCTCGAATCGACGGGCGACCACGCCACCGCCCTGGAGGACCTTCGCTCCGTGCTGCTCAGCCGCGAGCCGCTCTACGCCCGCGCGACGGCGACGGTAGACACCTCCGGCGTGCCCGTGGCGACGATGCTCGACCGACTGATCGCCATGATCGATGAGCGTGTCCCGATGATCGAACCCGCGCCGGAGCCGCACCGGCGCAGCGCCTGACGAATCGATTTCTGCGATCTGCCATCCCGTGAAGGGGCGGGGCCTGTCCAGGCCCGGCATTCGCCTCCGTGAGCCTTCGGCGACGCGAGGCCTGTCGTCCGGTGAATTCGCCTTCGTAAGGGCTCGATTCGGCGACCGGCCTCGGGCCGTGGCGGCACCGTGACCGGGCCGAGTCTTGACGCAGCGCAACAAGGTGATCACTTCCCTCGGGGAGGCGCGCGGATTCCGGTTCTCCGCCGGCGTCGCACGAGCACCGTCATCTGCCTCAGAACGCTCCCGCGTTGGCAGATCATTATCCGGGACAGGCTAGGGTTGTGCCAGCCGAAGGATCGTCCCGTTTCAGGTCCGAGGAGGAAGGCATGTCCGCCAGTCCCGCGCCGAACCCCAATCGGGCATCGGACGCCATCGCCGGCGTCGTCGACCCGCTCTGGAGTCGCGTGCGCAGCGAGGCCGAGTCGGTCGTACGCGACGAACCGCAACTCGCCTCGTTCTTCGTCGCGACGATCCTGAATCACGGCAGCCTGGAGGCCGCCGTCGCCCATCGCGTGGCGACGCGTCTCGGCCATGCCTCGCTGCCGGCCGATCTCGTCGCCCACGGCTTCCGCGAAGCCTTCGAGGGCGATCCCGAACTCGGCCGCAGCATCCGCGCCGACATCGCCGCGGTGATGGATCGCGACCCCGCCACGACGCGGGCGCTGGAGCCGGTGCTCTACTTCAAGGGCTTTCATGCCCTCCAGGCCCATCGCCTTGCCCACTGGTACTGGAATCAGGGCCGCCGCGATCTCGCGCTCTACCTGCAGAGCCGGTCGTCGGAGGTGTTCCAGACCGATATCCATCCGGCCGCCCGGATCGGCCGCGGCGTCTTCCTCGACCATGCCACCGGCCTCGTCGTCGGCTCCACCGCGGTGGTCGAGGACGACGTCTCGATCCTGCACGCGGTGACGCTCGGCGGCACCGGCAAGCAGGGCGGCGACCGTCATCCCAAGATCCGCCGCGGCGTGATGATCGGAGCCGGCGCCAAGATCCTGGGCAACATCGAGGTGGGAGCCTGCGCCCGCGTCGCCGCCGGGTCCGTGGTGCTCCGGCCGGTTCCGCCGCATACGACGGTCGTCGGCGTTCCCGCCCGCGTCGTCGGTACGGCCGGCTGCGCCGAGCCGGCCCGTTCCATGGACCAGTTGGTCGCCATGACGGACTACATCGACATCGCCGGCGGCATCTGATGCTTGCCGAGACGACGGGCCGGCCTTAGCTCTGCGGACATTCCGGTCGTCCGCAGGGGAGGGCCGACGCTCTCTCCCGCTTGTCCTGGGCGCCGCCATCGGCGCGCGCGGGCCGCGGGCGGGACTCGCCGAACGCTCAGAAAGGCTAGAGCCCTTGAACAAGAATGAAGCCACGACGCTGCAGGACTATCTGCGCCGCAAGTTCGCCAACACCAACATCCGTGTCGTCGCCATGAAGATGGGCGACTCGGCCGAAGTCTTCATCGGCGAGGAGTCCATCGGCGTCATCTCCGACGACAAGGAGGACGGCGACGATTCCTACCAGTTCCGCATGGCGATCCTCGACATCGACCTCGAAGAAGACGCGTAGCGCCATCCACAGCCCGCCCGGGCGGCGTTTACCGTCCGGGCGGGTATTGCTTAACAGATCGTAAATCCTCGGTCAGACTGCGTGTCTCCTCCCGGTGGAGACGTTGCGTCATGACCGTCAGCCCAGCCGCCCTCGACTCGCTCCAGACCCTGTTCGTCGGCCTCGCGCTGGCGGGGCTCCTCGCCAGCGCCTTCGAGCTCTTCACCGACCGCAAGGCGAGCTTCCAGCTGCTGGAAGCCGGCGGCGTCTCGGCTCTGGCGGCTGTGCCGATGCTGGCCTTCACGGCCCCCTTCATCATCCTGCGCAACACGATGCGGGGGCGCCGCCTGGAGCACAGGCCGATCCCCTTCGTGATGATCGCGACGATGATCGCCTGCGGCTGGAGCCTGATGTCGGGCCGAGTCGCCGTCGACCTCGCCCATCTCGTCGTCGGCGCCTGAACGTTCGTCCGGGACGCCGGAAAAACTCAGCGGTTCGCGGTCGTGACCGGCGATGCGCCGTTGTTCAGGGAGACCCAGGCCTGCCCGTCCTGGCCTTCGCGTTTCACGAAGCTGTAGCCCGTGCGCTGCCAAGGCAGCACCGCGTTGGTCTTGTTGTCGAGGATCAGGTCGCCGCGATCGGTCCGCACCATCAGCACCGCATGGCCCTCGCCGATCTCGTCGATGACCACGGTCATCCGCAGGGCCCGGCGAGGCAGATGGCGGTCGACCAGCATGCGGCGTTTCAGGAGCTGGATGTCCTCGCAATCGCCGAAGCCGTCGTCGGGATAGTCCCAGCGATCGACGACACCCCAATGGGCCATGTCGGTGACCGGCTTGATCCGGTGGTTGACCCGTCGGTTGATGCTGGCGAGCAGGCCCCAGACCGCCGGAGTGAGCGTGATCTGCGCTGGCTCGGAGGGATCGACGCTGCACTCGCCGGGCATCCGCGCGCAGAATTCCGTCCAGGCGGCGACCGGCCGGGCCGTCTGGCCATAATCGAGCGCGGTGCCCTCGGGCAGGCGTACCGACGGCCGTGCCTGCGTTGCGGCTGCGCCGAGCAGCAAGGTCGCGCCGATGGCGGCGAAACGGGCGGCCCCGCGCAAAGCGGCGCGGACGACCGGCGGCGCGCCGCCGACGCTGCCCAGAACCGCATAAAGCATGACCCGAAGCCCTGCCGCAATGACCCAACGGCAAAGCTTGCACGGCCGGGGCCCAGGCTCAATGGCAAAGTTAAGCGATCGTAAACCGATCGGGTCGTTTCCCGTCTCTTGACGGGACATCATCGGCGGATCTTGCAAGCCGGCCACACAGGTAGCGGATGCCGGGACGCGTTGGATCCGCTTCGTCGGCGAGCGCGCTACCGGTTGGCGGTGACCATCGGCGAGGTGACGCCGCCCAGCGACACCCAGCCCGTCGAATCCTGGCTCTCGCGCTTGATGAAGGTGTAGCCGGTCTCGTGCCAGGCCGTCACGGCGCTGGTCTTGTTGTCGAGGATGTAATCGCCCCGGTCGGTGATCAGGGTGAGCACGGCGTGGCCCTCACCCTTCTCGTCGATGACCACGGTCATGCGCATCGCCCGGCGCGGCAGGCCGGCCTCGGCGAGCAGGCGGCGCTTCAGCAGCTGAAAATCCTCGCAATCGCCGACGCCGTCCTCGGCGAGGTCCCAGCGGTCCGGCACGCCCCAGTGATCCTGGTCGGTCTGCGCCCGGATGCTGCGGTTGATCCGGCGGTTCACCGAGACGACCAGGGACCAGACGGACGGGCTGAGCGCGATCCGAGTCGGCTCGCTCGCGTCGACGGCGCATTCGGCCGTGTAGGACCGGCAGAACTCGGTCCAGGCGAGGATCGGACGGGCCGCACCGATCGGCGTCGCGCCGACGGAGATCGGGGGGAGGGCGGCGGCCTGCTCGCGGGCATCGGCCCCTGCGCTGCCGACGAGGAATGCGAGCCCGACGAGGAGCCCCGTAATCCCTGCCTTGACGACCCTTGCGCTGCACATTGCGGCCACCTCTTCGAACGAGGGCCACGTTGCAGCCGCATCCGCTCCGCTGCGCTGAAGCGAATGCGCGCAATTTTACGCAATTCCGTGCCGTTGGTTCCGACCGCGCGGCACGCCGAATCGATGAGCGAGAATTTACGCCGATTTGTCGGGGCGGCGTTAGGACGACGATAACCGTGACGGGAATGGGTCGCGCCATGCCGGCAGCGCGTTGAGCCGGTCATGCCAGCGCGCGATCTGCGGAAACCGGTCGAGCGGGAGCTTCATCTGCTTCGCGTATGGTAACGAGACCGCCACGGCGAAATCGGCGACGCTGAGGTCGGTGCCGACGAGGTAGCTGCGTCCGCGCAGGTGATCGTCGAGCACGCGGCCGAACCTGTGGAACTCGGCCATCGCCGGTTCGATTTCTTTCGGGTCCGGTGCGCCGATCCCGAACAGCGGCTTGATGACGTGCTCGAAATACAGCGCCCCGGTGGCGCGTGTGAAGTGGTTCGCGTTCCAGCTCGACCAGCGCAGGACCTCGATCTTGTCGGCGTCGTCCTTCGGCCAGAGCGGCGACCCTGCCGCCCGCGCGAGATGGCAGATGATCGCGTCGGATTCCCACAGCGTCAGCTCGCCATCGGTCAGCACCGGCACCTTGCCGTTCGGATTGACGGCCAGGAAATCAGGCGACGACGTCCCGCCTTCGGCGATGTCGACATGGACGTAATCCACCGGCGAATTCAGATACTTCGCGGCGGCGCAGGCCTTTCGCGGATTGAGAACCTCGCTGTAGTAGAGCTTCATTCTCGTCTCCTTCGAACGGGGCGGATGCTCAAGCGCGCATGGCCGCTGTTCCTGGAAGACGTGGGAAGCCGACCTTTTCCGACAGGCGCGGCTGAGAAAGCGTGATCGCGGCGCTCATCGCGTCCGCATCCGGCCCGAGCCTGGTCGAAGCCGCCGCCGGCTTTCGCGGACCCCTGCTTCGGGCGTCCGCGCCGCAGGATCCGCTCAGAGCCGGATGCCCTCGTGGAACCGGTCGGCGGAGATCGGAAGCATGAACTGGGCGCCGATGCCGCCCTCGAAGTAGCGCACCACCCGGCCGGGGGTGCTGCCGACCATGACGCTGGTGCCGAGCGGCGGCACGGTCTCCGTGGCGATGGCGACGCCGGACATCGAGATGTCGATGACGCGGACGGTGAGCTCGCGGCCACTTTCGAGGCGCAGTGTGACGACCGGGTTGAGCGGCGTCAGGCGCTCGTGCGTCCGGCCCTCGGGCAGGCCGAGGAACTCGCGGTTGGCAAGCCAGGTGAGCTGGGAGGCGATCTTGTCGCGCTTGCGCGGCGAGGCGTTGAAGCGGGCGGCCAGGCCGCCGGAGCCGGGATGGCGCGCAATGACGCCTTCGACCCGACCGATCTGCTCGAGATAGAACACCACGCGCTCGCCGACCGCGCCGAGGACGGCGCAGGTGATCTTCACCCCGCCCGGCGACATGTCGACGGTCTGGCAGGGGTATTCGCGACGGTCGGACAGCATGTAGCGACCGAGCAGGGCGACGCCGACCCGCTGGTGGCGGCGCAGATCGGAGCCGCGGAGCGGACGCCTCTCGACGGCTTCGGCAATCGCTGCAGCGGCCTCGCTCATGTCGGGGTTTCGTCCAGGAAGCGCGGGATCGGTCCTTAACGCTTAGATCCCGAGGGTTACGAAAGCCTTCTTCGGAGCTGCCACAATGCACGTAGTACAGCGATTGTCGCAGAAATTCGCTATTTCTGGTTGAATCTTCGGCCGGCTACGTCCGTTGCAGGCGTCCGCCCTCGTGGACCATCAGGTGACCGCGGCGGACGGGGAGGGGATCGTTGGCGGCTGCCGGCATATCGGCCGGCAGGTCCGACGCGTCGGGGATCGCCGCCGGTCCGAGCATCCGCAGGGATGTCGCCTCCAGGCGGATAACCGGATGCAGGCCGAGCCAGGGCGGCACGCAATGCGGACTCAGCGCGCCGAGCATCCGGGCCTGCGTCCGCCCACGATGGCGCAGGGGCAGCAGCAGCAATTCGAGGTCGATGGTGCCGTCCCGGGCCGTGTGGCCCCGCAGACCGGCGACGACGCCGACGGTGTCCATCGCAACCGTCTCCACGAGCCGCCACGGGCCCTGGGCCGCGTCACCGTCGGACATGCCCCAGAGGTCGGAGAACGCCGATCCCCGGAGTTCCCGCCCGAACAGGGCGCAGAGGCGCGTGCCGGCGAGCCGCACCGAGGCGTGACGCCGCTGCGGCTCGATTTCGAGGATCAGGCTGTCGGCCAGCAGGTTGCGGATCTCGCCGGGCTCGATCTCGCTGCGCTCCGGCGCGGCGCGCTCGCCGCGCAGGCGGTCCCAGTAGGCGTGGAGCAGGCGGCTCGTCGGGTGCTTCATGGGTGTTCCGGATCGATACGGCTGCGCTCGGCCTGTCTCGGGATCGTCGATCGCCGGTTCAGACCGGGCCGGGCCGGTGACGTTCGACGAGCCCGGCGCACACCCTATGCCGGCCCGAAGCGGCAAGCTCTCTTAAGCTTTCGTTAAGGTTAAGAGAGGGTTGCGATTGCGTACGCAGCCCCGCTCGGCGAGGATCGTCGGGTCGGATCGAGACCCGCCGCTTCCCAGCGGCACCCCGACACCCTTAGCGGTCCCGATCCACAGCTTGCGATGTGACCTTGGAGGGATCGAGCCCGGTCGGTGCAGGATGTCCGCGCGGTAACACGCGCGGTACCGCGACGTAGGGGCGATCTCCTTCGTTCAGGGGAGGGCGGTGACGCTCTCCCCTTTTTTTATCCTCTGCGCAGCCCTCGCGACCGACGCATTCCGGACGATCCGCCGTATCGCCGGCGCGGCGCATTCGCGGCTGCCGAAGCCTGGACGCGTCGCGGGTTCCGGCCATCGGAATGCTGCGGGCCGTCGACGCGGTTGCGCGCGCGGCCCTTGCGGCGGAGGCATCGGCCCCGACATGGTGGCGGCATGGATGCTTCCCCCGATCTGCCGCCCCAGAGCCGCGTGCCCGTCTTCAACATGCCGGGCATCGTCACCGCCTCGATCGCGGTGCTCGTCGGCATTCATGCGATCCGGCAGGTGCTGCCCGACCTGTGGGACATCCAGGCCCTCATCGACCTCGCCTTCATCCCGGCGCGCTGGACCGTGGCCTTCGATCCCGCCAAGGCACAGGCCGTGGTGCAGGCGGCGGGGGCGGGGCTGAGCGACCCGGCCATGGTCGCCGTCCGGGAGGAATTCGCCCGCGCGCTCGTCTCGGAATCCTCGGCGATGCCATGGACCTTCGCGAGCTACGGGCTGCTGCACGGCTCTTGGATGCACGTGATCTTCAACGTGGTCTGGCTTGCCGCCTTCGGCTCTCCGGTGGTCCGCCGCTACGGGGCTTGGCGCTACGGTGTTCTGGCGCTGGTCGGGGTCGTGGCCGGCGCCGTCTTCCACCTCCTCGTCGACCCCTTGAGCGCGATGCCGCTGGTCGGCGCCTCCGCCGGCATCTCGGCGCTGATGGCCGCGGCGGCCCGCTTCGTGTTCCGGCCGCCGCCGGCCTACCGCCCGGCCATGGCCTGGCAGGTCGCGCCCCCTCCGCCGCTGGAGACGATCCCCGAGCTCCTGCGCAACCGCAACGCGGTGCTGTTCCTCTGCATCTGGCTCGGCACCAACCTGCTCTTCGGGCTTCTCTCCCTGCCGCTCGGCGCAGGCGACGGCCCGATCGCCTGGGACGCGCATCTCGGCGGCTTTCTGGCCGGCTTCTTCCTGCTCCCGCTGCTGGAGCCGCGGCGGACGTGAGGGTGGCCGGCCGTAGGGTGATTTCGATTCTTTCCAGGGCGCGGCGGGTCCCGTGCGGGCGCAGGCGCTTGCCATGTCGGCGCGAGGGCCACACAATCGCGGGACGAGCCGGGGCCAACCCGGCCGGCGAACTCCGAGGGCGCCGTGGGCTGACGGTGCCGTGTCCAGGGAGGACACCGACCCCATGACCGTTGCACGCATCCTTGCCGAGAAGGGCACCTCCGTCACGACGGTGCCGCCTCACCGCACGATCGACGAGGCGATTCATCTGCTCGCCGAAAAGCGCATCGGTGCCGTCATCGTCAGCGATGCCGACGGCGCCGTGCTCGGCATCCTGTCCGAGCGCGACGTGATGCGGGCGCTGGCGGAGGCCGGCGCTGGCGCCTTCGACGCCCCGGTCTCGCGCTACATGACCGCCAAGGTCACCACCTGCACCCGCGCCACCAGCATCGAAGAGGTGATGGAGCTGATGACCGACGGTCGTTTCCGCCACCTTCCCGTGGTCGAGGACGGCCACCTCGCCGGCGTCGTCTCCATCGGCGATGTGGTGAAGCGCCGGATCGCGGCGGTGGAAGCCGACTATCAGGCGATGCGGGACTACATCACGCTCGCGTGAGACCTCATACCCTCGCAGCGGCGCCCTCGATCATCCGGCGGATCTCGGGCAGCGCCGCCCTGGCCGCCTCACGTCCCAGCGCGATGCCCTCGGCCGCGCGGTGGAACTCGAACAGGCCCATGGCGGCGAGGCGCGGCGTCACCATGACGTCGGGCGGATCGGTCGCGAGGCGCGCCCGCGAGATCCGATCCTGCGTGATGTTGAAGGCGTCGAAGATCACGCGCGCCACGCCCGGATTCCCCGGTTTGGTGGTGGAGGCGGTGCGCCGCGACCGCCCGACCATGCGCAGACCGGCGCCGCACAGCATCGCCCAGCGGCTACGCGTCTCGACCGCCCGCGCGAGTTCATCCTCGAGTTCGTCCTCCTCGGGAGGGGGCTCTGGACGGATCAGCGAGCCGCGCACCCGCGGGTCGCAGGCGAGGTTCACGCAGATCACCACGTCCGCACCGAGCTCGCGCGCCAGCCGCACCGGCACCGGATTGACCAGGGTGCCGTCCATCAGCAGGCGGGAATCGAGCAAGACCGGCGGGAACAGGCCGGGGATGGCATAGGAAGCCCGCACCGACTCGACCAGCGGCCCGTTGGTCAGCCAGACCTCGTGGCCGGTGCCGAGTTCGGTGGCGACACAGGCGAAGGCCACCGGCAACGCCTCGATCCGGCGGTTTTCGAGTTCTTGCGAGAGGCGACGCGCCAGCCGCTCGCCGGCGATCAGGCCGGATCCGGCGATGCGCAGGTCGACGAGGCCCATGACCCGCCGCTTGGTCAGCGAGAGCGCGAACGCCTTCAGCCGGTCGAGTTTGCCAGCCGCATAGGCCCCGCCGACCACAGCGCCGATGGAACAGCCGGCGACGATCTCGGGGACGATGCCCGCTTCCTGCAGCGCCTCGATCACCCCGATATGCGCCCAGCCCCGCGCCGAACCGCCACCGAGCGCCAGCCCGACCCGGGGCGTACGCGGGCGGGGTGCTTCGACGGGTTCGACAATGCCCTCGGGAAAGCTTCGGACGTGAAGGGCGGCACGCGGGCTCACGTCCCGATCGGGACGAGGCGTGCCCCGCTCCCTTCGTCGAACGTCACGGCACGGTAGAAGCACGAGCGTCGCCCGGTATGGCAGCAGCCGCCGTCGCCGCCGACATCGACCCGGATCAGTAGCGCGTCCTGGTCGCAATCGACGCGCATCTCGACGACGCGCTGGATCTGCCCGGAGGTGGCGCCCTTGTGCCAGAGCTCGCCGCGCGAGCGCGACCAGTACCAGGCCTCGCCGGTCTCGATGGTGCGGCGAAGCGATACCGCGTTCATGTGCGCCAGCATCAGTACGGCGCCATCATGGGCGTCGACGGCGATGCAGGCGACGAGCCCGTCAGCACCGAAGCGCGGCGTCAGCACGGCGCCCTCCTCGACCTCGGCTCCCGTCCCCGGCTTGTCGAACTGCAACGTCATACGGCTACCGCAAGATCGATCATGGCCGACGGCAAGCGCAGGCGAAGCTCAAGATGTTTGCCGCTCTGTTTTCCCACCCTCGACCTCACCCTGAGGTGCCGGAGCGCAGCGGAAGGCCTCGAAGGGTCTTCCAGATCCCGCACAGCCCGTCAGTTCTTGCCGCCTCGCACGAGGGTGAGAAAGCGGACCTGCTCACTGGCGTCGTCCTTGTAGACGCCGCGGAACTGGGTGGTGATCGTCGAGACGCCAGCCTTCTGCACGCCGCGCATCGCCATGCAGAGATGCTCGGCCTCGATCATCACGGCACAGCCGCGGGGCTTCAGGATCGCCTCGATTGTGTCGGCGACCTGGGCCGTCATGGTCTCCTGCGTCTGCAGGCGCTTGGCGAAGGCGTCGACCACGCGGGCGAGCTTCGACAGGCCGACGACGCCCTTCGACGGATAGTAGGCGACATGCGCCAGCCCCATGAACGGCACCATGTGGTGCTCGCAATGGGAGTAGAACGGGATGTCGCGCACCAGCACGACGTCCGAATAGCCCTCGACCTCCTCGAACACCCGCTCCAGCAAGGTGTCAGCGTCCATCTTGTAGCCGGCGAACAGCTGCTCATAGGCCTTGGCGACGCGGGCTGGCGTGTCGATCAGGCCCTCGCGGGTCGGGTCGTCGCCCGCCCAGCGCAGGAGCGTGCGTACGGCGGCCTCGGCCTCCTGGCGGCTCGGCCGGCCGAGGGCGACTTCGTTCGGCACGCGCTGGGCCGATTCCGGCAGGGGCGCGATGTCGGCACGGGCGTCGTTGTCGTTACGCATGAGGGCGACGGCGTCCGCGCGCCGGTTCTCGTCGCTCATGCCGTAGGACAGTGACTTGAGCGCGGCATCCATGGCATCTCCCGCCCGCGCGACACGGGTCTTCATCGTGGTACTGTCGGGCTTGGCGTACATCGTCGGGTCCCGCCGGCCACTCTCGACAAAGTGCCGGTTGCCCCTCTGGATCCGGCGGCGCCGGTCGGGGCACGACCTGGAACGACGGGCCGTCCTCGCGGAACGGCGGCTCTGCGCCTATATCGACGTTATGGGGCGTTCGCGCAATGCGCGGGACGCGGATCCGGTTTCCAGCAGATTTCCGATGCTCGACGACATCTACAACCGCCGCATCCTCGAACTCGCGGCCGACATCCCACGGCTCGGGCGTCTCCACACGCCGGATGCGAGCGCGAGCGCGCATTCGAAGCTGTGCGGCTCGACCGTGACGGTGGATCTCGTCACCGACGAAGCCGGCAGCACGGTCACGGACTTCGGCCACGAGGTGAAGGCCTGTGCGCTCGGCCAAGCCTCCTCCTCGCTGATGGCCCGCCATGTGGTCGGCGCCTCGGCCGACGAGTTGCGGCAGGTGCGCGAGCGGATGCGCGCCATGCTCAAGGAGAACGGGTCACCGCCCGAGGGCAGATGGGCCGACCTCGCGGTGCTCGAGCCGGTGCGCGACTTCCGGGCCCGTCACGCCTCGACGCTGCTCACCTTCGATGCGGTGGTGAACGCCCTCGACCAGATCGCCGCCCGCAAGGCCGTGCCGTCCGAGGCCGCGGAGTAGGGCCGTGCGGGGTATTCGGTGATCCTCCGCCGGGCCGCCCATCTCGCGATCCGCGGCTACCAGCTCACCCTGTCGAGCCTGATCGGCCGCCAGTGCCGGCATTGGCCGTCCTGCTCGGACTACACCGCTGCGGCGATCGGCCGGCACGGCCTCTGGGCCGGCGGCTGGATCGGGTTTTCGCGGATCTGCCGCTGCGGGCCGTTCGGGACGCACGGGATCGATCTGGTGCCGGAGCGGATTTCGGAGGGGGCGCACTGGTGGATGCCATGGCGCTACGGGCGCTGGCGCGGCGTCGAGGCTCCGCCGTCGCCGTTCGTCTGCGAGGCGACGGACGAGAACGCCACCCCGGTCGCGTCTCGCAGTTGATCCAGTACGTCGTCATCGCGAGCCGCAGGCACATGAACCCGGCGCACGGCGCTGGTGTGCCGCGATGCGATCGTAACGACGCAAGCGGATCCGAACGGATCGGCTGGAAGCCGTCTCATTCAGCCGTCGCTTCGAGCTCGCGCTGTCGGCGTACCTGCGCCCGGCCGAGCCAGAGCGCGTTGACGAGCCACGCGACCGAGAGCGGCACCGCCACGATCGCCGCCCAGGTGCCGGCGAGGCCGAGCGCGCCGATCCCGGCGTAGGACCAGGCGCCGATCTGGTCGCCGGTGCGATAGGCGACGGTGTCGATGAAGGCCTTGGCCTTGTAGCGGTCCTCCCGCGGCACGACGGTGAACAGCACCTCGCGCACCGGCCGGGCGATGGCGAAGTTGCCCGCCCGTCGCAGCACCTGGAAGCCGACGATCGCGACGAGGCTCGGCGAGACCGCCAGCGCCGCAAATCCCAGGACACTCGCCGCCGGCAGCAGCGCCAGGGTCGGCCCGACGCCGATCGCCCTGGTGATCCGTCCGGTGAGGAAGAGCTGCACGCCGAGCGTCAGCAGGTTCACCGCGAGATCGACGCTGGCGAAGAACGCCGTCTGCGCGGCGCGATCGGGGAAGTTGCGCTTCGCGATGGCCGCCTGCTCGAAATACAGGAACGTCGAGGTGATCGAGAACAGCAGCAGGAACAGCGCGATGTTGAGGAGATAGGGGGAAGCGAAGGTGCGCCGGATGCCGGCGAATGCGCTGCCGCCGATGGTCTCGACGGCGCGCTCGCTTGGCACGGCGTGCAGCCGCTCGGACAGCCGCGCCAGTCCGCGCATGGCGAAGACGGCGACTTCCAGCAGCAGGGCAGCGGCGATCAGCAGCCCCCAGGTCGGTACATGGCTCGCCAGCGTCGCGGTCAACGCCGAACCGCTGATGGCGCCGAGGGTGGCGCCGGCGGCGATGAAGCCGAACAGGCGCTTACCCTGCTCGGTCGAGAAGACGTCGACGATGGTGGCCCAGAAGATTGAGACCACGAACAGGTTGAAAATCGACAGCCAGACGAAGAAGACGCGGCCGATCCAGACCGCGCTGTCGGGGCCCGAGAGATAGATCGCCACGGCAAACAGCAGAATGTTGCCGGCAAAAAACCGGTAGGTGAGCGGCACGAAGCGGGCGCGGGGCAGGCTCTTCACCAGCCAGGCGAATGGCAGGTTCAGCGCCAGCATGCCGAGAAGCGTCGCCAGGAACAGCCAGGGCAGGTTTTCCAGTCCGCCGGCGATGCCCATCTGGTCGCGGATCGGGCGCAGCACGTAATAGCTCGCCAGGATCGCGAAGATGTAGGCCCAGGACCAGGCCAGCGCCCGCCCTTCGCCTTCGCGCAGATCGACCAGCCGGGCGAGGAGGGGAGGGCGCGTCGCCGCGCCGTCGCTCAAGGCGCGACCCCGAGCGTCTCCTTCAGCTCCGGCGCGGAGAGCTCGAGCCCGAAGCCGGGCTGGCCCATCTGGAACTGTTTCGCCGCCTCCAGGCCGCCGACCAGTACGGGGTCGAAGCCGGCATAGGTCACCAGCACGCGCGCCGTCTCGATCGCCTTCGGATCGTCGCCGGCGATCGGGATCGCCATGCGCGGTTCGGGCCGGCCCGCGTTCTTTTCGAAGACCTTGAAGTTCGCCGCGTTGAAGGCGCGTACGATGCGGGCGCCGGGCAGGTATCTTTGCGACGTGACGCCGATGCCGTTCTGGTCGACCTCGGCCCGCAACTCGCCATCACGCGCGGCGGTGGCGTTGCCGGCATCGATCACGACCTTGCCCTTCAGCGCGGCAGCATACTCCGTCCCGAACTCGGGATAGGCCTTGTAGGGCACCGCAAGGAACACGGTGTCGGCGTAAGTCAGCGCCTCGGCCGGCTTGCCGACATGCGCCTTCGGGCCGAGCTTCTCGACGAGCGGCTTCAACGCCTCGGGGTGGCGCGAGGCGAACAGCACGTCGTAGCCGGCCTTGATCCAGAACGTTCCGAATGTGCTGCCGATGTTGCCGGCCCCGATGATCCCGATTTTTTTTGGTGTTTCGGATTGAGCCTTTACTGGCAGGGCAGGGGATGCCGCGATCGCCGCCAGCGCAGCGAGGGCGGCGAACCGCTTGGCAATTCCAAAAAACTCAAACCGCATCGATGAAGGCCTCCATCTTCTTGCGCTCGCCGGCATCGGGCAGGCGGACCTTGGCGGCGCCGACGTTCTCTTCGACGTAGGCGGCTTTGGCCATGCCGGGGATCGGGCAGGTCACCGCCTCGTTGGCCAGCACGTATTTCAGGAAGAACTGCGCCCAGTTCGCGCAGCCGAAGGCAGCCGCCCAGTCGGGGATCGGCTTGCCCTTGACCGCCCCGAAGAGCCGGTCGCGGCCGAAGGGCACGTTGACCATCACGGCCATGCCGCGGTCCTGTGCCAGGGGCAGGACGCGCTCGGCGGCGAGGCGGCTGTCGATGGCGTAGTTGACCTGGATGAAGTCGAGCATTTCGCGCTTCATCACCGCTTCCAGATCGGGAAACTGGTCGTCGCGCCAGACCGTGACGCCGACATAGCGGATACGGCCCTGTCTCTTGAGATCGCGCAGGGTCGCGAGGTTGGTGTCGGTGTCCACGAGGTTGTGGACCGCGATCAGGTCGATCGTCTTCGTCTTCATGCGCTGGAACGAGCGCTCGATCTGGGCGAGCCCGGCCTCACGTCCCCGCTCCGAGACCTTGCTCGCGAGGAACACCTTTTCGCGAAGTCCGCCCTCGGGCAGAATCTGTCCGAGCACGTCCTCGGCGGTGCCGTAGCTCGGCGCGGTGTCGATCACCCTGCCGCCGAGGCTGACGAAGCGCTCCACTGCCTCGCGCAACGGCGCGATCTTGTCCGGTGTCGGCTCGACCTCGTAACGGCGTGAGGTACCGATCCCGATGGCGGGAAGCCTCTCCCCGGAGGAGGGAATCGCTCGCATGAGCAGATCGGTCTCGCCCGACGCGGCATGGGCTGGGACACGGACCAATGGCACCAGCCCGGCGCCGGCGGCGCTGACAATGAGCGAGCGTCGGGACAGGGGCATGATGGTCTCCTTCCGCGTTCGGCGTCTCGGCGGAGGAGATAGGGCGGCTGTCGGGAGGGGAGGGCGGTGAAAGCGCGCAGCCCTGCAGTGTCGGAAGCGCAGTCTCTACCCGTGCACGATCGGCCGGTGCCATGCTTGCGCGGCGTCGCGGCCGGCTGGGATCATTGGGTGCCCGTCGGTCGGGCGCTCGACGAACTGCAGCCGAGACGCCTCTGCAGGAATTTCTCCAAGGCGATCAGTAGGGATAGCCCTGGTAGAAACGTCCGCGAGGCAGATACGGCACGTCGCGCGGGCCGTAGGCGCGGCGGTAATAATTGTAGCGCGGCTGCTGATAGTTGCCGTTGTTCACACCGGCCGAGCGGTCGTTCCCGCTATCCGCGGCATAGGGCGAGAGCCCGCTGCCGCTGTTGCCTCCGCCGCCTCCGCCGCCACCGAACGCGAGGGCCGAGCCGGTCAGGCCGAGCACCAGGCCGGCCGCGAGGGCCGCATTCGCCAACGGTCTGATGTCGATGTGCGTCATGGCGGTGTTCCTCCGGATCTTGAATGGCAACGCACGAGGGAGGCTCGGGATGCGCGCGGGCTTACGGGCTTCGATCCCCGAACTGCCGCGTCTCGTAGTCCGCCAGCCGCATCCGTCGCGCCCCGCGCCGGTAGGCCGGCACCGAGCCTGGCCAGATCGTGCGGTTGCGGCCCGAGCCGTCGAGATACCACGAGCCGCAGCCCCCGCGCATCCAGATGCTGTCGGCCATGCGGGCGTCGACTTTTTCGCGGAAGGCCGTTTGCGCCTCGAGGTTGACCTCCAGCACGCGGCCGGGATGGTGTGAGAGGTGGCGTAGCGCGTCGAGGACGTGGGCGACCTGCGCCTCGATCATCAGCAGCACGGAGTTGTGGCCGAGCGCCGTGTTCGGCCCCAGCAACAGAAAGAAATTCGGGAAGCCGTGCACCGCGAGGCCCTGGTAGGCGTCCATCCCCGAACGCCAAGCCTCGCTCAGCGCCACGCCCCCGCGGCCGACGATCCGGATACGCGCGAACCCGCCCTCGACATCGAAGCCGGTGGCGAGGATCAGCACGTCGAGGAGGTGCTCGGTGCCGTCCGCGGTGACGACGCCGTGGGGGCCCACCGCGCGGATCGGCTCGGTCACCACCGCGACGTTGGCGCGGGTGAGGGCCGGGTAGTAGTCGTCCGAGACCAGCACCCGCTTGCAGCCGAGGCGGTATGTGGGCGTCAACGTCCGTCGGAGCGTTTCGTCGTTCACGGCACGCGCGATGTGCCGCCGCCCGAGCGTTTCGCCGATCGCCGTGACGCGCGAGATTTTTGCGAAGCCGAGCAGCGCGACGATCTCGTGCTGCCAGTAGAGCTTGGCCCGATGGAGCTGCCGGGCCAGCGGCACGCGGGCGAAGATTTTACGCTCGCGCTCGGTATAGGCGCGGTCGCCCCGCGGGAGCACCCAGGGCGCCGAACGCTGGAACAGCGTCAGCCTCGCCACGCGCGCGACGATCTCCGGCACGATCTGCACCGCGCTGGCACCCGTGCCGATCACGCCGACGCGCCTGCCCGTGAGGTCGCAGCCATGGTCCCATCGGGCCGAGTGGAAGGCGGGCCCTGCGAAGCCGTCGAGCCCGGGAATGTTTGGCAGGGCAGGGTGGTGCAGGCCGCCGGCTCCCGAGACGAGAACCCGGGCCGTGTAGTCGCCCCGATCCGTCTCGACGCGCCAGAGCCCGGCTTCCTCGTCCCAGCGGGCGGTCGTCACCTTGGTGCCGAGGCGCAGGCGCCCGGTCAGGCCGTGCTCGCTGACGAGGTCACGCAGATAGGCCTCGATCTCGGGCTGGCGCGGATAGAGCCGTGACCAATCCGCGTTCGGCGCGAAGGAGAGCGAATAGAGGTGCGAGGGGATGTCGCTCGCCGCACCCGGATAGGTGTTGTCATGCCAAGTGCCGCCGATGGCGGCGGACTTTTCCAGAATCAGGAAGCGGGAGAACCCGTCCCGGTCGGCGCGGATCGCCATGGCGAGCCCCGAGAAGCCGGCGCCGATGATCAGGAGGTCGAGGGCCTCGCTCACGGGACGGGCTCCCGAGCCGCCTCGGCCGCAGCATCCGTAAGCTCCCGGTGCAGGAAGGTGGCCGCCGTCTCGATGGAGCGGCGCGCCTCCGGCACGTAGTTGTCGGCGAGCTGCCAAGCATGCGGCACCACCGGCCAGAGCGCGAGCTCGACCCGGACGCCCGCCGCGCGTGCCTTCTCGGCCAGAGCCACGCAATCGTCGCGCATCAGCTCGCGCTCGGCGGCGTGCAGGAGCAGGGGAGGGAACCCGGCAAAGTCGGCCTCGACCGGCGAGATGCGCGGATCTCGCGGGTCGGCGTCGCCGAGATAGGCCGGGACGAGGCTGGCGAGGCAATCCGGTCGAAACATCGCGTCCCGGCGGATGTTCGTCTGGAACGAGGCGCCGCGGCTCAAGAAGTCGCAGGCGGGCGAGAACAGGGCGGCAGCGGTGGGCAGCTTCAGGCCGCGGCGACGCGCCTCGACGATTAGGGCGAGGGCGAGATTGCCCCCGGCCGAGTCTCCGGCGACCGCCGCCGGCCCGTCCTGCGAAAGGGCCGTCCAGGCGGCCACGACATCGTCGAGGGCGGCCGGGAACGGATGCTCCGGGGCGAGGCGATATTCTGGCGCGAACACGCAGAAGTTCGCGCGTGCGAGGGCGGCGGTGATCGTGCGGTGGGTCGACGGCGAGCCGCCGACGAAGCCGCCGCCGTGCAGATAGAGCAGGCGCGGGCGCTGCGCTTCGGGGAGCTTTCGCGGTCGCACCCATTCGCCCGGGACGCCGCCGAGGCTGCCGGCATCGAAGGTGGCGCTGGGGGACGGCTTCAGGCCGTTCTGGTCGAACACCGCGCGGATGCGGGCGATGTCGGGGGCATGGCCCAGCCGCCGCTTCACGCTGAACCGCACCACGAGGTCGAAGAGATGGGCACGCAGGCTCGCCATGGTCGTCCGCTCAGCCCTCGATCGCGCGGCGAAGCAGCGACCAGTACCGTACCGGCATCAGGCGCTGGATCAGCGCCACGCGGCGGGCATCCGCGCCGACGATGACCCGCGGGGCGCGGGCTTCGATGCCGGCGCGGATGATCCGGGCCGCCTCCTCCGGCTTCATGGTGAGCTTGCGTTCGAGCGCGGCGATGCCTGCAGCGATCAGATCGGCGTCGCCGCCCAGGGGCGTACGGGCGCTGCGGGCGATCCCCGTGGCGACGCCGCCGGGATGGACCAGCGTGACTCCGAGCGGTGTGCCCGCATATTCGTGGCGCAGGGCCTCGGTGAAGCCGCGCACCGCGAACTTGCTCGCGCTGTAGGCCGCCTGGCCCGCCGGCGCGACGATGCCGTAGATGCTCGACAGGTTGACGATCTGCGCCGGCCCCGCCGCCGTGAGCATCGGCAGGAACGCGTGGGTCATGCGCATGACCGCGTGCAGGTTTATGTCGATGAGCCACGCGACATCGGAAAGGTCGACCTCCGCGAAGCGGCCGCCGAGCGCCACGCCGGCATTATTGACGAGCACGTGCAGCCCGCCGTGCCGGGCGCTCACCGCCTCGGGGAGGGCGAGGATAGCCCCCGGGTCGGCGAGATCGAGCACGTGTTCGCTGACCGCGACGCCCCGGGCCGCCGCCGACCGCGCCGTGGCGGCGAGGCCGGCGGGATCGCGGTCGGCCAGGGCGAGGCTGCAGCCCCTGTCGGCCAGGGCGAGGCTCAGCGCCGCGCCGATGCCGCCGGCGGCGCCCGTGACCAGCGCGATGCGGCCACGCAGCTCGAATCGTGTCGTCATTCCGCTCAAGTCCGCGCGGGGAGGGGGCGGGTACCATACGCGTCGGCCATGTCCTCGATCGCCGCGAGCTTGCGCTCGAAGGCCGTCCAGTCGTCCTGCGCCGCGATGGGCGCCCAGATCGCCTCGACCTCGTCGATCAGCATCGTGCAGGGTTCCGCTCGCGCGAAATACGGGTGGTCGAGCCGGGCGCCGGCGGCCGTCTCCAGGCTCTGCAGGGCGGCATGGACCGGCTGGAAATCGTCGCTGGCATAGAAGGCGGCCGCAGGGCTCGCCGCCGCCCTCGCCTCGCTCGCGAGACCGCCGCGCCAGTCGAAGAAGGCCTGCTCGAACGGCATCTGGCTCCTGGCCAGGAAGCCCCAGAAGGCCGCGACGAGCCGATGCCCCCGCTCCTCCTCCACAGGCGGCGCCACCCCGAGGCGGAACAACAGCATCTCCGCGAAGGAATCCTGCAGCGCAGGCCCGAATGCCTTGAGGCTCGCCTCGAGCCGCGGCTGGTCCGTCAGCGGGATCAGGCACTCGGCCAGCCGGCTGAGGTTCCAGAACAGCGCCTCCGGCTGGCGGCCGAAGCTGTAGAGGCCGTGCTGGTCGAAATAGGCGGCTGTGAAGCCGGCATCGTGCGTCGGCGCGAAGCGCCAGGGGCCGTAATCGAAGCTCTCGCCGGTGATCGCGATGTTGTCGGTGTTGAGCACGCCGTGCACGAAGCCCGCCGCCATCCATTGCGCGCCCATCCGCGCCACGCGCGCGATCACGGCGTCGAAGAAGGCGATGGCCCGGTCGGCCAGATGCTCCTCGCGGATCTCCGGATAGTAGGTCGTCACGGCGTGATCGACGAGCCGCTCGATGTTGTGGATCTCGTCGAGGGCCAGGAAGCGCTGGAACGTGCCGATGCGGATATGCGTGTGGCTCAAGCGGACCAGCACCGAGGAGCGGGTCGGGGAGGGCTCGTCGCCCCGCTCCAATTCCTCGCCGGTCTCGATCAGGCTGAACGACTTCGAGGTGTAGACGCCGAGCGCCTCCAGCATGGCGGTCGCCAACACCTCGCGTACGCCGCCCTTCAGCGTCAGCCGGCCGTCGCCGGCCCGCGACCACGGCGTCTGCCCGCTGCCCTTGGTACCGAGATCCAGCAGCCGGCCGTCGCCGAGGTCCTTCAGCTGCGCGAACAGGAACCCGCGTCCGTCGCCGAGATCGGGATTGTACGAGCGGAACTGGTGGCCGTGGTAGCGCAACGCCAGCGGCGCCGGGAAGCTACCGGGGAGCGGCTCGAAGCGGCCGAAATGGGCGATCCACTCGGCCTCCGAAGTTCCGTCGAGCCCGACGCGCTGCGCCCAGGGCCGGTTGCGGTAGCGCAGCACGGTCTTCGGAAACCGGGCGGCCGCGACCACGTCGAAGAAGTCGGAGCCGAGATCGGCGTGGCGGCGCGAGGGTTTTGGGGAGGGCAGGGGCTTGGTGCTCCGTGCGGACAGGGATCGGCTGGCCTACGAGGTCGGGCGGAGGGAGGCGTCGGTCAAGACGTCGCTCCACCCTCTCGTGAGGGCGTGTCCGATATCGGCCCGTACGAGCCCGCCTGCAGCGGTTCGATCCCGTGCTATGATGCCACTGCAGGAGGGCTCGTGCGGCTGAGGTCACCCCACAACATCCAGTCGGCCTACTCGCGCGGCGAACTCGGTAGGCATCAGGCGATGTCGGTGCTCGGTCTCGCTGACCAGATCGAAATCATCGCTGCGATGTCGGATGCCGGGCACCCGCTGCCACGTCCGGCGCCCACCGAAGTTGCGGCACAGATCGCTGAAGTGATGCCCCTCTTGAGGGCTGCGCTGATCGCGGAAGACGAGGTCTCGACCTCCTCGATCGGTTCAGATGCCCGATCCTCATCACCGACATGGTGAGGATCGAGGTGGAACGCGGCCCGGATTTGGCGCTCGACAAGGTTGCCTTCGTTCGGTGGTTCGCAAAGCGGGGCAGCGGATGGGCCTGATCGCCTCTGCGGAAGCCCTCTACGGGGAGGTCGAGAAGTGCAGAAGGCGGATCTCGCGCGACCTCTACGATCGGCAGGCCGGCTCGGGCCACGGCCGCGACGCCGACTGGCATGACGCCTACGACGACGGGCCTGGAGATTGATCTCAGATTGGGTCGATCGAGAAGCGCCCACGGCCTCATCCTAGCCAGGATATCATTCGCATAAGATATATTATGGAACATTGGCCTCCATTTTCAGGGGTAGGGGGCCTGTATGCCCGTCTATCGCCGGTGTCGCCCCATCGGCACAGGTCGCGCGCAAAGCAATCGTTCACACTGAATCGCGGCCACGCTTCGGCCGCGCTCGCGCTAATGTCACAATCGCGCGTCATGGCCTCCCAACACGCTTCCCGGCGATCCCAGCCCTCGAATTCGATGCCGATGTCCCTGCGCTTCTCGTGTTTCGGTCTGGCCCTGCTCGCGACCGGTGCCGGGCTCCCTGCCCTGGCGCAGCCGGATCTCGCGCCGACGGCGACGCCGCGGGTCGTCGAACACCAGCGCGTGGCCTCCGAGCGGGTCTCGATCAAGCTGGCACGGCTGGCCTCGCTGCTGGGCAAGGACGGCGACATCCGCATCGTCGCCTTCGGCTCGTCCTCGACCGCGGGGGCGGGCGCCTCGTCGCCGGCCTCCACCTACCCGGCCCTTCTGGAGACCGACCTCGAGGAGCGCCTGCAGATCGGCGCGTCGAGCCGCCGGTCGGTCACAGTGATCAACCGCGGCAAGGGCGGCGACGATTCCCGCGATATGGCCGGCCGTCTCGAGCGCGACGTCATCGCCGAGCGTCCGGACCTCGTGGTCTGGCAGACCGGCAGCAACGACCCGCTCAAGGGCGTTCCGGTGGCGCGCTTCAAGGAACTCACCCGCGAGGGCATTCTAGCCATCCGCGCCGCCGGCGCCGACGTCGTGCTCATGGACCAGCAATGGTGCCAGCGCCTGAGCGGGGTCGCGAATGCCGCCGAGTATGGCGAGGCCCTGCACGAGCTCTCCACCGAGCTCGGCGTGCCGGTGATCCCGCGCCACGACATGATGCGGTCCTGGGTCACCCGCGGGCTGATGACGCCGCAGCAGATGATCGGCCCGGACGGCCTCCACATGACCGATGCCGGCTATCGCCAGCTCGCCAAGGCCGCCGCGGTGCAGATCCTGGCCGGCGCCGGCCTCGTCCAGCCCTCGCTCGCCCGCAACTGACGACCGGGCAGGGCACCAATGCCCCCTCCCCGCGCGCCGTACGCGGCGCTGACCGAGGAGACGCTCGGCCTCTTCCTCGACGCCTTCTATTCCAAGGTCCGGCGCGACGCCGTGATCGGCCCCGTCTTCGCGGCCCGGATCGCCGACGACGACTGGCCGCGCCACCTCGCTACGATCCGCGATTTCTGGTCGTCGGTGCTGCTCAAGTCGGGACGCTACAAGGGCAACCCGTTCGGCAAGCATCAGGCGATCGGCGGTCTCGGGATGGCGCATTTCGAGCGATGGCTCGGCTTGTTTTCGCAGACCGCGGCCGAGTCCTTCCCGCCGGAGACCGCTGCGATGCTGTCGGAGCGCGCGAACCGGATCGGCGACAGCCTCAAGACCGGGCTGCTCTTTCAGCCCGCGGTGCTGCGGAGCACGCCTTGATGTGTCCAGTGCCCGCGATGCGCGGCATCGGGGGCGTCCGCCGCACGAGCGGCGGCGCGCAGCCGCGCTCGCCGAGGGCCATGGCCCTCGGGATCAGAGATCGACGCCGACACTAAGCCCGTCATGCGCCGGCACCACCCCCGGCGGCAGCTTCTTCGCCAGCGTCTCGTAGTCGAGATCGGTGTGCAGGTTCGTCAGGATGGCGCGGCGCGGCGCAACCTCCTCGATCAGCGCGAGCGCATCCGAGACCGAGTAGTGCGACGGGTGAGGGGTCTCGCGCAGGGCATCGATGATCAGCAGGTCGAGGCCGTGCAGCTGCCGTTTGGCGGGCTCGGGCATCAGGCTGACGTCGGGTGCATAGGCGGCCGGGCCGAAGCGGAAGCCGTGCGCCGCCTCGTTGCCGTGCTCCATGGCGAAGGGCAGGGCCTCGATCGCACCGCCCTCCCCGTCCACCGTCACCACGGCTGCCTCGCTGAAGGCATGCAGGTCGAGGATCGGCGGGTACAGGCTGCCCGGCGGCGTCTCGAAAGCGTAGCCGAAGCGGGTCCGCAGCAGCGATTGGGTGAAGGCGTCGGCATGGACCGGGATGCGCCGGCGCATGGTCAGCACCAGCGGCCGCAAGTCGTCGATGCCGTGGGTGTGGTCGGCATGCGCATGGGTGAACAGCACCGCATCGAGTCGGCTCACGCCCGCGTCGAGCAACTGCTCGCGCAGATCGGGCGACGTGTCGACGAGGAGGGTGGTCGTACCCTCAGCCTTTTGCCGCTCGACGAGGAGCGAGCAGCGGCGGCGCCGGTTTTTTGGGTCGTTCGGGTCGCAGGCGCCCCAACCGTATCCGACCCGTGGGACGCCGCCCGACGAGCCGCAGCCGAGAATGCGCAGGGTCAGGGATGGCATCTGCGCCGCCCGCTCCTCATGCCGCCCTGCCCTCCAGAGCCGCCGCCTTGTCGAACAGCCTGTAGAAATTCTGCGTCGTCTGCGTGGCCAGCGCCTCGAAGGGCAGATCGAGGGTCTTGGCCAGCGAGCGGGCGGTGTCGGCGGTGTAGGCGGGCTCGCACGTCCGGCCGCGATGCGGCTCGGGGGCGAGGAACGGCGCGTCGGTCTCCACCAGCACCCGGTCGTGCGGCACGGCGAGCGCGATCTCGCGCAGCTCGTGCGAGCGGCGGAAGGTGACGATGCCGGAGAACGACACGTAGAGGCCGAGTTCGACCCCGACCCGCGCCAGCCGGGCGCCGGAGGAGAAGCAGTGCAGGATCGCCTTGAAGGGGCCGCGCCGGACCTCGTCCGAGAGCACCGCCTCCATATGCGCGTCGGCATCGCGCGAGTGGATCACCAGCGGCAGGCCGGTGGCGCGGGCGGCGCTGATGTGGGCGCGAAACACGCGCTCCTGCACCGCCTGCGGTGCCGCGTCCTCGTAGTGGTAGTCGAGCCCGGCCTCCCCGATGCCGATGCAGCGCGGATGCTGCGTCAGGGCGGCGATGGTCTCGGCCGGCACGTCCGGCTCCTCAGCCGCGCCATGAGGGTGGGTGCCGACCGTGCACCAGACCTGCGGGTGGGCCTCGGCGATGGCGCGATAGGCCTCGGCCTTGGCGACCCGCGTCGAGATGGTGAGCATCCGCATGACGCCCGCGGCCTCGGCCCGGGCGATCACGCCAGGGATGTCCGCGGCGAAGTTGGGAAAATCGAGATGGCAGTGACTGTCGACCAGCATGGATCGGCTGTTTCACATCCTCTGGGGGCGGCCTCAGGCCGCCTCGGGCTTCTCGAAGCGGGGGAAGATCGGGCTCGGTGCCGGCAACGGGGTGCCGGCCTGCAAGCGGTGGGCGTCGCCGACCTGCGCGAACCGGCGCTCCAACGCCGGCACGGCCAGAAGGTCGAGCAACACCCCGGCCGCCGTCGGCACGAAGGGCTGCACCAGGATGCCGACGCGGCGCAGGGTCTCGATCGTGACGTAGAGCACGGTGTTCATGCGTGCCGGATCGGACTTCTTGAGCTTCCAGGGCTCTTCCGACGCGAAGTAGCGGTTGGCGTCGGCCACCACCGTCCAGATCTCGGAGAGGATCTGGTGAAGGGCGAGGTCCTTCATCAGCCCCCGCGCCGTCTCGGGCAGCGCTGCGGCGGCGGCGAGGAGGGTCTCGTCCGCCTGCGTGAGCGCACCCGCCTCGGGAACCGTCCCCTCGCAGTTCTTCGCGATCATGCTCAGCGAGCGCTGGGCGAGGTTGCCGAGGTCGTTGGCGAGGTCCGCGTTGATGCGGTTGATGATGGCCTCGTGGCTGTAGCTGCCGTCGCCGCCGAACGGCACTTCGCGCAGGCAGAAATAGCGCACCGGATCGACCCCGTAGGTCGAGACGAGGTCCATCGGGTCGACGACGTTGCCGAGCGACTTCGACATCTTCTCGCCCTTGGAGAGCAGGAAGCCGTGGCCGAAGACGCGCCGCGGCAGCGGCAGGCCCGCCGACATCAGGAAGGCCGGCCAGTAGACCGCGTGGAAGCGGACGATGTCCTTGCCGATGACGTGCAGGTCCGCCGGCCAGTATTTTTTTCGGGGATCGGTCTCGTCCGGGAAGCCTGTGACCGACAGATAATTCGTCAGCGCGTCGATCCAGACATACATCACATGCGCCGGATGGCCGGGTACCGGCACGCCCCAATCGAAGGTGGTGCGGCTGATCGAGAGGTCCTTCAGACCCGAGCGCACGAAGCTCGCGACCTCGTTCATGCGGGTATCGGGACCGACGAAGTCCGGCTGCTCGGCGTAGAGCTTCAGCAGCCTGTCCTCGTAGGCCGAGAGCCGGAACAGGAAGTTCTCCTCCTCCATCCACTCGACCGGCGTGTCGGTCTTGATCGTGCGGCGCGCTCCGTCCGGCTGCAGCACCGTCTCGGCTTCGTCGAAATAGGCTTCGTCGCGGACCGAGTACCAGCCGGAATACTTGGCGAGGTAGATGTCGCCGTTGGCCTCCATCCGCCGCCAGATCTCTTGGACGGCGGCATAGTGCTCGGGCTCGGTGGTGCGGATGAAGCGGTCGTAGGAGCAGTTCAGCGCGTCGGCCATGCCCTTGAAGCGGGCGGCCATGTCGTCGACGAAGGCGCGCGGCGTGGTTCCGGCCTTGGTGGCGGCCTGCTGGATCTTGAGGCCGTGCTCGTCGGTGCCCGTGGTGAACAAGACGTCGTAGCCGTCGAGGCGCTTGAAGCGCGCGATCGCGTCCGTGGCGATCACCTCGTAGGCATGGCCGATATGCGGCATCCCGTTGGGATACGAGATCGCCGTGGTGATACTGAAGGTGCGCTGCGCCGTGTCGCTGGCCGTCACGTCGAGGGGCTTTCGGGATCGCTATCGGGAAGGCGCCTTGTCGCGCGGCGCGACGGCCGACGCAACCGACGAGTCATGTGGCCTCCGGGGGTATGGACGTCGTCATCCGACGTGGCGCATCGCCCCGGTCACCTCGCCGAACAGCGACAGCACCAGCGGCCGGCGGTCGAGATTGTAGATGGCGGCGTCCCGCGCCTTCGCCGTCATCCGCTCGGCCGCCTCGACGAGTCCGAGGAGGGGCGCCGCCCCCTCCCCCTTGCGCCGGTCGATCTCACCGGAGAGGAAGCGCTGTAGCGTGTCGAGGGCCGTCGCGAACAGTTCGTCCGCGTCGCGGCCCGAGAGCGTGTCGGCGAGCTTGAGGATACGGCGCCAGTCCGGGTCGTGCGGGCTCGAGAGCAACATGCGAACCTCGCGCACCACGCCCGCCGTCGCTGGGTCGAGCAGCGCCACGGCGCGCGAGACCGAGCCCTCGCCGAGCGCCGCGGCCCGCGAGATCGCGTCGAGCTCCGGCTGGGCGAAGGGCGGTGGAAACCCGGCAATCACCGCCTCGACCTGATCCTGTTCCAGCGGCCGCAGACTGAGCTTGCGGCAGCGCGAGCGGATCGTCGGCAGCAGGCGGCCCGGCGCATGGCTGACGATGAGGAAGAGTGCGCGCGGTGGCGGCTCCTCGACCATCTTCAGCAGGGCGTTGGCGCTGTTGGCGTTGAGGTCTTCGGCGCTGTCGACGATGCAGACGCGGTAGCCCCCCTCCCCGCCCGCCGTCTCGGCGAAGAGGTCGAGGGCCTTGCGCGCCGCCTCGACGGGAATCTTCGTCGGCAGCGTCTTGGCGTTGGGGGCCTGCACGCGGCGCAGCGCCACGAGGTTCGGATGCGACAGGGCCGCGACCCCGCGCGCGGCAGGGTGCCCCGGCGGCACGTCGAGGCTGTCGGGCGCAGACAGCGTGCGCGGGTCGGCGACGAGGCGGCGCGCGACCCGATAGGCCAGGGTCGCCTTGCCGATGCCGCGCGGGCCGCCGATCAGCCAGGCGTGATGCAGCCGCCCGGAGCGCAGGGCTTCACCAAACGCCGCCTCCGCCGCCGCGTGCCCGATGAGCCGGTTCTGCTCGCGGGGGCGTGGAATGTTAGGGAGATCGCCCGCCTCCGCGGTCTCACGCGTGAGCTCAGGCGGCATTTTCGTGAGCCTTCTCGCCCTTGGACAGCGTGGGCAGGCGGGTAGCAACCGCCTTGCGAATCGCGGCCTCCACGGCGTCGGGCTCGGCCGTCGCATCGATCACGGCACAACGCTCCGGCTCGGCTTCGGCGATCCCCTGAAACGCTGCGCGCAGGCGCTCGTGGAAGCCGAGGGCCTCGGCCTCGAAACGGTCGGCCTCCCCCTCCCCGTCCGGCGCGGCGCTGGCGGCGCGCCTGCGGGCGCGGGCGAGACCGGTCTCCGGAGGCAGGTCGAGGATCAGCGTCAGGTGAGGCCGAGTCTCGCCGACGACCACGCGTTCCAGCGCGCGCAGAACGCTCCCATCGACGCCGCCGGCCGCCCCCTGATAGGCGCGCGTAGAATCCGAAAAGCGGTCGCAGAGGACGATGGCGCCCTGCGCCAGCGCCGGCCGGATCAGGTGGTCGAGATGGTCGATGCGGGCGGCGGAGAACATCAGCGCCTCGGCGAAGGCGCCGTAGGGCTTGGCTGCGCCGGCCAGCACGGCCTCGCGGATCGCTTCGGCTCGCGGCGTACCGCCCGGCTCGCGGGTCGTTACCACCTCCCGGCCGGTCTGCTCGCGCAGATGCGCGGCGAGCCGGAGAACCTGCGTGGACTTCCCCGCTCCCTCCCCGCCCTCGAAGGTGATGAAGACGCCCGTCGGAGCGGCTTCGGACGCGTTGGTTGTCATGCCTTGCGGCCCTAGCATGACCCAAGTCGGAGTGCGACGCCTTACGAGGCGCCGCTGCCGCCCTTGTCTCCCCCCTTGGCCTTCTCGAAAGCCTTGCGGACGAGATCGCCGCCGACCTCCAGCGCCGAGTCGAAGGCGCGCTGGGTCAGCGTCCCCTGGGCTACCGTCTCGGCCGCGAAGAGCGGCTGGTCGAGGGCGATGGTCTCCCCGCGCATGACGCGGAGCGTACCGACGCGCTTGCCCTGCTCGATCGGCGCGACGAGCGGCCCCTGGTAAATGACGCGGGCGCTCATGCGCTCGGAGGAGCCGCGTGGTTGCAACAGGCGCACGGGCTTCTTGGCGACGACGGCCACCGCGCCCTTCTCGCCGCCGAACACCGGCACTTCGGCCACGGTCTCGCCGGGCTGGAACACCTGACGGTTCTCGAAGGCGCGGAACCCCCATTCCATGAGCTTGCGCGCTTCCGACGCGCGGTCGCGGGCGGTCTTGAGGCCCGACAGCACCATGATCAGCCGCTGGCCGTTCTGCACCGCCGAGCCGGTCAGGGCGTAGCCCGATTCGTCGAGGAAGCCGGTCTTGAGCCCGTCGGCGCCGATGTCGAGGGTGAGCAGCGGGTTGCGGTTCTGCTGCTTGATCTTGTTCCAGGTGAACTCGCGCTCGGCGAAGATCTTGTAGAGATCCGGGTAGGTGTCGATGATGTGTGTGGCGATCCGCGCCATGTCGCGCGCCGTCACCTTCTGGTCGGGGGCGGAATAGCCGGTGGCGTTGCGGAAGGTCGAGCGCGTCAGCCCGATCTCCTTCGCCTTCTGATTCATCAGCCCGGCGAAGGCCTCCTCCGTGCCGGCCATGTTCTCGGCGATGGTGATGGCGGCGTCGTTGCCCGACTGCACGATGAGGCCGCGCAGCAGATCGGACAGCTTGATGCGGCTGTTGACCTGCGCGAACATCGACGAACCGCCGCCGCCCGCCCCGCCCCGCTTCCAGGCGTCCTCCGTCACCGTGAACTCGGAATCCATGGTGAGCCGGCCCTCCTTGAGGGCGCCGAAGACCAATTCCGTGGTCATCAGCTTGGCCATGCTGGCCGGGGCGAACAGCTCGTCGGGCGCCTTCTCGAACAGCACTGCGCCGGATTCGGCGTCGATCAGGATCGCGTGCGGCGCGGCGGTCTGGAATGTCTGGGCCCGCAGAGGCGCGACGGACAGGGTGAGAACGGCGGCGAGCGCTGCGGCCGCGCGAAAAAGGAACGCTCTGGAAGCCGGTCCGGCACGCATCGTCATCTCTCGCGCGTCGCCTGCCGCTGCAGGCCCCTGTGAAGCTTGACCATACAGTGAATTCCCGCTTGGATCGAATCCAAGCCGTCGAGATGGTAACGCCTTCGGCGCAGCGCTCGCTCCCGCTTCTTGGGCAAAGCACTCGCCCGGCGGACCGACGTCCCGTTCGACCGAGCAAGTTCTAACGCTGAGCCGCCTGCATCGGCTTGCCGTCGTACTTCTCCGGTTGGAGCTCGATCTTCTGGCCGTCCCTGAGGTCCGGAGGCGGGCTGAGGACGAGGCGCTCGGAGCCCTCCAGGCCTTGGTCGAGTTCGAGGCTCGCGCCGAGATCGCGGCGGATGTGGATATTGCGCCAGGAGGCGCTGCCGTCGGGATTGGCGACGGCGACCTGGGTGCCGCGCTGGTTGAACACCATCGCCTCGGCGGGGATGCGGATGACCGGAATCGCGCGCGGGATCTTCAGCGTCACGTAGACGTAGAGGCCGGCCTGCAGGGCGAAATCCTTGTTCGGCACGTCGACCTGCGTGGTCAGCGTGCGCGAGGCCGAGAGCAGGGCCACCGAGCTGCGCTCGACCGTGCCGGAGAAGGTGCGGTCCGGCATCTGCGGGGCCTTGATGGTCGCGGAGATACCGGGCTTGACCCCGACCGAGGCGTTCTGGGGCACGTTGACCGAGATGCGCAGCACGTCGTCCTGAACCATGCCGAGCAGCGGCGTGCCGCTGCCGGCATCCGCCGTCACGAGGTCGCCGACATCGACGCTGCGGGTGGTCACGACGCCGTCGAAGGGGGCGGTCACGATCTCGAAGCCGGTGAGGGCCTTGAGCCGGTCGACGGTGGCCTGCTGCGCCTTGATGTTGGCCTCGGCCACCTTCACGTCGGCCTCGGCCGAGGCCAGGTTGGCGTTCTGGCTGAGCACGCTCGCCTGGCTGTTGTCGGCATTCTGCTTCGAGGCCCAGCCCTGACCTGCCAGCGTCGAGGTGCGCGAGTTGGTGACCTGGGCGAGGCTGACATTGGCCTTCGCCTGATCGACCTGGGCCTTGGCCCGAAGCAGCTGCGCCCGGAGCTGACCGAGTTGCGCTTCCTGCTGCGCAAGCTGCTGGTCGAGGTCGGGGGCGGCGAGGCGCAGCAGGCGTTCGCCCGCCTTCACCCGAGAGCCGATGTCGACGTTGCGCTCTGCGATGTAGCCGGTGGCGCGGGCGAAGATGCGGGCGGTGGCGAAGGCCTCGGTCTGACCGGGCAGTGTCAGTTCGACGGGGGTGTCGATCTTCTCGGCGGCGACGGCGCGCAGCTTCGGCACCTGCTCAATCACCTTGCGCCGGCTCTCGGTGGCGGCCGCATCACGCTGCCAGTGGCCGTAGCCGCCCCAGCTGAGGAGCCCCAGCGCCACCAGCGCAGCGAGCAGAAACGGCCCCTTGCCCGGCGGCGGGGGGATGTCCTTGTCGGAGCTTGATCGTTCGGGGTGGCTCACCGTGACCCTCGCAGGCGAACGGTCGCTGAACGGGACTCGTTCCGGATCATACGTAATCCTCGATCGGCTTGAGCGCGCCGCGGCGTAGCAGGCTGTAGAGAAACGGTACGAACAGCAGCGTCGCGGGCGTGCCGAGTGCAATGCCGCCCATCACCGCGCGGGCCAATGCCGCGTTCTGTTCGCCGCCCTCTCCGTTGCCGATCGCCATCGGGATCAGGCCCAGGAACATCGCGCCCGCCGTCATCAGCACCGGCCGCAGGCGAGTCTCGCCGGCGGCGATGGCCGCTTCGAAAGCGCTGCAGCCGGTGGCCTCGCGATGCTCCTTGGCGAAGGTGACGAGCAGGATCGAGTTGGCGCTCGCGATGCCCACCGACATGATCGCCCCGAACAGCGAGGGGATCGAGAAACTCGTACCAGTGATGAACAGGCTCGCGGTGATGCCGCAGAAGGCGAGTGGCAAGGCGGCGAGCACAACGAACGGATCGCCCCAGCTCTGATAGTTCACCGCCATCAGCAGGTAGACCGCGATCAGCGCGATGCCGAGGCCGACCTCCAGCCGGAAGAACGCCGAGCGCATGTTCTCGATCTGGCCGCGCACGACGATCTTGTCGGGGGCCGAGAGGTTCTTCTGCTCCTCCTGCACGATCCGGTCGATCTCGGAGGCCACCGAGCCGAGGTCGCGGTCCTGCACGGCGGCGTAGACGTTGAAGGTCGGCTGCGTGTTGACGTGGTTGATCACGGTCTGCGTCGGCATCCGCCGCATGGAGGAGACGCTGGAGAGTAGCGTCAGCACGCCGGGGCCGTCGCGGCCGCCGCCCTGTACGAGCAGCGGCGTGTTCTGCAGGTCGGTGAGCGAGGCGTTGCGGTATTCCGGCGTCTGCACCCAGAGCTGATAGGGGATGCCGGATTTCGGGTCGGTCCAGAAGTTCGGCGTCACCTGGAAGGAGCCCGACAGCGAGACGTTGAGGCTCTGCGCCACCTGCTGCTGGGTCAGCCCGAGTTCCGAGGCCTGGCGCCGATCGACGTCGACGTAGAATTGCGGCTCGTTCACGATCTGGTGGAGATGGACGTCGGCGAGCCCCTTGGTCTCCTTCAGCCGGGCGACGATCCGCTGCGCGACCTCGAGGTCTTTCTCGGTGTTGCGGCCCGAGATCTGAACGTCGATCTGCGCGATCACGCCGAAATTCAGGATCTGGGTGATGATGTCGGAGGGCTGCAGATAGACCGTGAGGTCGGGGAAACGCTCGCGCAGGGTCTCGCGCAGGCGCTTGACGTAGTCGGCGACCGGTCCGTGGCCCTCCTTCAGGCTGATCAGCATCTGGCCGTCGTTATAGGAGACGAACGAGCCGTCGGAGAAGGCGAAGTTGTAGTTGTTCGAGGGGATGCCGATGTTGTCGAGAATCAGCTCGATCTCGTCCGGCGGGATCACCTCCCTCACCGTCTTCTCGACGTTCCCGAAGACTTGCTCCGCGGTCTCGATGCGCATGCCGGTGCGGGTGCGCAGATGCAGGGTGATCTGACTCGATTCGACCTGCGGGAAGTAATCCTGGCCGGTGAAGACGAAGAGTCCGCCAGCCCCCACGAAGACGAGGCCGACCACGGCCAACGTCGCCACGCGCCGGGCGAGCACGACGTGGAGCAACCCGACATAGCCGCGGTGGAATCTGTCGAAGCGTGCCTCGAAGCCACGGCGAAAGGCACCGGCGAGGCGAAACACCGGCTTCATCGGCCATGACAACGCGCGGCGCAGCCGCCCGCTCTTCGGCTTCTCATGGTCCTCGCCGTGGTGCTGCGCGTACTCGCGCGCGACCAGCACGTCGATGAGCAGGGGCACCAGGGTGCGCGAGAGCAGGTAGGAGGTCAGCATCGCGAACACGACCGCCAGCGCCTGCGGCGTGAACAGATACTTCGGGATGTCGGTCAGCGCGAAGACCGAGACGAAGGCGGCGCAGATCGAGAGAGTCGAGATCAGCGCCGGCTTGGCGATGCCGGCCGCCCCGTGGACGACGCTTTCACGAAACGGCTTGCCCTCCTCGAACAGTCGGTAGGTGTTCTCGATCGCCACCGTGCCGTCGTCGACGAGGATACCGACCGCGAGCGCGAGGCCGCCGAGCGTCATCACGTTGATGGTCTGGCCGAGCGCGGCGAGCACGGCCAGCGATGTCAGGATGCAGAGCGGGATCGAGATCAGCACGATCAGCGTCGAACGCCACGAGCCGAGAAACAACAGGATCGTGAGGCCGGTGAGGCAGGAGGCGATCAGCGCCTCCTCCAGCACGCCCTCGATCGCCGCCGAGACGAAGACCGACTGATCGAACAGCGCCTTGACGCTCATGCCCTCCGGCGCCGCCGCGCGGATGTCCGGCAGCGCCTTCTTGAGGTTGTTGACGACGTCGAGCGTCGAGGCGGTGCCGTTCTTGAGCACCTTCATCAGCACGGAGGGGGCGCCGTCGCTGCGCACCACGTTGACCTGAGGCGGACCGCCGTCGCGCACATGCGCCACGTCGCGCACCAGCACCGGCTGGCCGGCCACCACCTTGATCGGGATCTCGTTCAGCGCCGCGATGGTCTCGGGCGTGGCGTTGAGCTGGATCGGGTATTGCTGCTCGCCGAACTTGGCGAGGCCCGAGGGCAGGGTCAGATTCCCTGCGGTCATCGCGTTGGTCACCTCCAGCGGCGTCAGCCCGAGCGCCTGGAGTGCGTGGAGGTCGAGATCGACCATCACCTGCCGCGGCGCGCCGCCGAAAGGCGAGGGCAGCGTCGAGCCCGGCACCTGGGTCAGGCGCTGGCGGATGCGGTACTGGGCGTAGTCGTAGACCTTGTTGAGGCTGTCCTTGGTCGATGTCAGGGCGAGCTGGATCACCGGCACCGACGAGGCCGAGAACCGCACGATAACCGGCGGCTGCACCCCCGGCGGCATCAGCGCGCGGATCGAGTTCGTCGAGGAGACCACCTGGGCGATGGCGAGGTCGATGCTGACGCTCGGGTCGAAATAGATCTTGAGCACCGCCGAGCCCTGGAGCGTCGTCGATTCCATGCGGGCGATGTTGTTGACGTTGTTCGAGATTCCGAACTCGGAATAGGTCGTGATCCGCTTTTCCATCTCCGGCGCGGACAGGCCCGTATAGGTCCAGACGACCACGACGACGGGGATGTCGACGGTCGGCAGAACGTCCTTCGGGGTCACGATGACGGCGCCGGCTCCGCCGAGCAGCATCAGCACGGCGAGCACATAGGTCGTGATGCGGAACTTCAGCGCGTACTGGACAAGTCCCATCCGCCCTGCCCCCGCCTTCGCGCCTCGAAAGCTGATCTAGGGCAGGTCGAATGTTTCGGGCAAATGTCTGCGCACGACTCGCGAGGCGAACGCGCCCCCATGTCGCAGGTCTTCAGTAGGCGCCCGCGAGGTGCGAGCGCCGCCCGGCTGGGCCGGAAGCGGACTTCGTCGCCGAAACGGGCTTGGCCGTCGAGGAGGCCATAAGGCGGGCCATGGCGAGCTTGTCGTTCGACGGCATCGCGGCGGCGATGCGGTGCGTCGGCACTGCCTTACCCGTTACCACGGGGGCCTTGGCCGCCGATGCGACGACCATGCGCTGAGCCCCTCCCCCGAAGGCGCTCTGAGCGGTCCGCTTGCCGGCCGAGGTGGTCGGAGCGGGGTCTCGCATGGCGGCGGCGAGGCGGATCGGCGGCGGAGCGAGGCTGAGCGGCGCGGCGTTGCGCCCGGCCGAGGCGAGAGCGCTGCGGGCGGCGGGGCCGGATGGGTTGAGGCCGGCCACCGGCATCGGGCGGAAGGCGCCGGCGCGGGCGGCCGTCGGCTGGACGGCCGCCGGCACGGCGACGGTCGCCGCGCTCGCCAGCACGATCGGGGCACGCTGCGGACGCAGCACGGGTGCGGCCTCGGACGCATCTTCCTCCGACCCTGCCGGCTTGTAGGCCAGCGTCGGCCGTGCGGTCCGGGCGAAGCGCTCGGGCGCGGGCTCCTCGCGGTCCGGCCCGAGATCGGCGACCATCACCGGCGAACCCGAGCCGGTCGAGGCTGGCCGGCCGTCGGTGCGCAGGCTGGCCAGCAGCCGGCGGTCGTCGCTGCCGGCGACGGAGGCCTTGCCGACATACTCGACCCGGACCCGCTCGGTGCCCTTGTTGTGGAAGGCGAGCGCCCGGGCTGCCTCCTCCGAGAGATCCATGACGCGGTTGGCGTGATAGGGGCCGCGGTCGTTGACGCGCACCACCATCGAGTAGCCGTTCGAGAGGTTGGTGACGCGGGCATAGCTCGGCAGCGGTAGCGTCGGATGTGCGGCGGCGATCGAATGCCGGTCGAAGACCTCACCGTTGGCGGTCATGCGGCCGTGGAAGGCCGAGCCGTACCAGGAGGCCAGACCCTCGCGGACATAGCCCTTGGCGTCGTCGCGCGGCACATAGGTCTTGCCGGCGACCACGTAGGGCTTGCCCGAGAAGCGGCGTCCGCCGCCCTTCGGGATCACGTCGCCCTCGTTGTAGAGGCGACGGCTGGCCTTGACCCCGTATTTCGGGTCGATCTCGCTGCCGGAGGCGGCGGTGCCGGCGAGCCTTTGCGGGTTGTTGCCGGCGCAGTTGGCAGCCGTGAGTGCCACCGCGCAGACCCCGATCAAGCGCCAGACCGGCCAGACGCGCGGCCGTGCGTCCATCGCCGGAGGGGTTCCGGCCGTCGTGATCCGCGCCATACGCAACTCGCCCGGGTCTATGGCGACCGCTCTTCGCCTCCCAGGAACGCAGGAGGCGCGGCCGCTCGATACGCTGTCGTGACGATCGGGGAGTCACCCCTTCACGGCGCATAGAATTGTCCGGACGGCGTAAACGAAGGCTGAACGGTGCGGCCGGGCCGGCGCAACTCGGTACAGGCCCGTTGAGATAGTGGATAAGAAAGCGCCGCTAACAACCTGTCTCGAAACAGTTTATTTGCAGCCGATAATCGACATCATCCAGTACCGGACGCTCGCTCATGCAGCGCGCGAATAGCGGCTGGCAAGTACCTGTAAACACTCGACGATGACGGCGAGAACTCAGCGGCTCTCGGCGTCGTTGATCTGCTCGATGGAGCGGGCGCCGCGCTGCTTGAACAGCAGGTCGAGGGCCTCCAGCATCAAGCCGTGCATCTTGGTGCGTTCGGTATGCGCCAGATCGCGGAGCTGGTCGTAGACCGGCGGCTCCAGATAGACCGACATCTGCCGGGCGCGCTGCTTCAGCGTCGCGGCCGGCTTCGCGCGAGGTGCGGGAACGTCGAGCTGGACGATCTCGGCGCTCCTGCGGGCCGGCGGCGTCGCCGCGGCGACGATCGCCGCCAGATCGAGCTTAGGCGGCCTTGACATGCTTGCCCACCCCGGCGGTCGTGCCCCTGCCCGCCTGCATCCGGCGCTCGATCCAGGACCAGAGACGCCGGACTTCGCCCGCGGCCTGGCCCTTCGGGTTGAACTCGGTGACGCCCTGGCCGACGCCGATGGCGTCCTGGTGATCGGTGCGTGCGACGATGTTCACGTCCGGTAGGATACCGAGCACCGCGAGGCCGTCGGCGGCGTCGCGGATCCGGTAGGAGCGCGGCGGCGTCTGGTTCAGCACGAAGGCGAACTTCTTTTCGAGCCGGTAGACGGCGGCGAGGGTCGGCTTGAAGGCGCGCAGGTCCGCCGGGGTCGGGCGGCATGGGATGATGCAGAGATCGGCCGCGCGGATCGCCGAGAGCGTGCCGTTCGAATCGACGCCGGGCGTGTCGATAAAGACGTAGTCGTAGGCGGATTCACGCAGGCGCTCCATGACGGCCTCGATCTGCGTCGCGTCGATCTGAGCGACCTCCGGGCCTTCGGCCGTGCGATGGTCGAGCCAGTCGGAAATCGTGGCTTGGCGATCCATCTCGAGGATGCAGACCGTATGACCGGCCTCCTGGGCTGCGACAGCGAGCGAGATGCAGAGCGTGCTCTTGCCGCTGCCTCCCTTCTGCGTGACGAATGTGATGGCCTTCATCGCCGTGAAACCTCTCAAGCCAGCCGGTCTGCCGCCGCGATCCTTCCGGATCCCGTCACGGCGTCCTTTGATCCCGGGATGACCTGATCCCGGATATCCCTGAACCCAAATGTCGCCGATCATGGTTAACCGGGGGTTAAGAGCATCGGATCGGCGGATGACGCGATCATGGCATCCTGTGATCCGGGACCGGGTCCGGCGCGGCGGCGAGACCACTTCTCGTAAGCGAAGTTTCACTGAATTAACCTGAGGTTGCCAAAACGACCGAGGCCGCGTGATCAGTGAATCGTGATTTCCAAGAGCGTACTTTACAGGGCATTGTCGCTGACGTTAGGTTTTGTGTATGGCGGGTAGCGCCAAAAAATAAACTTGAAGTAGATTATGGGCGTGCCGATGCGGCCAGCCTCTCATTGCCCTTGGAGCGCTTGCCCGGATGGCGGTTTCCCCTCTCCTGCCCGATGCAGAGCTCGTGGCCGCCCTCGACGGGTCGGCGTGCCTCGGCGCCTGGACCCACGACGTATCGGCCGACCTCTTCAGCGTCACCGCGCCCCTCGGTTGCGCCCTCGACCTCGCCCCCGGGGAAAGCGCCGGAGTGCCGCTCGCCCGCGTGCTGTCGCTCATCCATGCCGAGGACCGGCCGCGGATCGCAGGCTTGTTCGCCGCCTCGCAGGAGGAGGGCAGCCCGTTCGAGGTGGAGTTCCGCATCGGGGAGGGACGCGGCGGCGCCCGTTGGCTGCGCCTGATGGGCCGCACCGACATCGACGCGGGACGTCGCACCGCTCGTGCCCGCGGCCTCGCCTTCGACCTCACCGAGGGACGGCTCGGCCGGGGCAGCCCGGCCCGGCAGGCACAGTGGCAGGCCAACCAGCTCGCCGACCACGTGATCGCGATGAAGGGCCTCGTCCCGCCCCTCGACAACCCGTCCCTGGCCCGGCTTGTCGACCGGCTTGCCGTGGAGATCGGCTTCGAACTCGCCCGCCGCGTCACGCAGGCGGCGACGGGTGATGCCTTCCACTAGGGTCGGGCCGAGGCCTCCAGCTGCGGGCGCGGGGCAGCGGTCGGATTGATCAGGCCGCGGAGCGTCGCCGCCGCCTCGCGCTGAGGTCGCGCCAGGGCCTCGGCATACGCGGCTCGCAAGCCCGTGCATTCGGATGGCGGCGGCGAGGATAGGGGCCGCAGGGCGTCGTCGGCGAGAGTGAGCGCATCCGGTTCGGGCGTGGGGCGATCCGCCTGGGCGAGGGCGCGCCCGACCAGAGCGCGGGCGGCAAGGTCCTCGGTCTCGCCCTTGCGGCCTTCTTCCTGCCGCAGCGCCTGCCGGGCGAGGACGAGGTTCCCGTCGGCGCCGATGGCGGCGCAGGTGGCGGGTGTCGTCCGCGACCGCTCCATCGCTCTCAGGAGATGGCGTCCCAGGGCGACGAGGCTGCGGTCGTCGGCGCCGCGCATGGCCCGCGACAGGCTGCGGGCGGCGAGCCGCTTCAGGCCCTCGAAGGCGTCGGCCTCGGACAGGCCGCTGCGGTAGCTGTCGAGATACCAGGCGGCGATGCCATCGACGACCCGCGGCGCCCGCGCCTCGAAGGCGTGCAGCAGGTCGAGGTTGCGCAGCACCGTGGCGCGGGCGTGCGCCAAGTCGTCCCCGTCGTCGAGGGTGGAATCGGGGAAGCGCGACGGTTCGACGATGCTCGTGGCGACGCCGGCATCCAGCAGCCGGCCGGCATCCGGGAACCACATGTCCTGCGAGTCCACCCGGAGCGCGGCATCGGCGAACTCGGCGGAGACCCCGGCCGCGATGTAGGCGGCGCGTTCGGGCGCACCGTCGGCTCGAAACACCTGACCGAACAGGCCGGCCTCGTAGGGCGCGTGGAAGCCGAGCCGCGTCGCCGCCATGACGTAGCGCTCGCGGCCGCGCACGAAGGCGAGGGTGCAGGCCGAGACGCAGAAATCGGGCACGTAGGTGGCGAGCCGGTGCCGCGCGATCGCCGCACCGATCGCCTCGCCCTCGTCGACGAGGCCGCCCTCGCTGGTGAGGTGGATGCGTTCGGCGCGGGGGTTCTCGGCGAGCAGGCGTTCGAGCCTCGCGCCGGCCCCCTCGGTCAGCTCTCCGTAGAGCCGCACGTCCCGGCCGCCGGGGCCGAGGACGATCCGTGTCTCGGGCCCGGGAAGGTCGGTGCCGAGGCGCGACTCGAGTTCGAGGGAGAGGCGGGCATAAATGCCGAACAGGCCGGTCTCGGCAGGTTCGGCGCCGCTGCGCAGATGAGCCTGGACCACGGTGCCGGCGCCGAGACAGGCGAGCGCCAGTCCAGCCAGTCCGATCCCACGTACGACGCGCCAGGCTCCCGCCATGACCTGCCCCCAGATGGCTCGATGATCGTCAAGACCGAGGCCAATCTTCAAGTCCCGCCGCAGCTAAGCAAGGGCTGCGCCGGGGGAGTCTCGGGGTCGGATGCGCGCCGGGGAGCGACTGTGTCGAACGAGAGACGTCTTATAAAACGAACGATCCGTTCGTCGTACGGTCCGGAAGATGAATGTTTCGACGGCCTGTCATTATGTCGCAGGCCGCGCTAGGCGGTAGATGTCCATGATCCAGCCGTGGCGCGCCCGCGCCGTGCGCCGGGTCTCGCGAATCAGCTCTGCGACGTCGCCCAGGCGGCCGGCGATCAGGAGTTCGTCGCTGGTGCCGAGATAGGCGCCCCAGTGGATGGTCAGGTTCGGGTCGAGGCCGGCGAAGTCGACTTTTCCGTCGAGCATCACCACCGTGGCGCCATCCGCCGACAGATCTGCGGCAAGGCGCCGGCCCGTAGTGATGGTCACCGGTTCGCCGATGCCGTTGAGCGCGATGCGGTGGCCGGCGGCGAGCGCCTGCACACTGGTGATACCGGGGATGACCTCGACATCGAAGGCGAGACGGCCGCGCGCGTGGATGCGGTCGATGATCCGGATCGTGCTGTCGTAGAGCGCGGGGTCACCCCAGACCAGGAAGGCGCCGCAGCCATTGTCGCCGAGGTTCTTGGCGACGAGGTCTTCGTAGAGCTCGGCTCGCGCTGCGTGCCAGTCGTCGACCGCCACGCCGTAATCCGCCGGCGTCCGGTCGCGCGCCGGATCGGCGGCCGCGACGAAGCGCGGCTGCGGACCTTCGATGTATCGCTCGCAGATCTCCCGGCGGACCCGGACGAGATCGGCCTTGGCGTCGCCCTTGCCGATCAGGAAGACGACCTCGGCCGCATTCAGTGCGCGCACCGCCTGGATGGTGACATGCTCGGGATTGCCCGTGCCGATGCCGATCAGGAGGAGTCTTCGCACGTTCAGCGCCCGAACCAGGACGCGACCGGGTCGACCACATAGGCCGCAACCGACGAGATCCAGGCGCGGGCACGCGTGGTCAGACCGTCCTTGCGTGGGCCGTCATCGGACTTTGCAATGCGCGCGGCGAACTCGGCGGCGACGTACGCGTCTTCGGAGGGCTTGCAGGCGGCGAGTGTCGCGCGTTCGGCCGCGCGCTTCTCGATACTGGCCGGCTGGCCGGAAAAGGTCTGGCGGACGCAACGGTGCCAATCCCGGCGCAGACCGTCGAGATCGGCCTCCTGCGCCTGCACAGTGCCGCCCGCGAGCCAAGCAGAGGCGATGAGGACGGACAGGTTCGAGCCTCGCACCACCCAAGCCTCCTACGATCCGGCAGCTACCACGGAGAGCCTGCCGGTGTTCCCGGCTTGTTCTCTGGCCTGCGAGCAGCCTCTACGTGATTTGCGCACGGATGGCTGTAACCCGGATGCGTCACGCGGCCCCGAGATGGGCCGCGCGGTTCAGCCGACCAGCGCCGTCAGACAGGTGCCGAACAGCGTCACCATGCCGATGGTCATGATGAATTTCAGATCTTCGATCCGCTGGCTCATGGCCGTCTCCCTCGGCGGTAGATTGAACACCGCGCATTAGGCTCAATGAACATTTAGCGGTTTCACGAGAATGCCTCTGTGTGCTTCGTCACCGGAAACCACGCAGTCCCACGGCGGCATCTGCAAAACATGGTTGCCGAATTCCGAACGAGCCCATGGACCGCGCGCCTCCGGTCCGCCGAGGCGCGCCCAGGCCGGGAAACGGCGTCAGCTTCCGCCGGCCCCGCTGCCGCCACCACCGCCCGTATTGCCGACGGGAAGCTCGGGCTTCTCCGCATTTCCTTCCGCGCCGGAATTGTTCGATCGGCTATCCGCACCGGTGCCACCGCGCACCTGCGTCTCGACCGCGCCGGGGCCGCTCTTGGCTCCGGCGTCGGGCTTCACGAAGCCGGCCTGCGGCTCGCCCGGCGTCGTGACCCGAGCTGGACCGGGCTGACGGATCTCGGCCGGCTTGTTGCCGCCCCCCGATTGCGCCAACGCGGCGCCCGAAAGGATCAGAAGCGGCACGCTCAGCGCAGCAGCCGTCTTGGACATCATGATGGGCTCCCGGTTCGAGGATGATCGTTTCGGGACAACACATGCGTCGCCTGAGTGTTTCCGCTCAGCCGATCTCGATGCGCAGGTCCGGCGCGAAGGTCCCACCCTCGACCGGGTTGGCGACCCAGCGGGTGCGGCCGATGTGCATGTCGTGCCCGGCATGGAAATGTCCGGAGACCCAGGCGACCGGTCGCTGCGCGTCGGGCAGGTCTTCGAGCACGGTGGTCGCGTAGAAGGCCGGCACCCACCAGGGCACGCCGGGCTTTCCACGGAACGCGTCGGCTGCGCGCGGGCTCGGCGGGTGGTGCGTGACCGCGACGGTCGGGCCGGGATGGGGCTGGGCCAGCGCCGCCAGCAGCGCGGCCCTCTCGGAGCGATGCGCCGCCATGGCGTCGGCCGGCGACCAGGCCGTGCCGTCGGCGTTTCGGATCGAACCGCGAAACTCGCGCGAGCCCGTCACCGGGTCCGTCATGCGCGCCGCCGCGAAGGCGATCGGGTCCTCCGGGCGCTCGGGCGTGTCCGCCGTGAGCCAGCGGCCCGCCAGCGACCAGTCGCTCCAGAGCGTCGTACCGACGAAGCGCACGCCGTCGATCACCGTGCCCATCCCGTTCTCCAGCAGGTGGAGACGGGCGCCCTCCCCGTTCAGGCGCGCGACCTCCCTGCGCAGGATGGCCAACAACTCCGGCGCAGTGCGGCCGTCGCCGGTGGGGGCGTAATGCTCGTGATTGCCCGGCACAAGAACCACGGGCTGGCCTTCGGCCAGCGCGAGCACGGCGGCGAGTCCGTCTTCCGGGCGTCCCTCGGACAGGTCGCCGGCGCAGACCATGACGTCGAAGGGCGCCGCGGGCCTCGGGATGAGGTCGAGGCGGCGGCGCTCGAGATGCAGGTCTGAGATCGGGAACAGGCGCATCGTCAGGTCAGGCCCGAGCTTCGGCGGCAGCCCGGCGCTCGGCATGCGCGGCCTTGAGGATATCGACGGCCGAATCGGCGTTCAGGACCGCAATGCCGAGGCCGACGACGAGGTCCGGCCAGGGCGACAACGTCACCGCTGTGGCAAGCCCCGCCAGGATGATCGCGATGTTCGCCGCCACGTCGTTGCGGGCCGAGAGGTAGGCCGCGCGGGTCAGGCTGCCACTGCCCTCACGATGCCGGGCGAGCATCAGCGCGCAGGCGAGGTTCACGAGAAGCGCGCCGATGCCGGTGAGCGTCAACGGGAGCGGCGCAGGCGGCGTCATGTCCGCGACCTTCTCGTAGGCTGCCCAGGCCGCGCCGATCGCCGGCACCAGCAGGATGAAGGCGAGCGCCGTGCCGAGCCGCGCCCGGTTGCGCAGGCTCCAGCCGAGGCCGGCGAAGATCAGCAAGTTGATCGCCGCGTCCTCGAGGAAATCGAGGCTGTCGGCGAGGAGCGCGACCGAACCGATGGCCAGCGCGACCGCGATCTCGATCCCGAAATAGGCGAGGTTCAGGCCGGCGACGCGGACGACCACCGGGCGCAGGCTCGGGCCGGAGCCGTGTTCGTCCATGACAGGGTCGCCTCGTCCCGGCAGCGTTGCGCCGCCGGGAGGCCACTAGACGACTGACCCGGCAGCGGCAATTGCCGAGCCCGAGGCGGCTCGGCTTCGCGCGTCAGTAGAAGTCGCGGCGGAACGGCCGAGGACCGTCGAAGCGGCGCGGACCGTAGCCGCCGTAATAGCGCGGTCCGGGTCGCGGCCCGAAGAAGCGCGGGCCGTTCGGCCGGCAGATGCCATAGGGGTTCGGATGGAATCCGGGGCCGCAACCGCCTCTGGCCTCGGCGGCGTTGCCGGCAGCCAACATGGTTCCGAGGGCGATCAGCCCCGCGCCCGCATGTTTCCACGTCATTCGACTCTCCTTGATCTGGCCGGGGGAAGCCGGCGGCTTGGCGCGCTGGCAGGGTCGATCCGCCCGGTCCGTCCTGAACGCGGTCCCCTGTGAGGCCGGGGCCGCTGAACGGGCATCTGGTTCGGGCCGGCCCGATGTCGAGGGTCGCGCTTCGCCGCCGAGGGCGTCGGCGCCTTCGCCTTTCGTGGGGATGTTCCTCGCCGGAACGGGCTGTACCAGGGTGTCCAGCCCGCTCGCGCCGCGCACTGGATTTGCGCACCGTCTTGTGCGAGGCCAAAGCTTTGCCGCGCTCGCGTTCATCGCGACGGTACCGGAGACACCCAGCAATGTTGCCCGAGCTTCGTATTCTGTATTTCGAGGATCTGGAGGTCGGCCTCACCGAGATCTGGAAGAAAGAAATCTCCTCTTCCGACGTGGTGGGCTTCGCCGAGATCACGGGCGACCGCAATCCGATCCACCTGTCCGAACACTTCGCGGCGCGCACCCCCTTCGGCACCCGCATCGCCCACGGCCTCTACACGGCTGGGCTGATTTCGGCGGTGCTCGGCACCCGCCTGCCCGGCCCGGGTGCGGTCTACATCAGCCAGACCCTGAACTTCCGCGCGCCGGTGCGCATAGGAGACACCGTCGAGGTCATCGTCGAGGTGGCCGAACTGATCGCCGAGCGCCGCCGCGCGCGGCTCACCTGCACCTGCAAGGTCGGCGACGAGGTCGTGCTCGACGGCGAGGCCCTGGTGAAGGTGCCGAAGAAGGAAGAGGCCGACCCCCTCAGCATGCGCATGGGCGGCGGCCGCGCCTGATCCTTTTGTGAGGTTCGAGAACGCGATCTCCATCGAAGACCCCGCCGATCCGCGGCTCGCGCCTTACGCGTCGATCCGCGAGCGGGATCTCGTCGGCCGCCAGGGGCGCTTCATCGTGGAGGGCGAGGTCACGCTTCGCCTGATGCTGTCGCCGGCCTCCCGTTTCCGGGCCGGGTCGATCCTGCTGGCGCCGGAACGCCTGCCCGGCTTCACGGATCTCATCGCCGCCCTGCCCGAACCGCCACCGGTCTATTGCGCGTCGAAGGCGGTGATGGGCGCGGTGGCGGGTTTTCCGATGCATCGCGGCGTGCTGGCTCTGGGCCTGAGCGGCGAGCCGCCCGCGCCCGGTTCGCTGATCCCCCCTGCCCCGGCTCCAGCGGTCGTCCTCGGCCTCGTCGGCTTGACCAACCATGACAATGTCGGCGGCCTGTTTCGCAACGCCGCCGCCTTCGGGGCCGATGCGGTGCTCCTCGACGACGCCACCTGCGATCCGCTCTACCGCAAGGCGATCCGGGTCTCGGCCGGCGCGGCGCTGACCATGCCCTTCGCGCGCACCGCGAGCCCGCAGGCGCTGCTCGGCCTCGCCGCGCGCCACGACCTCGTGCGGCTGGCGATGACGCCGGGGGCCGAGGGCGACATCGCCGACGCCGCCCTACCCTCCCGCTCCCTGGTGCTGCTCGGCAGCGAAGGCCCCGGCCTTCCGCCGCAACTGATGGCCGAATGCAAAAAAATCCGGATCGGAATGGCGGCGGGATTCGACTCGCTGAACGTCGCCACTGCCGGCGCCATCGCACTGCATCACCTGCTGCGGCGACGGCGCGGGGTGTAAGCGTGGCTTTACGCGCGACATTCCGTGGCAATTGCCGCACAACGCGCAAAGGCCGACATAGCGCGGCTTGAGGTCATGGGTTTCGAGGGGGAGCGGACGGCGTTGCTTCAGTCACGCGATGGGTTGCGGAGCCTTTCCGGCCGGCGCGTTGCGGTCGTCGGTGCCGGGCCCGGGGGCCTTGCCACGGCGCTCCTGCTCGCCAAGGCCGGTATCCATGTCACGCTGTTCGAGCGCGACCCGGCGGTCGGCGGCCGCACGAAGACCGTCGAGGCGCCCGGCGGCTACCGGTTCGACATCGGCCCGACCTTCTTCCTGTATCCGCAGATCCTCGCCGACATCTTCGAAAGCTGCGGCGAGCGGCTGGAGGATCACGTCGCGCTGAAGCGGCTCGACCCGATGTATCACCTGCTCTTCGAGGGTGAGGATGGCGTTGCGGCCGAGATCCGGGCCACCGGCGACGAGGACCGGCTGAGGGCCGAGATCGCACGCATCGCGCCGGAGGATGCGAAGAACCTGCACGCCTTCTTCACCGAGAACCGGACCAAGCTGCACACCTTCAAGCCGGTCCTGGAGCAGTCCTTCGACCGCTTCTTCTCGATGATGAGCCCGGCGATGCTCGCGGCGCTTCCCCATCTCCATCCCAGCCGCAGCGTCGACAAGGATCTCAAGCGCTACTTCGCCGACCCTCGGGTGCGCCTCGCCTTCTCGTTTCAGACCAAATATCTCGGGATGTCGCCGTTCCGCTGCCCGAGCCTGTTCACGATCCTGTCGTTCCTCGAATACGAGCATGGGGTCTATCACCCGGTCGGCGGCTGCGGCGCGGTCTCGGAGGCGATGGCGGGCCTGGCCCGCCGGATGGGCGTGGACATCCGTCTCGATACCAAGGTCGAGCGCGTGGTCTATGAGGGCCGGCGCGCCTCGGGCGTCGTCGTGAACGGCGAGACCTTCAACGCCGACGCGGTTGTGCTGAACGGCGATTTCGCCGGCACCATCCGCGATCTCGTTCCGGAGACGCACCGGCCGCGCTGGCGCGACCGGAAGGTCGACAAGGCTCGCCTCTCCTGCTCGACCTTCATGATGTATCTCGGCATCGAGGGAAAACTGCCGGACGGCCTCGGGCACCACTCGATCCTGCTCTCGAAGGATTACGAGCGGAACATCGCCGAGATCACCGGCGGCACCCTGCCGATGACACCCTCGCTCTACGTGCAGCATGCCGGCTTCACAGATGGCGGCATGGCGCCCCCCGGCCACACGGCGCTTTATGTTCTGGTGCCGGTGCCGAACCTCAAATCCGGGATCGACTGGGAAAGTGTGCGCCCGGCCTATCGCCGGCTGGTGCTCGAGCGCTTGAAGTTGCTCGGCATCACCGACATCGAGAGCCGCATCCGCTACGAGCGCGTCCTCGACCCGCGCGATTGGCGCGACGAATTCACGGTGCACGAAGGCGCGACCTTCAACCTCGCCCACGATCTCGGGCAGATGCTGTGGTTTCGCCCGCACAACCGCTTTGGCCCAGGCCTCTACCTCGTCGGCGGCGGCACGCATCCCGGCTCCGGCCTGCCGGTGATCTACGAGGGCGCCCGGATCTCGGCGCGTCTGCTGATCCAGGATCTGGCCGGTGCCAAGGCCCCTGCCCTGAAGGAGCTGCCCGCGACCTCACCGCTGGCGACGCAGGGCGAAGCGCGGTGACGGAACCGGCGAGGCTACTTCGTTCCGCAGCCGATGCAGATGCCCTTCATGATCTGGTCGTCCTTCCTCATCTGCTCCGTACGGGCTTCGCGGCCCTCGGACGGACCGGGTCCGGCGGCGGCGCCGGGCGGCTTGGTCTGGCCGACGGAGGTGGTGTGGGGGGCGGTGACGGTGGAGGCCGGACCGCCGCCGGTGCCGGTTTCGGCCTGCGCGAAGGCGGGCGTGACCGCGAACATCAGAACGGTTGCGAAGGCGGATCGCGTCAGCATGACAAACTCCTAGTTTCCCGATTAACGTCCAGATGCGCCTCGAAAGTTCCGGGAATCTCCGATCGCGCGACGGGGTATCGCGTTGACCGCGACCGGATCGGGTCTAGCTTTTCGGCAAGGGACGGCTGCGAGCCGCGCCCGGGGGAGTCGTGTCGACCATGAGTAGCGGTTCCTCGGTCGCGGTGGTCGGCGGCGGGTTGGGTGGTCTGGCGGCGGCCTGTGTCGCGGCGGCGCGTGGGCACCGGGTCACGCTCTACGACAAGAACGCCTGGCTCGGCGGCAAGGCGGCGGTCCTGAACGAGGGCGGCTTCCGCTTCGACATGGGGCCGACCATCCTCACCGTGCCACGCGTGTTGGAGCGGATCTTTTCCGAGGCCGGACGCAGCGTGCACGACGCACTCGACCTGCGCCGGCTCGACCCGCAATGGCGCTGCTTTTTCGACGACGGCGCCCGTATCGACCTCGTCGAGAATGTCGAGGCCATGGCGGCCTCCATGGACCGCTTCGCCCCGGGCGAGGGCGCCGGCGAGGGCTACAGGAAGTTCCTGGCGATTTCCGAGAACCTGCACGGCGTCAGCGAACGCTTCTTCTTTTGGAAGGCGGTGCAGGACCTGTTCGACACGATCGACATCCGTGCCAACATGAACCCGTCGACGTTGCGCGACGTGCTCTCGCTGCGAATGCATTCCACCGTCGCCGGCACCATCCGCGGCAAGGTCAAGGATGCGCGGCTCGCGCAGATGCTCGACCATTTCGTACAATACGTCGGCTCCTCGCCGTACGGCGCACCGGCGGTGCTCTGCGCCATCGCCCACATGCAGACCGCCGAGGGCGTCTGGTATCCCATGGGCGGCACTCGCGCCGTGGCCGAGGGCCTCGCCAAGCTCGCCACCGATCTCGGGGCCGTGATGCGGCCGGCCGACGAGGTGAAGGGGCTCGACATCCGCGACGGCGTGCTTCGCGGCATTCGCACCGCAAGCGGCACCACGGCCTACGACGCCGTCATCTCCAACATGGATTCCGTGCGCACCTATCGCGAGCTCGTCGGCGGCGCGGTCGGCAAGGCGTACGAAACCAAGAAATTCGAGCCGGCCTGTTCGGGCGTGGTGCTCTATCTCGGCCTGAACCGGCGCTACGAGCATCTCGGCCACCACGACTTCGTGTTCTCGCGCGACCCGGAGGAGGAGTTCGACTTCATCTATCGGAAGGGCGAGCCGGCGCCGGACCCGACCGCCTATCTCGCAGCACCCTCCGCCACCGATCCGTCCGTGGCGCCCGAGGGTGGCGAGGCGCTCTATGTCCTGGTGCACACGCCGTATCTGCGGCCGCACCACGACTGGCAGAGGATGTTTCCGGCTTATCGCCAGATCATCCTGGACAAGCTCAAGCGCACCGGCGGCATGCCGGACCTCGAGGAGCGGATCGTGTTCGAGCGGCACCTGACGCCGCAGGACATCCACGACCGCTATCACGTGCTCAACGGCGCGATCTACGGGCTGGCCTCCCACGGCCGCATGACGGGGGCTTTCAAGCCCGGCAACCGCTCACGGGAGGTGAAGGGGCTCTATCTCGCCGGCGGCGCCGCCCATCCCGGCCCGGGCATGCCGATGGTGATGATGTCCGGCTGGATCGCCGCCGACGCCCTCGATACGGACATGAGGACGGGCGCGCAGCCGGTTTTGCGCAAGAGCGCGTGAGTCCCGTCGTGGCCGCTTGCAGGGTAGACCCCTTCTTACACCCTCATCCTGCGGTGTCGAAGCGTAGCGGAGCCCTCGAGGGCTCGTGCTCATTTTGGCCCCCTCCTTCGAGGCTCGCTGGCGTGGGCACTTCAGAATGAGGGCCCGGGGAGGATCACCGGCTGAGCCGGCGCGCTCGGCCCATGTCTGGCGCTTCATGGCGGCCTATTTTTCGCGGTTCCTGCGCCGGCACATGACGGCTCTGCGGCTCGCCCGCTGGGGGACGCCCCGGCGACTGGATCATCCGGGGCCACTGGTGGTCTATTGCAACCACCCCTCCTGGTGGGATGCGGCGACGACCATCCTGCTAGCCGACCGGCTGTTTCCGGGCCGCGCGATGTTTGCGCCCTTCGATGCGCGGATGCTCGAAAGATACGGCGTCTTCCGCCGGCTCGGTGCCTTCCCGGTGGATCTCAGCTCGCGCCGCGGGGCCGCGCAGTTCCTGGCCTCGGCGCGCACCGTGCTGGCCAAGCCGGACCACATGCTCTGGCTCACCGCGCAGGGCCGGTTTTCCGACGTGCGGACCCGGCCGCTGGATCTGCGCCCCGGCATCGCGCATCTCGCCGAGATTGCGCCGGACGCCCTGTTCGTGCCGCTGGCCCTCGACTACGCCTTCTGGGACGAGCGCGGGGCCGAGGCCTGCTGTGCCTTCGGCGAGCCGATCGCCGCCGCCGACCTTCTAGCCCTGACCCGTCCCGAGCGTCTCGCCCATCTTGAGGCGGCACTCACCGCGACACTCGACTACCTCTCCGCCGACGTGATGACCCGCGATTCCGCCCGATTCGTCCCGGTGATCGAGGGTGCGCGGGGCGTCGGCGGCGTCTACGATCTCTGGCGGCGGCTCGGCGCCCTGGCCCGCGGCCGCCGCTTCGATCCGGCGCATGGATCGGACGAGGCCGAGCGGATCCCGTGATGCTGGCCCTCGCTCTGCTGTCCCTGGCGCTCGCCCTGCTGCCGGCGGTCCTCGCGGCCGTGAACCTGAGGGCGCTCGCGCCCCCCGCGCCGGCTCCGCAGGCGACGGGCCTCGTCTCGATCCTGATCCCGGCCCGCAACGAGGCCGCGATCATCGCCGGCACGGTGCGCGCGGCGCTGGCGAGCGAGGGCGTCGCCGTCGAGGTGCTGGTCGGCGACGACCATTCCACCGACGCCACCGCGGCGATCGTCTCCGCGATCGCAAGGGGCGATCCTCGCCTGCGCCTCGTCGAGGTCCCGACGCTGCCAGAGGGCTGGACCGGCAAGAACAACGGCTGCGTCACCCTCGCGAAAGCCGCCGAAGGCGCGCGCTTGCTCTTCATCGATGCCGATGTGACGCTCGGGCCGAACGCCGCCGCCGCTCTCTCGGTCCACGCCGAGCGGACCGGTGCGACGCTCGTCAGCGGCGTGCCGCGTCAGGTGATGGCGAGCCTCGGCGAGCGTCTCACCGTGCCGACCATCACGTTCCTGCTCCTCGGCTTCCTGCCCGTGCCGCTGATGCGGCGGCGCCCCGACGTGTCGCTGGCCGCCGGCTGCGGCCAGCTCATGATGATCGCGGCGGACGCCTATCGCCAGACCGGCGGCCACGGCGCGGTGCGGACCTCGATGCATGACGGCGTCACCCTGCCCCGGGCCCTGAGGACGGCGGGCTTCCGAACGGATCTCGTCGCCGGGAGCACCCTCGCCTCCTGCCGGATGTATTCGGGCTTCGCGCAGGCCTGGGCGGGCTTTTCGAAGAACGCCCGCGAGGGCATGGCGACGCGCCGCGCCCTCCCCGTCTGGACGTTCTTGCTGTTTGGCGGGCAGATTTTGCCGTGGCTTCTCCTGGCTACAGCTCTTGGCGCCGGGCTTCCACGGGTCGCGCTGTTGGCGTTCGCCGCCGGGCTCGTTTCCCTCGGCACGCGGGCGGCGATCACGCACGCGAGCGGCGAGCCACTTTCGACCATTCCCCTGCATCCGCTGACGATCGCAACAGCGCTGGCGATCCAGTGGACGGCGCTGGTGCGCGAGGCACGGGGCCGAGCGCCGGCCGCCTGGAAGGGGCGGAGCTATCCGGTTGGGCCGAGTTGAGACTTCGCCGCGGAATTTCCGTTGAATACAATTTCGGCTACGTCTTTCAGCGATCGGATTAAGTAACCTCTCACTTCTGCCCGCCACGGTTGCAATCGACGGAGGGGAGGCGTGGCATGCTCGGGCAGTTGTTCGGTTTTCGCGACCGTTTGGGCCGGCTCGCCTATTTCGGTTGGATCTGCGGCGGCGGTCTCCTCTGGGCGTTCGGGGTGTTCCTGCTGGTGGGCGGGGCTTTCGCGACGAGCCTCGCCAACGGCTCGATCGGCGCCCTCGTCGGGGCCTCGCTCACCCTGCTGCTCAGCCTGATCCCGCTGGTCTGGATGGGTCTTGCGCTCGCCACCAAGCGGTTGCGCGACGCCGGCATCCCTCCGCTCCTCGTCGTGCCCGCGGTGGCGGCCTTCTCGGTCTTCGACGTGCTGGTGCTATCGCGCCAGACCGGGGGCCAGCCGCTCGCCGGCTTCGTCCACAACAGCCCGGTCGGTCTCTGCGTCAACCTTGCCTACGGCTTGGTGCTTCTGTTCTGGCCGAGCGCCGGAACCAAGGGGCGCAGCGACGACGGCGAGGCACGGCACACGGGCGACGTGCCGTGGCACGAGCGTGCGCTCACCCTCGCCTCCAGCGTGCCGGTGCAGCATGAGGCCGGGTCCTATCCGTCGCAGATTCCGTTACGGGGCCAGCCCCGCACCTTCGGGCGGCGTACGGCCTGATCGTCAGCCGGCCCCACCCGTCTCCGCCATGATCCACGCCGCCGTGTCCGGATCGGCCCCGCTGACCGGCAGGTGCAGGATGATCGGCGTCTCGTAGGGATGGCGGGCCTTCAGCGCGGCGCTCAGGGCGTCGGCGAGTTCCTCGCGGGTCTTCAGGATCGCGACGACCTCGTGGCCTCGCTCCACCACGCCCTTCCAGGCGTAGACCGAGGCCATTCCGGGCAGGACGTTCACGCAGGCGGCGAGCTTTTCCCGTACCAGATCCTCGCCGATGGCGAGCGCCGTCTCGGTGTCCGGCAGCGTGGTGTAGACGAGGAGCGGGCGCTCCATGCTATGCCTCTCGTCGCAGATGCGTCCCGGCGCGAGTGAGACCTCGTCCCGTCCCGGCGTCAACACGGCTCGAACGCGGATTGTCGGATTCGATGGCGGCGCGCTTCCCACGGATCGCCTTCGTCGCGAGCCCGACGCCCGACGCCCGCGAGGCGGCCGAGGCGCTGATGCGCCGCTACGATCATGTCGCTCCGGAAGAAGCGGACGTCGTCGTGGCGCTCGGCGGCGACGGCTTGATGCTGCAGGTGCTCCACCGCTTCATGGACGGCTCGAAGCCGATCTATGGCATGAACCGCGGCACCGTTGGCTTCCTCATGAACGAGTTTCGGGAGGACGGGCTGATCGAGCGGCTTGAGACGGCGCAGCGCAGCGTGATCCATCCCCTCGCCATGGTCGTCACCGACACCGAGGGGCGTATCCACGAGGCGCCGGCGATCAACGAAGTCTACATGCTGCGCCAGACCCACCAGACGGCGAAGCTGAAGATCTCGATCGACGGGAACGTGCGGTTGCCGGAACTGATCGCCGACGGCATCCTGGTGGCGACGCCCGCCGGCTCCACCGCCTACAACTTTTCCGTGGGTGGTCCGATCCTGCCGCTCAATGCGCATTTGCTGGCGCTCACGCCGATCTCGTCGTTCCGTCCGCGGCGCTGGAACGGCGCGCTGCTGCCGAACTTCGCCCGCATCCATATCGAGGTGTTGGATGCCGCCCATCGGCCGGTGGCAGCCGTGGCCGATCACACGGAATTCCGCCGGGTCCGCACCGTCGAGACCTGGCTCGACCACGCGACCGACCTCGTGCTGCTGCACGATCCCGGCCACAGCCTCGACGAGCGGATTCTTCGCGAGCAGTTCGGCTGACGGGAGGCGCCCCCCCGCCAGACGAAAACGCCGCCCGACGAAAGCGTCGGACGGCGCGATGAACCGAAGGGTCGGCAGCGGGGGGCGCCAGGCGCCTCACCGCTCGCGCGACGTTCAATAGTCGAGGAGCAGGCCAGACGAACCCACGGCGGCAATCACCAGCATGCCGGCAAAGGCAACGGTGACACCGAAGGTGATGATCTTCGAAAAAACCATGTTTGCTCCCGTCATGAAATACGAATGTCCCTGATGTGTTGCGTTGCCCCTTGAGTACCGAGGCCGTGGCGCCTGCGATGCGCGCTGGCACACATTCCAACGTGCGATGCGGCGACGAGTTCGCTGCGATGCACAATCGGTGCCGCGCTCGACCCGGATGCCAACGGTCAAGCCGGGTTCGGGTTGCATGAGCGTGACGCAGGCAGCGGATGCGTCGCAACGCTTACGCGTCGGACCTTGGATCCGGCTTGGCTGACGTTGGCGGCAGATCAGGCGGCGATGCGGACGCGCTCGCGGTCGCCGCGGTAGCTCGCCAGGATACTCTCGGAGATCAGACTGGCCACGAGGTCCGGAGCGTCCTGCGCCGCCCGTGTCTGGACCGCCACCAGCATGGGTGCCGGGCGCGTCGGCTCGTCCGCGGTGACGGTCACGACGCTCGGCACTTCGCGGCTGGCCAGAAAGCTGGTCATCAACGCGTCGGAGAGGCCGTCGAGGACGGCGCTCGCTTCCTCGGCCTGACGGCGTTCCCGCTCGGCGTGGTAGCTCGCGATGATCGCGTCGGGCAATTCGTCGAGAACCCGGGAGAGCCGGTCCGACTGGACGACCTCGGCCGCAATGCAGTGCAGGGGCTCGGGCGACGGAGGCGGCAAGGCCTCCGGCAGGACATTCGCGGCCTCGCGCTGGGCGGCCTCGATGCGCAGGATGGCTTCCCGTTCGGTTTCGGCGGCGACTGCCCGGGCGTGCTCGCGGGCTTCCTCCCTGGCGGCTTCGGCCTCGAAGCGCGCGAGCAGCGCCATCAGGCTGCGGCTCTCGGCGAAGGGCATGTCCTCGCAGGCGGTGAGCGCGCGCTCGATCATCCGGCGGGCCAGACGCGGACCCTCGATGTCCGCGCCGCCCGTCGCCGCCTCGCGCCAGGCCGAGAGCGCCGCCTGGATCGCCGGCAGCAGCAGGACCGGAAGGCCGGCCCGGCGGTGGAGTGCGGCGAAGCCGGCGCCGCGCGGCTCGAACATCAGCCCGGCGACCCGCGCCCGGCTGAGACCCGACAGGTCGGCCAGCGCCGCTTCGGCGAAGGGCATGCGCAGCGACAGGATAGCGCGCAGGATCAGCCCGGCATTGAGCTGGCCCTGCGCCCGCAGATGCGAGACCAGCCGCGCCAGCCCGCTTTCCCCGGCTTCGTCGCTCAGCGAGAGGGCGGCGCAGTCGCGCGCCTCGCGGTTGACCCGCTCGCCGCGCTCGCGATTGAGCCATCCGCTGGCGAGCCCGAAGGACGAGAGCGCCTCGGCGACGCGGGCGGCGATGGCGTGGCGCACCTCGAGGCCGAGGCCGGGTCGCGCCAGCAGCGCCTCCCGCAGCAGCGCATCGTGTCCGTGACGTTCGACCATGCGCAGCAGGGCGGCGGTGCCGATCTCGGCATGGCGGTTGCGCGCGAGCACAGTGAGGGACGGCGCGCCCGCCACCTCGGCGAGTGCCGCCGCCACGGGCTTCGAGACGTCGGCGCGGCCGGCGACGGCCGAGCGGGTCGTCTCGCAACCGATCGCGGCGCAATCGACGAGGTCGGCATCCATCAGCACGGGCGAGCGGGCGAGCACGAGGCAGGCGATGTCGGGCTGGTCGGAGGCGAGCGCCACGATCAGCGGGCGCGGCGCCGTGTCGGCGGAAGCGCAGGCTTCGGCGAGCGCCCGGCGCACCAGGGCCGAGCCGTCATCGAGGAGACCCAGCAGCGCGGTCTTGGCCTCCCAGGCAGCTTCCGGGGCGAGACTACCGTGGCAATAGGCCCGCGCCAGGGCAGCGGCTGCTTCGGCCCGGCGCTCGGCCGGGGCGGTCTGGGTCGCGAGGAGGAACTGGCGAAGGGTCATGGGCCGTTCCGAAATCCGAGGGAGGAGAACAGGTCGAGCAGTCCGGAGCGCGTCTTGGGTGCGGGCGCCGTCTCGGCCGGTGTGGCGACTGTGGCTGCTTCGATCGTCGCGGCGGCGGGTGCCTGCGTCGTGACAACCTCGATCACCCGGAACGAGGCCGGACGGCGCGGCGGCAGCGGCACGAGGATCGGCGCGGTCGTTCCGGTGACCGAGGCGTTCGTGGAGTCCGTGGCCGCAATCGAGCCCGTGGTTTCTGGATCGGCCGACGCGGTCTCCTGGGCGCCCTCGGAGCGCGGGAAATAGCTCGGTGCACTGCGCGCCTCGGCGCTCGATCCGCGGTTCTGCCAGAGCTTGGCGACGCCGGCCGAAACCGCGCCCTGACGCCTGTCGGTCTGGAACAGGCTCCGCAGTCCGTCGTCTAGGGAGGCGTAGGTGGTGGCCGTCTCCGGGACGTTCGCGGTTCCCGACATAGCCGTCTGGCCGCCGGCCGTGCTGGTGGAGAGCATCGCGTAGAGTTCGGCCGAGCCCCGCGCCCGGCCCGCCTTGTCGTAGAACAGGTTGCGGTTGGAGGATGCCGCCTCCGGTAGATCGCTGGCCGCGGTGCGTGCCGGGCTGGTCTGGGCCGAGTTGATCAGGGTGGTCGCGCCCTTCGCCCCCAGCACGTGGGCGGCGTAAAGGTCGCCGCTGGTCGGCTCGCGTCCGAGCGTACCGCCCAGCGCCTCGCGGTTGCGCTGGGTCAAGGCACCGGCCATCGCCGAGGCGACGCGCGGATCGCGGCGCAGATCGAGGATGGCCTGCTTCGTCGCCGCGTCGGCGACGCCGTAGGTGCCGTCCGAGCGTGCGGTGATGGCGTCGGCATAGGAGGACAGACCGAACTTCGCTCCGGTCGCCTTCATTGTGCCGAGCCAGGTCTGCTCGATGAACTGGAACAGGCCGCTCGCCGACGAGGTCGAGGCCTTGGCGGTCGGATCGAGACCCGATTCACGCTTGGCGGTGGCCAAAAGGTAATCGAAGCCGACGCCGGAGGACTCGGCTCCGCTGCGGATCGCATCGACCACCGATCCGTTCGCCGTGCTCGCCGTCCCCGTGACCGTGCGTCCGCCGCCGGTGTTCGAGCCGGTCTCGCGGGTGCCGACGGGGGCGTTGGTGAACAGGAACATGCTTGACCGGGCTGGGCGGCCTAACTCGGCGCCGCACAACGGACTTTCGTGCTGTTATGGTAAAGGAAGCTTGAAGGCGGCGGGCCGCCCGGCGTCCCGGTTCGGACACAGCGTTCAGGAGGCGGCGTGCGGGCGTATCTGATCGCGCAGGTCGAGGCGGAGCCGGGCATCGGCACCCCCGATGCGGTGGTCATCGACAGCAGCGACGTCTTTCCGTCATCGCGAGCCGGAAGCGACGCGACCCGGGGTCGAACCCGCGACGTCCGGGATGTGGCCCCTGGTTGCTTCGCGACGCTCGCACTGACGGAGCGAGGCGGTGCCGTGCGGCGTCTGCTGCGCGTCGACGGGATCGATATGTCGGATCTCGACGCCTGCCTTGCCGCGACGGTGGTTTTCCAGCTGGATGCGATCGTGCTGCCGGCGCGCGATGGAAGCGACGTCGCACATCTCGGGAGCTTGCTCGCCGTTCACGAGGCGGAGCACGGCCTGCCCGACGGCGGCATGGGCATCGTCGCGCTCGTCTCGTGCGCCGCCGGCGTGCTCGCGGCCGCGAGCTTCGTCGGAGCGAGCCGGCGTCTCCGCGGCCTCGCCTGGGATGCGGCGGCGCTGGCGCGGCAACTCGGCATGCCGGGGGGATCGGTGAGATCAGCTGATATTGTGTCGCCCCCTCCCCCTCATCCCGAGGTTCCGCAGCGAAGCGGAGGCCTCGGAGGAGGGCTCCAGCCAGCCGCGAGACGACTGAAGCCCTCTTCCGAGGCTCGGCTTCGCCTTGCATCTCAGGATGAAGGCGCGGGGAGGACGAGAGGCATGGGGAGCGATCCGTGGGGATGGAGCCCCGTCCTCGCCCATGCCCGTGCTGTCGTCCGGCTCACGGCCGCCGCGGCCGGTGTCGAAGCGATCGAGGCCGCCTATCCGGGGGATGATGCGGCGAGCTTCGCCGCACACGTCGCCGCGGCGAGGCGCGACGGTTTTGGGGGGATGTTTGTTCGCGATCCCGCCCAGGTCCCAATCATTCGCGCCGAAACCTAAATCTCAAGAAAACTCCCAGGCGTCCGGGCTCCGCATCAGCGTGGCCACGAGGGCGTAGGTGAGTTTGTGGGTCGGCCTGTGGGCGACGATGCGACCGACGAGGGGATGACCGGCCAGCATGAGGTCGCCGAGGAGGTCGAGGGCGTTGTGGCGTACCCGCTCGTCGGGGAAGCGCGCGCCACCGAGCACCCACGGTCCGAGCTGGATCGCCACGCGTCCGGGCCGGACACCGCGCAGGATCGGCTCGCCATCCGGATGCACCATGCCGGCCCGGACATCTTGCGCCAGGACCGTCGGCAGGTCGGATCGCGGCGTGTTCGGCGCCTGGATCCCCGCCGGCTCGGACCGGGCGCGCAAGGGCCGCAGCAGCGGCGCAAGAAGGCGGTCCGCCACCGGACCGAAGCGCCACAGCCGGCTGACCTGTCCCGACGAGCGGCTCGAGGCCAGTTCGGCAACGAACGTCGTCCTGTCGGCATAGCCGCGCCAAGCCTGGACCCCGCCCGCGTAATAGGCCTCGCAGGTCACGTCGAGTTCGAGCCGGTCCGCCGGCTCGGCCCGCACGAAGCGCTGGCCGATCGCGACCTGGATCGGCCGGGTGATCCGGATGACGCGGCGCGGCGCGGCCTGCCGGGCGATGCCGGCCCGTTCGATCCCCGCGCACCAGCCCCGCGCGCTACCGTCGAGAATCGGCAGTTCGCGGCCCTCGAGCCGCACCAGCGCGTTATCGATGCCGAAGGCCGAGAGGCTGGCGCAGAGATGTTCGATGGTGCGCAGCGTACCGCCGCTGGGCAGCGCCAGCGCCGTGTTCAGCCGGCTTGGCGCGCGGTTCTCGTGGGATAGGGCGACTATGCCCGCGCCTTCGACATCGAAGCGGATGCGGTGCCCCGGCCCTGCCGGCTCGACGGAGACGCGGGCGAGCCGGTTCGTGTGCAGGCCGCGCCCGGAAACCGAAAACGGCGCCGCCAGGGTGGTCTCGAAACGCTGCTCGACGGCCACGCCGCGCCCTCTCGGGAGAAAGGGCGTCTGAGACCCGTGGATTGCGGCGGAAGTCCGGTGGCGGTCAGGGCACAGCGCGCCGGTAGAGGTGCCAGGTCGCGTGGCCGAGGATCGGCATCACGATGGCCAGCCCGACGAAGAGCGGCAGCATGCCGACGACGAGGAGGCTCGCCACGATCACGCCCCACATCAGCATCGTCAGCGGATTCTCCTGCACGACCGCGATCGAAGTCCGGACTGCCATGCGTGCGTCGACCGTTCTGTCGGCCAGCATCGGCAGTGAGACCACGCTGACCGCCAGCGCCAGCAGCGAGAAGGCGAAGCCGGCGAGGTTGCCGATCAGGATCATGGTCCAGCCGCGCCCGGTCGTCAGAACCTCGCGCGCGAAGGCGGGGATCGAGTCCTGGGCCTGACCTCCGTAGAGTGCCCAATACAGCCCCATCGCCGTCACCAGCCACGCGAGGAAAATCGCCGCCAGAAGCAGGCCGATCAGGAAGATCGCTCCGGCCGAGGGCGTGTGCAGTGCCCCGTAGGCGCGCATCCAGGACGGGTCGAGACCCTGCTCCCGCCGCCGGCTCATCTCGTAGAGGCCGAGCGCCGCGAAGGGGCCGACCAGCGCGAAGCCCGACGCCAGCGGAAACAGCAGCGGGATCAGGCCGCTGTTGAAGGTCGCAGCGCCGATCACCAGGCCGGCGACCGGATAGATCAGGATGACGAACAGCACGTGCGTCGGCATCGCTCGGAAATCGTCGATGCCGGCGGCGAGCGCCGCCCTGAGGTCGGGCAGGCCGAGCCGGCGTATCCGTGGCAGCGGGTGAGAATGGCTGGAAAACAAGGCGGTCGCCGTCGTCATCGCAAATCCTCCGGGAGGGCTGCGCTCGGGACGGGCATTTCGGGACATCGCCCGTCAGGAGCGGGTGGGATCGATCGTCCGAATGGTCGTGGTCCTCGTCGTCTCGTCCGGCGGAGCGCCGGTGCGCCTGATCGTGTTCGTCGCGGAAAGCCGTGCGGTTTCACCCGGGAACGCGCCATTCTGTAAAAACAGAGGCTGCGAGAGAGCGGTTCCGATCGCCGCACGCGGTGCAGGCATGGCTCGCGAGGGTGACCCGCGCGACGGCTCTAAGCGCCGCCCTTCGGCCGCTTCAGCTCGAACCGCGTTTCGGCCTCGACGGTGAAGTAGTCGAAATAGCCGCCGCGCAGGATCGGGCGCATGGCGGCGGTGTCGACGCGGCCGTCGCGGACGAAGCGATCGTCGATGTAGATCGAGACCACCTGGCCGATCACCAGGAAGCTGGTCGCCTTGCCCCCGCCCAGGGGGACCAGCGGCACCGTCTGCAGCCATTTGCATTCGAGCGCGGCCGGCGACGCGGCCACGCGCGGCGGTCGCACCTTTCGCGATGGGGTCGTAGCCAACCCGGCATGGTCGAACTCGCTCACGCCGCGCTCCAGCGGCGCCGAGGTGGCGTTGACCGCCTCGCGCAGATCGTAGGTCGCGAGGCTGCAGACGAATTCCCCGCCCGCCTCCGCGAAGGTCATCGCATCCTTGCGGCCGGTGGAGGAGAACATCACCATGTCGGGCTCGCCCGAGACGGCGTTGAAGAACGAGTACGGCGCGAGGTTGAGCCGGCCGGCCTTGTCCATCGCGCTGATCCAGCCGATCGGCCGCGGGGCGACGATCGCCTTGAGCGGATTGTGCGGCAGCGTCCGCGTCTCGGCATCGTAATGCATTATTTGGCCCTTGCAGGTTGGCGATGCTCCCGATTGGCAGCATCGCTGTCCGCCGCAGCGGCGGCGGTGCGCTGTCGCGCTTGCGGCCGACATCCGTCGGCCGGTCTCAGATCCGCGTGACGATGTCGGCCAGCGCCGGGCGGGGGCGATCGCTCGGCACCTCCTGCGGGCGGCCGATATGGATGAAGCCGGCGATCTTCTCCGAGGGCTCGAGGCCGAGGGCGTCGAGCACGCGGCGATCGTAGGCGTACCACTCCGTCAGCCAGGAGGTGGCGTAGCCGGCGGCGTTGGCCGCGATGACGAGGTTTGTGCAGACGGCGCCGGCCGAGAGCACCTGCTCCCATTCCGGAATCTTGATGTGCGGGCCGGCGCGGGAAACGACGCCGACCACGACTGGCGCGTAGGCGAGGCGCCTGCGCTCCAGGTCGAGCCGTCCGGCATCGGCATCGGGAAAATCGGCGGCGTGGGCGGCGGCAATGGTCTCGCCGACAGTCAGCCGCGCCTCGCCCTCGATCACGAGGAAGCGCCAGGGCGCGAGCTTGCCGTGGTCTGGCACCCGTGCGGCGATGGTCAGGAGATCGTCGAGCTCCTCGCGCGACGGGCCGGGCCCTTCGAGCCGCGCAGGCGGTACGGAGCGGCGGATGCGGAGCATGTCGAGGGTGGCGTTCATGACGGTGACTTATGCCATCGATCGGCCGGCCTCCAGCGTCTCGTGGTCCGATCCGAATCCCGTCGTATCGCGCGTGGCGCCCGAGCTTTTCGGCAATGGTACGAGTTTCGGATACTCTGATATCATATCCTTTATCGACAGATCCGGATCGACGATCATTGGAGAAAGCCGTGAGGCGGATAGCGCTATCGACGATCGGATTGCTTTTTGTAACGGGACCTTCAGTGGTGTCCGCCTTGGAGCTTCCTGCCGAGATAGCAAAGCTGCGGGACATCAGCGTCAAGGACGGATGTCAGAACGAGCCTCCGATCTTTCGAGCAGGTTTCATTCGCGCAGCCGACTTCAACGGTGACGGCAAGCCCGACTATGTCATCGACGACAACGGTCTGGAGTGCAAAGGTGGCTACAACCGCAACTGCGGCTCGGGCGGATGCGCTGTCGAAGTCTATCTCTCGACGCCGGCCGGGACGTATCGCAGCGCCAATCTTCAGCGATTGGGTTTTCAATCCTCGATCAGCAAGCGCGAGGGGCGCGTGACGCTCGTCTTGCCGGGCCGGCACGGTCCGTCGCGCTATAGGTGGAACGGTCGGGCACTCGTCGAGATTCGTTGAGGCTGCGATTCGGCGCGGCAGCGCCATTTCGCCGCCATGGTCCGAACTCAGAAGCCTCGGGGTATGACACGGTTGGGCCGACCGTCGCGGCCTATGGAGTCATGAATGAGGATCGGAGGAACGAGGGGCGCTTTCCTGCTGCTCATGGCGCTGCTGCCGGGGGCCGGTCGCGCACAGACAGCCGATCCCTTCGCCAACCCCGTCGGAGGCCCCCTTCCCTCGCCCGGCATCACCAGCCCGATGCTGCCGCAGCCCGCGCCTGCCGAGAGCGAGGCCGACCTGTCCCTCTCCGCAACCCTCGCCGGCAGCAGCCAGCCGCTGCGTTCGGGGCTGGCCTGGCGGGTCTACGAGGATCGCGGTATGGCCGGCAGGCCGGCGATCGTCGCCCGCTCCAGCGATCCGACGCCGAGCTTCAAGCTCGCGCCCGGCAGCTACGTCGCCACCGTCACCTACGGTTTCGCCAGCGCCTCCAAGCGGCTGACCATGTCGGGCTCGCCGGCGAGCGAGGACCTGAAGGTGAGCGCCGGGGCACTCAAGCTCTCGGGGGCGATCGGCGACCAGAAGATCGCCCCGGCCCAGCTCGCCTTCTCGATCTTCGTGCCCATCGGCACCAACTCGGAAGGCCGTCTCGTGCGGAGCGGCGTCAAGGCGGGTGAGGTCGTACGGCTGCCGGAGGGCACCTATCACGTGGTCTCGACCTACGGGGAATCGAACGCGATCCAGCGCGCCGACCTCAAGGTCGAGAACGCCAAGGTCACCGACGCGACGCTGAACCACCGCGCCGCCACCGTGACCCTGAAGCTCGTCGCCGCCCCCGGCTCCGAGGCCTTCGCCGGCACTGCCTTCAGCGTGCTGACGCCCGGCGGCGACACCATCCGCGAGGCGATCGGCGCCTTTCCCTCGGTGACGTTGGCCGAGGGCGACTACGTCCTGATCGCCCGTCATGAGGGGCAGGTGTTCACCCGCGAGTTCAAGGTCGAGAGCGGCATGGACCGGGACATCGAAGTGGTGGCGAAGGCGTCGTGAAAGCCCCCCTTCTTCTGACGGCTGCCCTGCTCGGCGCTGCGCCCGCATTGGCCCAGTCCGTGACCGACGGCTCGGACTCCGCCGTCGGCGCGGAGGACGCCAAGGCCGTCTTCGCGCTCATCGGCAAGGGCATGAAGGACCCCGCTTCGGCCCTCTATGCGCAGTTGCGGCAGGGGCGGTCCGGGGCGCTCTGCGGTGCGGTCGACGCCACCAACCGTATGGGCGCACATACGGGTCCGCGCCCCTTCGTGGCCGATCTGTCGATGGGCTTCGGCGGCATCCTCCCGGACGCGCCCGAGCTGCGAAATCCATCGAGCACGGCGCGTTATCAGGCGATGCAACGGGTGCTCGACCTGCACCGGGCTAATTGCGCGGCCGAGTAGAGTTCGAGGCAAACGAGAGCGCTGCCGCCGGGCCGTAACGCGCCGACGATCGAAATTTCGATGAGGTCTTCGATTGGAACGTTCCACATCGAAGAGGCGGCCGACGCTTCGGGCTCGACCGCCCCCGTAAGACTCGGGTTCGGAAGGGCGCGGGCGCTCGCAGCGCTCACCCTACGAAAACGGGACGATCAGCGGCAGCGCCAGCGCGATGCCGGCGGCGAGGATCAGAACGTCGGCGAGGCGCCGGGCGACCCAGGCGCTGCGTCCGGCAGAATTGGCGTCGGTAGGTGTCACGATTCATCTCCTGTCGTTCGTCGACGACCGGACCATGCCGCTACTGCACCTTTCCCGACAGGCACGGTTGCAGTACGATTCGACCAAACTGTACGGGACAAATGTCCGTACAGTCGTCGACGCGATGTGGGAATGACGGCGATGGCGGACGGTGCACTGGCCACTCTCGCCGAGCCGGGGCTGACCCGCGTCGAGGCCGTGATGGCGGCGATCGAGCGGCGCATCGACGGGCGCGCCATGGCGGCCGGTGCTCGGCTGCCCTCGGTGCGGTCTTTTGCCGAGACCATGCAGGTCTCGAAATCCACGGTGGTGGAGGCCTACGACCGGCTGCTGGCCCAGGGCTCGATCGTCTCGCGGCCGGGCTCCGGCTTCTACGTCGCCGGCAAGCCGCAGCCGCTCAGCCTCGCCGCAATCGGTCCGCGTCTGGACCGTGAGGTCGATCCGCTCTGGATCGCCCGGCAATCGCTGGAGACGGGCGACGACGTGCTGAAGCCCGGCTGCGGCTGGCTGCCGCCCGACTGGATGCCGGAGGAGGGCCTGCGCCGGGCCTCACGCCAAATCGCCCGCGACCGCGGAACCAGCCTGACCTGCTACGACACGCCGCTGGGCCTCCCGCCGCTCCGCCAGCAACTCGCCCGAAGACTCACCGAGCACGGCATCCTCGCCCATCCCGACCAGATCGTGCTGACCGATTCGGCGACGCACGCCCTCGATCTGATCTGCCGGTTCCTGGTGGAGCCCGGTGACACGGTGCTCGTCGACGACCCCTGCTACTTCAACTTTCACGCCCTGCTGCGGGCGCATCGGGTCAAGGTGGCCGGCGTGCCGTTCGGCGATGCCGGGCCGGATCTCGCCGCCTTCGAGCAGGCGCTGCGGGAGCACAAGCCGCGCTTCTACCTGACGAATTCCGGGCTCCACAATCCGAACGGCGCCTCGCTCGGCCCGGCCGCAGTGCATCGGATCCTGCGGCTCGCCGAGGCCCACGACACGCTGATCGTCGAGGACGACATCTATGCCGACTTCGAGGCCGAGCCCGGCCCGCGTCTCGCCGGCTTCGACGGTCTCGATCGCGTGATCCATATCGGCGGCTTCTCGAAGACGCTCTCGGCCGCCGCCCGCATTGGGGTGATCGCGATCCGCTCGGACTGGGTCGAGCGCCTCGTCGACCTCAAGCTCGCGGTTTGCCTCAGCAACAGTCACCTCTCGGCTGCCCTGATCCACCGCTTCCTCGTTGACGGCAGCTACCGGCACCACCTCGAATCGGTCCGCACCCGGCTGGCGGAATGCCGGGGGACCACGCTGAAGCGCCTTGCCGCGGCAGGGCTGAGCGTCCCCTTCGTGCCGACCGCCGGGATGTTCCTGTGGGCTCGCTTGCCGAACGGCCTCGACGCGGCGGAAGTCTCGCGCCGGGCGCTCGCCAAGGGCGTCGTGCTCGCGCCCGGCAACGTCTTCAGCCTCGGCCAGAACGCCGCCGACCATCTGCGCTTCAACGTGGCGCAATGCGCGGAGAAGCGGGTTTTCGACGTGTTGGAGCAGGCGATGGCGGGGTGAAGCCCCACCATCGCCAGTCCGTTCCTATGGCGCCGCCCGCTCCTCGTGGTGCCCGTCGAGCGTCACATTCTCGCTCGGCACCGAGTCCATCACGGCCTCCGCCCGACGCAGATCGGGAGACGTCGCCTCGTCCACGAAGGAGGCGACGGCCTCGGCCAATGAAAGCGTCCGTGTCTGCTGGCTGCCGAGACGGCGGATCGAGACGGTGCGCTCCTCGGCCTCGCGGCGGCCGAGCGCCAGCAGCACCGGCACCTTAGCGAGCGAGTGCTCGCGGACCTTGTAGTTGATCTTTTCGTTTCTGAGGTCCGCCTCGACCCGGAGACCCGCCCGCTGCAGCATGCGGATCACCTCGTGGGCATAGGCGTCGGCCTCCTGCGTGATCGTGGCGACGACCACCTGTACCGGCGAGAGCCAGAGCGGGAAATGTCCCGCGAAATGCTCGATCAGGATGCCCGTGAACCGCTCCATCGAGCCGCAGATGGCGCGGTGGACCATGACCGGCGGAATCTTGTTGCTCTCGCCGTCGATGTAGAAGGCGCCGAAGCGCTCCGGCAGGTTGAAATCGACCTGCGTCGTGCCGCATTGCCAGTCGCGGCCGATGGCGTCGCGCAGCACGTACTCGAATTTCGGGCCGTAGAAGGCGCCCTCCCCCGGGTTCACCGCCGTGGTGATGCGCCCATTCGACTGCTCCTCGATCTGCGCGAGCACGCGTGTCATCACCGCCTCGGCATGATCCCAGAGCGCGTCCGAGCCGACGCGCTTCTCCGGCCGCGTCGAGAGCTTCACGACGATGCGGTCGAAGCCGAAATCCGCGTAGGTCGAGAGGATCAGGTCGTTGATCTTCAGGCACTCGTCGGCGAGCTGGTCCTCGGTGCAGAACACGTGCGCGTCGTCCTGCGTGAACCCGCGCACGCGCATCAGTCCGTGCATGGCGCCGGACGGTTCGTAGCGGTGGACCACGCCGAACTCGGCCATGCGCAGCGGCAAGTCCCGGTAGGATTTCAGGCCGTGCTTGAAGATCTGCACGTGTCCCGGGCAGTTCATGGGCTTTAACGCGAACCAACGCTTGTCCTCGGCCTCATCCCCGGCGGATTGGGCCGCGAACATGTTCTCGCGGTACCAGTCCCAGTGGCCAGAGGTCTCCCAAAGCGCCTTGTCGAGGATCTGCGGGGCGTTGACCTCCTGGTACTCACCCTTCAGGCGGCGGCGCATGTAGGCGATGAGCTCCTGGAAGATCGTCCAGCCCTTGGCGTGCCAGAACACGACGCCCGGTCCCTCCTCCTGGAAGTGGAACAGATCCATCTCGCGTCCCAGGCGACGGTGGTCGCGGCGCTCGGCCTCCTCCAGGCGGTGGAGATAGGCGTCTAGGTCTTCCTTGGTGGCCCAGGCCGTGCCGTAGATGCGCGTCAGCATCGGGTTGTTGGAATCGCCCCGCCAATAGGCGCCCGCAACCTTCATCAGCTTGAAGGCCGTGCCGATCTTGCCCGTCGAGGTCATGTGAGGGCCGCGGCAGAGATCGAACCACTCGCCCTGGCGGTAGATCTTCAGGTCCTCGCCGACTGCGATCGCATCGACCAGCTCGACCTTGTAGGCCTCGCCCCGGTCGGCGAAGAGCTGTCTGACGTCGTCGCGCTTCCAGATTTCGCGAGTGAATGGGGCGTCGCGCGAAATGATCTCGCGCATCTTCGCTTCGATCGTCGGAAAGTCCTCGGGCGTGAACGGCTCGTCCTTGGCGAAGTCGTAGTAGAAGCCGTTCTCGATCACCGGGCCGATCGTGACCTGCGTGCCCGGCCACAGGGCCTGCACCGCCTCGGCCAGCACGTGCGCGGTGTCGTGGCGGATCAGCTCCAGCGCGCGCGGGTCGTCGCGGCCCAGGAACTCGATGGCGGCATCCCGCTCGATCGTGTCGCCGAGATCGGTGACGACGCCATCGAGCGCCATGGCGACGGTGCGCTTCGCCAGCGACTTGGCGATGCCTTCGACCACGGCGCGCCCGGTCACGGCCTCTTCGAAAGCGCGCGTGTTGCCGTCGGGGAATGTCAGGATGGGCATTGTTTTCGAGATCCTTGCTCACTCCTGCGAACGCGGCAGGTAAGCGGTTTTCCGGAGTTTCGTGTCGCGGTGCGGGGGCGGGGTTTAGACCGAATTCGCGCCCGAGGAAAACGCCCGCGCTGCGGCACGGGCCGGAGGCACGGCCCGTCTAGCGGCGGCCGAACAGGCGCTCGATGTCGGAGAGCTTCAGCGTCACGAAGGTCGGGCGGCCGTGGTTGCACTGGCCGGAATTCTCGGTGGCCTCCATCTCGCGCAGCAGCGCGTTCATCTCCTCGGCGCGCAGGCGCCGCCCGGCCCGGATCGAGCCGTGGCAGCTCATGCGCGAGAGGATCGCGTCGAGGCGCCGGGACAGCGGGTCGCCGGTGCCGACGAGACCGCCCTCCTCCACGCCGCTCGCGTCCAGCGCGTCGAGGACGTCGAGGACGAGGTTCTTCACCGAGCCGCCGCTGAGGGCGGAGGGGACCGCCCGCACCAGCACTGCGCCCGGCCCGAACGCCTCCAGCGTCAGGCCGAGGCGTTCCAGATCCTCCGCCGCCGCGATCAGCCGGTCGGCCTCGGCCGGTGCCATCTCGACGACGTCCGGGATCAGCAGCCCCTGGCGCGCGACACCGCCCTCCGCGCGCTCGCGCTTCAGCCGCTCGTAGACCAGCCGCTCATGTGCCGCGTGCTGGTCGACGATGACGATGCCGTCCGTCGTCTGGGCGACGATATAGGTCTCGTGGAGCTGGGCGCGGGCGGCACCGAGCGGGTGGTCGGAGACCGGCTCCTGCGGCTCCGCACTCGCGCGCGAATCGGCGCCGGGCGGAACGAACTCGGCGGCGAAGGACGCCTGCGGCGTGTCCGAGAAGCCGCTCCGGTCCCGATCCGGCGCGCGCCAGCCCGCCGGCGCGGCGAAAGAGGGCGTCGCGACGCGGTACGTGTCGGCACCGGCCGGGCGGGGATAGGCCGCGGCGCCCGAATGCAGCGAGAAGCCCCCTGCCCCGCCGGGCCGCAGGGCGTCGAGGGTGCGGGCCGCGCCGGTGGTGCTCGATCGCGCGCCGACCCGGCGCAGGCTCTCGTGGATCGCGCTGACGACGAGGGCGCGCACCAGTCCCGGATCGCGGAAGCGCACTTCGGTCTTCGCCGGATGCACGTTGACGTCGACGAGGTCCGGCGCACAGGCGAGGGCGAGCGCCAGCACCGGATGACGGTCGGCGCTCATGGTGTCGGCATAGGCCCCGCGCACCGCGCCGAGCAGCAGCCGGTCGCGCACCGGGCGGCCGTTGACGCAGAAATGGATGTGGCTCGCAGTCCCCCGGTGGAAGGTCGGCAGGCCGATATGGCCCTCGAGCGAGAAGCCTTCGCGGGCGAGCGCGAGGGGCACGGCGTTCGGTGGGAAATCGACCCCGAGCACCGCACCGAGCCGGCGCAGGAAAGCCGCCGGCCCCGGCTCGCTCTCGGCGGGAAACACCGTGGGGTTGCCGTTCTCGGTGCGGAGCGTGAAGCGGATGCCAGGCTGCGCCACCGCCAGCCGCCGCAAGATCTCCGAGATGGCGGCCGTCTCGGCCCGGTCGGATTTGAGGAACTTGAGCCGCGCCGGGGTGGCAGAGAACAGGTCGGTGACCTCGATGCGGGTGCCGCGCGGGCCGGAGGCCGGGCGCAGGGTGGCCTTGATCCCGGCATCGACTACGAGGTTCGTGCCCGCGCGGTCCTCGGCCCGGCGCGAGGTGATCGCGAGACGCGCCACCGCGCCGATCGAGGGCAGCGCCTCGCCGCGGAACCCGAGCGAGACGATCCGGCCGAGATCGCCGTCGGGCAACTTCGAGGTGGCGTGGCGCTCGACGGCTAAGTCGAGGTCCTCGGGTCCCATGCCGTGGCCGTCGTCGATCACCCGGATCAGCCGCCGGCCACCCGCTTCGATCGCCACCTCGATGCTCACGGCACCGGCATCGATGGCATTCTCGACGAGCTCCTTGACGACGGAGGCCGGCCGCTCGACCACCTCGCCCGCCGCGATCCGGTCGACGAGGATGGAGTCGAGGCGGCGCACGGATGCATGCGAAGGCAGGAGGTCGAGGGGGGCTGACATGATCGGCGACGACCATAGCCCCTCCCCGCGCGGCCTCAAAGGACAAGGACGAGGCTGGACCGGGTACAACGCTGCTGCCACCGCCATGCTGACACACCGTCCCCATCATGCGAGAGGAACCGATCCCCGAGACCCGTCAGGCCTGCGCCGGGCGCGGATCGACATTCCGAGAGGCGCGCCAGCAATGGCGAAATTCCACTTCGTCGAAGATTACGAGCGCTACGTCCAACTGCTCATGCGGCACCATCCCATCGACGAGGCGATGAGCATCGCCGTCGGCGGCAAATACGAGGAGATCGGCCGCGTCGAGTGCGCGATCATGCGCCATGCGGGCTTGCGGGACGGGCACCGTCTAGTCGATTTCGGCTGCGGCAGCGGACGCCTCGCCGTGAGCCTCGCCCGCGAGGTTCAGATCGACTATCTCGGCCTCGACGTGGTGAAGCCGCTGATCGACTATGCCCGCACGCGCTGCCCGGCCGCGTACCGCTTCGCGCTGAACCCGACGCTGACGCTGCCGGTGGACACCGCTTCGATCGACTACGTTGCGGCCTTCAGCATCTTCACACACCTCCTGCACACCGAGACCTATCTCTACCTCGAAGAGATGCTGCGCTGCCTCAAGCCCGGCGGGATGGTGGTGTGCTCGTTCCTCGAATTCGCCATGGGGTCGCACTGGGAGGTCTTCACCCAAACGGTGGAGCAGCAGCGCACCAGCACGACGCCGCACATCAACCAGTTCACGGAGCGCAACCAGATCACGCTCTGGGCGGAGCGGCTCGGCTACGCCTCGGTCGCGTTCATTGACGGCTCTGCCGCACCCTGGCCGTCCGGGGAGGTGCTGGGCCAGTCCATTGCCCTGTTGCGGAAGGCTTGAACGCGCCCCCGGCTAGTCGGACGTAGCGGGACAAACGCCTCTCGGAGCCGCGCCGGCCTGATCCCAAACCGATCCGGGCACAGGAACCAGACCATCATGGCCACGCGCTGCCTACCGGAAGGCGCCCGCCTCGGCGAGGTCCGCGACGCGGGTCGTGAGAAGCGGTTGCGGAAGGCCGTCAGTTCCACATTGATCCCGCAACGCGCTGCCAAGGTCCAGATCCCTCGTCAGGCGGGGGGCTTGGGCGGATGGTCGCTAGGT
>NZ_BJZT01000040.1 GCF_007992175.1 Methylobacterium haplocladii | reverse complement strand
AAGGCGAATAGCGGCGACCACACCCGCGTCGTCCAGCTGCATCACCGCTACGGCATGATGATGTTCATCGCCTCCGAGGTGATGTTCTTCGTCGCCTGGTTCTGGGCCTATTTCGAGGCGGCGCTCTACACCGCCGACCCGATTCAGGCGCAGCGCGTCGAGTTCACCGGCGGCGTCTGGCCGCCCAAGGGCATCGAGGCCTTCGACCCCTGGCACCTGCCGCTCCTCAACACCCTGATCCTGCTCACCTCGGGCACCACGATCACCTGGGCCCACCACGCCCTGCTCCACGACGATCGCAAGGGCCTCAAATACGGCCTCTGGCTGACGATCATCCTCGGCGTGCTGTTCACCGCCTGCCAGGCTTACGAGTACAGCCACGCGCATTTCGGCTTCGCGGGCAGCATCTACTCGTCAACCTTCTTCATGGCGACGGGCTTCCACGGCGCGCACGTCATCATCGGCACGATCTTCCTCGCGATCTGCCTGATGCGGGCCTATTCCGGCGACTTCACCGTCAAGCAGCACCTCGGTTTCGAATTCGCCGCCTGGTACTGGCATTTCGTGGACGTGGTCTGGCTGTTCCTATTCGCCTCGATCTATGTCTGGGGCTCGGGCGTCGGCCACGCTGCCGCCCACTGACGGTCCGAACGGGCGCGCCTTGCACCCCGGACAACCCAGAAGGGCGGCGCGAGCCGCCCTTTTTTGCGCCTGGAGCCGGGCTCGTCCCCATATCGGGGGTCGAGCCCAGGAAACCGCATTCATGACCCCGCCCGCCATCAGCCCATCGCCGATCTCGACAGGCCTGCGGGGTCTTTGTCCGCGCTGCGGCGAGGGGCACATGTTCGACGGCTTCCTGACGTTCAGGCCGTCCTGCGAGACCTGCGGCCAGGATTTCTCCTCGTTCTCGACCGGCGACGGGCCGGCCTTTTTCGTGATGTCGATCGTCGGTGTCTTCGTCGTCGGTCTCGCGCTCTGGATGGAGATCACCTACGAGCCGCCGATCTGGGTCCATGCCCTGGTCGCGACGACGCTTTCGATCGGGTTGAGCCTGCTGCTGGTGCGTCCCCTGAAGGGGCTGCTGGCGGCGCTTCAACTCCACAACAAGGCCGAGCAGGGACGCTTCAAGTAGTGAACGCGATCGGCGCATCGAAAAGCCCCGGCCGCTGGCGCGGACTGATCGCGCCCGGCATCGCCTCGGCCGTCAGCCTCGCCATCCTGATCGGCCTCGGTGTCTGGCAGCTCGAGCGCAAGGGCGAGAAGGAGGCGCTGATCGGCCACATCATCGCGCGCTCGCACGAAGAGCCGCCGGCACAGCTCCCGGCCTCCGACGCCTGGGATCCGAAGACGGACGAATTCCGCCGGGTTCGCGTCACCGGAACGCTCCAGAACGACAAGGAGACGCTGGTCCACGGCCTCGCCGCCGGCGACGTCCCGGGCCGCGCCCTTCAGGGCTTCTACGTGATCACGCCGCTGGTGCGGGCGGACGGCTCGACCGTGCTGATCAACCGCGGTTTCGTCCCGACCGAGCTCAAGAACCCTGCCGACCGGAAGGCCGGACAGATCGCCGGCGAGACCACGCTGACCGGCATCCTGCGGGCCTCCGAAGTTCGCACGATGTTCGTGCCGGCCGCCGACCCGGCCCGCGGCGAATGGTTCAACCGCGACATTGCCGGAATCGCCGCGGCGAAGGGCCTCGGAACCGTACCGCCCTACCTGATCGAGGCGGACGCGGCGGCCAATCCCGGCGGTTGGCCGCGCGGTGGGCAGCTCCGCGTCGACCTGCCGAACAACCACCTGCAATACGCCTTCACCTGGTTCGGCATCGCCGCCTGCCTCGTCGGTGTGTTTTCTGTGTTCGCGTGGCGAAAGCTCAACGACCCGCCCGCGCCGTCTCGGGGCTGATCCCTGCGGCACGGCCTCTGCTTGTCCCCTCTCGGCGGCGCGCTACACTCGTATCGGCCGGCCCTCTGGAGTGGCGACGATGCGCATCCTCGTTGGACTTCTCGCTCTTCTGCTGATGGGTTCGGCGGCACGGGCCGCGGACGAGACCGATCGTAGCGCCGCGCGCGCCACGATCGAGCGCCAACTGGAGGCCTTCAAGAAGAAGGATTCGGCGACCGCCTACGCCCAGGCCGCCCCCCAGATCCAGAGCCTATTCACCTCGCCCGAGACGTTTCTCGCCATGGTCGAGCAAGGCTACCCGCCGGTGCTCGCCCCACGCAGCTACAGCTTCGATGCCGTCGAGGATGCGGGCGAGGGCGAGCTCGCCCAGGGCCTGAAGCTGCAGGACGAGAACGGCGTCGACTGGGTCGCGCTCTATTCGCTGCAGAAACAGGCCGACGGACAATGGCGCATCACCGGCTGCTCGCTGAAGAAGGCGCCGGGCAGCAACGCGTGATGATCATCGTCGATCGTGCGGCCACTTTCGACAGACCAACACGCATCGTGTAGAGCGGGCGCCTTCCCGGAGGCCCCTTTGCTGCACGTTTCGACCCGCGGCGCCGCTGCGCCCTTGAGCTTTTCCGATGCCCTCCTCGCCGGCCTAGCCCGCGACGGCGGCCTCTACGTGCCGGAGAGCTGGCCGCAGATTTCGCGATCCGAGATCGCGGGTCTCAGCGGTGTGCGCTATGCCGACGCGGCCAAGCGCGTGCTGCGCCCGCTCATCGACGGCGAGATCGCGGACGCTGCGCTCGACCGGATGATCGAGGATGCCTATTCCGGCTTCCGTCATCCCGCAATCTGCCCGCTGACGCAGATCGACGACAACCTCTTCCTGCTCGAACTCTTCCACGGCCCGACGCTCGCCTTCAAGGACGTGGCCATGCAGCTGCTCGGGCGGCTGATGGACCATGTGCTGCGTCAGCGCGGCTCGCGGGCGACGATCGTCGGCGCGACGTCGGGCGATACCGGCTCCGCGGCGGTCGAAGCCTTCAAGGGGCTCGATCAGGTCGACGTCTTCGTGCTGTTCCCGCACGGCCGCGTCTCGGAGGTGCAGCGTCGGCAGATGACGACGGTGGCCTGCCCGAACGTCCACGCCATCGCCATCGACGGCACTTTCGACGATTGCCAGGACATCGTGAAGTCGATGTTCCAGCACGGCGACTTTGCGCAGGACGTCCATCTGTCCGGCGTCAACTCGATCAACTGGGCGCGGGTCGCGGCGCAGGCGGTCTACTACTTCACCAGCGCCGTCTCGCTGGGCAGCCCGCATCGCCCGGTCTCGTTCGCGGTGCCGACGGGCAATTTCGGCGACATCCTCGCCGGTTGGGTCGCCAAGCGCATGGGCCTGCCGATCGATCGCCTGATGATCGGCACCAACGCCAACGACATTTTGGCGCGAACGCTGGAGCACGGCGCCTACGAGCTGCGCGGCGTGCAGCCCACGACCTCGCCGTCGATGGACATCCAGATCTCGTCGAACTTCGAGCGGTTGCTGTTCGAAGCACTGGGCCGCGACTCGTCCTCGCTCGGGCGCCTGATGGCGGGGCTGAAGCAGTCCGGCGGCTTCAGCCTCGATCCCGCCGTGTTGCAGACCGTGCGCGACGAGTTCGATGCCGCGGCGGTCCACGAGCCCGAGGTGGTCGAGGAGATCGCAGGCACCTACCGCAAGACCGGCATGGTGCTCGATCCGCACAGCGCCATCGGCGTCCGGGCCGGCCGCCGGCTGCTGCAGAAGGATCCCGCGACGCCCGTCGTGGCGCTCGCCACCGCGCATCCGGCGAAATTCCCCGATGCGGTCTCGCAGGCGACCGGCGCCGGGCGGCCCGCGCTGCCGCCGCACCTCGCAGATCTGCTGGACCGGCCCGAGCTGATCGCCAATCTCCCCAACGATCAGGCCGCCGTGGAGCGCTACATCCGCGAGCGCGCCCGCATCACCGCGGGTGCCTGACCTCATGAACAAGCACTTTTCGACGTTCGGCGCCTCGCCCGACCTGAAGATCGCCCGGCTCGCCAACGGCCTCATCATCGCGACGGAGGCGATCCCCGGCGTCGCGACCGCATCGCTCGGGGTGTATGTCGGCGCCGGCTCACGCCACGAGCGGCCCGAGGAGCACGGCCTCAGCCATCTCATCGAGCACATGGCGTTCAAGGGCACGCAGACGCGCTCCGCCCGACGCATCGCCGAGGACATCGAGAATGTCGGAGGCGAGATCAACGCCGCCACCAGCACCGAGAGCACGAGCTACACCGCCCGCGTGCTCGGCGAGGACGTCGGCGTCGCCCTGGACGTGCTCGGCGACATCCTGACTCGCTCGACCTTCGAGGCTGGCGAGCTGTCTCGCGAGAAAGGTGTGATCCTGCAGGAATACGCGGCAGTCGAGGATACGCCGGACGACGTGGTCTACGACGCCTTCGTCGAGACGGCGTTTCCCGATCAGCCGATCGGCCGGCCGATCCTGGGTCGGCCCGAGACGATCACGAGTTTTTCGCGGGAGGGCATCGAGGCCTTTATCGCGCGCGAATACGTGCCGGAGCGCATGGTGCTGGCTGCGGCCGGCGCCGTCTCGCACGAGGAGATCGTCGAGGCGGGCGAGCGGCTGTTCGGTGATCTGAAGTCCGCCCCGTCGCAGGACGTGGTTTCCGGCCGCTATGTCGGCGGCGAGCGGCGCATGCAGAAGAAGCTGGAACAGGCGAACCTCGTGCTCGGCCTGCCCGGCCTCTCGTTTCGCGACGACGGCTATTACGCGCTGCACCTGTTCGCGCAGGTGCTCGGTGGCGGACTGACCTCGCGCCTCTGGCACGAGGTGCGCGAGACCCGCGGCCTCGCCTACGACATCCAGGCCTTCCACTGGCCCTTCTCGGATTGTGGCCTGTTCGGCATCGGCGCCGGTACCTCGGGTGCGGATCTGCGCGAGCTGGTCGAGGTCGCCATCGCCACGACGCGGACGGCGACGGTCGAGCTCGACGAGGTCGAACTCGCCCGCGCGAAGGCGCAGCTCAAGGTCTCGCTGCTCTCGGCCCTTGAGACGCCCGGCGGCCGCATCGAGCGCAACGCCCGGCAACTCCTGGCCTGGGGCCGCGTCATCCCCTCCGGCGAGGTGATCGCCAAGGTCGATGCCGTCACCGTGGACGACGTGCGCGCGGCCGGTCGGGCCGTGATCGCCGGTGCGCCGACGCTCGCGGCGATCGGACCGATCCGCAAGTTGCCGACGCTCAAGGACGTGACCGCCGCGCTTATCGCTTAAGCGTCGCCCTCCACGAAGATCCGGCGGTCGCCGACGCGGCGCGTGAATCGCACCGCGTCGAGATGCTCAAGCAGCGGGATCGAGAACTTTCGCGAGATCCCCAGCGCCGCACCGGCCTCCTTCGCCAGAAATCCGGAATCTGGCACGGTCGCCGCCGGGAAACTCCTGGCGAGCTGGGCCTTGCCGGCGGTGATGGCGTCCTTGTGGAACAGGATCGTCCGCTTCTGGACGCGGTCGAGCGCCCGGATCAGCGTTCCCGCCGCGAGCAGATAGGTCAGCGCTTCGCGTCGCCGGATGTCCCTCCCCACGATCTCGACTTCGTCGGGAGGCGACAGCGCCCCCTGGCGGAAAGCGGCCTCGAGGACCCGGACATGCTCGGTCTCGTGTCGTCCCGGATCGAAATCGGCGCGACGGAACAGCGGGCCGGCCTGGACCACGTCGCGCGTCGCTACGAGATCGCGCAGGGCGGCCGTGACGACGGTCTCGCCGGCCGTGACGGCGCGTGCGAGACGGTCGAGTGGCAGGCCGTGCTCGATGGAATGATCGCGATGGTGGAGCGCCAGAGCGGCCAGCAGCGCCTCTCGCAGGCCGGCGAAGGCGGGAGCGCCGAGAAAACGGTCGCCGATCTCGCGGGCGCCGAGTTCCGTCAGGCCGCGCCGCACCCGGTCCGGGGCGATCCCGACCAACCGAGCGAGGTCCACGAGCGGCGTGCCCGCTGCGCCGTCGCGCGCAAGCCGCGTGGCGAGGGTGTCCTTCGGCTTGCCGGCGGCGGTGACGGCGAGCTCCGCGTGCACCCGTGCATCGTGCCGCTTGCGGCGTCGCGCCAGCGGATCGAGGATTCGGCCTCCCGCCACGGTGACCGAGGGCGAGTCGAGGCGGAGGATGAAGGGTTCGCGGGCCGGCACCGCGATATCCTCGTCGGTGCGGAGTTGTGCCAGGGTGCTCGCTCCGGGCTCCAGCCTGTCGCGGTCGAGCAGGCGCAGGCGCGCGGCCACTTCCGTGGTGCCGAACAGGAGGCGGCAGGCCGTGCCGCCTTCGAGCGGCGCTTCGGCGCTCACGACCGCCGTCAGCACCACGTCGATCCATCGGCCGGTGGTCAGCATGTCCGGTGCGGCCAGGGCCTGTCCGCGGTGCAGGTCGCCGATCTCGACCCCGCGAAGCGCCACGGCCGTGCGGCGACCCGGCTCGGCGACCTGCACCGGGCGGCCATGGATCTGGAGGCTGCGGACCGTGGCGCCGATTTGGCCCGGCATGATCGCGACTCGATCTCCGACCGTCAGCCGTCCGCGCCGCAGGGTGCCGGTGACGACGGCGCCGAACCCCGGCCGCGCAAAGACGCGGTCGATCGGCAGGTAGGGGAAGCCGTCGTCCCCGGAAGGCGGGGCCTCCCGCAACAGGTCGCTCAGGGCCGCGCGGAGTTCGGCGAGACCGGTATCGGCGAGCACCGAAGTCGCCACCAGTTTCGGCTGTTCGATGCCGGCGCGGGTCGCGACCGCCAAGAGTTCGGCCTTGCGTGCGGCGATCGTCTCCGCACCGACCAGATCGCATTTCGTCAGCGCGATGACACCGCGACGCACGCCGATGAGGCGGGCGATCTCGAGATGTTCCACCGTCTGGGGCTTGATGCCCTCGTTGGCATCGACGGCGAGCAACACAGCGCGCATGCCGGTCGCGCCGGAGATCATCGCGCGCACGAAACGCTCGTGGCCGGGCAGGTCGACGAGATCGATCTCGCCCGCCTCGGCGCCGGCCGGCTTCAGCAGAGCGAAGCCCGGTACGATCGAGACGCCGCGCGCCTTCTCTTCCTTGAGGCGGTCGGTGTCGATGCCGGTGAGGGCGCGGACGAGGGCGGTCTTACCGTGATCGACGTGGCCGATCACGCCGACGAGGAGCGATGGGGTCAAGGCGATGCCGGAGCAGTCGGAGGAGGGAACGTCGCGACGACCTCATAGCCGGCTCCATCGGCCGGGAGAAGCACAATCTTCGATTGGACAATTGAATTGCCCGCAATAAGAATGTTGCAGGGTTCAGAAGACGAACAGCAGGTTCAAGCCGGCTCTGCGAAAGCCCTCTTCGGCAATCTTGAGATCGAGGCCATAGGAGGCGACATCGTCGGCGACCGGATCGAGCGCCGGATCGCGATGCTGGTGCAGGTGCTTGAGGTAGCTGTTGCAACTCGTGCAGGTTTCGACCTGCACGTCCTTCGAGGCTTCATCGAGCCCGTAATAGCTGATGCCCTCGCCGGAGCCGCAGGCGGTGCAGCGGATACGGACGTGATTCCATAGCGTCCCGCAGAGCGAGCAGGACAGGTAGCGGGCCTTGTCGGCCGGCGTCCAGCCGACGACGAGGCTGGCTGTCGGCGCACCGCCGCAGCAGGGGCAGACGCCCTCGGCGACGGGTTTCAAGGTCTTCTCGTCGAGGGCGGCGGCCTGTTCCGCGAGGAAGACCTGAAGCGCTGCGGCGACGAAGACGCATTCGGCCATGCGCTCGACGAGGAAGGCGCCCTCGAAGACCTGAACAGCCAGTTCGAGCCGCTCGTCGGACGGAGCTGCACGGAGCGCATCGCGGGCGAACTGCGCGGCCTCGGTGGCGCTCGACAGGTCGATGACGGCGAGTAGCCGGTCGAGGCTGGCGAGGAAGCTGGGATCGTCGCTCAGCAGGCTGCGCGAAAGCGGCGGCATGCCGTTGTCGGTGCGGAGTGCGACGTCCTCGGCCGGCGGCACGACGGCCCGCTCGCCGACGGCCGCACGCTGCGCCACGACGTCGGCCTGCGCCGTGGCAATCCGCGCCAGCAGGTCGAGATACCCTTCGAGCGGGTGCCCGGAGGCCAGCGTCTTCAGCCGCCTCGCCCGCTCCGAAAACAGTCTGGCCGGCGCCGGCAGCCGCACGAAGGGGACCGAGCCGAAGATGCCGATGCGATCGGGGTCGGGCTGGATGTCCGCGAAGGTGCGGGCCGGGGCGTCACCGGGCGTCGTCTCGGCGGCGGCCTCCGGAGGGGGGCCGCCGCGCCTGAACAATCGGGCCAAGGATCAGTGTCCGCGCTTCTCGACGGGCTTGGCGCCGGCAGCGGGCTTGTCGCCCGTGATCTGGCGCAGCCATTTGCGGTGATGCCGATAGGCCCAACCGCCGGTGACGGTGCCACGCATCATCGCGCGCCCGGTGCCGCGCACCCAGATGCCGGCATAGATGTGGACGAGGATGATCGCGATGGCGCCGATTGCCGCCAGGGAGTGGGCGAGCAGCGCCCAGCGCTGCGTCTCGATGGTGGTGTACTCGTAGAAGTACTGTTCCCAGATGATCAGGCCCGAGACGAACATCACGCCAATCAGCACGGTCTGTCCCCAGAACACACCCTTCTGCCCGGCATTGTACTTGCCGAGTTCGGGCAGGCGGTCCTCGCGGTTGGTCACGACGTCGCCGATCTTCATCGACCAGGCGACGTCGTCCTTGTTGGGGATGTTCAGGCGCCAGAACTTCAGGAACAGCAGTGCGAAGCTGATGGCCAAGGCCACGCCGAACCACGGATGGATCGCCCGCGTCGCCGCCCCGCCGCCGAACAGGCCGGTGAGCGAGAACAGGTAGGGTGTGAACATCGCAAGGCCCGACAGCGCGAGCAGCGTGAACAGGATCGCCGTGACCCAGTGGTTGACACGCTGCAGCCCGGAATAGCGCGGCACGTACATGACCTCGGGCGTCTCGGCCTTCACCTCCCGCAGGGGGTGGGGCTCGCCGTCCCGGACATCGGTATGGATCGTCATCGGACTTGTCCCGATCTCTGTCTGTACAACGCCGTCGTCGTGTCCACGCTCCCTCGGTCGGTCATGAAGGCCTGATCTCGTCGGCGCTCCGGCGGGCGCCGCGCGCCTTCATGTCGATCGCCTCTTCCTCTTCCTCCGCCTCGACCTCGTTCGGCCCGGCGGTGACGTAGTGGAAGAACCCGGCGAGCGCCGCGAAGCCCATCGTGGCGAGACCCATCACCTTCGCGCCGCCCTTCCAGAAGGCGACGAGCGGCGAGATCTTCGGGTCGTTCGGCAGACCGGCATAGAGCTGCGGCTTGTCGGCATGGTGGAGCACGTACATCACGTGCGTGCCGCCGACGCCGGCCGGGTCATACAGCCCCGCCTTGTCGAAGCCGCGCGACTTGAGGTCGACGACCCGGTCGTTCGCCTGCTCGATCATGGCCTCCTTGGTGCCGAACATGATCGACCCGGTCGGGCAGGCCTTGGCGCAGGCCGGCGCCTGTCCGACCGCGACGCGGTCGGAGCACAAGGTGCACTTGTAGGCCTTGTTGTCGGTCTTCGAGATACGCGGAATGTTGAAGGGGCAGCCCTTCACGCAATAGCCGCAGCCGATGCAGTGATCCTCGACGAAGTCGACGATGCCGTTCGAGTACTGCACGATCGCGCCCGGCGACGGGCAGGCCTTGAGGCAGCCCGGATCGGTGCAGTGCATGCAGCCGTCCTTGCGGATCAGCCATTCGAGGTTGTTGGTCTCGGCGTTCTCGTATTCCGTGAACCGCATCAGGGTCCAGGATTTCGCCGTCAGATCGTGCGGGTTGTCGTAGACGCCGACATTGATGCCGACGTCGTCGCGCAGGTCGTTCCATTCCTCGCACGCCGACTGGCAGGCCTTGCAGCCGATGCACTTCGAGACGTCGATGAGCTTGGCGACCTCCTGTTGGCGGCGGATGTCGGGCGGCGTTCCCGTGGAGGCGGAGCGCTGCCGGATGTCGAGGGAGCTGTAATCGGCCATGGCTGAGCGCTCCCCTTACGCGACGCGGTCGTTGGGAGGCGTCGTCGCCTCGATGTTCACCAGCCACGCCTTGTATTCGGGCGTCTCGGTGTTCGCGTCGCCGACCACGGGAGTGAGCGTGTTCGGGTGCCAGCCGTTCCGGGTCTTGCCGATGAAGCCCCAATGCTGCGGCAGGCCGACGACGTGGACGATCTTGCCGTCGCAGTTCAGCGGTTTGATCCGCTTGGTGACCACGGCCTTGGCCTTGAGCGAGCCGCGCTTCGACCAGACGCGGACCCAGTCACCTTTGACGATGCCCTTCTCCTTGGCGAGTTGCTCGGAGATCTCGACGAACATCTCCGGCTGGAGAATCGCGTTGATCCGCGAGTGCTTGGTCCACTGGTGGAAGTGCTCGGTGAGCCTGTAGCTCGTCGCGGCATAGGGGAACTCGGCCGAGGTGCCGAGGTCGGCCAGGTCGCCCTTGAAGATTCGCGAGACCGGATTGCCCTTCATCTTGGGGAACGGGATGTTCGCCATCGGCGACTCGAACGGCTCGTAATGCGTCGGGAACGGGCCGTCGCGCATGAGGCCGCGGGTCCACAGGCGGGCGACGCCCTCCTGGTTCAGGATGAACGGACCCATGTTCTTGTCGGGGGCGACGGTGACGCCGTAGTCCGGCACGTCGAAGCCGACCCACTGCTTGCCGTTCCATTCGATGAGCTTCTTCCGCTCCGACCACGGCTTGCCTTCCGGGTCGCAGGAGGCCCGGTTGTAGAGGACGCGGCGGTTGGCCGGCCAGGCGAAGGCCCAGTTCGGCGCGATACCCTTGTTTCCGGGATCGGTGTTGTCCCGGCGGGCCATGGTATTGCCCTTCTCGGTGTAGCAACCCGAGTAGATCCAGCAGCCGCAGGCAGTCGAGCCGTCGTCCTTGAGCTGCGCGAACCCATCGAGCTGCTTTCCGGCCGGGGTCGTGGCCCCGCTGGCATCCGTGATGGGAGCCACCGTGTAGCCGTTCAGCTCGCGCGCGAGCTCAACCGGAGTGGGCGAATCCTCGGTCGCATAGTTCCAGGACAGGTTCAGAATCGGGTCGGCGAAAGCGCCGCCGTCACGCTTGTACAGTGCCTTGATGCGCAGATGCAGCTCGGACATGATCTCGATGTCCGGCTTGCACTCGCCCGGCGCTTCCTGCGCCTGCCAGTGCCATTGCAGCCAGCGGCTGGAATTGGAGAGCGAGCCTTCCTCTTCCGCGAACAAGGTCGTCGGCAGCTCGAAGACCTCGGTCTGGATCTGCGAGGAGTCGACGTCGTTGTACTCGCCGTGGTTCTCCCAGAACCGGGCCGTCTCGGTCTGAAGCGGGTCCATCACGACGATGAACTTCATCTTCGAGAAGGCTTCCGTCATCTTGGCGCGATTGGGGAACGTCATCAGGGGGTTGAAGCCCTGGATGACGTAGCCGGTCATCTTGCCCTGCTTGGCCAGCTCGAAGCCGCGCAGCACGTCGTAGGTCGGCACGTCGAGCTTGGGCAGGTAGTCGAAGGCCCAGTCGTTCTCCTTCGTTGCGTGCTCGCCCCACATCATCTTCTGGAAGGAGACGAAGAACTTGTTGTAGTTCTGCCAGTAGCTCATCTGGCCGGGGCGCAGCGGCTTGAACTGCCGCTTCGAGATGTAGTCCGCGTAGTTGGCGTCCTTCTCGATCGGGATGTTGAGGTAACCCGGGATCAGGTTCGACATCAGCCCGAGGTCGGTGAGCCCCTGGATGTTGGAGTGGCCGCGGAGCGCCTGCATGCCGCCGCCGAGCTGGCCGATGTTGCCGAGCAGCGTCTGCACGATGCACATCGCTCGGATGTTCTGCGAACCCTTGGAGTGCTGCGTCCAGCCGAGCGCATAGAGCGAGGCCATCGTCCGGTCGGGGGACGAGGTCGTCGCGATCATCTGGCAGACCTTCAGGAAGGTCTCCTTCGGCGAGCCGCAGATCCGCTCCACCATCTCGGGCGTGTAGACCGCGATGTGCTTCTTGAGGAGCTGCATGACACAGCGCGGATGCTGCATCGTCTCGTCGACGACCGCGAAGCCGTCGGGACCGAGCTCGTAGTCCCAGGTCGACTTGTCGTAGTCGCGCTTCTCCTCCGAGTAGCCCGTGAACAGGCCCTCGTTGAAGTCGAAGCCCTCCTTCACGACGAAGCCCGCGTTCGAATAGGCCGCGACGTAGCGGTGCTGCAGCTTGTCGTTGTCGATCAGATACTTCGCCACGCCCGAGAGAAAGGCGATGTCGGTCCCCTGCCGGATCGGGCAGTAGAGATCCGCCACTGAGGCCGTACGGGTGAAGCGCGGGTCGACGACGATGAGCTTGGCGTTGTTATGCGCCTTGGCTTCCACCACCCACTTGAAGCCGCAGGGGTGCGCTTCGGCGGCATTGCCGCCCATCACGGTGATGACGTCCGCGTGCTTGATGTCCATCCAGAGGTTGGTCATCGCACCACGGCCGAAGGAGGGCGCCAAACTGGCGACCGATGGTCCGTGTCAAACCCTCGCCTGATTGTCGAAGGTCAGTGCTCCCATACTTCGGATCACTTTGTAGGTGACCCACGCCGTCTCGTTCGAGGTGGCCGAGGCGCCGAGGAAGCCGACGGTGGTCCATCGGTTGACCGTCAGGTCGCCGTTCTTGGCGATGAAGTTCTTGTCGCGGTCCTCCTTGAGGAGCGTCGCGATCCGGTCGAGGGCGAAATCCCACGAGACGCGCTTGAATTCCGACGAGCCGGCTGTGCGGTGCATCGGGTACTTGGTGCGCGTCTCGGACTTGATGAAGTCGAGGAGCGACGAGCCCTTCGGACAGAGCGTGCCGCGGTTGACCGGGTGGTCCGGGTCTCCCTCCACATGCATCACCGAAGACTTGGCGTTCTTCGAGCGGTCGCCGAGGCTGTAGAGGATGATGCCGCAGGCCACCGAGCAATAGGGGCAGGTGTTCCGCGTCTCCTTCATCTGCGCGAGCTTGAAGGGCCGCACAGAGGCGGCCATGGCCGGCTCCAGGGCACCGAAGCCGAGGGCACCGAGCGACCCGCCGGCGAGACCGACGCCGATCCCCTTCAGCAAGCCGCGTCTCGAGACCTGAACGTTCATCGCAGGGCCTTGTTGAGAGCTATTCTTAATCCAATTTTCTCGCAGGAACGCAGGCCCGAGGCAAGCGCGTACAAAAGCGTGGCTGCAGCATTTATCGCCGCACGCCCAGCACGTTCGCGCGTCCGTCGTCATCCCGACCGACGCGAAGATTTCTTTATCTGGTGGGGGAGGCGGGGTTGCTGCCCGACGGATTCGGCGTGCGGTGATCGAGTGGCTTCTGCGGGTCGTCGGAACCGTTGTTCGACGCGCTGCTCTCGCCAGACGTCTTGGCGGACGAGCTGTCGGACTTGTTGCTCATCGAGTTGCCACCGGGATTCTCTGCATCCTTGGACGCGGATTCCTCCCGCGGCACGGGGGCCTGGCTCCAGCCGTCGTTGGCGCTCTTGTTCTTGTCGCCCATGACGTCCTGGCCCTTGATGTCGCCGGGCTGGGCCTGGGCGGACAGGGCCATGCCGAGGGTGAGCAACAGGGCGGCCACAGCCGGTCGGTGCAGGGATGTGCCGGAAGCCATTGGGGAGCCTGACGATTGCGGTGAGAGCGACGGGCGGGCAACGCCGGCCTGCTCGGGCAGTTCCTGCCACGATGTCTCGCCGTCGGGCGCCGACACGGCGGGACGAGGGCCGGCGAGGGGCCGGTCGAGGCTCTTACCCGTTTCCGGCAAATCCGATCGGGTTGGTGCGCGTCCCCTCTCCCCGCGTGCGGGGAGAGGGGACGCGCACCAACCGAAGCCATCGTCCAGTAACCGTCTCACACCTTCAGGAAACCGCGACCGCGGATCCAAGCGAGGAACAGCGTCGGCCAGACCGCCACCGGGGTCCCGGGCACGCCGAGGCCGAAGCCGTGGCCGCCGCGCTCGAACAGGTGCATCTCCGCCGGGATGCGCTTGGCCCGCAGAGCGCGGTACATCATCAGCGGATGGTCCACGACGGCGATCGGGTCGTCCGAGGCCTGCACCAGGAAGGTCGGCGGGGTCCGGTCGGTGACCTGGGCATCGACGGAATAGGCCCGCCGCTCCGCATCGGTCGGGCTGTCGCCGATCAGGACGCGCCGGGTCATGATCGTCCTGTCGTAGGGCGCCATCAGCGTGATCACCGGATAGATCAGCGCAGCGAGCGCCGCCGCCGCCGAGATCGCGTCGCGGGCATCGACCGCATCGTAGAGCGGCGTGTCCGGAGACACCGCCGCTTCGCCCATGAGGTGGCCGCCGGCGGAAAAGCCCATCAGCCCGATCCGCGTCGGATCGATCCCGAACGCCGACGCGTCCGAGCGGATCAGGCGCATCGCGCGTTGCGCGTCCTGGCGGGGTGCATCCGGACCCTCGGCCCAGCCCTCGCCGGGCAGGCGGTAGACCAGGATGAAGGCGGTGATGCCGGCCTTGGCGAGCATGGTGCCGGCCGGGATGCCCTCGTGGCCGATGTCGATCTTGCGATAGCCGCCGCCCGCGGCCACCAGCATCGCCGCACCGTTGGGTTTTTCGGGGCGGATCACCAGGAGGCAGGGCGTCGCCACGCCGGAAATCACGCCACGCGAGGTCTCGTCGAAGCGGTAGCCGTCTGTCGCGCGCGGTCCGCCGCCGCCGGGCGGCTCCCCCGGCCAGAGGTCGACGACGTCCAGTTCCGCGCCCGGTGCCGTCTGGGGCAGCGGTACGCCGCGCTCGCCCGGCGGCTGGCCGCCGCCTTGCGCCGCCGCCCGCCCCGAGACGACCATCGCCGCGCCGGCGAGCAGCGTCCTGCGGTCGAGCCTCATCGCCGTGCCTTGGCCGGTCCGGCGATCATGGGGCCTCTCGCGCTCATGCCTGCCGGGGCGGGCTAGCGCGATCCGGCACCCGGGCCAAGCGTGGCGGGGGCGGCGAAATGCCTCCGGGCGTCAGGCGCTACGCAGGAAGCCGCGGGCGCGGACCCAGGTGAGGAACAGGCTCGCCCAGGCGGCAGCGGGTGCTCCCGGCACGCCGAGGCCGAAGCCGTGGCCGCCGCGTTCGAACAGGTGCAGCTCCACCGGCACGCCGGCGGCGCGCAGGGCATCGTACATCCTGAGCGGATGGTCGACCGTCCCGACCGGATCGTCGGCGGCCTGGGCCAGGAAGGTCGGCGGCGAGCGGCGCGTCACCTGCGCGTCCACCGAATAGGCCCGCCGCTGCGCGTCGGACGGGTTGTCGCCGACGAGCACCGCCCGGCTGGAGATCGTCCGGTCGAACGGCGCCCTGAGCGTGATGATCGGATAGATCAGGCCGGCGAGCGCTACGTGGGCGCTCTGCTGGTCGGCCGCGTCGACGTCGTCGTAGAGGTCGACCTCGGAATCGACCGCGGTCTCGCCCATGAGGTGGCCACCGGCGGAGAAGCCGAGGAGCCCGATCCGCTCCGGGTCGATGCCGTATTGCGCGGAATTGGCCCGCACCAGCCGGACGGCGCGCTGCGCGTCCTGCCGCGGGGCATCGGGCCCGTCGCGCCACTTCTCGCTCGGCAACCGGTAGATCAGCAGAAACACCGTGAAGCCGGCCTTGGCGAGCCACGCTCCCACCGGCAGGCCTTCGCCGCTGATGTCGATGCGGCGGTAGCCGCCGCCCGGCGCGACGACGAAGGCGGCGCCGTTCGGGCGCTCCGGGCGGATCACCATCAGGCAGGGCCGGGTGACTGCCGTGATGACGCCGCTCAGGGTCTCGTCGAACCGGTAGTCGCTCCGGAACGGACCGCCACCGCCCGGCGGCAAGCCCGGCCAGAGGTCGATCACCTCGAGTTCGGCCCCGGGCGCCGATTTCGGCAGAGGCTGCACGGTCTCGAAGACGGGAGGCTGAACCGGCGATTGCGGCACGACCCGGGACTCGGCGTTTCCCGGATCGTCGTGAGCGTTCGCCCGTTCGGCAGTCAGGATGGCCGCCGCACCCGCGAGCAGTGCTCTGCGATCCAGCATCATGACCGAATCATCCGACATCCTCCTGCGTGCGAGGTCATGCCGGACAAACGGCTCAGAAGCCGTTGTGATCCTTCACGATCCCGAGTCCGCCAGGAGTCCTGGCGGCTTTGGCGGACGTCTCGGGCGTCAGTCCCGACGCTCGATCGTCGCGACGTAGAAGCCGTCCGTGCCGGTCAGCGCCGGGCTCATCTGGAGACCGTGGCGCGTCAGCCGCACGAACGGTGTCAGCGCCGGAGCCGCCTCGGCGAGCACCTTGGCCGTCTCGATCACGCCGAAGCGGCCGCGCTGGCGCTTCAGCAGGCCCGTGACGGCCTCGTCGTTCTCCTCCGGCAGCAGCGAGCAGGTCACGTAGACGATGCGACCACCCGGCCGGACGAGCTCGGCCGCCCGGTCGAGGGTCTGCGCCTGCTCGCCGACGCGCAGCGCCAAGCTGCCCGGACGCAGGCGCCACTTGGCGTCGGGGTTGCGCCGCCAGGTGCCCGTGCCGGTGCAGGGCGCATCGACCAGTACCCGGTCGACGGCGCCGTCGAGGTCGGTCAGTACGTCGGCCCGCGCCCGACCGGCCCGCGGCGTGCGGATCTCGGCCTCGGCGCCGGCCCGGCGCAGGCGCTCGTGGATCGGCGCGAGCCGGCGGGGATCGGCATCGGTGGCGACGATGCGGCCCTCGTTCTTCATCAGGGCCGCGAGCCCCAGGGTCTTGCCGCCGCCGCCTGCGCAGAGATCGACCACGGTCTCGCCGGGCTTGGCGCCGGAGAGGCGCGTCGCCAGTTGCGAGCCCTCGTCCTGGATCTCGTAGAGGCCTTCGATGAATTCGGGCTCGACATGCAGGGCCGGCCCGCGCCCGTCCGCCCCGATCGGGATGCGCAGGCCGCTCGGCGCGTGCGGCGTCGGCTCGGGCGCGAGATGGGCGAGGCGGGCCAGCGCCGCCTCGCGGTCGAGCTTGAGCGCGTTGATCCGGATGTCGAGCGGCGCCCGGCGGCCCAGCGCCCGCAGTTCCGGTAGCAGGTCGTCGCCGAGCAGCCCCTGCAGAGAGGACAGGACCCAGGCCGGCGCGTCGCCGGCGATCTCCGGCGGCGCGTCTTCGAGGCTGCCGTTGGCGAGGCGCTCGCGCTCTCCGTCGCTCAGCGGCTCCGGCGCGAAGCGCGAGCCGTCGAACATCGCCGCGACCGTCGGCAGGGCGAGGCCGTGTTGCAGGCGCAGCATTCCGATCAGGACCGAGCGGGGCGCGTCGTCGCCCATGATCCAGGCGGACGAGGCCCGGCGGCGCAGGCCGTCATAGACGAGGCTGGCGATCGCGGCGCGGTCGCCCGACCCGGCGAAGCGGTGGGCGAGGCCCCAATCCTTCAGCGCGTCGGCGGCGGGACGGCGGCGGTCGGCGATGTCGGCCAGCACTTCGATGGCGGCGGAGAGGCGGGCGGGAGGGGTCAGGGTCGGCTCCGGTAAGATATTGTTGACGCTGCCACGATACGGCCACGCTTAACTCGGGACTCGGCCACGATACGGCCGAGCTTAGGGCTTTGTGCTGCCTCACAAGGACAGCGCGCCGTGCCCGTCGACGGCGTGGCGTGTGTTCGCGTAAAACGAGGCTCCCGATGTCGCCCAGGTCGCCCCTGTACTCCCTCGCCGCCGCCTGCCTGTTCGCGCTGGCCGCCGCGGCCTGCTCGCGGGCGCCGGCCGAGCCGATCGCCGATCCGGTGCCGCCACCGCGCCGTCCCTACGACGCCAAGACCCAGCTCGAATACGGCGATCCGCGTCCCCCGGCGCCGCAGCGCTACTGAGCGCGGCGCTTCAGGCGTTCGCCGGACCGGTCAGTACGGCATCGCGGGTGCGGTCGATCATCGCCTCGACCACGGAGTAGTAGGCCGCCTGCATCGGCTCGGGATCGGCAGCCTGCATCTCGGTGGCGAGCGTCGTCTGCAGATCGGCCATCGCCTCGGTGCGGCTCTTCAGGTCCGGTGCGGCCAGGGCGAACTGGATGATCGCGGCCTGCGCGTCCGCCAACTCGTTGCGCTCGCTGCGCGCGATCAGGCCGCGCAGGGTCTCGATGCATTCGGCTTTGGTCGTCATGTCGGCAGATTCCCGGCGCTCATGCCGGTCCAAAGCCGAGCATCGTCACAGCCCATAGCATCATTGGACATGCCGGGGCGACCGGCGAACCGCCGGAATGTGGCCGGACCCGGACGCGCCGCGATCAGGCCGCCTCGCGCTCGCGCCGGTTCTGATAGCTGCGCAACCCCGCATAGACGAGTTCGAGCAGCGGCCGTGCCGAATCCGGCGCGGTCTTCGCGCCGCGCGCGATCAGGTCGCCGATGATGTGGTCGGCCTCGATCCGCGCGCCGTTCTCGATATCGCGCAGCATCGATGCCGTCATCGGCGAGCCTTCCGTGGTGAGCGCCTTGCGGGCACCGTCGAAAACCTTGTCGCGCGGCGCGTAGCCCGAGGCAGCTGCGACGGCGCGGCATTCCTCGATCAGTGTTTCCACCAGAGCCTTGCCGCCGGGCGCAGCGACGATGTCGCCGATGGCGGCGCGCATCAGCGTGGTGCTGCCGGCGAGCGTCGCCAGGAACACCCACTTCTCCCACATCTCCAGCACGACCTTGTCGCTGGCCCGTGCCTGGAAGCGCACGCCCTGCATGATGGCCTCGATCGCCTGGACGCGCTCGGAGCGCGTGCCGTCGCGCTCGCCGTAGGTGAGCGTATGCAAATCGCTCATCTGCCGGATCTCGCCGGCCTTGGTGAGCGTGGCGACGATGGAGCAGGTACCGCCGAGCACCCGTTCCGCCCCGAACCTTTGGTCGAGGGCGTCGAGATGGTTCATGCCGTTGAGGATCGGCAGCACCGCGGTCTGCGGGCCGACGGCCGGGGCAACGTCGGCAATGGCCGTGTCGAGGTCGTAGGCCTTGGCAGACAGGATCACGAGATCGAACGGGCCGGCGGCGCCGAGCGCGTCGGCGGTCACCGTCTGCGGTGCGTCGATCCGGGTGTCGCCCACGGGGCTGCGGACCTGCAGACCCTCCGCCGCCAGCTTCTCCGCGCGGGCCGGGCGGACCAGGAAGGTCACGTCCCGCCCGGCCTCAGAAAGGCGCGCGCCGAAATAGCCGCCGGTGGCGCCTGCGCCGACCACGAGAATCCGCATTGCCATCCTCCGCTACAACTCCGGCGCGATCGCCGCTCGGACGAGCCTCAGCGGCTCGGATAGTTCGGCGTTTCCCGCGTGATGGTCACGTCGTGGACGTGGCTCTCGCGCAGGCCCGCATTGGTGATGCGGATGAACTGCGCGCGCTCCTGAAGCTCCGGCACGGTCGGCGCGCCGACATAGCCCATGGCGGCGCGCAGGCCGCCGGCGAGCTGGTGGAGCACGGCGGCGACCGGCCCCTTGTAGGGCACCTGACCCTCGATGCCCTCGGGCACGAGCTTGTGCGTGTCGCTGACCTCGGCCTGGAAGTAGCGGTCGGCCGAGCCGCGGGCCATGGCGCCCACCGAGCCCATGCCCCGGTAGCTCTTGTAGGAGCGGCCCTGGTACAGAAACACGTCGCCGGGGGCCTCGTCGGTGCCGGCGAGCAGGCTGCCCAGCATCGCTACCGAGGCGCCGGCGGCGATGGCCTTGGCGAGATCGCCCGAATACTTGATGCCGCCGTCGGCGATCACCGGCACGTCGGCGTCGCGGCCGGCCTCGACCGCCTCCATCAGTGCCGTGAGCTGGGGCACGCCGACGCCCGCGACGATGCGGGTGGTGCAGATCGAGCCCGGGCCGATGCCGACCTTGATCGCGTCCGCGCCCGCATCGATCAGCGCCTGGGCGCCGTCGCGGGTGGCGACGTTGCCGGCGATGATCTGGACGGCGTTCGACAGCGCCTTCACCCGGCGCACGGCATCGAGCACCTTGATCGAGTGGCCGTGGGCGGTGTCGACCACGATCACGTCGCAGCCGGCATCGATCAGCCGCTCGGCCCGCTCGAACCCGGCCTCGCCCGTGGTGGTGGCGGCCGCGACGCGCAGCCGGCCCTGCTCATCCTTGACGGCGTGCGGGTAGGCGACCTGCTTCTCGATGTCCTTGACCGTGATCAGGCCGATGCAGCGGTAATGATCGTCGACGACCAGGAGCTTCTCGATGCGGAACTGGTGAAGCAGGCGCTTGGCCTCGTCCTGCGTCACGCCCTCCCGCACGGTGATGAGCCGGTCCCGCGTCATCAGCTCGGCGACGGGCTGGCTCGCATTGGTGGCGAAGCGCACGTCGCGGTTCGTCAGGATGCCGACGAGCTTTCCGCGCGACCCGCCGGGGCCGCGCTCCACCACCGGGATGCCGGAGATGCGGTTCTCCTTCATCACCGAGAAGGCGGCGGCGAGGGTCTCGTCGGGATGGATGGTGATCGGGTTGAGCACCATGCCCGACTCGTACTTCTTGACGAGGCGGACCTGCTCGGCCTGCTCATGCGGCTCGAGGTTGCGGTGGATCACGCCGAGGCCGCCGTTCTGCGCCATGGCGATCGCCATCGGCGCCTCCGTCACGGTGTCCATGGCCGACGAGACGATCGGCAGGTGCAGCCGGATCGTGCGGGTCAGCCGCGAGGCGATGTCGACCTCGCCGGGCATCACGGAGGAGGCGGCCGGGCGCAGCAGCACATCGTCGAAGGTCAGCCCCTCGATGATGGTATCCGCGCTGATCAGGGCCATGTGCCAACTCCGGTATTTCTGCAGGTGGGCCGCGCGGTTATCGGGCGCGTCGGCGGTATCGGATTGGCGGCTGCCAGTATCATGCCGAAAGGGCGCAGGCAAAGACGCGAATGCGCGGAAGCCATGCTTCGGACACGGGGAGATTCCGCTCACAGTGACTGCAGATCGCAACGGCGATTGGCACCCACCACGATCCTCATGCTGAGGTGCCCGCCTCAGCGGGCCTCGAAGCGCGGCCGCAGCTCGTCCAAGGGACAGGTCCGCTCGCAGCAGCGTCAACGTCTCGCGGAACCGTCAGTCGTGCTTCGAGGCCGCTCCGCGGCACCTCAGCATGAGGGCAGGTGGTGATGGCAGAACGCGGAGTTGTTCACTCGCTGCGCCCGGCGGGACCCTTGTCGCCGTATTCCGGCGGCAGGCCGATATAATCGGTGAGGATGCCGTCGATGCCCGGCGCCCGGCCGTAGGCGGCGCAATCTGGATCGAGGGGGGCTTCGCCGAGGACGGTCACGCGGATGCGGTTCCAGTTCGGGATGAAGAGTTCGGATTTGAACGGGTCCTTGCCGGTGGCGAGGAAGAAGCCGAAATCCTGGCCGAACTCTCCAGCGAGATCGTAGGGGTCGCTGTCACGCGAAAAACGCGGCTGGCTGGTGAAGGAGTTGGCCGCCCCGCCCCAGATCATCGCGGCGCGCTGCTTGCGGTGCCGGTCCACCGCTTCGGCCTCCACCGTGAGGCTGCCGAGCCCGATCGGAACCCGGGGGACCGGGACGCGGCCGAGGCTCTCGGCGAAGCCGACGCCGACCTGACCCGCGACCGAGATCGCCGCCGAAAGGCCGATGGTCGAGCCGGCGCCGAGCAGGTCTGTCGGATCGACCCGTGTCACCCGCGAACGCACGGTGAGATCGGCATCCGGCGTCGAAACCACGTCGTACTTGAGCGACAGCTCGTAGCACATGGCGCGGTCGGCGGCGTTGGCGGTCAGGCGGCGCTGTTCCGGCGTGAGCAGTTCGCCCCCCGGGATGCTGCCGGTGAAGGCGGTCGGGATGATGCGGACCGTGCGGGTCCGCGCCAGGGCGCCCTGGTCGGCGTAGAGACGCGCGTCGGAGGCGACCGCATCGCTGCCCGAGAGCCGGTCGCGGCGCGACAGGGAACCGCCGTCGGTCAGCACGACTTCGCCGCAGCCGCCCACGGATGCGAGCAACGCTGCCGCAAAGGCAAGGCGCATCGTCGATCGCGGCTTGTCGAGCCTCGAGGGCATCCGATCCCTTTCGTGGGTCGTGGATTGATCGCGCGGGACGAGCACGCGGAGGCTGCGGCAGCCTGCATGCGTCACCGCCTGTTGCCGCCGAGCTTAAGGCCGCGCCGGGGTGCCGCGAAAGGGTCGAGGGTGATCCGGGGGGCCGTGCGGCGCTCGCTGTGTCCGATCCGACACGCTTCCGGCGGCACGGTCGAACCGCGAATTTCATCCACAACATCCCGTGACTTTTCGCGGGGCATGCAAGCCGGGCGGCCGAGCGCTATGTCCCGCCCCGATGCGTTCCGCCCAGATCGTCCCCCTCGTCGTCGCCACCGCGCTCTTCATGGAGAACACCGATTCGACGGTGATCGCCACGGCGCTGCCGGCCATCGCCGCCAGCCTCGGAGAGGACCCGATCGCGCTGAAGCTCGCGCTGACCTCCTATCTCGTCAGCCTCGCGATCTTCATTCCCGTCTCCGGCTGGGCCGCCGACCGCTACGGGGCACGCACGGTGTTCCGCGCCGCGCTCTGCGTGTTCATGGCGGGCTCGCTCGCCTGCGCCGCATCGGGGTCTCTCGCCGGCTTCGTCGCCGCGCGCTTCCTGCAGGGGATGGGCGGGGCGATGATGGTGCCGGTGGGGCGCCTCGTGATCCTGCGCAGCGTGCCGAAATCGGAGCTCGTCGGCGCGCTCGCCTACCTGACCATCCCCGCCCTGATCGGGCCGGTGCTCGGGCCGCCGCTGGGAGGCTTCATCACCACCTATTTCGACTGGCGCTGGATCTTCTTCATCAACATCCCGATCGGTCTGGCCGGGATCGTCCTCGCCACGATCCATTTCGAGAACCTCCGGGAATCGGAGCGGCCGCCTCTCGACGTCGCCGGCTTCCTGCTGTCCGGCGCGGGCCTCGCCCTGCTCATGCTCGGGCTCGCCTCGACGGGAAAGCACCTGCTGCCGGCCTGGATCTCCTGGGGCAGCATGGCGGTGGGCGTCGTCATGGTTGCGGCCTACCTCCGGCATTCGCGAAAGGTCGCCAACCCGGTGATCCGGCTCGATCTGCTGCGACACGCGACGTTTCGCGCGGCGGTGACCGGCGGCAGCCTGTTTCGGATCGGCACGGGTGCGATCCCGTTCCTGCTGCCGCTGATGCTGCAGATCGGGTTCGGGCTCGATCCGCTGCGCTCGGGGCTGATCACCTTCGCCGCCGCCGCCGGAGCGCTGCTGATCAAGATCGTCGGCCCGCGGATCCTGCGCAGCTACGGCTTTCGCCGGGTGATGCTGACCAACGCGCTGATCGCATCGGCCTTTCTGGCGGCCAACGGCCTGTTCACGACGGAGACGCCGCACTGGCTGATCGTGTCGGTGCTGCTCTTCGGGGGCTGCGTGCGCTCCCTGCAGTTCACCTGCGTGAACGCCATCGCCTATGCCGATCTCGACAGCCACGAGATGAGCGCGGCGACGAGCCTGGCGAGCGTGGCGCAGCAGCTCTCGCTCAGCCTCGGGGTCACCATCGGCGCCCTGGCGCTCGAAGCCTCGGCGAGCTGGCACGGCCATGCGGGGATCGCGGCGGCGGACTTCGCACCGGCCTTCTTCACCGTGGCGCTGATCTCGGCCGCGGCGCTCCTGCCTTTCCTGAGGCTGGCTCCGGATGCGGGCGCGGAGGTGTCCGGTCAGCGGAGCCTGATGACGAAGCCCGCCGACGGCTCACCCGCGACGCTCGCCCCGGTCACGCCGCCTCGCGCAGCGGTGCCCGGCCGCCCGAACGCTTGACCGGAGCCTTTTTCGACGGGGCCTTTCCACCGCTGGAGCGCGGCCGCACCGGCGCGGCTTCGCCGGCGCGCCAGCTCTGCCAGCTCCACGCGCCGGGGCCGGCCATGGCGTAGATCAGGAAGGCGCCGGCGAGGCCGAGATCGGACATCAGGAAGGCGCGCTCGGTGACGGCGGCCGATCCGGAAAACACCCAGAACGGGTGCAGCAGGGCGGCAAAGACCGCGACGAAGCCGGCCATGGCGAGCCCGGTGATCCGGGGCATCACGCCGAGGATCAGGGCCAGCGGCCCGAAGACTTGGACGATCACGGCGACGGTCGCGACGGCGTTCGGCATGGGCAGCCCTGTGCCGGCAAGCGTCACCGCGAAGCCCGAGACGTTGAGCGCCCGGGCGATCCCCGTCGGCAGCAGCGCCGCGGCCATGAGCAGGCGGGCGGCGAGAAACGCACCATTGCGGGCACGATCGGTCACGGGCGGAACTCCGGAAGCTGGCGATGGGCCTGAGCTTCCGGTGTTCGGCTGAAGGCCCGGTTAAGGCTCCTCGGCCGTCCCCATCGGATCACATCGGCGGGCGCAGGCCGTCCTTGCCGACGGCGACGCGCTTGGCGCTGAGCTTGCCGTCTTCGTTGCCGGCGATGACGAAGGCCTTGGCGCCGGGCTTCAGGATCGCGGCGTCGGCCGGCTCGAAGGTCACGACCGGGGCCGAGGCCGGGACGGCGATGGTCTTGGAGCCGTCCGCGCCGTAGCTCACGGTGAGCGTGGTGACGCCGCCCGCACCGGCGCTCTTGGCGACCGTGCCGTTGGTCATGGCGCTCTTGACCTTCGGCGCGCCGGCCGTCGTGGCCTTCACGGTGCCGTTTGTCATGGCGCTCTTCACCTTCGGCGCATCGCCCACGGTGGTGTCCTGGATCTCGTCCCAGGGGTAGTGGCCCTCGCCGGTGCCGCGCATCGCTGGGGGAAACAGCACCACTTCCAGTGCGATCGGCGGGTTGTCGCCCTTGGTGGCGGTACCGATGAAGACGCCGTCCTTGATCTGGTCGAGGCTCGATTTGACCACCGACGCGTACTTGGTGTCGGGCGCAAGCGTGACCGTAGTCGAGCGGCCGTCGTCGGTCTTGAGGATCAGCGTCGTGCCGTCGGCGCTCTCGATGGTGCCGCGGACCCGCTCGGGCTGGGCTGCCGCGAGGGCCGCTGTCGACAGCGTGGCCGCGAGGGCGATCGTGGTGAAGCGAAGCATGAATGTTTCCTGATGTGACGGACGGCTCAGATGGGGCCGGCCGGCGGGCGTTCCACGGACGAACGGTCGGGGCTGCGTTGCGTCACCCCGAGATGCCGGCCCGAAACAGCCGCCCGCGCTCGGTCCAGGCCACCACGGCGAGCGAGAGACAGCCAAGCCCGGCATAGCCGACGCCCACCGGCAGTACGGTGCCGTCGAAGCTCTGGCCGATGACCGTGCCGAAGGCCGCGCCGAGCAGCGTCGTGTAGAAGCCCAGGAACGACGAGGCGGTGCCGGCGACCTCGCCGACGGGCTGCATCGCCAGCGCCTGGAAGTTCGGCATGGTGAAGCTGATCAGGAACTGGTTGGCGCTCAACACCGTGAGAAACAGCCAGAGCGGCGGGTGCCCTTGCCAGACGAGCCCGATGCCGACCTGCACGAGCGCCACCGCGACGAAGGCGATCAGGCCGGCATGGGACAGCCAGTGCATGCCGAGCCGCTCGACGAGGCGGGCATTGATCAGGGTCGAGGCGCCCATGGCGCCGGCGACCAGGGCGAAGGCCGCCGGAAACCAGCCGCCGAGATGGTACAGCCCGGAATCGAAGACCTGCTCGGCCGAGCCGACATAGCCCATGATGCAGCCGACCATCAGCCCGAGTGCGGTGCCGTAGCCCAGCGTCGCGCGGCTCCTCAGCGTCAGGCGCAGGGCCTGACCCATGGCCTTGAGCGAGAGCGGGCGGCGGTGTTCCGGATGGAGCGTCTCCGGCATCCGGATCGAGAACCAGACCGCCAGGATGCCGCCGAGCGCCAGCATCGAGACGAAGACCCAGACCCAGGAACCGAACAGCAGCATGGCCTGTCCAAGGGCCGGCGCCAGCATCGGCACGATCAGAAACACCATGGTGATCAACGACATCACGCTCGCCATGGCGCGCCCGGCATAGCGGTCGCGCACGATGGCGAGCGACAGAACGCGCCCGCCGGCCGCGCCGATGCCCTGGAGGATGCGCGCAGCCAGCAGCCAACCGAACGACGGGCTGAACATCGCCAGCACCGTCGCCCCGAGGTAGATCGCGAGGCTGACAAGCAGCACCTTGCGCCGCCCGAGGGAGTCCGAGAGCGGCCCGTACAGGATCTGCCCCAGCCCGAAGCCGACCATGTAGACGTAAATCAGCAACTGAAGCCGGTTCGGGTCCGCGACCGAGAATCGCTCCTGGATGACGGGGAAGGCCGGCAGCAGGTTGTCGATGGAGATCGCGGTCACCGCCATCATCAGCGCGACGATCCCCACGAACTCGCGAAAGCCCGGGCCACGTGCCTGGCGCGGGGTCGGTTCGAGGGAGGGGTCGGGCCGGATCGACCGGAAGGGTGCTGTCACGATCGCGCCTTGCGATGTTGGCTCGTTGCTGGTGTAGCCTTTAGCGATGGCGGGAGCCGGGCGGGTCGCCCGCCCCGCAGGGCTGCCCCGTGCGGACGCGGCGTCGCAGCCCGAAGACGAGAAGGACTGAGGATGACCGACCGACGCGGGGCCAGCGGGGGCCTGCGAGGCGACCTGAAGCAGCGGGTGAAGACCGGGCGCGGGCGCACCCTGTCGCAGAAGCGCTGGCTGGAGCGTCAGCTCAACGACCCCTATGTGGCGCGGGCCAAGCGCGAGGGCTACCGCTCGCGTGCCGCCTTCAAGCTCATCGAGATCGACGAGCGTTTCAACCTGCTGAAGCCGGGCCAGAAGATCGTCGATCTCGGCGCCGCCCCCGGCGGCTGGTCGCAGGTCGCCGCGAAGAAGATCGGGGCCGAAGGCTATGTCGTCGGCATCGACCTGCTCGAAATCGAGCCGATGACCGGCGTCGAGTTCATCATGCTCGACTTCCTCGACCCGACCGCCCCGGGGCTGCTCACCGACCTGCTCGGCGGGCCGGCCGATCTCGTCCTGTCGGACATGGCCGCCAACACCACCGGCCATAAGAAGACCGACCACCTGCGCATCATCGGCCTCGCCGAAGTCGCAGCCGAGTTCGCCCGCGATATCCTGGCGCCCGGCGGCGCATACCTGGCCAAGGTGTTCCAGGGCGGCACCGAGGGCGACCTGCTCGCCGACCTCAAGCGCGACTTCGCCAGCGTCCGCCACGTCAAGCCGAATGCCAGCCGCGCGGATTCGAGCGAGCTCTACGTGTTGGCAACGGGGTTTCGCGGGCGGGTCTCCCCGCCCACGGAATAATCCGGAGCCGTCTCAGGCTACCGTCAGCCCGACATCGACATTCCCGCGCGTCGCGTTCGAGTACGGACAGATCTGGTGTGCGGCTTCGACGAGCGACTGCGCTTCGGCCTTGTCGAGCCCCGGCAGAGTGATGGTGAGGTCGGCCGTGATGCCGAAGCCGCCTTCCGAGCGCGGGCCGATGCCGACCTTGGCGGTGACGGTGGTGTCGGCCGGGATCTTGGCCTTGGCCTGCGCGCCGGCGACCTTCAACGCTCCGAGGAAGCAGGCCGCGTAGCCGGACGCGAAGAGCTGCTCGGGGTTGGCGCCCGGGCCGCCGGCGCCGCCGAGTTCCTTCGGAGTCGAGAGCTTCACCTCGAAACTGCCGTCCTCGGTCTTGGCCGAACCATCGCGGCCGCCGGTGGCGGAGGCGGTGGTGCGGTACTTTACGTCGACGGTCATGCAGGATTCCTCGAGGGTTCGGTCAGGACCGCGTCGTCGTCAGACGCCGGCGGCCAGTCACACCACCCTACATAGATTGTGCACAATCTGAACATGTGCGCTGACGCACATGACTAGGGCGTGGGTCGCGATGAGCTCCTGAAGCCGAGCGGAACGCTTTCGCCGCGCCAGAAGCCCAACCGACGGCTGCGAACGCTTCTCGCCGACGAGGCTAGCGGTTCGTCATCGGAGCGCGCCTCGGATGATCGGCTCCGAGGCGGACCCCTCTCAGCACTTCATCCGAACATAGGTTCCGGGCGCCGGGCCGAGGGAGGGCAGGGCGCCCTCGCCCGGGATGCGGGCGGGGACGCGCTCGGGCGCCTGATCCTCCAGCCACTTGAACCAGTAGGGCCACCACGAGCCCTCGTGCTCGGTCGCAGCCTGCACCCAATCCTCGAACTTGCCCTTCGCCGGTCCGCCGGTGCGGAAGCCGTATTTCGCCTTCTTGCCCGGCGGGTTGACCACGCCGGCGATGTGTCCCGAGCCTGCGAGCACATAGTCGACCTTGCCGCCGAACTTGCCCGACCCCTCGAATACCGAGAGTGCGGGGGCGATGTGATCTTCGCGGGTCGCGAGGTTGAAGATCGGCACCTTCACCTTCTTCAGGTCGAGCTTGATGTTGCCGAGCACCATCTTGCCCTGGGCGAGCGTGTTGTTGAGGTAGCAGTTGCGCAGGTAGAACGAGTGGTTCGCCTCGGGCATGCGCGTGGAATCGGCGTTCCAGTAGAGCAGGTCGAAGGGCAGCGGCGCCTTCCCCTTCACGTAGTTGTTGACCACGTAGCTCCAGATCAGGTCGCTCGGTCGCAGCATGTTGAAGGCGCTCGCCATGCGCGAGCCGTCGAGGTAGCCGCGCTCCTTCATGCGCTCCTCGATGACCTTGATCTGCTCCTCGTCGGCGAAGACCTTGAGGTCGCCGGCATGGGTGAAGTCGACCTGCGTCGTCAGGAAGGTCGTGCTCTTGATCCGGGTGTTACCGGTGGCGGCCTGGGCCGCCATCGTCACAGCGAGCAGCGTGCCGCCGACGCAATAGCCGGCGGCCGAGACCTCGGTCTCGCCGGTGGCGATGCCGATCTGGTCGATCGCGGTCTCGATGCCCTCGCGCATGTAGGACTCGAAGTCCTTGTCGCGGTGTCGCTCGTCCGGGTTGACCCAGGAGATCACGAAGACCGTGAGCCCCTGCGAGACCATCCAGCCGATCAGGCTTTTGGCGGGGTTGAGATCAAGGATGTAGAACTTGTTGATCCAAGGCGGGACGATCAGGAACGGGCGCTTGAGGACCGTCTCGGTCTTCGGCGCGTACTGGATCAGCTCCATCAGGTCGTTGCGGTAGACGACCTCGCCCGGCGTCACCGCGACGTCCTCGCCGAACTTGAACGCGGTCACGTCGGTCTGGCGCACGCGAAGCTCGCCGCCCCCGGCCTCGATGTCCTCGGCGAGCATCTTCAGCCCGCGTACGAGGTTCTCGCCGTTCTCCGCCAGCGTGTGCCGCAGGAGCTCGGGGTTCGTCATCACGAAGTTCGAGGGCGAGTAGGCTGCCAGGATCTGGCGCAGGTAGAACTCGGCCTTGTGGCGGGTATGCGTGTCGATGCCCTCGGCGTTCTCGACGAGGTCCTCGGCCCAGCGCGCCGTGATGAGATAGCTCTGCTTGATGAAGTCGAAGACCGGGTTCGTCGTCCATTCCGGATCGGCGAAGCGCTTGTCCTTCGGATCGGCGGCGATGGCGGGTGTCGGCGCCTCACCCTGCATCCGGCTCCAGGTCGAGCCCCACAGGGACATGAAGGCCTCGGAGAGCTTGGCCTGCGCCGCCATCGCCCTCTGCGGGTCGCTCATCCAGGTCTCGGCGACCTTGCCGAGGGTGCGGGTGATGTCGCTCATCTCGTCGGAGGGGTTGGCGTTGCCGCGCCCGTTCGCCTTGCCCTCCATCGGCGTGAGATAGGTCGCGGACATGCGCCCGAAACTCTCGGCGAGCGCCGTGGCATTGCGGGAGATCGCCTCCAGATCCGGTTGGACCGGCTTCGGAACGTCCGACACGCGTAGCATCCTCCCTGATCGGCTCTCTCCCGCCTCTCGGACACCCGAGCGGCGATGGGCCTCGTTTCGGACAAATTAGCGCTTCACCCGATCATGTCGCCAGTCCCCCGGACAATGTCCAGATCGCGAACCCCATGCTTTCGCCTAGATTTTTCGGACTTTTCGCCGTGACGCTCTCCGTGCTGGGCAGCGCCGGCTGCTCCGGCGACGTGAATCCGATGAAGGAGGCCTTCGTCGGAGCCGGCTACGGGCCGAAGAAGGTCGATGCGCCGGATTTCGTCGAGACCTCTCGCCGCCCCGGCGGCACCTACATGCCGGTCGGCAAGGACGAGCCGAAGCGCGCGATCCGCGCCCGCTCGTCCGAGGCCCAGAAGAGCCTCGAGGCCGATCTCGAAGGCGCGCGCACCCGCAACGAGGCCCGCGGCAAGACGGCCGAGGGCGCGGGCAAGGGCATCGCCAAGGGCCTCAAGCCGGCCGAATTGCCCGCCGAATAGCATCGCGGCCCCCGCGCCACACGCGACATCCGAAAAGCGGCCTTTGCAGGCTTTCGGAGTCGGCGCGGGCGAACGTCGATGATATGAGACGCGATTCACCGCTGCTCGCGACAGGCGGGCTCCCCTCGGAGCCTGCAGGCGCCCCGGACGCCAAGAACGCCATGACCGATTTTCACCGCATCAAGCGCCTGCCCCCCTACGTCTTCGAGCAGGTCAACCGGATCAAGGCGCAGGCTCGCGCCAACGGCGCCGACATCATCGATCTCGGCATGGGCAACCCCGACCTCGACGCCCCGAGGCACGTCATCGCCAAGCTCTGCGAGACGGCCGGGCGCCCGCGCACCGACCGCTACTCGGCCTCCAAGGGCATCGCCGGTCTGCGCCGTGCCCAGGCCGGCTATTACCAGCGCCGCTTCGGCGTGAGCCTGAACCCCGACACGCAGGTCGTGGCGACGCTCGGCTCCAAGGAGGGCTTCGCCAACATGGCGCAGGCGATCACCGCGCCCGGCGACGTGGTGATCGTGCCGAACCCGAGCTACCCGATCCACGCCTTCGGCTTCCTGATGGCGGGCGGCGTGATCCGCTCCGTGCCGGCCGAGCCGACGCCCGCGATGTTCCCGATCCTCGAACGCGCGATGCTGCATTCGATTCCGAAGCCCGTGGCTCTGGTGGTCTGCTACCCGTCGAACCCGACGGCCTATGTCGCGAGCCTCGATTTCTACACGGACCTCGTCGCCTTCGCGAAGAGGCACGAGATCATCCTGCTCTCCGATCTCGCCTATGCCGAGGTCTATTTCGACGACAAGGCACCGCCGCCCTCGGTGCTGCAGGTTCCCGGCGCGATCGACGTGACGGTGGAGTTCACCTCGCTCTCGAAGACCTATTCGATGGCGGGTTGGCGCATGGGCTTTGCGGTCGGCAACGAGCGGCTGCTCGCCGCGCTGACGCGGGTGAAGTCCTACCTCGATTACGGCGCCTTCACGCCGATCCAGGTCGCGGCCACCGCCGCGCTGAACGGACCCGACGACTGCATCAGGGAGATGCGCGCGACCTACAGGAAGCGCCGCGACGCGCTGGTGGAATCCTTCGGCAAGGCCGGCTGGGTCATCCCGCCGCCGCAGGCCTCGATGTTCGCCTGGGTGCCGATCCCGGAGAAGTACAAGCCGCTCGGCAGCCTGGAATTCTCGAAGCTGCTCCTGGAGAAGTCGGATGTCGCGGTCGCTCCCGGCATCGGCTTCGGCGAGCACGGCGACGACTACGTCCGCATTGCCCTGGTCGAGAACGAGCAGCGCATCCGTCAGGCCGCCCGCAACGTCCGCCGGTTCTTCGATACGGCCGACAAGACGCTGCACAACGTGGTGCCGCTGCAGAAGGCGGTGTGAGCTGGCGCCCGCCCTCGCCCCGCACGCGGGGATGAGGGCCACGGATCCCGTGTCGGGTCCGTGGCAAGCGGAGGCGAAGCCGAAGCGGAGGTAAGGGGGGGCGAGTCTGAGCCTCTTCCGATGCCGCCCCCTCACCTTCGGCTGCCGCCTCGCCGTGCCCCGGCAAGGGGCACGGCCCTCTCCCCGCAAGCGGGGCGAGGGGATGCGCTCGACCTGACGCGCTTCACATGGAAGCAGTCCGAGGCCGTCTCAAACCTCCGCCGGCTCGCCCAGGGTCTCTTCGATGTAGAGCTGCTCCAGCAGCACCTTAATCACCGCCATCAGCGGCAGCGCGAGCGCGATGCCCCAGAGGCCGAACAGCACGCCGAGCAGGAGCTGTCCCGCAAAGATCGTGGCGGGCGGGATGTCCAGCGCCCGCTTCTGGATGAACGGGGTGAGTCCGTAGCTCTCCAGGGTCTGGACCGCGAGATAGACGCCGAGCGCGCCGAGCAGTGCGTTGATGCCCGACGCCAGGCTCGCGAGCAGGATGACCACCCCGGCCAGGAGCGGGCCGACGGTGGGGATGAAGGCCAGCAGCCCCGCCTGCAGGCCGAGGATCAGCGAGCCGCCGATGCCGAGGAAGGCGAGTCCGCCCCAGGTGCAGAGGAAGATCACCGTCATGGTGATGAGCTGGCCGAACAGCCAGTGCCGCAGGGTCTCGCCCATGCCGTCGAGCACCTGCCCGCCGCGTTCGCGCCGGTGCGGCGGCAGGAAGCGGACGACGCCGTTGCGATAGCTGCCGGGATCGGCCGCTACCGAGACGCCGAGGAAGACGATCACGAGGCCGTTGCCGAGGGCGTTGAACAGTTCGAGCAGGACGGCCGCCGCCGGTCCGAGAAAGCTGCTGGCATCCGATAGCAGCGAGCCGGGGCTCTTGAGCGCACCGGAGGCGAAGCTGCCGAGGCCGCCCTTCGGCTCATCGTCGCCCTTGGGCTTCGGTTGCCCGGCCTCGCCCGTCCCCTGCAGGGCCTCGAGCTTGTCGAGGCTGACGCCGTGATCCTTGAGCCAGTCGCGGATCGTGCCCGACTGGTTCTGGATGGTCTGGCCGAGCTCGCGCCCCTGCTGCGCGATGGTGGCCCCGCCGACCGCACTCATGCCGACGAGGAACCCGGCGACCGCGAGGGTCGCGATCAGCAGCCGCAGGGCGCGCGGGATCGGCAGGACGTACTTGAGGCCGCGCGTGAGCCCATCGAGGAAGACGCCGAGCAGGACGCCGGCGAAGATCAGCAGCAGCGTCGCCGAGGCGAGCCAGCAGAGCGCCAGCACCACCACGAAAGCCACCACGGTGATGCCGGAGCCGACCAGGGGGCGTGTCCCGCGCCAGGGGCCGACCTGGCCGTCGGCAGGCGTGTCGCCCGTCTTCGCGCCGAATTCCTGGATCGCCATGTTTCTACGTACGTTTTCCGCCGGTCACGCCAGCGACTAGGGGGCATGGACGCAAATCGCGGCGGCGTCCATCATCCCTGCGAGGCCTCGCGCCCCCAACTCTCTGCTGCCCTGGCATCGTGTTCGGTCGCCTCGACCCAGCCGCCGGTGCTGCCGTCGGCGAGGTGCTCGCGCTTCCAGAACGGGGCGCGCGCCTTGAGGTAGTCCATCAGGAAGCTCGCCGCCTCGAAGGCCGCCCGGCGGTGCGCGGAGGCGGTGACGACGAGGACGATGCCCTCGCCGGGCCGGATCAGGCCGTGGCGGTGGATGACCCGGACGCCCTGGATCGGCCAGCGCGCCTCGGCCTCCGCGACCACGCGCGTGATCTCGGCCTCGGCCATGCCGGGATAATGCTCGAGCTCGAGCGCCGCGAGCCGGCCCTCCTCGTCCCGGCACAGTCCCGTGAAACTGACGACGGCGCCGGCGCGGCCGTTCGTCGAGGCCTCGACCGCCGCGAGTTCGGCAGCGACGTCGAAAGGCTCCGGCCGGATGCTGACGCGGCTCATGCTGTCCTCGAAATCCGACTCCGGGATACCGCTCCCGGCCATGCGCCTATATGTCCTCGCGCGGCCTGCAGCGCCATGCGCCCGGCCCCCACCTGAAGGACGCCCGCGTGACTCCCGACCTGATCCTTCCCCATGACGGCGTGCTGCCGGTCTTCTCCGCCCGTCCGGTCTGGTGCGGCACGGGCAGCACGGTGATCGGCACGGCGGCGATCGGGGCGCAGTCCTGGCTCGGCGACGACAGCGTGATCCGCGCCGACGGCCAGACCGTCACCATCGGCGACCGCTTCTGGCTCGGAACCCGCTCGACGGTCCACATCGCCACAGACACGCTGGCGACCGTCGTCGGCGACCGGGTGACGGTGGGCCGCAACGCCGTGGTCCATGCCTGCACCGTCGGCTCGGACGTGGTGATCGAGGACGATGCGATCGTGCTCGACGGCTCGGTCGTCGGGGACGGCGTGCTGATCGAGGCAGGGGCCACGGTGTTTCCGCGCTCCAAGCTGGAGGCCGGCCACGTCTATGCCGGCAGCCCGGCGAAGCGTCAGCGCCCGATCACGCAGGAAGAACTCGCCGAGCGCGCCGAACGCCTGCGCGAGGCTGCGGCGACGACGCCCGCGCCGATGGAGGGCGACGCGCCGGAGACCGACGAGACGGTGTTCGTCGCCCGCACGGCCCGGCTGTCGGGCCGGATCATGCTCGGCGCCGGGTCGAGCGTGCTGTTCTCCTGCGCGCTCGAAGCGGCGGTCGGGCCGATCGTGGTCGGGGCCGACACCAACATCCAGGACAACACGGTGATCCGGACCCGCGGCGAGGGCGTGGTGCTCGGGCGGGACACCACGATCGCCCACAACGTGCGCATGGCCGATTGCCGGATCGGTGCCCGCAGCCTCATCGGCATCGGCTGCGTGATCGCTCCGGGCACGGTCGTCGCCGACGACGTGCTTCTTGCCGGGGGCGCCACCACCGATCCGGGCCAGCTCCTCGACAGCGGCCACCTCTGGGGCGGCCGCCCCGCCCGCATTCTCGCGCCCCTCGACACGGCTAAGCGTGCGATGATGGCGCAGATCGTCGAGGGCTATTGCGCGCATGGGCGCGCGTATCGGCAGTTGCAGGCGGTCGAGGCGGTGTGATCCTCCCGACCCTCATGCCGAGGCGCCGCAGCGAAGCGGAGGCCTTGAAGCACCCCTGATCCTATCCGCGCATCTCCAACGGGCTGGGTCGGCGCTCAACGGTCCTTCGAGGCTGCTGCGCAGCACCTTGGGCAGCACCTTGGAATGAGGACGAGGGTGGTTGCCGGGCGCGGGGCCGCCGAACGCCGCCTCTCGCGTCACGCTGCGCCCGAACCCTCCCCCAAGAACCGCCCCACCAGCATTCGCGCCAGCACCCGCGGCGAATCGGGCACCAGCACCGCGAGCTTGTTCGAGGTCGAGAGCGAGGCGATGCCGTGCAGGCCGGCCCAGAGGGTAGCGACGGCCTGCCGGCGCTCGATGGGGTCGGGCAGGAGCGGCTGCAGCACCGTGTCGACGAGGCCGGTCGCGTCGGCCAGGGCCTCGGCGTACCAGTCGGGGAAGGGTACTTCGGGGGCGGCGACATGCTCGAAGACCAGGCTCCAGACCCGGGGATCGGCGGCGACGAAGACGAGGTAGGCGTCGGCCAGCGCCAGCGCGTTGTCTCTGGGCGACAGGGCCGGGTCGGTCGCGCCCTGCAACATGGCCGAGAGGCGGCGGAGCGTGCGGGCGTTGACCCGCAGGATCACCTGATCGAGGTCGCCGACCGCGTTGTAGATCGAGTTCGGGGCGTAGCCGATCGCGGCCGCGAGCCGCCGCATCCCGAGCCCACGAAAGCCCTCGTTGCGCACGAGGCTCTCGGCCGCCCGTGCGACCATCTCGATAAAACCTTCGCGGTCGTGCTCGCCCCGCGGCCCCGCCGCCCGCTTGCCCTGCGCCATACCGTCTCCTTGTCGCTCCCGGTACGGAAGAACCGCGAAACAACAGAACCTTAGGACCTGCCGGCGCATCCTGCCTGACGGCCGAACCGCGTGCGGTCACGCACGCACCGGGCGAGGTAGATTGCACGGCGTGCAAAATCAAGTTGCCGACCGCGACGAACCGCGTATTTTGAACACCGTGCAAACTATCCGATGGCCCGATCACGGGGATGGTCGGACAGGCTGGATTTGACGCCCAAGGTCTCGCCGGGCAGTCATGGGCTAGCCGGGAGAGAGGTCCATGTTCGCTTCCCTGATGACGACACGGCGGTTCGCGCCGCTTTTCTGGTGCCAGTTCTTCTCGGCCTTCAACGACAACTTCCTCAAGAACGCGCTGGCGTTGCTGATCCTGTTCAAGGTCGGCGAGACCGGTACCGATCCGGGCCATGGCGGTATTCTGGTGACGCTGGCGAGCGCGGTCTTCATCGGCCCGTTCTTCGTCCTCTCCGGCCTCGGCGGCCAGCTCGCCGACCGCTACGACAAGGCGGTCCTGGCCAAGCGCCTGAAGTTCGCGGAGATCTTCGCGGCGCTGCTCTCCGTGCTCGGGTTCTGGCTGCAATCGGTGCCGCTGCTGTTCGCCTCGCTCGGCACCTTCGGCATCATCGCGGCCCTGTTCGGCCCGATCAAATACGGCATCCTGCCCGACCACCTGAAGCGGGAGGAACTCACTGCCGGCAACGCGCTAGTCGAGGCCGCGACCTTCCTGGCGATCCTGCTCGGCACCATCACCGCCGGCCTCGCCATGGCGATGGGCGGCCATGCCCTGGCGCTCGGTGCCGGCCTGATGACGTTCGCGGTGCTGTGCTGGATCGCGGCGCGCCAGATCCCGCGCACCGGCGAGGGCGATCCGACCCTCAAGATCGACGCCAACATCGCCCGCTCCACGATCGAGCTGCTGCGCGACCTGTGGTCCGACACGCGGCTCTGGCGCGGCTCGATCATCGTCAGCTGGTTCTGGCTCGTCGGCGTGGTGGTACTCTCGCTGCTGCCGGTGCTGGTGCGCCAGACGCTCAACGGCACCGAGATCGTCGCCACGACCCTGCTCGCCGTGTTCTCGATCGGCATCGCGGTGGGCTCGGCCCTGGCCTCGTGGCTGGCGAGCGGGCGCATCGTGCTGCTGCCGACGCCGGTCGGCGCGCTCCTGATGGGCGCATTCGGCCTCGACCTCGCCTGGACGGTCTCCCACGCCGTACCCGCAATCGGCGAACCGATCGGCGCGCTCGCCTTCCTCGGCGACCCGACCGGCCTGCGCCTGCTGATCGACTTCGCCGGCCTCGCCATCGCCGGCGGCCTCTACATCGTGCCGTCCTTCGCCGCCGTGCAGGCCTGGACGCCGAAGGAGAAGCGCGCCCGGGTCATCGGCGCCGTCAACGTGATCACCGCGGCCTTCATGGTCGGCGGCACCCTGGCGCTGGCCGCGCTCCAGGCGGCCGGCCTGTCGATGGGGCAGCTCTTCGCCCTGATCGCGGTGCTGAACCTCGTCGTCGGCGTAATCGTCTTCAAGATCATGCCCACGAGCCCGTTCCGCGACTTCCTCTCGATCTTCTTTCGCGCCTTCTACCGCCTGGAGGTGAAGGGCCTGGAGAACGTCGAGAAGGCCGGCCCGAACGCGATCATCGCCCTCAACCACGTCTCGTTCCTCGATGCGCCGCTGGCCCTGTCGCTGCTCGACCAGGAGCCGGTCTTCGCCATCGATCACGGCATCGCGCAGCGCTGGTGGGTGAAGCCGTTCCTGAAGATCACCAAGGCGATGCCGCTCGACCCGACGCGGCCGCTCGCCACCCGCACCCTGATCAACGCCGTGAAGAACGGCGAGACGCTGATCATCTTTCCCGAAGGCCGTCTGACGGTCACCGGCAGCCTGATGAAGGTCTATGACGGCGCCGGCCTGATCGCCGACAAGTCCGGTGCGATGGTCGTGCCGGTGAAGATCGACGGCCCGGAGCAGACCGTCTTCTCGCGCCTCTCCCGCGAGCAGGTGCGCCGCCGCTGGTGGCCGAAGATCACCGTGACGATCATGGAGCCGGTGAAGCTGGCGGTCGATCCGGAACTCAAGGGCAAGAACCGCCGCCGCGCTGCCGGCGCCGCCCTCTACGACATCATGTCGGACCTGATGTTCGAGACGACCGACATCGACCGCTCGGTGATGGCGGCCCTGATCGAGGCGGGCGACCGCCACGGCTGGCACCGCACGGCGCTGGAAGACCCCGTCACCGGCACGATGACCTATGCGCGCCTCGTGATGGGCGCCAACATCCTCGGCCGCAAGCTGATGCCGCTGGCCCCCGAGGGCGGCACCGTCGGCCTGATGCTGCCGAATGCCAACGGCGCCGCGGTGACGTTCTTCGCGCTGGCCAGCGCCGGCCGCGTGCCGGCGATGATCAACTTCTCCGCCGGCCCGGCCAGCGTGCTCTCGGCCTGCAAGGCGGCGCAGGTCGACACCATCGTCACATCCCGCGCCTTCATCGAGAAGGGCCGGCTGGGCAGCCTGATCGAGGGCCTCGAAGGCAAGGTGAAGCTCGTCTACCTCGAGGACGTGCGCGCCACGGTCTCCACCGGCGACAAGCTCAGGGGCCTCGTCGCCCCCCGCAAGCCGCTGGTGAAGCGCACGGGCTCCGACCCGGTCGCGATCCTCTTCACCTCCGGCTCCGAGGGAACGCCGAAGGGCGTGGTGCTGGCCCACCGCAACATGCTGGCGAACACCGCCCAGGCGGCCGCCCGGATCGATTTCGGCCGCCGCGACAAAGTCTTCAACGTGCTGCCGGTCTTCCACGCCTTCGGGCTGACGGCGGGGCTGGTGCTGCCGCTGGTCTCCGGCGTGCCGGTCTACCTCTACCCGTCGCCGCTGCACTACCGGATCGTGCCCGAGCTCATCTACGGCTCGAACGCCACCTTCCTGTTCGGCACCGACACCTTCCTCACCGGCTACGCCAAGGCCGCCCACCCCTACGACCTGCGCTCGCTGCGCTACGTCGTGGCCGGCGCCGAGAAGGTGAAGGATTCGACCCGCAAGACCTGGTCGGAGAAGTTTGGGCTGCGCATCCTGGAGGGCTACGGCGTCTCCGAATGCGGGCCGGTGGTGGCGCTCAACACGCCGATGTTCAACCGCTTCGGCACCGTCGGCCGCCTCCTGCCCGGCATCGAGCATCGCCTGGAAAGCGTGCCCGGCATCGAAGAGGGCGGCCGGCTATCGGTGAAGGGGCCGAACGTCATGCTCGGTTACTATCGCGCCGAGAAACCCGGCGTGCTCGAACCGCCCCCTGGTGGCTGGCACGACACCGGCGACATCGTCGCGATCGACGCGGAGGGCTTCGTCGCGATCAAGGGCCGGGCCAAGCGCTTCGCCAAGATCGCCGGCGAGATGATCTCGCTCGCCACCGTCGAGACCCTCGCCGCCGAACTCTGGCCCGAAGCCCCGAGCGCCGTCGCCGCGGTGCCCGATGCCCGCAAGGGCGAGCGGCTGATCCTGTTCACCGAGGCCAAGGGTGCGACGCGGCCGGCCTACCAAGCCTTCGCCAAGTCGAAGGGCGCGCCCGAACTCGGCGTTCCGGCCGAGGTGGTGATCCTCGACAAGCTGCCGATGCTCGGCAGCGGCAAGGTCGATCAGGTCGGTGTGACCAAGCTCGCCAAGGAGCGCTCCGAGACCTCGCAAGCGGCCTGAAGCTCCCAACGGTTGGCCGATCCCGAACCCGGCTCGCAACACGCGAGCCGGGTTTTTCGTGTCGAAACGCGGCCGAACGCGGTCACAGCCGCAGCCTCTTGCGTTCCGATCGTGTTTCGATATATCTAAATAATCGACATATCGAAACACGATCGGAATCCATCATGCATCCCCGCTTCCAAGACCCCCGTCAGGATTGGTACTTCGCCCGCCACGAGCGCGACGACGACCGACCCTTCGGCGGCCCGCCCCGTCACCGCGGTCCCGGCCGGCACGGCGGTCCCGGCCGCTTCTTCGGCCATGGCGACCTGCGCCTCGTCGTCCTCAACCTGATCGCGGAAAAACCCTGCTACGGCTACGAGATCATCAAGGCGATCGAGGAGCGCGTCGGCGGCGCCTACAGCCCGAGCCCGGGCACGATCTATCCGACCCTCACCATGCTGCAGGACCTCGGCCACGTGACCGTCAGCGACGGGGACGGCGCCAAGAAGCTGCACACCATCACCGACGAGGGCCGCGCCTATCTCGACGCCCACCGCCCGACGCTCGAGGCGCTGATGGAACGCATGGACGAATCCGGCCGCCGGCACGGCGGCGGCCCAGCCCCGCAGATCGTGCGGGCCATGGAGAATCTGAAGCTGGCGCTCCGCCTGCGCCTGTCGCGCGGCCCGCTCGACGAGGCCCAGATCAATGCCGTCGCGGCGGCGATCGATACGGCCGCGACGACGCTGGAGCAGGTGTGAGGGCGCGCGCCGACGAGGTTGCGGTATTCCCTCTGCCCGTCATTCCGGGGCCGCGCAGCGGAACCCGGAATCCACCCGTGATGCGTCGGTGAATCGAGGCGTTGAGCCCCGACATGGATTCCGGGTTCGCCTTCGGCGCCCCGGAATGACGAAGCTCGCTCTCGGCGACCGATCTGTGGGGCTTGACCGTAGCGTCGAACCCTCATCCAAGAGCTCGCTCGAATGGATGCGAGGCCCGAACCGGCATGCAGGCTCCCGCGATCGAAGCCGCACCTCGGCGCACGTCCTTCCTGGCACCGCTGTTCCGGGATCGCCGGATCGCAGCGGGCCTGTTTCTCGGGGTCGGCTCGGGGATGGCCTTCCCGCTGATCTACGCGACGCAATCGGTCTGGCTGACGCGGGCCGGGGTGCCGATCGAGACGATCGGCTGGCTGTTCGGGTTGACCTTTCCCTACAAGCTCAAGTTCCTGTGGGCGCCGTTCCTGGAGCGTTACGACGCGCCCCTGCTGGGCGCCTGGCTCGGGCGGCGGCGGGGCTGGATCCTGCTGTCGCAGATCGGCGTCGCGGGGGCGTTGGCGGGGATCGCGTTCGGCAATCCCGAAAACTGGCTCGGCTGGACGATCGCGTTCTCCCTGGCGCTCGGCGTCGCCGGGGCGACGCAGGACATCACCGTCGACGGATGGCGGATCGCCGTGGTGTCGAAGGCGGAGCTACCGCTGATGTCGTCCTGGTCGGAGATCGGCTGGCGCGTCGGCTCGCTGGTGGCCGGCGCGGGCGCGCTCATCGTCGCGGGCGAACATGGCTGGAAGGCCGCCTATCTCGTGATGGCGGCGCTGATGCTGCCGAGCGTGATCGCGGCGTGGCTCGCGCCCGAGCCGGCGGTCGACGAGGATGCCGCCCGCGCGCCGATGAATTTCGCAGCGACGATCTGGGCGCCGATCAAGGACCTGCTCCACCGGCTCGGGCCGATGGCGCTGCCGATCCTGATCCTGATCGCGGGCTTCCGCATGCCCGGTTACGTCTCGACCGCGATGGCGAACCCTCTCTTCGTGACACTGCACTATTCGGATGCCGACATCGCGACGGTGGTGAAGGTCTACGGTTTCTGGCTCGCCATCGGCGCGACCTTCCTCGGCGGCTGGATGATCCCGCGTATCGGCATCATGCCGACGCTGCTGTTCGGCACGGTGTTCGGCTCCGCCGCGCACCTCGCGCTGGCCTATCTCGCGCTCTACGGCGACCACGACGGCGGCGCCTACTGGACCTTCGTGGTCGCGGTCGGGATCGAGTCCTTCGCCTATGCCTTCGCCTCGATCGTGCTGATCACCTACATGTCGACGCTGACCTCGGACCTCCATGCGGCGAGCCAGTTCGCGCTGATGACCTCGCTCGTGGCCCTGCCGGGCAACCTGCTGGCGATGACCTCGGGCGTCGCGGTCAAGGCGCTCGGCTTCGCCTGGTTCTTCGTCGGCACCTCGGTGATCGGCATCCCCGTCGCGCTGCTCTGCGCCTGGGTCTGGTGGCGGCAGAGCCGTGAGCCTCGGGCGGCCTGATCGACAGTCGGCACCGGCGGCCTGGCACCACTGATCAGGAGATGCGGCTCTCCCGGCGGCCGGCCGCTGGCAAGCGCGACTGCGCGCCGCCGCTGATGCGGCGGACGACTTCAGCCGGTCACGGGGGAAGTCCACGGACAAAAGGCCGAACTTCAGCCATCGTCTCGGCTCACAGGACCGTCCATGAGCCTCGACCGCCGCCGCTTCCTCGCCGCCTCAGCCGCTGTCGCCCTTGCCGGACCGGCGCTGGCCCAGAGCTACGGCCAGACCTTCAAGGTCGACAACGACGACGGCCGGCCGATCGCCAACATGCGCCTGCCGGGCGAGATCACAGGCCAGATCGCCGAGCTGAAGGGCATCACCTATATCGGCCCGCGCGACGCCGAGGTCGTGCTCTACGAGTTCTTCGACTACAACTGCCCGTATTGCCGGCAGGCCGCCGCAGACATCTCGGCGCTCGCCGCGAGCGACCCGTCGCTGCGGATCGGCCTCGTCAACAACCCGATCCTCTCGCCGATGTCGGCCCAGGCCGCCAAGGTTGCGCTCGGCGTGCAGCGCAAGCTCGGCTCGGCAGCGGCCTTCAAGGTCTACGGGCAACTGCTCGGCACGCCGGGCAAGATCGACGGCCTCAAGGCCCTCGACATCGCCGCCAAAGCCGGCGTGTCCCGCGCCGAGCTGGAGACCATCGGCGACAGCGAGGAGATCCGGCAGGCGCTGACCGCCCAGATGCACGTCGCGGCCAATCTCGGCCTGACCGCCACGCCCTCCTACGTCCTCGGCAATATCGGGCTTCTGGGCCATCCCGGCCCGAAGGCGCTCGCCCGCATGATCGCGGCGATGCGGCGTTGCGACCAGATCGCCTGCGGGTAGGCGATCCGGTCGTCCCTTCGATCAGTTCTTCGAAGCGTCCGCCGGCGGCACCACGGGAGGCGGCGCGGTCGGTGCCGCGTCCGTGCGCTCGACCTTCGCCGCCTCGCGCAGCTTCAGGATGACGTCCTGCTGGGCCTTGCGGGTCAGGTACTGGTCGACCTGCTCCTTCATCTCGTCGAAGCTCGGCACCGGCTTGGTACGCTTCTCCTCGAGCTTGATCACGTGCCAGCCGAATTGGGTCTTGATCGGGTCTGAGACTTGGCCCGGGCTCATCTTGAAGGCGGCCTCGGCGAAGGGGGCGACCATGCGCTCCTTGGTGAACCAGCCGAGATCGCCACCCTCGGCCTTCGAGCCGGGATCCTTCGAGGTTTCTCCGGCGATTTTGGCGAAGTCCTCGCCGCCCTTCACGCGCGCGGCGATCTTCTTGGCGTCGGCCTCGTTGTCGACGAGGATGTGCCGGGCGTGCACTTCCTCCTCCGGCTTCATCGCCTTGACGGTCTGGTCGTAGAGCGCCTTGGCCGCGTCCGGCGTCACCGCCTTCTTGGCCTCCTGCTCGAGGTAGTCGTCGAGCAGGAGCTTGTCCCGGAAGTAGGCGAGCTTGCGCTTGAACTCCGGCGAGTCGCCGACCTTTGCCGCGTCGGCCGCCTGTGCGCCGACGCGCAGATCGATCATGTAATCGACGAGCAGGCCCTTCTTGCCGGCCTCGTCGACGCCGGGCAGCGACAGGGCCGGGTCTTCGCCGGCGATGTTGAGATCGCCCTGGGTGATCGGGTTGCCGTTGACCTTGGCGACCACGGTGTCGGGCGAGAGTTTCGCAGCCGGCGCGGCGGCAGACGGCGCCGACGGCGTGGCGCTGGTCTCCTGCGCCAGCGCGGCGCCGGGCAGCATGAGCGACAGGGCGAGCGCGCTTGGGCGCAGAAAGCGGGACAGCATCGTCATGAAAGGGGTTCGTCCTTGGGCGACGCCGCGCCGGGCCGGCTCTGGCGGCAGGCTCTCGCACGTGGCGTGTGGAAGCGGCCGTCGGCCGCGGGCAACGGCGAGACACGTGGAATCTCGCCGCGCCAAACGCAAGCGTGGCGGTTTCGATCGTGGCGGCGGACCGTCTCAGGACGTTCCGAAGACCCGAACCCTCGACGTCCTCAACCCCGCGGGCCGACGAGCCCCGGCGGTAGAAACTCGCGTTCGCGCGCGGGCGGCCGCTCGCTCGGAGTCCGGCGAGCCGCTTCCGGCTTCGGTGCCGGAGCGGGCGGCTTGGCGCGCGTCACGGGGGGCGCCGCCGGCACGAGGTCGGCGGTCGTCGGCACGGCCTGTCCGGCTCGGGCCGGCTTGATGACCGGGCGCGGCGTGATCGAGCCGGTGGTCACGACGTCGGTGGCGGCCGACGGGGCCGGCGTTCCGGGCGTGTCGAGGCCGTAGATGTCGTCGCGAAAATGCGCGCGGCCGTCGGGGGTGGCGTAGCCGGTGAGATAGACGAAGGTGACCGGCACCGGCTTCACGAGCTTGATGTCGCGCTTCTCGCCGGTGGCGATGCCGCTCTCGATCTCGATCGGGCCCCAGGTCGAGCCGGCGCCGTTCGGCCCTTCGGTGCCCTGCAGCAGCCAGGCCGCGAATTCCTTGACCTGCCCGACGCGTACGCAGCCGTGCGAGTGGAAGCGGACGTTGCCGGCGAAAAGCGACTTCGACGGCGTGTCGTGCATGTAGACGGCATACTTGTTCGGCATGTCGATGCGGACCTGGCCGAGCGAGTTGTCGAAGCCGGAATCCTGCCGCAGCATGTAGTTGACCGCCTTCTCGCCGCTCCAGTCGAAGGTCGTGGAATCGACCTCGACGCCGCCGGGGCCGAGCATGCGGATGTGGTTCTTGGCGAGATACCCCGGGTTCTTGCGCATCGTCGGGATGATCTCGTTCTTGATCACCGAGACGGGCAGGGTCCAGGTCGGGTTGAGGTTGACGTCGGTGACTCGGGTCTCGACCGAGGGCGTCGCCTTGTCGGGCTTGCCGACGACGGCGACGTAGCGGCGCGCCACCCCACCGTTCTCCACCGCTTCGACGGTGGCGGACGGGATGTTCACGACGACGTAGCGCTCGCCGAACGGAAATTTCGAGCCGATCAGCCGCTCGGCCGAGGCCGCGAGCTGGCGCTGCCGCACGCTGGCCGGGACGTTCAGCGCGGCGACGGTGAGCCGCTGCACCAGGCCCGATTCCGGCAGGCCGTGGCGGGCCTGGAAGGCTTTGACCGCGTTGACCAACGGCTCGTCGTAGAGGTCGGAATGCGTGGCGTTCGCCGCGAGGTCGCCGGTCATGACGAGATGGCCGCGAAGCGCCGCGACGGCCGGGTTGCGGTCGCCCGGCTTCAGGCTGGTGCCGGCCGGGACGGGGCTCCAGCCGCCGGCCTCGGCCAGCGCCTTGTAGTGCTCGGCCATGCGCATGGTGGCCAGGAAGGTCGCGGGCGCCAGCGTCGGCGTTGGGTCTTCCGAGACCTTGGCGTAGACCGTCGCCGGCAGTTCTCGCGTTTTCTTGATGACGGGAGCCGGGACGCTCTGGGCGGCCTGCGGCGGGGCGGGCGGCGCCTGCTCCTGCGTGGAGGGCTGCACCGAGAGCGGCAGCGGCGCGGGCGCCGGCCGCGTGTCCGGCACGGGCTCGGCGACGGCGACGCCCATCAGCAGAAGCACCGTCATCGGCGCGAGCGCCGTCGCACGGTTGTAGGTGTGATGACGCAACAACATCGCCGGCCTCGATTGGGTCGTGCGGCGACGATGCGCGTGGATGGTTACCATTCCCCTCATCCGCCGCGCGTCCGGGTGCGGATCGGCACGCGAGGGCCCGTGACGGCCATCCGTAGCGATCCGGGGTGTCTCCCGGCGGCGGGCGGTCTACAAGGCCAGCGTCGCTCCGGTGCCGCTTGCGGCGCCGAACGTCCAGCGGGTCAGGGTTTTACACCAGTCAGGCGTCCTTCCCGGCCCGCTGCCGCCCGCTTTTCCCTCCGAGGCCGGCGGGACGCGGATGGGGCACGAACGTTGCGGAGGCCATGGCCCGGAGGCTAGGGTCGCGCATCGCGGCCCGAAGCCTTCCGGATCGCCGCGACGCCGCAAGCCCCCGGGAGCTTAGCCTTTGGCCACCATCATTCCCGTCGCCTCCTTCGACTACGTGGTGTTCGGCGCCACCGGCGATCTGACACGGCGCAAGCTCCTCCCGGCGCTCTACTACCGGTTTCGCGATGGCCAGATTCCCGGCAGCAGCCGCATCATCGGCGCCTCGCGCACGGAGTTGTCGACCGAGGCGTTCCGTGATCGCGCCCGCGAGGCCCTGCGGGAATTCATCCCGTCGCATCACCTCGACGAGGCCTCGCTCACGAGCTTCGTCGACCACGTTCAGTACGTGGCGGTCGACGCCCTCGGCAGCGACGGCTGGGACGAGCTGAAGGCGCTGCTCGACGAGCGGCCGGACCAGATCCGGCCATTCTACCTCGCCACCTCGCCCGACCTCTACGGCGCCATCTGCCGGAACATCGAACGCTGCGGGCTCGTCGGCGAGAAGACCCGCGTCGTGCTCGAGAAGCCGATCGGCAAGGACCTGAAATCCGCCCAGGCCATCAACGACGGCGTCGGCGCGGTCTTCCCCGAGAGCCAGATCTTCCGGATCGACCACTATCTCGGCAAGGAGACGGTGCAGAACCTGCTGGCGCTCCGCTTCGCCAACACGATCTTCGAACGGCTCTGGAACGCGGACGTGATCGACCACGTCCAGATCACCGTGGGCGAGACCGTTGGCGTCGAGGGGCGCGGCGGCTATTACGACACCTCCGGCGCCCTGCGCGACATGGTGCAGAACCACATCCTGCAGTTGCTCTGCCTCACGGCGATGGAGAGCCCGCTCTCCCTCGACGCTAATTCGGTGCGCGACGAGAAGCTGAAGGTGCTGCGCGCCCTGAAACCCATCACCCCGGCCGACGTGCAGGCGGTCACCGTGCGCGGCCAATACGCAGCGGGCGTCGTAGCGGGGAAGAGCGTCCCGAGCTACCAGACCGACCTCGGCACCGATGCCACCAGCCGCACCGAGACCTTCGTCGCTCTGAAGCTCGAGGTGCGCTCGGCCCGCTGGGCCGGCGTGCCGTTCTACCTGCGCACGGGCAAGCGCCTGCCGAGCAAACATTCGGAGATCGTGGTGCAGTTCCGCGCCTCGCCCTTCTCAATCTTCCCCGACGAGGCGTTCGGGCGCGAGCCGAACCGGCTCGTCATCCGGCTGCAGCCCGAGGAGGGCATGAAGCTCGAAGTGATGACGAAGGATCCGGGTCCCGGCGGCATGCGGCTGCGCCCGACCAACCTCGACATCTCCTTCGAAGAGACTTTCAAGCAGCGTTATCCGGATTCCTACGAGCGGCTGCTGATGGACGTGGTACGCGGAAACGCGACCCTGTTCATGCGCCGCGACGAGGTCGAGGCGGCCTGGGAATGGGCCGACAGGCTGCTCAAGGCCTGGGCAGACCGCCCCGAGCCGCCGCGCCCTTACGCCGCCGGGAGCTGGGGGCCGACTGCCGCCATCGCCCTGATCGAACGCGACGGCCGCACCTGGCACGAGGAAATCCGCTGAGCGGGCCACTGGATCGGCCGGTGCGGATCGCCGCTGCCCGGCTCCCGGGCGTCGGGTTGTCCAGTGTCGTGTCTACAATATTACATAGCATCGCATTTTCAGTCGGAACGCCCCCCCGAGAGGCACGTTGACCGCCGCGAGTCCGATGCGAACAAGGCGGGCCGGGCAATCCTTTGAGATCGAACGGCGGAATGGTTTCGGACACACCATCGACAGGCACGAGACCGGAGGCGGCCCCGCGTGCCGTCTGCGACGATTTCCGGCGGTTCGCCGATTACGTGCCCCTGATGATGTGGCGCTCGGACCATGAGGGTCGGGCGCTTCATCACAACGAATGCTGGCTGCAATTTACCGGGCGCCCGCTCGAGGAAGAACTCGGCGAAGGCTGGCGTCGTGGGCTGCACCCGGACGATTTCGAGCGCCACGCCAAGATCGTTGCCGAAGCCTTCCATGCCCGCGAGCCCTTCACGGTCGAGTTCCGCCTGCGCCGAAACGACGGTGCCTATCGCTGGCTGCTCGATACGGCTCGGCCGCTCGTGGAAGACGGCGTCTTCACCGGCTATCTCGGCTCCTGCTTCGACATCACCGACCGCAAGAACGCCGAGGATCACGCCGAGGCCGCCCTCGTCGAGAAGGAGACGTTGCTCGCCGAGATCTATCATCGGGTCCGCAACAACCTTCAGGTGATGGTGAGCCTGATCGGCCTCTATGGCCGGGCCGCGCCCGAGCCCTGTCGCGGCAGCTTCGATGCCCTTGGCCAGCGCGTGCGCGCCATCGCGCTCGTTCAACAGCACCTGCACGAGGCGCCGCACATCGCCTCGATCGACCTGCGCGACTACCTGCATCGCCTCGCCTCGGGCCTCGGCCAGTTGCGCCGGGCCGGCCGCATCGGCGTCACCGTCGGCGGTTCGGGCACCAGCCTCGTCGAGCCGCGCACGGCGAATGCCCTCGGCATGATCGTGGCCGAGGTCGTAGCCGAATGCCTCGATGCCACCGCGGAATCGGTGAGCTGCGGCATCGGCATCGAGATCGTCGCCGGCGTCGGCGAGCCCGTGCGTCTGTCGATCGTCTCCGGCTCCGGCGAGGCCGCCGCCGCCGGGCGGCCCGGGGTGCCGAAGCTCGGACCGCGTCTGATCGCGGCCTACGCGGCCCAGGCCGAGATCGCGGTGAGCGGCGACGCCACCCGCGCCAGCCCCCTCGATCTGCAATTGCCCGAGGCGCGGGCGCACGGACCCGGCTGATCCGGCGCAGCCGCGTCCGGTCGCTTCGCGTGCGGCATGAGCCTATATCGGCACGATCCGATCCCGTTCGACGAGTCCACCCGTCCCATGCTGCCCCCCATCGACGACATCATCGAGAACTTCGAACTGATCGAGGATTGGGAACACCGCTACGGCTACATCATCGAACTCGGCCGCGAGATGGATGCCCTGCCCGAAGCCAAGCAGACCGAGGAGAACCGGGTGCATGGCTGCGAAAGCCAGGTCTGGCTCGACGTCGCCCTCGATCCGGCCGCTCCCGAGCCGCGTCTATCGCTGCGCGGCGACAGCGATTCCAGCATCGTCCGCGGCTTCGTCGCCCTGATGGTCTCGCTCTATGACGGCAAGTCGCCCCAGGATGCTGCGACCACCGACGGACTCGATATCTTTCGCCGGCTCGATTTCGGCGCACACGTCACCTCGAAGCGCTCCAACGGCGTCCGGGCGATGGTGGCGCGCATCCAGCACGATGCGAAGCGCTTCGCGGCGGCCTGAAAAATCGCTGCGGCGACTTGACCTACGGCGCGGGAGAAGCCTTCGTCCTGTCGCCTGAAGCCATCCGATCCGGCATCGCCGAACCGGAGCCGCCGGGAGCCGTACCCGATCGCCTTGCAATCGAGCACGGCTCCAAGCTCTTGTTTTGCCGCACACTCTTAGGCCGAACCGGTATCCACTTCGGCGGCGTGCGTTCTAGGGAATTCGAGCCTGCGATGATGAGCGTCCGATGAGCGTCGTCGATCTCGCCCGCTTCATGGAGGACCTCGCCACGCAGTCGGGCGCGGCGATCCTGCCGTTCTTCCGCGCGCATTTCGGCATGGACGACAAGGCCAGCGGCTCCGGCCGCGGCTTCGATCCGGTCACCGAGGCCGATCGCGCGGCCGAGGCCACCATGCGCCGGATGATCCGCGCGACTCTTCCGACCCACGGCATCCTCGGCGAGGAATTCGGCTCGGAGCAGACCGACGCCGAGTGCGTCTGGGTACTCGACCCGATCGACGGCACCCGTGCCTTCATCGCCGGCCTGCCGACCTGGGGCACGCTGATCGGTCTGACCCGCAACGGCACGGCCGTGCGGGGGTTGATGCACCAGCCCTATCTCGGCGAGCGTTTCCTGGGCGATGGCCGCAGCGCCACCATCCGCACCGCGAAGGGCGAGCGCAGGCTCCGCACCCGCCGCTGCGAAAAGCTCGGCGACGCGATCCTGGCGACCACCGATCCGCGGCTGTTCGCCGAGGGCGAGGAGCGCGAGCGCTTCCAGACGGTCGAGGCGGGCGTGAAGATGTCGCGCTACGGCGCCGATTGCTACGCCTATTGCATGCTCGCCGCCGGCCAGATCGACCTCGTTGTGGAGGCCGGCCTGCAGTCCTACGACATCGTCGCCCTGATCCCGATCGTCGAGGGCGCTGGCGGCGTGATCACCGCCTGGGACGGCGGCTCGGCGACCGGAGGGGGCCGGGTGATCGCTGCGGGCGACCGGCGGCTGCACGAGCAAGCGCTGGCGATCCTGAATCCATAGTCTCCTTCGCGCCGTCATCACTTCCCTGCACTCGCGATGACGAGCGGTGCCTGTTTCCTTACCGGAACGGTGCTGCACCTCAGCATCAGGAGCGTAGGGGATGCCAAAAGCGTGATGCTTTCAGCCCCACAGCATCGCCGTTGGCCGCGTGGTCCTCACCCCCCCAGATCGAGCTTGTTCCGGCTCACCGCGACATGGACCAATTCCGCCAGCGTCTGGACGCCGAGCTTCTGGCGCATGCTGGAGCAGGCGCTGATCACGGTCCGGTAGCTCACCGACAGGTTGTCGGCGATGACGCGGTAGGACTTGCCCTTGCTGAGTAGCGAGAGGATCTGCAACTCCCGCGCGTTCAGCGTGCCGAGCGGTGGCCCGTGACCGCGCATGGTGAGCATGGCGACACTGGTCGCCAGCCGGTGTTCGAGATAGCCGCGGCCGGCCCGCACCATCGTGAACGCCTCGATGACCGTCGCCGTCGGGGCATCCTTCAGGACGTAGCCGAGCGCCCCGCATTCGAGCGCCCGCGAGACCACCACGGGATCGTCGTGCATGCTGAAGGCGAGGACGCGCACGTCCGGCTGGAGTGCGCGCATCCGCCGGATCAGCGAGAGGCCCGACAGATCGCGGTCTTGAAAGCTGAGATCGGCGACCACCACGCCCGGGCGGAGCTTGTGGAAGCTGCGGTAGCCCGAGACGATGTCCGTCGCCTCGTGGACCTTCTCGAGGCCGAGATCGTCCGCGAGGTCCTCGAGGACGCGGCGGAATCCGCTCAGCACGACGGGATGGTCGTCGACGACGAGCACGCTCGTCGGCGCCGTGGGGTCGCCGCGGATGTCCCCCCGGGGACGCGTGCCGCGCTCGATGGCCATCATGGCTTGGCCTCTCCTTCGCGCTGCGAACCGTAGCGTTCGGTGAGCTGTGCCAGGGCCGTGGCCCGGTCGTCGCCTCGATGCCGGTTGTTGTAATAGTGCTGGCACATCTCGCCGTAGAGCTGACGCCCCTTGGCGCCCTGCGCGACGCGGGTGAGACCTTCGATCAACGCCTGGTAGCCTTCTTTCTGGCCTGCCTCGCCGAGCATCTGGCCGAGCTGTACCGTACGGTTGGCGATCATGCGCGGGTCCTCGATGAAGAAGGACTGCGCACGGCCGAGGCTGCGGCGCATCTGCGCACTCGCCGCGTCGTCGTTCGGCACCGGCCGTCCGGCCTCGCGGCTCGCGAGCCAGCGGCCGGTGTCCATCGGATCGGTCGGCGACAGCCAGGCCGGGATTTCGGCGTCCGACTGCGTCGCGACGACCGCCTGATCCTCAGACTTGGTTTCGGCTTCGTCGCCACCGCCGCAGCCGCCGAGCGCGAGGGCGAGCATCGCGAGGGAGAGGAGCGGTCTCATCGTCCGGCCTCGCCGGTCTGCCCGATCCCGAGATTGCGCGGACCCGCGCCGACCTTGATGCGGCCGGTCTCGCGCAACGTCGCCAGATCGATCACCGAGACGTCGTCGGAGAACCAGTTTGCGACGTAGGCGCGCGCGTCGGCGACGACGATTCCTTCCGGATAACGCCCGACCGTGATCGTGTCCGTCAGCGTCAGGCTGTTCGCGTCGAGGATCGTGACCGTGCCGGCATGCTGGTTCGAGACGAGGATACGCGCGCCGTCCGCACTCGTCGCCACGCCGTAGGGCATGGCGCCCACGGGCACGGTGGCGACCACCTTGAGGGCCGCCGTGTCGATCACCGTGAGATCGTTGCTGCGCACGTTGGCGACGTAGAGCCGGTTCTGGCTCGGGCTGAGACACAGCGCGAACGGTGCCTCGCCGGCGGCGATCGTGGCGACCCGCTCCATGCGGGCGGCGTCGATCACGCTGACCTGATGGCTCTCGCGATCGGCGACCCAGATCCGTCCGGCCCGGTCGAGCACGAGATTGGCCGGGTCCTTGCCCACCGCGACGACGCCCTCGACGGCGCCGGTCTCCGCCGAGAGGCGGCTGACGCGCCCCGTGGTCCAATCGCCGACATAGACGAAGCGGCCCAGCGGGTCGGCGGCGATGCCGAAGGCTTGGCCCTTGTAGGTTAGGCGCTTCAGCACTCGGGCCGTCTCGCCCTCGACGATGGTGATCGCGCTCGCATCGGGGTGCGAGAGATAGAGCCGGCCCCGCGCGTCCGCCGCCACCGCTGCCGGGCCGGTCTGGACCTGCGTGGTCGCGGTGACGGTGTTCGTGCCCGTATCGATCCGGGCGAGCTGGCTTGCTCCCTGGCTCGCGACGAAGATGGAGGCGGGGGAGACCGGTGTTGCGGCGACCAAGAGTGCGGTGGCGAGCCAGGCGGATCGCATCACGACGGTCGGCCACGATCCCGCCCCGTCATTCCGGGGCTCGCCGAAGGCGAGAACCCGGAACCTACCCGACACACTGCGCCCAGTCGTGGGTTCCGGGTTCCGCTTCGCGGCCCCGGAATGACGGAGATGGGTGACGAACCCATCAGTCCAGTCTTCGCCGACCACTCCCGACTTGCCCTCGAACAGTTCGCGCACCTCTCCTCCCCCTTGCGGGGAAGAGTTGGAGATGGCTCCACCGGGCTCCGACAGAGGCAAGCGGAGGCACCCCCGCCCTCGATCCCGCCCCGCAAGGAGGAGGGAAGAGCGTCGCGGTACGCCAACCCCACTCGTCGCTGCTCCCAAAAGAATCATTGCGTGGCGGCGCCCTCGACCTTGCCCTTGAGGCCCTTGAGGCCATCGCCGAAGAAGGCGTTCATCGCGGTCTTGCCGGCCTCGTCGGATAGGTTTTCGGGAGGCTCGTTGCCGGTGTCGCCGCGGTAGAAGCGGCCGATCCATTCGACCTTCGAGCCTTCGCCGTCCGGGCTCACCGTGAGCGTCGCCGAGTATGACGAGACCGGCAGCGCCTTCAGGTCGGCATCGCCGGATCGGTAGGAATAGGTGAAGCCCTCGGCCTTGTATTCGTCGAGGCTCTCCTTGAGCACGCCGCCGTTCTTGAAGGTCAGCGTGCGAGTGCCCCCGTCCTTGCTCCCCTTGTCGCCCTCGCTCTTCTCCAAGGCCGGATGCCAGGCCTTGATGCCGGAAAAGTCGCCGACGACCTTCCAGACCGCGTCGGGCTTGGCCTTGATCGTGATCGACTGGTCGACCTTCTGCGGCGTCGGGCCGTGGGCGAGCGCGGACGTGGCGGTCAGGGCGAAGACGATCGTCGGAGTCACAAACCGCATGTGTCAGGCCTTCTTCCATCGCAGGGGACGAGCGCCGCCCCGCCGCGCCAGCGCGCGAAGCGGCTGCACGGCGAAGACGGCGAGGAGCAGCGCCAGGGCGGCGCTGCAGAGGAGGGGGCGGAGATCGAGGCTGCCGGGGAGCGGGCGGGGCGTGCCGGCGTCCAGCATCGGCCGCAGCAGGCCGCCGGCCCCGTCGAGATGCGCGTAGGCGAGGCCGGTCTCGCCCGCGAGTTTCCTGAGGTACGTCTCGCGCACCGAGGACAGGTGCTCGGTGCCTTTCGCGGCGGTGCCGCCGAAGGGGGCGTTGCGGGCATCGTAGCCCGGACGCTTCTCGGCATCCTGGGGCGGAGGACCGAAGCGGTTCTCCTGCTGCACGTCGGTCTCGCCGTAGAAGCCGGTCTCGCGCCCGCGATCGTCGAATTTCGGGATCTGCGACAGCGCGGTGCCGCCCGCCCCGACGATCAGCCCGCGTACGGCCCCGGCCTTGCCCTCGAAGCCCGCGCCGCCGCCGCTCGGGAGCGGCGGGGCCTCCTGCCCATCGCTGATGAAGATCAGATCGGTACCGAGGCTCGCCGCCATTTCGATCGAGCGAAACAGCCCGGCCGAGACGCGGCTGTCGCCCTCCCAGGCCATGCGCCAGTCGAGCGACCCCAGGGCGCCGTCGAGGGGCGAGAAATCGCGACAGACCTCGATCGGCGTGAACAGCAGGAACGGCCGCCGCTCGGTGAAGACGCCCAGCGCCAGCCGCGAACCGCAGGGGAGCCGGTTCACCAGTTCGCGCAGCGCGGCCTTGGCCGTCTCGAGCCGGCTCACCGGGGCTCCATCCGCGTGCTTGTAGTCGCGCACGTTCATGCTGCCGGTGATGTCCACCACGGCCAGCACCTCCACGCCGTCGCGCGTGAGCGGCACGCTGCCCACGACGGAGGTCGCGAAGACGAGCGCCGTTGCCAGCGCCAGCGCCTGAAACCGCCGATCGCGAAGATTGCGGGCGAGGAAGGCTCTCACGGCGCCCCCCGCGGCTGGCCGGGAATGTCCGTCCAGATCTTTTTGGGCTCCGCCTTCAGGTCGTCGCCGTGCTTGCGGTCGAAATCCGGGAAGTCGCGGATCAGGCGCGAGGCGACGTCGAGGTTGAACTTCGCATCCCAGAAATCAGGTTTGGCTTGAAGGGCGCGGCGGTAGTCCTGCCGCGCCAGGATCACCAGCGGCCCGGCGGGGTCGATGTCGTTGCGCGAGAGGTGTCCGAAGGCCTGCCGCAGCCGGGCATTCGCCATCGCGTAGCGCGCCCGCGCGGCGAGATCCGGCTGCCCGCGCCGGTCGAGCGCCTCGACGAGGCCCTCGGCCTCCTCCAGGCGGTCGCGGCGCGACAGGACCTGGATGCGGGCGAGCAGCACGGTGGAGGGCGCCTCGGTGCCGACGGCGACGTCCCGGTTCTGCGCGAGCTCGGCGATGGTCCGGTTCGCCTGCCACGTCCGCCAGGCCAGGCCGGCGAACGAGAGAGCGGCAACCGCGAGCAGGATCGGCAGGGCGAGGAGGAGCGCAGGCCGGGCGCAACGCAGGGCGCCGGTCAAACTCTGGCGCCTGGAAGCCAATCGCGCGGTGCGGGGAATGCCGGTCGCGAGAGGTGTCATGCGATCTCCGGACAAGCAGATCGACGCGGCGCGTACCCCATGCGGCTCCTCGGGAGGCCGGATCATGCCGCAAGCCTCTCGGAGGCCGGCCGCGCGTCGTCCGAATGGCGGCGGGCCGGGCGCGAAGCTCGTCCCAGATCGACCTCCAAAAGCTTGCCCGCGAGCAGCACCAGCAACCCGACAGCCGCGAGCGCGCAGGCGAAGGGAGTCAGGTCCCGGCGCGGGCACTGCTCGGTGTAGGGGATCGGGTCGCGTTCCAGGCTCTCGATCTGGCGGATCGCCTCGCCGACGGCCTCCGGCCCCTCGGCCTCGAAGGCGCGGTAGGGCGTGCCGAGGCTCTTGAAGAACAGGTCGAGATGGCGCTCGGGGGCGGCCTGGGGCGTGTCCTCGCCGGCGGGCTTGTCGCGGATCGAGGGCGAGCCCTTGGTGCGCAGAAAGAGCCAGTAGAGGTTGGGCCTGATCTTCGCGAACTCGGCGCGCAGTGTGCCCTGGACCTTCGGGTCGATCACGGCGGCGCCGTCCGAGACCAGCAGGACCGCCCGAGAAATCGAGGCTGCCTCCGCTCCGAACTGCGACAGCGACATGGCCAATCCACGCGCGACGTTGGTGTAGTCGAGACCGGGCCGGTCGATGGCCGCGATGGCGGCGCGGACGGCGTCGTGCCGGTCGGTCATCGGCACCACGAGCATTGGGGCCGTCGAGAAGGCGGTCACCGCAAACTGGTCGTGCGCACGGCTGCCGACGAAATCGGCGAGGAGGCGACGCGAGGCCGCCGCCTTCGATTCCTCGGCGCCGGAGGGCTGCCTGCCGGCGAAGGTCTCGTTCATCGAGCCCGAGCGGTCGATCAGCATCGAGACCTGCGCGCCGATGCCGGTGCGGGTGACGGTCTCGCCGGAGCGGTAGGGGCCGGCGAGCGCCAGGACGAGTCCGCCGATCGCGACGATGCCGGCGAGCGTCAGCCCCCAGCCGATCACCCGCGAGAGGGCATCGGCCGGCGCGGCGGCGATGGCCGAGACGGCCGTGCGGCGCTGGGTCGATGCGACGAGCGGCAGGAGCGCGAGCGGCAGAAGCCACAGCACCAGGGGCAGCGTGGTGCCGAAGCGGGCGAAGACGCTCATCGTTCAGCCCCCCGCCATCCGCTCGGCCGCAGCGAGCTCTTTCGCGATGGCTTCAGCGTCACCGAGTGACCACTGGCTGCGCGCGGCCGAGGTCTCGCCGCCGAAGAAGGCGAGGCGGGAGGCGGTGAAGAAGCGGGCGAGCCCGCTCTCCTGCTGGCGATAGGCCGGGTGCCGGTCGAGGAAGGCCGGCAGGTCGTCGGCGAGCACGCGGCGACCGTCGGTCTCGTCGAGCCCGCGATGGAGCGCGATCAAGGCCTCGCGATAGGCGGCCTCGTGATCGGGCCGGCGCACGAGGGTGCGGAGATTGCGCTGCACGCCGGCGAAGGCACGGCCCCGGCGCCTGCCGAACGGCCCCCAGGCGCGGTCGCGGGCCAGAACCGCCAGAGCCAGCAGGGCGAGCCCCGCAAAAACACCTGCCCAGCGCAATGACGGCGCCACCTCGAGCGGCGCGGTGCGTCCGTCCGGGCGCATGTATTCCGTGGGGTCCTCGCGCGGGGGCGGCTGGATTTCGCGCAGGGGCGAGACGTTGATCGACCAGGCCGGCACCTGCGCCTTCGCAGAGGTGACGCCGTCCTTGCGGTCGCTCGCGACGGTGAGCGCGAAGCCGGGAATCTCCAGGGTGCGGGCGTCGAGGGCCGCATAGAACGATTGGTAGGTGAGGTGCAGGCGGATGCGCCGCGCATCGTCCTCGGCGGTCTCCTCGACGGCGATGTCGCGCAGGTCGAGCCAATATGTGATCGGGCCGGGCTGCGGCAACGAGGCGGCCTGCACCGTGAAGCCGTCGTCGACCATGATGTCGACCTGAACCCGCACGAGGTCGCCGACGAAGTAGCCGAAGGGCCGCAGCGTGCGCACCTCGACCGAGCGCACCTGCGCCTGCAAGGAGCCGGGCAGCGCTATCAGGGCGAGGAGAAGGAGGGCGAGGCGGCGCATGATCGCCTCAGGTCGTCATCAGGTGGCGGCTCAGCGCCTCGGCATCGAAGCGGGCTTCGAGCCGGAAGGGCGGGCGGCCATAGGTCGAGGCGATGCTGCGGAGCGTGTCGAGCCGTTCCCGCTCGCGGGCGTGCCAGCGCCGGCGCAGGCTCGGGCGCATGAACACGGTCCGGCGTCCGCCGCCTTCGAGGTCGTCGAACTCCATCAGGCCGAAGGCGGGCAGCGCCTCGTCCTCCGCCGCGTCGGCGAGCAGCACCGGCACGACGTCGTGCAGGGCGAGACCCGAGAATACCTGATCGATGAGCGTTTCGGGCCAGCGGAAATCCGAGACCACGAAGACGAGCTTTGGGCGGCCCGCGAGCCGGCGCGGGGCGTCGGTCAGACCGCGCGCGCCGGTGCCTTCGCAGCGGATCGTCGCGAGGCGGTGGACGCGCTCGACGGCAATGCCCTGCCGCCGGGTGGCCGGCAAAAAAAGATCCTCGCGAACGGCGTCGTCGCAGCCGATCAGCCCGAAGGAATCGCCGATGCGCGTCGCCGAGGCGGCGAGGCCTGTGCAGAGGTCGGCGACCAGCGCCATCCGGTCGGCCTCGCCACGGAAGCGCATGGAGGCGGAGAGGTCGACGAGCGCCCAGACCTCGATCGCGGTCCGCGTCTCGAAGCGGCGGACATAGGTGCCCTCGAACGGATCGCGCAGCGTCGCGCGGATGTCGATGCGGCGTGCATCCGGCAGGCGCAGGAACGGCACCTGATCGCGAAACGTGCCGAGCCCCCCGGCATCGCGTCCGCGATGGGCGCCGACGCGGCTGCCGCCCGGCCGCCAGCGCGGAAGATAGACGACTTCTCCGGTGCCGCTCACGGGGCCGGCACCGTCTCGAACACAGCGCGGATCAGCCCCGGCACGATGGTCTCGCGCCGCATCTCGTAGACTGGCTCGAGGAAGACGCGGTGGGCCATCACCTCGGGAAAGACGTCGCGGATGTCCTCCGGCACGAGGAACTCGCGGCCTTCCAGCCAAGCCCGGACGCGCGCGGCGCGAACGAGGAAAGCCAAGCCCCGGGGCGAGGCGCCGCCCTTGATCAGCGCCGCCATGTCGATCCCGGGCAGGCGGATGCCCGCCTCGGCCGGCCGCACCAGCGCCTCCCAGAGCGCGACGACATAGGCCTCGATCTCGGGGGATGCCTTGATCGAATGCTGGATCGCGTTGGCGATTCCGGACACGGCGGCATGGTCGATGATGCCGGGCTTGAGGCCTGAGACCAGGGCGTCGGTGTCGTGGAAGCGCGGATCGAAGACGAGGTCGCGGCGGGCCTGGGCATCGCGCGGCGCCTCCATCCCGATTTCCATCAGGAAGCGGTCGCGGGCGGCGGCGGGCAGCTCGAAGGTTTCTTCCCGCTCGACGCGGTTGCGGTCGGCGAAGACCTGAAGGTCGGGGAAACGGTACTCGCGGTTGAAGGCCGTGAGGCTGCGCTCGGCCATCAGGCGCAGCAGCAGCGCGTGGACCTGCGGCCGGGCGCGGTTGATCTCGTTGAAGAAGAAGACCGACAGGTCTTCTGCCTTGCGCAGGACCGGGCCGGGCTCGACGCGCGGACGGCCGTCATCGGCGAGGTAGGTGTGATAGATCAGGTCGGAGGGCATCATGTCGACGGTGCCCTCGACGCGCTCGTAGGCGCCCCCGAGGGCGCGTGCGACGGCCCGCAGCAGGGTGGTCTTGCCGACGCCGACATCGCCTTCGAGCAGCACGTGTCCGCGGGAAAAGATCGCGATGGTGACGAGGCGGACGGCCCGCTCCTGGCCGACGACGGCCTTGCCGACCTCGCGCTGGAACCGGGCGGCGGTGTCGCGCCAATCGGTGAGCATCGCGTCGCCGTGGCGAATGGTGTTCATCGTGTCGTTGCCTTGGATCTTCTTGGCCTCTGATCAAGGCTCTCGCGCCGGACCGCGCCTCATTGATCGACGCGCTCGGGCACTCTCCTCCCCCTTGTGGGGAGGAGTTGGAGGTGGGGGTGGTTCCGCCTGCCTCCGACCGAGGCAAGCGGAACCACCCCCACCCTCGATCCCTCCCCACAAGAGGGAGGGAAGGCGCCACGTTCTGGCGCCGGGGAAACCAAAGACTCGTTCGGCTCTCCGCGCTCTCAGTTCGCCTGCGAGAACTTGGCGATGTCGTATTCGAACTTGCCGGTCTTCTTGGCATTCTCGATGCGCTGGCGGTTGCGCTCTTCCATCTGCTTGATGGATTCGGCCTGCTTGCTGACCTCCTTCGGGTCGTGCTTGGGGTCGTACTTCGAGCCAGCGACCTTGTCGGGGAAGCCGGGCTTCGGCTCCCAGCAATTGCCGGCCGCCTTGCACTTCTGGCCGTCATAGGCGACCGCCGGCAGGGCCAGCGCCGAACCGACCACGAGCGCTGCAGCGTAAACGAATGTCCGCATGATCATTCCTCCGTCTCTTCCCTGGTTGCGGTTCGAAGACCGCTTATTCGTCGCGCCTGATCTGCCCGACGGCCTCGTCGAGAACGATCATTCCAGCGGCTTGCACTGGCCTTTCTCGTCCTTCGAAAAGTGTTCGCCCTCCTTGTAGGGCTTGTAAGCTTTCTTCTGCTCGTCGTTGAGCCAGACGGCGTCCTGCTTCGGCCCCGTGTAGAGATGCCGGATCCAAGTGATGACCTGGAGCGCCTCGTCGGGATTGAGGTCCTCGTTGTGCGGACCCATCATGCCGTTGGCGCCACCCCAGATCGTCGAGAACAGGCCGACATCGGTGGTGTTCGCGGGGTAGGTCCAGTAGTTGTCGTTGAGACCCGGCCCGACCTTGCCTTCGGCGAGATGCCCATGGCAGCCCGAGCAGGACGTCAAGTAAAGGTTCTCGCCGTTCCGCAGGCAGGACTTGTCGCTAAGATACTTGTTCTCTCCGGTCTGCTTGAAGACCTTGACCGCCTCGGTATCGCGGCCGCCCGGCTTGCCCTCGTCGAGGTTCATGATCTCGCCGGTGATCGTGTTTCGAAACTCGACGCCAGTCGTCGATGGGCCAGCCTGGGGCTGTGCCATCGCGCCGGTTCCGCAGGCCGCCAATAGAACCGATCCGAGGAGTTTGGAGACAACGGGCTTCACTGACTTGTTCATCGTCTTTCCGTGTTTCGATTGCGTCGAGGCGCAGTCGTTCCGTCGCTCGGGATCGGAACGTTTCGAGGATAGCTGCCGCGCCGGGATGACTGCTCAGTTCGAGGCCGGCGTGGTCGGCACGCCTTCCTCCTTGAGGATCGCCTCGATCCGCGGCTTGGCCTTTGCGATGCCGGCATCGAGCGCATCGCGCAGGGCCTCGTCACCCTTCCGCACGCCCATCGACTGGTCGAAGCTCTGCGGCATCTTCTGGCCGTCGCTGCGGACGGTGTCGTCCGGCACCAGCGTCATGCGCAGGGGCGTGGACGATTCCTTGACGTAGCGGCCGACATCCGGCGCGAAGGCGACGGCGACGTCGGCCTTGTTGGTTGCGACCTCAGTGATCATCCGGCCCGAGTCGATTTGGGTATATTGATTGCGTGCCGCGCGAAAATTCACGAGCGAGTAGAGGTAGGCCATGTCCTCCTCGTAGCGGCCGATGTCCTTGAGCATCGCCTCGCTCGGCGTGCCGAAGCCGACGACCATGTGATCGACGGTTTTAAGTCGCGGATCGGCCCAGGATTTGATGTCGAGGTCCTTGTCGGCGCGGGTGATGAAGACGTAGCCGCTGCGATAGTAGGGCTTCGTGGTCAGCACGCGCGGATCGTCGCTATCGAGGCCGACGACGACGTCGCAGAGCTTCTTCTCCAGGCCGTCGCGCACGAGGTAGATGGCGGCCTTGGAGTTCCAGACGAATTGCGGCTTGCGGCCCATGGCCTCCGCGACGGCGGCTGCGATCCTGTTCTCGAGGCCCGAACCGTCCTTCATCGAGAGAGGCGGCTGCTTCTCGGAGGCGCAGATGCGCAGGATCGAGAGATCGGCCGGCGCGGAATCCGCGGCCTTGGCCGGGGCCGCCGTGCTCTCGGAGGGCGGAACCTGCGCCTCGGATTCTCCGGACGCGCGAGAGGCGGGACCAGATGCGAGGGCGAGAAGGGCAGCAGCGGAAATCGCCGCGAGATGTCGTCCGGTGACGAACCGCATGGTCTTGAACCCGTTTCCTCGTTGATCGTCTGTGCGGTTGGGGCGTGCGGCCGGGGGTGGCGTTCCCCTAAAAAACCGTCGTTGATGCCGTTCCGCGTGGGAGGCTCCGCAGGGTCTCGATGAACCCGCGGAGCCCCATCGTCTCAGGCCGGCTTACTTGGAGACGAACTCACCGACGTTCGGGTCGTCGTAGGGACCCTTGCCGTCCAGCGAGAACACGACCACGCCGCCGCCCATCTGGGTGTAGTTGGCGAGCTTCTTGAAGGCGCCGACTGCGCCGAGACCGGCGGTCGGATCCTGAAGGTCGAACACCAGGCCGACACCCGGCCAGCCGCCGACGCCGTAGTTGATGGCGACGTACTGCGTGCCCTTGTGGGTGTAGGTCATCGGGTAGCCGATGGCGCCCGACGGCAGCTTGAACTTCCAGAGAAGGTCGCCGTTGTCGGAGTCGCGGGCCTTGATGTAGCCGTCCAGCGTTCCGTACAGGACGAGATCGCCGGCGGTCGCTGTCGTTCCGCCCCACACGGCGAACCGCTCCATCTTCTCCCAGTTGAACTTGCCCGTGATCGCGTTGTAGCTTTTGATCTGGCCGAGTCCTTCGTAGTTCTGGCGGTCACCTTTCGGGCCGGGATACATGTTCAGCGTCGCACCGACGAAGAACTGACCTGCGCGGTACGGAAGCATGAAGGGCTCCCAGTCCATGCAGATGTGGTTGATGCCCATGAAGAAGGCTTCACGCTTCGGGTCGTAGGAGTCGTGACCCTGGTTGTGATAGCCCATCGCCGAGGGACAGATGTCCTTGGCCAAGTGGTCCATGCGGGTGCCGTATTCGGGATCGCGGACCGGGGTGCCCGTCTTCAGGTCGACGGACTTGAACACGTTGACGGTGTCGTCGATCTTGTTCGCCGAGACCAGCGAGCCGTCGGTCCGGTCGAGGGTGTAGACGATGCCGTTGCGGTCCGGGTGGGTGAGGAGCTTCCTCATCTTCCCGTCCTTGTCCTTCTGCTCGGACAGCATCATCACGTTGACGCCGGCGTAGTCCCACTCGTCGTGCGGGGTCTTCTGGTAGCCGAACTTGGCTTCACCCGTATCGGCGTCGCGACCGAAGATGGTCATCGTCCACTTGTTGTCGCCGGGACGCATGGTCTCGTTCCACGGCGCCGGGTTGCCGGTGCCGAAGTAGATCAGGTTGGTGCCGGGATCGTAGGCGTACCAGCCCCAGTTGGTGCCGCCGCCGATCTTCCAGGCATCGCCCTCCCACGTCGCCGTGCCGAGGTCCTTCTGGCCGTAATGGGGGTTCTTGATGTTGAAGTCGGAGGCCAGCAGCAGGTCCTTGTCCGGACCCGTCGCGTAGGCGCGCCAGACCTGAGCGCCGGTCTTCACGTCGTAGGCGGTGAGGTAGCCGCGCACGCCGAGCTCGGCGCCCGAGGAGCCGATGATCACCTTGTCCTTCACGACGTAGGGGGCGATCGTCAGGGTCGAGCCGACCTTGATGTCCGAGTTCTCGATCTTCCAGACCGTCTCGCCAGTTTCGGCGTTGAGTGCGGCGACGTGGCCGTCGAGCTGGGTCTTGAGGATCAGGCCCGGCACCTTGCCGTCGCCCGGCCAGTAGGCGAGGCCGCGATTGACGAGGTCGCAGCAGGCCACGGCGCGGGCGGCCGGGTTCTGCTTCGGCTTGTCCTGCCAGAGGATCTTGCCCGGATCGTCGAGACCGAGGGCGAACGTGTAGTTCGGGAACGAGGTGTGGATGTACATCTTCCCGTCGACGACGAGCGGTGCACCCTCGTGGCCGTTCAGCAGGCCGGTGGAGAAGGTCCATGCCGGGCGGAGCTGCTTCACGTTGCTTTTGTTGACCTGCTTCAACTCGCTATAGTTGTTCGAGTCGTAGTTCTTGCCGGGCATCACCCAGTTTTCGTCACTCTTCGACAGCGTGACGAGCTTGTCGTCGGCCGCAGCCGCGATGCTCGACGCGGCGATGGGCGCGAACGCCACCACCGCCAACAGAGAAACCGAACTTAAGAGTCTGCTCATCCTGCGTCTCCTAGCCTGTCCGCCGCGTCTTTCGACCTCGCGGCCATGCGTGGCTATTTCCCTCACGGAGCGGAAGCACACCTCAATCGACCTTCGCCGTTACGGCTTGATCTATAAGACTTAACTAAGAATAGCCTCGTCTTATGAGAGATTTATTACTGCCTCTCGTCCTGTCATTTCTAGGCAGCAGCGTGGACAAAAGTCTTTAGACACTTCGACATTTGTGGCCGGGAACAACTGGCATGTGCCAGTAGAGCAATGCGTAATGCCCCTTGTGCAGACCCTGTGCGCTTGACGCTCGGACCGACCCGTCGCACGACTTGGTGTGATGGCCCCGCGGGGCGTTCGGGCCGTCTTGGTGGAGTGGGCTGATGCTGCCACGGCCGGGGCGCGGGCAAGGTCTGAGCGGATCGCGACGTCTTCGCATCCGCGAGATTTTACGTTGCGTTGCGTCGGTTCGCGCGGATGTGGTGAGCAAGACTTGGATTCATCTCGGATCCGCCGTCTCGCGCCGCACCATGAAGCACCGTCGGCTGCGCGGGTCGGTGGCGCTGCACGTCTTCGCCGGGCTCGGCGCGCCGGCTGTCCTGGGATGCGGGATCGCGCTGGCCGCGCTCTATCCGCATGACGGCCGGCGCGACATGACCGGGGCCGACAACCAGCGTTATCTCGGGGCCGGCGTGCTGTATTGCCGGCGGCCGGACGGGGTGCCGCAAAAGGCCGCGGCCGCCTGGCTCATCGGCGATCCGTCGCTCGTCGTCCTCAATGCCCACAACTTTCGCAACCGGCGCATGGAGACGACCCGCGACGTCTCCGATTGCTTCTTCCAGATCGGCGGCCGCAACCACGTCTTCGAATCGGGCAGCCTGCATCTCGGCACGCCGCCGGACGCCCGCTCGCTCCACATCACCGACGACTGGGCGATCCTGCGGCTCGCCGATCCGGTGGCCGGCGTGCCGCCTCAGCCTGTGCCGGACGCATCCGACCTGCCCACCGGCACCGGGGACCGACCGGTCGTGATGGTCTCGCCGGGCGGCCACGAGAACTATCGCGGCCCGAGCAGCCTGGAGACCTGCTTCGTTCGGCAGATCGATCCACCGAGCGAAGACGAGATCCGCCGCGTCCGCCACGATTGCAACGATGGTTTCGGCGGCTCCGGATCGGGCCTGTTCGACGCCACCGGCCGAATGCTGGCGATGCAGAGCGCTTCGCTCTCGATGAATTCGCGCCGGCCCTTCGACATCGAGTTCCATTACGGCTCGGCGCTGCTCTTCGAGGGCGAGCTGCTCAAGGCGATCCGGCAGGAGATCGCGGCGATCGCCGGAACGACCCGCGTGACCCGCTGACGAGGCGCTTGCCCATGGCCGGATCCGACCCGTTCCTGCGCGGCTTCCAGCTGCACGACGTCGACGCGGCCGGCATCCGCATCCGCGCGGCGACCAGCGGCTCGGGTCCGCCGCTCCTGCTGCTGCACGGCCATCCCCAGACCCATGCGACCTGGGGCCGGATCGCCCCGCAGCTCGCCGAGCATCGCAGCGTCGTCGCGCTGGACCTGCGCGGCTACGGCGATTCCAGCAAACCGGCCGGCGGCGAGCATCATGCAAATTATGCCAAGCGCGCCATGGCGGCCGACGCCGTGGCGGTGATGCGCGCGCTCGGCCACACGCGATTCGCCGTCGTCGGGCACGATCGCGGCGGACGTGTCGCGCACCGCATGGCGCTCGACTGGCCGGACGCCGTCGAGCGCCTGGCGGTCTTCGACATCGCGCCGACCGCGACGATGTATGCGCGCACCGACAGGGCCTTCGCCACGCGCTATTTCTGGTGGTTCTTCCTGATCCAGCCGGCGCCGCTGCCCGAGCGGCTGATCGCGGCCGATCCGGAATTCTTCCTGCGCACCCATCTCGAAGGCCAATCGCGGACCCCCGGTTCCACCCCGCCGGAGCTCTTCGCCGAATACCTGCGCTGCTACACGAGCGAGGGCGCCGTCCATGCCATCTGCGAGGACTACCGCGCCGCCGCGGGGATCGACCTGGAGCACGACGCGGCCGACGGCGACCGCCGGGTCGCGGCACCGCTGCTGGCGCTCTGGGGCGCCCGGGGCACCGTCGGCCAGACCTACGACGTGCTGGAGACCTGGCGGGAGAAGGCCACGGACGTGCGCGGTCACGCCCTCGATTGCGGCCATACCCTGCAGGAGGAGAGGCCGGAGGCGGTTCTCGCCGCGCTCCGTGACTTTCTGGGATGAGCGTCGGAGGAGGGCCTTGGGGCCTGCAAGCGTTGAAACGAACGGGGAAGTCGGGCACAGCGCCCTTTCCCCGACCGGTTCGCCATGTTGTCTCGTCCCGTTGCCGTCGACCTCACGCGCCTCGCGACGCGGCTCGGGCATATGAGCCCGACGGGGATAGACCGGGTCGAACTCGCCTATGCGCGTCATTTTCTCCGCGCCGGCGGCCGGGCCTTCGGCCTGGTCTCGACGAGCCTCGGCCCTCGCGTGCTGGATCGCGAATCGGCGCTTCGCCTTGCCGAGCGCGTCGCGCAGGGCTGGGTCGAGGATGCCACGGCCGAAGCCGACCCCGTCTATCGCAGGCTGACCGACGCCGTCCCACCCTCGGCGGACGCCTCCCGTACGCGCGGACGCGCCGAGGCCGTCCTGCGCCGCCTGGAGCGCGAGACTTGGCTGCGCGCGCCGCGCGGCAGCCGCCTCGACGCGCTTCCCGCCGGGACCGTCTACCTGCACGTGTCGCAGCTCCGCCTCGAACGGCCCGAGCGCTTCCGCTGGCTGTCCGCGCGTCCCGATATCCGAGCCGTCTTCACGATCCACGACCTGATCCCCATCGCCTATCCCGAGTATTGCCGGCCCGGGGAGGCACACCGCCACGCCGTCCGCCTCGAGACCGTGGCGGGCCACGCCGCCCACATCCTCGTCGACACGGCGGATGTCGGCGACCGCCTCGGCCGCCACTTCGCTTCGCGGGGCCTGCCGGAACGGCCGATCACGGCGGCGCCGCTCGGCATCGAGCCCTTGTTTTCGAAGGGCGCGGGCGGTCTGGCGCCGAGCGGGCGGCCCACCTTCCTCGCCTGCGGCACCATCGAGCCGCGCAAGAACCACCTGATGCTGCTGAACGTCTGGCGCCGGCTGTCGGATCGGCTCGGTCCCGGGACTCCGCGGCTGGTGATCGTCGGCCGGCGCGGCTGGGAGGCGGAGAGCGCGATCGCCATGCTCGACCGCTGCCCCGGCCTCCGCGGCCATGTCGTGGAGGCGGCCGGCCTGACGACGCCGGGGCTCGCGGCCCTGATGCGCGGCGCCACGGCCCTGCTGATGCCCTCCTTCGCGGAAGGGTACGGCCTGCCGGTGCTGGAGGCCGCGGCGAGCGGCCTGCCGGTCGTCGCCTCCGACATCCCGGTGCTGCGCGAGATCGCGGGCGCCTTCGCGCGGTTCGTCGACCCGAACGACGCGCTCGGCTGGATGACGGCGATCGAAGCCCTGGCGGCTCCGGCCTCCGCCCTGCGGGCCGACCTCGCCGCACGGCTCGCCGGGTACGAGGCTCCGAGCTGGAGCGCGTATTTCGACCGGGTCGAGGCGGTGCTCGCCGGGCTGTAGCGGGCCGTCCGGGGACCGTTGCCTCGACCCCGGGCAAGTCCCTCAAATCGGCCGCAAAGCGAGACCATTCGTAACGGGCGTCGCCGTATCCTCGTGAGACCCGCGCGATTCGCGTCGTCGTCCTCCAGAGCATGATGCGGACCAGTGGAATCCGGTTTCCCGAGAACACCATGCGGCATCGCTGACCCGGACCAAGCCGCGGATTCCGCGACACCGCGGCGTGGTCCGGGGCGGCGCATGCGTCCCGCAAACCGGATGCTCCTGCGTCTTCGGCCGGTCCTCCGCCTCCTCGCCCTCGCGGCCTGCCTCGGCGGCGGCCCGGCCACGGCGCAGGCGGACAAGGCCTCCGCTCCGATCCCGCCCGCGACGCTCGCGCTGATCAAGGCCAGGGGCAGCAGCCCCGAGGCGCCGATCTTGCTGCGGGCCTACAAGAAAGACTCCGAGATCGAGGTCTGGAAGCGGGCTGGCAACGGCCGTTTCGTCTTCATCAAGACGTATCCGATCTGCCGCTGGTCGGGTCAGCTCGGGCCGAAGACCAAGACCGGCGACCGCCAGACGCCGGAGGGGTTCTACACCGTGGCCAAGAGCCAGATGAACCCGAACTCGCATTACTACCTGTCCTTCGACGTCGGCTACCCGAACGCCTACGACAAGGCCCACGGCTATACCGGCTCGGCGGTGATGGTGCACGGCATCTGCTCGTCCATGGGCTGCTTCGCCATGACCGACACGGTGGCCGGCGAACTCTTCGCCGTGGCGCGCGAGGCCTTTGCCGGAGGTCAGGCGGCGTTCCAGTTCCAGTCCTTTCCGTTCCGGATGAGCGCCGCGAACATGGCGCGCTACCGCAGCGACCCGAACATCGCCTTCTGGCGCCAGCTCAAGGAGGGCTCCGACCGCTTCGAGGCCACGGGCCAAGAGCCGGTAGCGACCGTCACGGCCGGCCGCTACGCCTTCGTGCCGCTGAAGGACAGGGACCAGGAGGCGCTGGCGACGGCCCGCGTGAAGGAAGAGGCCGTGCATGTCGCGGGCCTCGTCGAGGACGGGGCCGCCGCTATCCGCACGACCTACTCGGATGGCGGCCAGCATCCCTTCTGGGCGGCGCTGATCAGCCGGGGCGTGCCGGTCGGCGAGGTCAGCCGGCCGGAGGCCCTGGCCTATGCGGGGCAGGAAGTCGTGCTGATCCCGGCCCGGCGCAAGACGCCGCCGATCGCGCCGCTGCCGGACGCCGTCTGGACCGCCGCGATCGCCTCGGGTACGCCGTTCGCGAGCGTCCGGACGCGGGACTTCATCCCGTCCTACGAGGCGCCTGCCCCGCGCTTCGTGTTCGAGATCGCGTCGAATGAAGCAACGCGGCTTCCGCTAATCCTGCGCGGCGCGCGTGACGGCAGCATCACGCCACCGGACCTAGCTGGGGCGCGGCCCCTCGTCGACGTCGTTGCGCAAAGGTGACAGGGGCTGGATTCCCTTTGCCGCCTTCACGGTGGCGTGTGCGTGCCCGCACACGGAGCGGAATAGCCGCCGCCTATCTCTTCCCTGTAAGCATTTTACAGAGGCATCGGCTCCCGTGGCCGCAATCGAACCCATGTCGACGCGACGGAAAGCGCTCGCCGGAAACGGCCGGAGCGACTGGTACAAGCGCATGAACACGACGAGTCCCGTATCGGACGACGCGCTCACCCTGCGCTTCTGGGGCGTGCGCGGCTCCACGCCGGTCAGCGGACCGGAATACGTCGAGTTCGGCGGCAATACGCCGTGCCTGGAGATCCGCTGCGGCGACCGCCTCTTCGTGCTCGATGCCGGCTCGGGCATCGGTCCCTTCGGGCGCAGCAACACCGAGGGGCTGCCGCAGGAGATCGACCTGCTGTTCAGCCACCTGCATCTCGACCACACCGCCGGCCTGCCGTTCTTCAAGCCCGCCGTGTTCGACGAGACCCGCACCATCCACACCTATTGCGGCAACCTCGACGGCGCCTGCGCCACAGAGGCGCTGGACCGCCTGTTCTCGCCGCCGCTGTTTCCTGTCAGCCTCGACGTGCTGCCCTGCAGCCTGAAGCATCACGGCTTCAAGGCCGGCGAGCCGCTGGTCTTCGCCGACGGCTCCCGCGTCGGGACGATCCTGCTCAACCATCCGCAGGGTTCTGTCGGCTACCGTTTCGAGCATGCCGGCAAGCGCCTCTGCGTGATCAGCGACATCGAGCACACCGATCCCTGGCCGGACCCGGCGCTCCTCGCCTTCGTGCAGGACGCCGACCTGATCGTCTACGACGGCATGTTCACCGAGGGCGAATATTGCCGTTGCGCCGGCTGGGGCCACTCGACCTGGCAGAAGGGCGTCGAACTGGCCAAGGCCGCCAACGCCAAGGCGTTGGCCATCATCCATCTCCACCCCGGCCATACCGACGCACAACTGCGTCAGGTCGAGGCCGACATGCAGGCGATGATGCCGGCATCCTTCATCGCCCGCGAACGCCAGACGGTGGACGTCGGCGCTCCGAGCGTGACGTCACGGCCGCAACTGGCCCTGGCGCTGACCGCCTGAGACGACCGATCTCCGTCATTGCTTCGCTGCGCTCACAATGACGATGGTGGATCCGAGATCAAAAACACCCTCGGGTATCGATGCCATCTGAGGGCGCAACAGACGAGCGTCAACGACGCCGGCCGTCGCCTCATCGCTGCGCCAGCCCCGCGCGCTTTTCGATGGCCGCCAGCACAACGCCCTCGGTCAGGATCTGAGGGAGCACGCTCGCTTCCGCCTTGCCGCGGTAGAGCAGGTAGAGCGGTACGCCGCTGCGCCCGTAGCGCTCCAGGAGCGTGGTGATCTCGGGGTTCTGGTTGGTCCAGTCGCCCCGCAGGACGACCACGCCGTTGGCGCGGAACGCCGCCTTGACGCCGTCGCGCGACAGCGCCGTGCGCTCGTTGATCTGGCAGGTGATGCACCAGGCCGCCGTCATGTCGACGAACACGGTGCGGCCCTCGCCGCGCAGGGCGTCGAGACGTGCCTGCGTGAACGGCTCGATGCCCTCCGCCGTCGCCGTGCTGCCGGCCACGGCCCGATCGCCGTCGAGCACGGCCACGAGGCCCGCCGTCGCGATCAGTGCGGCCAGCGCCGTGGCGCGCGCGAGGGTGCCTCCCCAGCCGCTGCCGAGCCGTGCGCGCTCCCAGGCCCAGGCGGCGAAGCCGACGAGAACGAGCCCACTGAGCCCGGCGAGCAGGCCGTTCGGCCCGACCTGCTGCGCCAGCACCCAGATCAGCCACGCGACCGCGGCGTAGACCGGGAAGGCGAGAACGCCCTTGAGCGTGTCCATCCAGGCGCCGGGACGCGGCATGATGCGCAGAGCCCCCGGGAACAGCGTCAACGCCAGGAAGGGCAACGCCAGCCCGAGGCCGAGGCTCGCGAACACGATGAGGCTCACCGCCGGCGGCTGCGTGAGCGCGTAGCCGACCGCCGCACCCATGAACGGCGCCGTGCAGGGCGTGGCGACGAGGGTCGCGAGCACGCCGGTGAAGAACGAGCCCTGGTAGCCCGCGCGCCGTGTCAGTCCGTCGCCGAGTCCCGCGATCCCGCCGCCGAGATGCACCACGCCCGACAGGCTCAGCCCCATCGCGAGAAGTCCGTAGGCGAGCACGGCCACGACGATCGGCGATTGCAACTGAAATCCCCAGCCGATCGTGGCGCCCCCGGCCTTCAGCGCCATCAGCAGGCCGGCGAGCGCGAGGAAGCTCGCGAGCACGCCCGCAGTGTAGGCGAGGCCGTGGATGCGCACGCGGGTCGTGGATTGGCCCGCCTGCTTCACGAGGCTCAGCACCTTGATCGAGAGCACCGGAAACACGCAGGGCATCAGATTGAGGACGAGGCCGCCGAGCAGTGCGAGGCCGGCTGCGCTCCACAAAGTCAGGCTTTCGTCTTCTGCGGGCACAGGCGTCGGTGCCGTCGCTGGTGCCGCCTCGGACGGGGCCGCGGCGGCGGGCGGCGGCTCGCCGATGGCGAAGGCGCGGCGCCTGCCGTTCTCGGTGAAGGTCAGCACGCCGGGCAGGTCGGTCGGCGGCTTGGCGGCATCGCCCGGCTTCAGGGCGAGATGCAGGCCGGCCGCGTCGACCGTGAGAGTCTGGCTCGCGGCGTTGTCGAGCACCGTCTCGCCGTAGGGAAAGAACGCGGCCTCGCCGATCGCGTCAGGCGCAAGGCCCGTACGGTCGAGGCTCAGCACGACCGTGTCGCCCTGGCGCGACAGGCGCGACGGCCAGGGCGAGGGCTCGGGCAGGGCCGCACGAGCCTTGGCGAAGAGTTCGGTCGAAGCCGGATCGGGCGTGGGCGGCGCGTCCGCGGCGGCGACCGGGAGCGACAATTCGAGATCGGCCGAGCCGGGAATGCAGATCTCTTCGCAGACGAGGTACGACAGCTTGCCGGCGAGCCGGACGGAGGTGCCGGAATAGTCTTTCGGCACGCTGACGGGCACGAGCAGCACCACCTCGCCCTCGTAACCGTAGTTCATCAGGGTCTGGACCGGCAGGCGCTCCGGGGCCGGCCATTGCACCGGGCCGACCCCGACCCCTCGGGGAAGATCCCAGGCCATCTCCGGCGGCAGGCCGGAATCGCCCGGATTGCGCCAATAGACGTGCCAGCCCGGCTTCATCGCCATGCGGATGCCGACGGCCGCCGTGGAGCCCGGCGCCACGGCGGAGGGTTCGGCGACGAGGCTCGCCTGGACGAGGTCCTTCGGTTGCTTGGGGACGAGCGCCTGCGCACCGGCGAGGGCGCCGAGCAGGAGGGCAAACGCTGTGAATAGCCGGATCATCGCGTCAGCCTACCTGATAACGACCGTCCGGCGCATGTCGCCACCGGCAGGAAGCCGGCGACGTCGGACAAGGGCCACCGCTCCGGCCTGTCCTACGCCTGGAATGGCCGGAAAGTTACAGAGGCTCGCCGGCCCCAAGCCTCACGGCACGTAGGCGCGTACCTGCGTCGGCAGGCCGGGCACGATCGCGGCGGGCGCGCGCACCAGGGCGTCGGCGGGGTCGGCGACGTCGCTGCGGGTGCCGGCGCGGACGGCGACGGCGTTCCAGGGACCGGCGATCTCGAACGCGGTCGGCACCCCGAGCGAGGCGGAGTCCGTGGTGCCCTTGCGCGGCAGCAGGGCGGCGCGGGCGAGGAAGCTGCGTTCGGGCAGAGAAATCCGGCCGCGCAGGCGCGCCGTCAGGCTCCGGGCGGTCAGGCCGCCCTCCTCGATCTCGCCGATGCCGTCATTGAACGCGAGGGTGATGCCGGCCCGCTCGAAGGCGGTGCGGCCGTTGCGGCGGGCAAGCGCGCCCTGTGCCACCGCGCCGCCGCGATGGATCACGTCGGCGAGGTCGAGTCCGGCGATGGCGCCCCCGTCGACGCCGAGCGTGGCGCGGCCGTTGATCGTCTGGACGAGGCCGGCGGCATCGCGTCCGCGGCCCTCGACGCTGAAGCTGCCCCGCGTCGTGCCGAGCATCCAGCCCGCCTCGCCGAGATCGGTCAGCACGGTGCCGAGGTCGACCCCGTCGAAGTAGCCCTGTGTCCTGACCTCGATCGCGTCGGAGGCCGATCCGGCCGGCGAGGCAAGGGCGAAACGGCCCTTGAGGGTGCCGCCGCGCAGGCTCGCCCGCCCGAGGGTCACGTCGATGCCGTCGGCGCGTACGATCACGCTGGAGGCAAGGTCTTCGAGCACCATGGGGCCGATCCGGGCGCTGCCGCCCGACAGGCGCAGGTCGAGGTCCCCGCCGGTGAGCGGCCCGAGCGCCAGCGGGCGCCGGCCCCAGCCCTCGTCCCCGTCGAGGCCCGCGACGCGCAGGATCCCGGCCAGGACCGGGGCGAGGTTGATGTCCGGGGCATCGAGCGTCGCGCGGATCGAGGGCCGGCGCCCGGTCATCTCGGCCGAGCCGGCGCCTTCGAGCACCGTGTTACCGGCGCTGACGCGCATGGAAGGCAGCCGCAGTCCGTCGCGCGAGGCTTCGAAGCTCCCTTCGATCGCGAACGCCTCCATCAGCGGAGCGAGCCCGATATCGCTGCCGATCCAGGCAAGCGTCTCGGGCAGCGAGCGGGTCGTGAGGCTGCCCTGTCCCGCCAGCGTCAGGCCGTCCTTGAAGCCCCCGCTTCCGTCCGCAGCGAGGGATCCCGCCGGCCAGGTCAGGGCGGCGCGGAAGGGCGTCTCGCGGCCGGCGAGGAGATCGCCGGGGCGCAGGGACGCGAGGGTGAAGCGCGCCGTGGTCCCGTTCCAGGTGAAGCCGCCGGCGAAGGCCGCCTTGTCGCTCCAGAGCGGCCAGGACAGTGCGAGGTCGACGTCGCGCGCCGTCTCGGCGCGGCCGTCGCGCGGGTCGCGGCCGGTGACGGTGGCGTGGGTCAGGGTGATCCGGCGCGGATGCGAGACGTCCCCGCCGGACAGCGTCGCTGCGATCCGCTGCAGCGGGCCGGACCAGCGTGTGTCGTCGTCGCTCGCGGGCAGCGCGACCTGCGCGCCGTCGAGGCCGAGCGCGACCACCTCGGCCCGGCCGAGCAGCAGGGAAGCGAGGCTGAGCTGTACCGTGAGGCTGCCGCCCTCCGTGAGCACCGGCCCTTCCGCGGTGCCCGCGCTGAGCCGCACGTCGGAGAAGCCGATCCGGGGCAGGGGCAGCAGCGAGACCTCGGAGCGGCCCCGTGTCGTCAGCGCGATGCCGTAGCTCTCGGCGAGACCCCGGCCGACGAAGGCGGCCGCGCTCGGCACGTCGACGGACCAGGGCACGCACCCGCAGACGAGCCCGGAGATCATGGCGCAGAGCGCCCCGGCCGGGCCGAGGACTGTCAGGGTGCGGCGCGGCGTCATGGCACTCCGTGAGGGGCGCGCGATTGCGAAACCGGGTTCCGTTTAAGAGATCGGCCAGGCGCTCGCGGGCCGCCCGTGTCGGCGGCTGTCGAGCGAAATCCCTAACCGGTCCCGAGCGACTTGTCTCTCCGCCGATCGTCGGAGAGAAAATCTCTCCGCGCGCCGCCGGCGGCCGGGGCATTGTGCCTCGTTGCGCCCAATTGCGTCGCAGGTTTGACGACGACCCACGCTGCGGTGCACATCAGGCCCGCACGCACCTCATCGGACAGGCGGGCGGGCGGTTTTCTGAGGACGGACTCGATGAAGAAGGTGCACCCGGATCCGAAGGCGGCCCTGGACGGGCTGCTGCGCGACGGCATGACGATCATGGCCGGCGGCTTCGGCCTCTGCGGCATCCCCGACGAGCTGATCGACGCGATCGTGGCCTCGGGCGTCAAGGACCTCACCGTCATCTCGAACAATGCCGGCATCGACGGCGTCGGCCTCGGCAAGCTGCTCGAGACCCGCCAGATCCGGAAGATGATCTCGTCGTATGTCGGCGAGAACAAGGAGTTCGCCCGCCAGTTCCTGGGTGGCGAACTCGAGATCGAGTTCAACCCGCAGGGCACGCTCGCCGAGCGCATCCGCGCCGGCGGCGCCGGCATCCCGGCCTTCTACACCAAGACCGGCTACGGCACGCAGGTCGCCGAGGGCAAGGAAACCAAGGAATTCGACGGCCACCACTACGTGATGGAGCGCGGGCTCTTCGCCGACCTCGCCATCGTCCACGCCTACCAGGGCGATACCGAGGGCAACCTGATCTACCGGAAGACGGCGCGGAACTTCAATCCGATGATGGCCACCGCCGCCAAGGTCACGGTCGCCCAGGTCGAGCACCTCGTTCAGCCGGGCGAGCTCGACGCGGATTTCATCCATACGCCGGGCATCTTCATCAAGCGCATCATCCACGTGCCGGTCCGCGAGAAGCAGATCGAGCAGCGCACCACGCGCAAGCGCAAGGATGCAGCCCCGGCCGCAGCCGGCGGCGGCGCGGTCTGATCCCAGGGGAAGGAGCAAAACGATGGCCTGGACCCGTGACCAGATGGCGGAGCGCGCCGCCAAGGAGCTGCAGGACGGCTTCTATGTAAATCTCGGCATCGGCATCCCGACGCTGGTGTCGAACTACATTCCCGACGGCATGACGGTGCAGCTCCAGTCGGAGAACGGCATGCTCGGCATGGGTCCCTTCCCCTACGAGGGCGAGGAGGACCCCGACCTGATCAACGCCGGCAAGCAGACCATCACGGCGCTGCCGACGACGAGCTACTTCTCGTCGTCCGATTCCTTCGGGATGATCCGCGGCGGCCACATCAACCTGTCGATCCTCGGCGCGATGCAGGTCGCCGAGAACGGCGACCTCGCCAACTGGATGATCCCCGGCAAGATGGTGAAGGGCATGGGCGGCGCCATGGACCTCGTCGCCGGCGTCAAGAAGGTCGTGGTGGTGATGGAGCACGTCGCCCGGAACAAGGACGGTTCCGAGAGCCCCAAGCTCCTCAAGGCCTGCGACCTGCCCCTCACCGGCACCCAGGTCGTCGACATGGTGATCACCGATCTCGGCGTCTTCACCATCGACAAGAACGGCGATGGCGGGATGACGCTGGTCGAACTCGCCGAGGGCGTGAGCGAGGACGAGATCAGGGGAAAGACCGAGGGCGCCTTCGCGGTGGCCTTGCGCTGAAATCCCAACCCGGAACGATCCGGGACACCCGCCGGCCGGCATGGCTAAGCGGGCATTAAGCCGACTCGGACCATCGTCGCGAACACCGGAAGGGCGCCCCTGAGCGTGCCCGCCGGTCCGTGTTCGAGACGAGGGTGTTGCGTATGCGTAGTGCGGCAGCGACGGACAACGTCATCCCCTTCCGCAGGCCCGCCGGCCTGCTGGCGGCGGGTGCGGCTCGCTCGGCAGAGAGCGTAGCGCTCGGGGCTCGCGGCCGGGAACGCGCCCACCAGCGCAGCCTGATGGACGCCGTCTACGCCACCGGCACCCTGGTGCTCGCTGCCGACGACCGCGACACCAAGCTCATCGCCTCCCGCCTGCAGGTCTACGGCTTCCTGATCATCGAAGAGGTCGCCGAGGACGGCGCCATGCGGCGCCTGCGCCCTTCCGAGGCCATCCGCGCCCGCGCCGAGCGCCCCTGGCGCCTGTCGAAGGCCTCCTACGGCGCCAGCAGCCTGGCGGTCACGATTCCCGCGGCCGACGATTTTCTGTTCGAGACGGCCGGGATGCCGGCCTAACGTTTTCCGTCCAGGCCTTTCGGCGCCGCGCGCCCCCTCTCCCCGCACGCGGGGAGAGGGCTTCATGCCCCCTTGTCGGGGCATGAAGCGAGGCGGCAGCCGAAGGTGAGGGGGCCTCTGCGGAGGAGCCTCATCCGTCGAAGCCCCCTCACCGTCGCTTCAGCTTCGCCTCCGCTAGCCGAATGCACGACGAGGTGCATTCGGCCCTCTCCCCGCGTGCGGGGAGAGGGGGCACGCGCCCTGCCGTCATGGCCAGTCGGGCGCCGGCGTCACCCCTCGATCCGCGAAAAATCCGCCACTTCGCGCGTGGCCGCACGCAGCGCATTCAGCAGCGCCAGCCGGTTGCCCCGCACCGCCGGATCGTCGGCGTTGACGGTGACTTTTTCGAAGAAGGCATCTACCGGCGCCCGCAGCCGCGACAGCGCCCGCATCGCTCCCGAAAAGTCCTCCGCCGCGACCGCGGCCGAGGCGTCGGCCCGCGCGCCCGTCAGGGCCTCGGCCAGCGCCTGCTCCTCCGGCTGGCCGGAGGCGGCGATGAGGGCGGCATCCGGCTCGGCCTCGTAGGCGCGGCCGTCTTTCTTCTCCTCGATGCGCAGAATGTTCGAGGCGCGCTTGACGCCCACGAGCAGGTTCTTGCCGTCATCCGTGCCGAGGAACTGGCCGAGCGCCTCGACACGACGGACGACCATCAGGAGATCGTCCTGGCCGGGCAGCGCAAAGACGGCGTCGATCAGGTCGTGGCGGGCGCCCTGGTCGCGGAGATATACCTTGAGGCGGTCGGCGAAGAAGGCCAGCAATGCATTAGCTACCTCCCAGGCCAACTGGCCGGTGCTATCAGCAAAGCGCTTGGCGCCCTCTGGCGTGACTTCCTTACTAATCACATCGAGTAGCCGTTGGATTTCGATAGGATCTATCTGCGATTTCTGAAGCTCTTGAACGCGATCCGATGCCTCTGATATCTGATTTAACTGTATTCCCGCATAGCTTCTTGCAAAAGACAGCGCAAACAAACGAAGTAGTTGGGCTCTGATATCATTTTCGGTTACGAGGCGGATCACCCCAAGCGCCGCCCGCCGCAGCGCATACGGATCCTTGCTCCCCGTCGGCTTCTCATCGATGGCCCAAAACCCCACCAGCGTGTCGAGCTTGTCGGCCAGCGCCACGGCGATCGAGACCGGGTCGGTCGGCACGCGGTCGGAGGGGCCGACCGGCTTGTAGTGCTCCTCGATCGCGGCGGCGACGCTCTCGGGCTCGCCCTGGAGCGCGGCGTATTTCCGGCCCATCAGGCCCTGCAGCTCGGGAAACTCGCCGACCATCTCGGTGACGAGATCGGCCTTGGCGAGCCGGGCCGCGCGCTCGGCGAGATCCGGGTCGGCGCCGACGAGCGGCGCGAGTTCGCGGGCCAGCGCCGCGATCCGGGCCACGCGCTCGCCCTGCGTGCCCAGTTTCTCGTGGAAAACGATCTGGTCGAGCTTCGGTAGCCGGCTTTCGAGGCCTGCGGCCTTGTCCGTCTCCCAGAAGAACTTGGCATCCGAGAGCCGGGCGCGGACCACGCGCTCGTTGCCGGCGGTGATCGCCGCGCCGCCGTCCGAGGCGACGAGGTTCGAGACCAGGACGAAGGCGGGGGCCAGTGCCTCCGAGCCGCTTTTGCGCAGCACGAAGCACTTCTGGTTGGCGCGGATGGTGGCGCGGATAGCCTCGGCCGGGATGTCCAGAAAGGCCTCGTCGAACGAGCCCATCAGCACCACCGGCCATTCGACGAGGCCGGCGACCTCGTCCAAGAGCCCCTCGTCCTCGACGAGGTCGAGCCCGCGGGCGAAGGCGAGGTCGCGGGCGTCGTGCAGGATGATGTCCTTGCGCCGGTCGGCGTCGAGCACGACCTTGGCCCGCTCCAGCGCCTGCACGTAGTCGTCGAAGCGGCGCACTTCGATCGGGCCGGGCGCCAGGAAGCGGTGGCCGCGGGTCGTGGTGCCGGCGACGATGCCGTCGACCGAGAACGGCACCACCTCGGGCGTCTCGGTCTCGGGGCCGAAGGTGGCGACGATGGATTGCAGCGGGCGCACCCAGCGCAGGGCGCCGGGCTGCGCCGAGGCTGCGCCCCAGCGCATCGATTTCGGCCAGGGGAAGCTCTTGATGATCGCGGGCAGGATCTCGGCCAGCACGTCGAGGGTCTCGCGGCCGGCCCGCTCGATCACGGCGAGGTAGAATTCGCCCTTCTTCGGATCGGTGATCGTGGTGGCTTGGTCGAGGCTCGTGAGGCCGGCCCCGCGCAGAAAGCCCTGCACGGCGGCCTCCGGCGCGCCGACCTTCGGTCCCCGCCGCTCCTCGCGCACGGCCTCGCCCCGCGGAGGCAGCCCGGCGACGTGCAGCGCCAGCCGGCGCGGCGTCGCGAAGGCCTTGGCGCCTTCATACAAAAAGCCCCGTTCCACCAGCGCGTCGGTGACGAGCTTCTTCAGATCCTCGGCCGCGCGCCGCTGCATGCGCGCCGGGATTTCTTCCGAGAGGAGTTCGAGGAGGAGGTCAGGCATGGGAGGCGAACTTTTCGGAATCGGCAGGCCGCCCATGCTGCACGGGCGAAGCCGTGCCCGTGTAGTGAGGCATCGGAAGGCTGTCGAGGATCGGTGGTCGGCCTGCCACGCCTCGCTTTCGCCCCACCCACCCGGCACCTTCGCGCGCACCCCGTTTCGATGCGTCTCTCACGAGCCGCGAGTGTCCGTGACCCGCATGCCGATCGCTTGTTTCCTGCGTTGCGCCTTCCTTGTCGCCGGCATCGCGCTCGCCGGGCCGGCGCTGGCGCATCCGCATGTCTGGGTCGTCTCGAAGGCCGAGATCGCCTACGAGGCCGGCAAGGTCGCCGGGGTCCGCCATAGCTGGATGTTCGATGCCGCCTACACGGCTTTCGTCACGCAGGGGCTCGACACCGACAAGGACGGCAAGCTGTCCTCCGAGGAGCTGCAGGGGCTGGCGGCCGAAAACACCGCGAACCTCGCCGAGTTCGCCTACTTCACCAAGCTGAAGGTCGCGGGCCGGGAGCAGGCCTTCGCCGAGCCGCGCGAGCCGCGCATGGTGATGGAGGGCGACAGGCTGACCCTGAGTTTCCTGCTGCCGCTCAAGACGCCGGCCGCCCAGGGGCGCGGCGTCGCGGCGCTCGAGGTTTACGATCCGACCTACTTCGTGTCCTTCGGCCTCGCCGAAAGCGCCGACGCCGTTCTCCTCAAGGGCGCGCCGACCGGTTGCGCCGTCACCATCAACCGCCCCAAGACCACCGAGCCGAAGACGGCGGAGGCCGGCCAGCCGATGACGGAGGCCTTCTTCGAGGCGCTCACCGCAGCCTCGACGCTGGGCGTGCAATACGCGAACCGGGCGCTGGTCGCGTGTCCGTAGGCGTCGCCCTCGGCTCCGCGCAGACCGCACGCAGCCGCCTCGCCCTTCGGTTGGCGCTGGCCGCTGCAGCGGTGACGTCGGCTGCGGCCATCCTCGCGCTGCTCGCCTGGTCGATCGCGCCGGGCCTGACCGCGCCGCCGCCGCGCTCGCCCTTCGGCATCGGCTTTCGCGAGGCGGCGCCCGCGGCGACCGGCCTCGGCGGCTGGCTGCTCGCAGTGCAGGCGAGTTTTTCGCGCAGCCTGCAGGGGGCGGTCTCCGCGCTGAAGCAGGGTGGCGATTGGGGACCGCTAGCGCTGCTCGGCTTCGCCTACGGCATCTTCCACGCGGCCGGCCCGGGCCACGGCAAGGCCGTGATCGCGGGCTACATCGTCGCCGGCGAGCGGACCCTGCGCCGGGGTTTTGCGCTGAGCTTCGCCGCGGCGATGCTTCAGGCGCTGGTCGCGATCACGATCGTCGGGATCGGCGTGCTGCTGCTGAACGCGACCGCTGCCGGGATGACGCGGGCCGGAACGCTGATCGAGACCGTCAGCTTCGCCCTCGTCGCCTTGGTCGGCGCGGCCGTGACATGGCGCAAGGCCGGACGGCTCGCCGCACTCGCAACGTCGGATCAGGCCGCCGCCTGCGGGCCGGGTTGCGGGCATGTCCACCTTACCGATGCCGACACGGTGGTGCGGCTGGAGACCTGGCGCGAGCGGGCCGGCGTCGTCCTGGCGGCCGGCACGCGGCCCTGCGCCGGCGCCGTGCTGATCCTCGTGTTTTCCGCCTCGCAGGGGCTGCTGGCAGCGGGCATCGCCGCGACGTTCGCCATGGCGCTCGGGACCGCGCTCACCACCGGCGCCCTGGCGAGCCTCGCGGTGTTCGCCAAGGGCTTGGCTCTGCGGCTCGCAGGCGGGCGGGGCACCACCGGAATGCTCGCCGTCGGCGGACTGGAGCTCGCGGCGGCCGCCTTCGTGCTGGTGCTCGGGCTGGCGATGCTCGCCGGCCTCGCCCTGGGTGTCGGCGGCTGACGGGACGGGGACGGACACATCGACGGCTCTTCGAGCCTCATCCGGCCTCGACGGCCTTGACGCGGAACAGGTCGGCCCAGCCACCGACATCCTGAAGCATCTCCGACGAAACCTCGAATACCTCGGCGGCAAGATCCTGCGAGGCGAGGGGCCGGGCGAGGTTCAGGGCGTCGATCCGGGCGCCAGCGGCGTCCATCACACGAATCATGCGGGCCGATTGCTGTTCCAGAAGCTCCAGCTCGGCATAGGCGCGGATGCCGACGAACGCCGCGGAGACGGCGGGCAATACGGCCGCGAGCGAGCCGAGGAGGACGATAAGGCCGTGAAGTTCATGCGCGTGATCGCCGGTTCCGTGCCCGGCGGATGCCGCGACCAGCACGAGCTTGGCGACGACCAGGATCAGCGTCGCGAGGAAGGCGTATTCGCCGGCCTGAACGAGCCACCGGCCCACCCGCCGGCTGCGCATGCGGCGGTCGAGATGATAGAGCTGCTGCTCTTGCACCAGCGAGACGCGCAGGTACTCGCGGATGGCCGCCAGGCGTTCGCCAAGCAAGTCGCCGGCCGGCAGCGGCGCCGCGCGCAGGGCGGCGCCGAAATACCAGCCGACCCAGGCCTCCGGCGGCGCGTGCTCCGCATGCTCGGGAACGGCGGCGTACAGGCTGCGGCTCAGGTTCGGCGGCGGCAGGCTCCAGCCCAAAGCGGCGAGGGCGCCCTGCTTGCGGCAGAGTTCCGCCAGGAGCCGGCAGGCGATCCAGCGTCCGTGCCAGTTGCGGCGCTCGTTCGTCGCGACCAGCCCGAGGATCGCGAGCAGCAGCAGGATCTCGACCGTGGTCGCCGCGAGCTTGATCGGCTCGTGGGCGAGGGCCAGGACGGCACTGGCCACCGCCAAGGTCGCCAGGACGAAGATCCACAGGTAGGACGACCGGTAGCGGTTGCCGTAATCCGTCGAGGCGCGGTCGGCAGGCCGGTACAGGGCTTCCCAATAGGCGCTCGGGCCCGGCGGAACCGGCGTCGGAGGCGGCCGAGGTACGGTCCGCGCTCCACCGATCGCACGATAGCCCCAGCCGTACAGGCGCCAGAACGGATTCTCCGGTTGTTGGCGGTCATTGAGATAAGCGTGGAGCGGATCGTCGGCTCCGGCCGTGCCCGCTGCGTTCGGATCGGATTGCGGTTCCGAATGCCCATCGTGCCGGAGCGGCTTGCGACGCCCTCTGCCGTGCAGCGCGTGCAGGGTGCGGCCGATCAGGCTGTGCTGGTGGCGACGGGAATGCGGCGGGAGCAGCACCGAGCGGATCATCCCGGCCAGGAGGCTCGCGGCAGCCTCAGCCTGCGGCGCCCGGTCCGGGGAGCGCAGGTCCGCGGGAGTTTGGATGAACCGCACCGGTGCCGCCGCCGTCGCGTCGATCCACCAGATCGGAGGCCCGAACCGCGCGGAAAACCGGACGATGTCGGCGGTTCCGCCCCGGCCCTTCGCCGGTCTCCCGTCCCAGACCGCGATCAGGAGGTCGCAGTTGCGCACCACGAGACGGCCCACCGCCTCGTAGCTGCGGGCCTCGTCGTCGCCCCGTCCGCCGTCCAAGGCGAGGTAGGCGGCCGGTGCGGTGTCCGGGCCGAGAAAACGCTCGAAGGCCGCGCGGCTCGCGCCGTCCGTGAAATCCTTCGCGTAGTCCGCGCGCGCAAACGGCAGCGCGACGTCGAGCTCGTAACCGAGCTCCAGGGCGATCTCCGCCACGAGGCGGTCTGAACCTTCGGCCAGGGGCGACAGCAGCCGTAGCCTCGGCCGCTCCCGCTCGGCCCCGTAGACGGCGCGCGCCCCGGTCTCGCCGTCGATGGACCGGGCCTGATCCCGCACGGCCTCCAGGACCGATCGGACCTGGCGCCGGATCTCGGCCTGCGTCTCCGCCGGCCGTTCGTCGAGGTCGCGGGCGCCGGTGACGCCGATGCGCAGGGCGAGGACGGGGCGCGGCGGAACCGCCGATGCCGCGTCGGCTGACGAGGTGTGGTCGTGAAGCGGCAGGTTCTACCTCCTCATCGGCTATCCCGGCCCGTGGTGGGAGGAAAGAACCGCGATAAACCTGGGACAGCCGTCGCACCGGAGTACAGGTCCGTGCGGTTTACGGTAAATGGCACGGGCGTACCACGGGTCTGACGGCCCTCACCGTGTGGGTTGCTCCAACCGGGTGACGGCGTGGTCGGAGATCGTCGTCGGGGCGGACGGTGTCCATCCTCTCTTCGGGTTGCGGAAGGTGGCATGGCTCAGGCGTCGAGCACCCGGGGCGGCAGTCAGTTCAGGAACAGCTCCTGGCTCGCGCTCGCGCCCTTCGCCGCGCTCGCATTCGGTCTCGCCTTTTGGGGCTTCGATCAGCATTGCGTCGGCGAGCCGTGCGTGCGGCCGTCCACGCTGGAGCAGGTCGGCAAATCGTTCGATCTCGTGCGCGGCCGCGGCAGTTTCGGCTTCGGCAAGGACCCCTGGCAGCTCGTCTTCGCGCAGTGGCTGATGCCCCTGGCGGCCGTACTCGCCGCTGCCAAACTCTTCCTGCAGAGCCTGCGCCGCGACATCAAGGTCGCCTTCGCCCGGCGCAGCCGCGGCCATGTCATCGTCTGCGGCCTCGGGAGCACGGGGCGCGCGATCGCCGAGGGCCTGCGCGAGGCCGGCGAGCGGGTGGTGACCGTCGATCTCGACGCCTCCTCCGTCAACGCGCTTGCGGTGGAGGATGCCGGCGCGCCGACGATCCAGGGCGATGCCAGATCCGCGGCCGTGCTGGGCATCGCCGGCCTGCCGCGGGCCAGAGCGCTCGTGGTCGCGACGGGGAACGATGCCGCCAACCTCGAGATCGCGCTCGCTGCCGCGGAGCGCTCCGCCTCGACCTTTCGCGGCGCCGGCAGGCTCGCGATCGTGCCGGAAATGCGCGCGGATTGGCTGTTCGAGCGCTTTCTCAGCCAGAACGCCGTCGGACTCGGCTCGGCGGCGGTCGAGTTCCGGATTTTGAACCGGTCGGAGGTCGCGGCGCGGCTGCTGTTTCAGCGGCCCGTCTTCGCGGCGTTCGCAGCGGGCCGCCCGGCCCGGTCCGACATCGCCGTGATCGGCTTCGGCGATGTCGGTCACGCGGTCGTGGCGCACGGGCTCCGCACGGCCTTCGCCCTGCCCGGATGCCGCCTGCGGATCGCCGTGCTCGACAAGGCGGCGGAGGCGGCGGAGGCCAAGTTCCGCCTGCTGCATCCGGGCGCCGACGCGATCGCCGAGATCGAGCCGGTCAAGGCACACCTGACCCCGGATCAGCCCGAGAACTGCAAGCAGCTGTCGGACCTGCTTTCGGCCCGCCGGATCGAAGCGGTGTTCGTCTGCATCCCGGACGATGAGGAGGCCTTGTTCGTCGCGACGCAGGCGCGCGAGATGCTGGATCGCCAGGGCCGTCTCGCCATCCCGGTCTTCGTCCGTACCGCCGAGCGGCGCAAGCTCGGCGACATCCTCGCCCGCGCACAGGGCAACGACCTGCTGCCCGATCGGCTGGTGCCGTTCGGCGACCGGTCCGAGCTCCTGGCCGCGGGCGTCATCGCCGATGGCGATGTCGACGTGCTGGCGCGCGCCAGCCACGAGGCCTATCTCGATACGCTGGACGGCCAGCCCGGAGACGGGCCGAGCCGGCAGCCCTGGATCGCGCTGCCCGAACTGTTCCGGCGCTCGAACCGCCTGTTCGCCGACCACCTCGAATTCAAGCTCCGGGCGGCAGGCCTGCGCTCGTGCCCGGCCGTGGAGCCGCGGTGTTACGACCTCTCCCAGCAGGATCTGGAGACGATCGCCACGGCCGAGCATGGGCGCTGGCTCGCCGAGCGGCGATTGGCCGGTTGGCAGTACGGCAAGAAGCGCGACGACCTATGCTTCCGGCATCCGGCGCTGGTGGAATGGGCGGATCTGCCATCGGCGGTGCAGGACCAGGTCCGCACCGTGGTCGCGCGTATCCCCGCGATCCTGGCGCGTGTCGGCCGCGAGATCCGGCGGGAGCGCGTGGTCCGGGTCGACCCGCGAGCCCCCGAGGCCGCCGCCGCGATCCTCGACCGCTTCGCTCCGGAGGGCGGCGAGCATCTCGTCCTCGCCCTCGATCTGACCGAGGCCGCCGCGTGGCCGCTGGCCTTGCGCGCCGTGTCGATCCCGAACGTCACGCTGCAATTCCTCGGACCGCCGCCGACGCGAAGCGCCGGTCCGGCCGGGCTCGCAGCGGAGGATGTCGCCCGCCTGCGCGAGCGGACCGACGGCTGCGTCGACCCCGCAGCCGAGACTCGCGCAGGAGACGCCGGTGAGCCGTGACGATGTGGGCGTAGTCGGCCGGCCGGCGCCGGATGCGGGGCGGGACCCACACCTGTTCGGGTCGGGTCCCAAGCGCATCCTCGCCCTGAACGGCGGTGGCGTCCGGGGCGCCATCACCATCGCGTTTCTCGAAGAGATCGAAGCCGTGATCGAGCGTGCCGAAGGCCGTCCGGTCCGGCTCTGCGACTGGTTCGACCTGATCGCAGGGACGTCCACCGGCGCGATCATCGCGTCAGCGCTTGCCCTGGGGTATCGCGCGGCCGACGTGCGTGCCCTCTACGAACGGATCGGTCCGCGCATCTTCCGCCGGCCACGATTCCGCATTCTGGGGCTCCAGGCGAAGTTCGACGCCAAGGTCCTCGCGGCCGAACTCGACGCCGTGATGGCGGATCGCACCCTGGGGACGGACGATCTGCGGACCGGCCTGTGCATCATCATCAAGCGGATGGATACCGGCAGCACCTGGATCCTAGCCAACAATCCCCGTTCCGCCTTCTGGGAGACGCCGGCAGACGGATCGTTCATCGGAAACAGGCACCTCAAGCTGGCCAAGGTGGTTCGCGCCAGCACGGCGGCCCCGCATTATTTCGACCCGGAGCTGATCGACATCGTCGACGGAACGCCGGGCGGCCTCTTCCTCGACGGCAGCCTGACCCCGCACAACAACCCATCGCTCGCCGCCCTGATGATGGCCGTCCTGCCGGGCTTCGGCCTCGACTGGAGGCTGGGGCCGGACAACCTCACGATCGTGTCGGTCGGCACCGGCTCGTTCCGGTCGCGATTGTCCGCCGCCCAGGCCCGGCGCTCCGGTGCGATCGGCCTCGCGGTCAAGGCACTGGCGGCTCAGATCGCGGATTCCGAACTGCTGACGCTCACCATGATGACCTGGCTCGGCCAGTCCCCGACACCGTGGCCGATCAATTCCGAGGTCGGGGACCTCGGTCCGCAGGTGCCGCAATTCGGCAACCAGTTCCGATTCCTGCGCTACGACGTGCGGCTGGAGCAGGACTGGCTCAAGCGCGAACTCGGCGTCGACATCGACCCGGTGCAGGTCGCCCGCCTCCAGCTGATGGACGATCCCGCGAACATCCCGGACGACTACGCCCTCGGACGGCGCGCCGCCGCCTTGCAGATCAAGGCGGAACACCTGTTCCCTTAGCCGGATCGCTGCTTTGGGAGTCCCGCCGCGTGTCCCTGCTGCGCGGCGGCATCACGGCTTCGGCGGATCGGTCCGGCCCTGCAGGAACGCCGCCTGGACGAACCGCACGGCGTCCCTGCGCATCGCGATCACCTCCGTCTTCGGCATGACGCGGACGTGGTTGCGCAGGTTCTCGATCGCGGTCGCGCGCCAGGGCTCTTCGCGACTGGGCGGAGCCTCCGTCTCGGTCTCCGCCAGGGCGAGACCGATCTCGTAGAGCCGCAGGGCACGCCGGCGCCACCCTGTGACGGCCCGCGCGGTCTCGATGTCGGTGCCGAGGAGGAAGACCATCGTGGCGGGACGCACGTTCACGGCGGCGAAGCCGTAGCGGAATGCCTCGGTCAGGGCCGCATCGCTGTCGGCGGTCTCCGCGAGTTCCCGAGCCCGCAAACTGAGCGCGCTCGTATCGCCTGCGGCGACGGCGCGGGCAAGCCAGTCCGCCGCCGTACCCATCTCCGGCAACGCCTCCGCCGTATCCGAGAGGTTTCGGCTCAAGGTCCACATCGCCGCCGCGTGTCCGGCCTGCGCGGCTTCGCGGAACGCGAGCAGGGCCTCCGCACGCCGCCCGAGCGCCAGCAGCGCCCTGCCGCGCTGGTATCGCAGTAGCCGATCCGTCGGCGCCTCGTTGAGGGCCGCATCGCAGGCGCCCAGCGCCGCCGCGGGGTCAGCGATCGGACGCGAGGCGACATCCGCCTGGCGGTCGCGGTCGAGCGGATCTCCGGCCGCGAGATCGCATCGCGCGAGCGCGGGAGACCGGGCGACGCGCGCGGCGGACCGCGGCAGGGCAAGCGGAGCGGGAGGCACGGGTGTCCGGATCGCACCGTCCGGCCGGCGGCGGCCGTCCGAGGCGATGTTCAGGCGTATGCGATCGAGGGGCGAGAGGGAGGACGCACCATTGCCGTGCCCCCAATCCACGATGTCCGCGTCGGTCCCGATGTCCCACTTGCCGAAGCCGTCCGTCAGGACGTGCAGCGACCCGTCGGCCAGAAGCGACACGAGCCTGTCCGATTGCGGCGAGAAGCGCATGACGCGCGGCGGCTTCGCCAGCCTGGCCTCCGAAAGCAGCGTGCCGTTCTCGCGGCTCGACACCGTGACGGTACCGATCTCGTCGGCGGCGGCGACCAGCCTGTCGTCTTCCGAGATGACGACCCTGCGGATGGCCTTCTGCGAGGGCTGTGCCGAGGCGACCGTCGTGAAGGCGCGGCGGGTATCGATGACCTCGACGCGACCGTGCAGGGTGCCGACCGCGAGAAAGGCACCGCCGTTCGACAGGCCGATGGCCGTGATCTCGTCGTCGAGATAAGTGTCCCAGCGACGCCACCCTTGGGTCGTGTCGAACACCGTGACCCAGAACTGACCTTGTCTTGCAATGGCCACGAAGCGCCCGTCGAGTGACGGATCGAACAGGTCGGTGTCTCGGTCGATGTCCGGTGAGGCGCCCAGGAAGGCTCCGGTACCCGCATCCCAGACGGCGAAACGGCGGCCGTCGTCGCTTCTCCACTCTTTCGGCGTGTTCAGCCGCGCGATCACTTTCGCACCGTCGCGGGTGAACCGTGCGCTCCCCGTCCAGCCGTCGACGACGAGATCGGCGAGCCCCTTTCGCGATTCGGTATCGATCAGCTTGAGCGGATGCTTGTCACGCGAGCCGAGCATCTCGGACTTCACGTCCGGATCGACCCAGTCCGGTACGCCGATGGCGCGCTTTCCGTCGCCGCGGACGACCCAGTCGAAATCGTAGATCGATCGCTCGTTCCGCCGGCGGAACGGACCCTCGTTCTCGGGATCGCGCGGCAGGACCCAACGTCCGGACCCGTCCGGCTGCATTTCGACGGCTGGAAATCCCGGCTTCAGCGGTGTCCTGTAGGTTGCGATCTCTGTGGTGTCGGGTCGGCGATGGGCGAAGCGCTTGCCCTCGACGTCGCCCAACCAGGCGCGGCGTTCGAGATCCCACAGGGCGAGCTTGTCGTATTCGGGGCTCGTCGTGACCACTCGGGTTCCGTCCAGGCTGAAGCCGAGATGGACGGCCGGATCGATGGCGCTCAGCTCGGGTAAGGTTCCCGCAATCGCTCGCCCATCGGTGGCAGGCCGTCGCAGGATCGCGTTCCCCGGCGATTCCGATCGCAGAAGCCGCACCTGCCCGTCGCGCGAGACGGTCGCGAGCCGCTTGCCGTCGTCGGCGAAGGCGACCTCGTGGAACACACCGTTTCCCGGCACGGTCGCCAGCGGTGCGCCCGTGTGCCCGGACCAGAGCCTCGCGGAATTGTCCCACGATGTGGTCGCGACGATGTCGCCGTCGGGGCTGAACCGCGCGAAGGTGATGGCGTGCGCATGGCCGTGGAGCAGGGCGATCTGCGAGCCGTCCTCCATGTTCCACAGCCGGGCCGACCCGTCCTGGTGCGCCGTCAGCAGGCGGGTTCCGTTCAGGTCGACGGCGGTGACCGGCGACCAGCCGTTGAGGACGTGCCGGACGGTCTTCGTCCGCACGTCCCAGATCCGGGCGGTCCCGTCGTCGCTTCCGGACACGAGCAGGCTGCCGTCCCGGCTGAAGGTCAGCCCGGTCACGCCCGCGAGAAATCCCATCGGCTTGCGATGGCCGAGCAGCTCCGCGACTGGCTGGCCGGTGGCGAGGTCGTAGAGCCTGACGGCGGACATGGAATCCGCCGGCCCGGCGCTCGCGATCAGCGTCGAATCCGGGCTGACGGCCACGAGCGTCGCTCCGCCGGAGAGCGAATGGATCCCGCTCTGGACGGCCGTGACGATGGGGTCGGCGCCGTCGGTGTTGCCGGTGAGGGCGCGGTATCGCTCGTAGCCGGCCTCGAAATCCGGACCCTTGATGGTCCGGATGCGCTGGCCGGTCTGCGCATCGAGCACGGTGATGGTGTTGTTGGCGGCCCCGGCCACGAGAAAGCGGCCGTCGGCCGTGAAGACGGCCGTCTTGTAGTAGCGCGTCTCGCTTTCGGGCAGCGTGTAGACGACCCTGCCGGTGGCGATCTCGACGACTTTCGGTTGCTTGCTGCCGGAGGCGACGACGCGGGTTCCGTCGGTGCTGAGGGCGAGCTCGGTGACGAGGTCGGCGGCGATGAAGACCCGGTGCCGGATCCGGCGCTCCTCCAGATCGTAGATCAGCAGGTATCCGCTGCTGGTGCCGACCACGAGTTCGCGTCCGCCGGGCGTGAACAGCACCGAAATCGGATTGCGGCCGTCGCGAGCCGTCCATTGCGCCAGGACCGGATCGAACTGGCTCGCTCGCTTGAACGCCTCGAAGGCGAGGCCGACCACGGGCCGGTCGGGCGGATCGAGGCTGCGCGGCATGGCTTCCAGGGCCGTCGCCTGGGCGAGGTCGACCCGGCCCTCGTCGGTCAGGCGCCGGGACAGGTTGGCGAGGGTGAGCGACTCGGCTGTCAGGCCGGCCTCGCGGGCCTGAACGGCTTCGACCGTCCGGCGCTCGGCCTCGGCCTTGCCGCTTCGGGCTTCCTCTTCACGCAACCGGGCCAGACGCGACTGCTCGGTCGCGATGCCGCGCTGGCGATCCGCCTCGACCTTCTCCTGCCTGGCGTCGCGTTCGCCGTCGTTGGCGCGGAGCGTCTCGCTCTCCGCCCGCCGCGTCTCCGCCTGGGCCGTCGCCCGCTGCTCCTCGGCGACGGCGCGCTGCACCACGGCCTCGTTGCGCTGGAGTCCTGCGGCGACCGAGAGCCCGGCGAAGACGAGGACGAGCGCCGCCGCGATGGCGTAGCTCCGGTTGCGCCGCGCCCGTCCCCGCCGCGCCGAAGCTGCGACGAAGGCGCCAAGCGCG
>NZ_BJZT01000039.1 GCF_007992175.1 Methylobacterium haplocladii | reverse complement strand
GCTAGCAACCCTGTTCCGGCGAACTGTGCTGGCAGAACCGATGACTCTGCACAGGCAGCTCGCGGAGGCCGGGATGCGGTATCGTGCGACGGTCACGGTTCGCGGAACGCGCGCCCGTTGCAGGAAGGACGAGCCACGGAGTCCGGCAGCGTACGGAGCATCGACGCCCGGTGCCGACCGGACCGCCAGGAGCCGGCCGCTTCAGTTCGCCTGGCCGGCCCGCACCCGATACGCACCGTCCGGAGCCCGATCGAAGACCTCGGAAATACCGGCATGGCGCAGGGCCTCGCCGGACGTGTCGGGCACGAGGTTCTGCTCGGACACGTAGGCGATGTATTCGCTGTCCGCGTTCTCGGCGAGCAGGTGGTAGAACGGCTGGTCCTTGCGCGGCCGCACCTCCTCCGGAATCGCCTGCCACCATTCCTCGGTGTTGGCGAATTCCGGGTCGACGTCGAACACGACGCCGCGGAACGGGTAGATCCGGTGACGGACCACCGATCCGAGATTGAACTTGGCCGTTCTGATCAGGTCTTCGGGCATCGCAGCATCGGGCATGGCCGCTCAATAAGCCGACGCCCCTCCCATGTCACCCGATCCTGCCCTGCGACAGGATCACGACAGCTTGTAGACTTTCGCCAGTTCGGGGTCCTTGTCGGCCACGAGCCGGGCGAGGTCGACGATGACCTTGGCCTGCTTCCATGTGGCGTCGTCCTGCATCTTGCCGTCGAGCATGACCGCGCCGGTACCGTCCGGCATCGCCGCGACGATGCGCGCGGCGAAGTTCACCTCGTCGGGATCCGGCGCGAACACCCTCTTGGCGATGGCGACCTGATTCGGGTGCAGCGTCCAGGCGCCGGCGCAGCCCATCAGAAAGGCGTTGCGGAACTGGACCTCGCAGGCGGCCGAATCCGAGAAGTCGCCGAACGGGCCGTAGAACGCCTTGATGCCGTTGGCCGAGCAGGCGTCGACCATGCGGGCGATGGTGTAGTGCCAGAGATCCTGCTGGGCGGAGGCGCGGGCCTCTTCGCCCTTGGCATCGGAGATGACACGGTATTCCGGGTGGCCGCCGCCGACGCGGGTGGTCTTCATGCCGCGCGACGCCGCGAGATCGGCCGGGCCGAGGCTCATGCCGTGCATGCGGGGTGAGGCGGAGGCGATGGCGTCGACGTTGGCGACGCCTTCGGCCGTCTCCAGGATCGCGTGGACCAGGATCGGCTTCTGGACCTTGTGGCGGGCCTCGAGCTGCGACAGCAGCTGGTCGATGTAGTGGATGTCCCACGGCCCCTCGACCTTCGGCACCATCACCACGTCGACCTTCGAGCCGATCTCGGACACGACCTCGAACAGGTCGTCGAGAATCCAGGGCGAGTTCAGGGCGTTGATGCGGGTCCAGAGGCCGGTGCCGGTCTTGGCGAAGTCGATCTCCTTGCCCATGGCGATGAAGCCCTTGCGCGCGGCTTCCTTCTGGTCGGCCGGCACAGCGTCTTCCAGATTGCCGAGCACCACGTCGACCGTCGCGGCCAGATCGCCGACCTTCGCGCGAACCTTCTCGTTGTGCGGCGGCACGAAGTGGATCATGCGCTCGAGCTTCACCGGAAGCTCGCGGAACGGCTCCGGGGCGCCTGCGGCGAGCGGTTGGAAGAAGCGGCGCGGTAGTTTCATGGGGTCACGGGCTCCGGATGCGGCCGTCTCGGCAAGGGTTCTGGCCGTCCGGTTAGAGCATGATGCGGGAAAGTGGAATCCGGTTTCCCCAAAACATCCTGCGGCGGCACATTGCCGTGCAGGCGCCGCTTCCGTGTGGAGCCTACGGTCGCCGTCCCGGTCGTCGATCCGGGGATGGGCGAGGGGCCGGATCGTGCACCGCAGCAATCGGCGGCATTCCGCAATTTGGAACGTGAGGAGACTAGGCAAGACCTCGATTTGGTCGTTATCTTCCGCAGCCCGTCGGTCGATCGGATGTAAACTGGTTAATCGAAATCATGCGCTCGTCCACGGACTGCTCGATGAGGTGCGAAGGCGGCGAGATATCAGATTCTCTCTGTTTTCGCCGGTTCTTCCAAGTTTTCGATCCGGCGGCCCACGTCTCTGAAGATTGTATTGACATTGCTACGCACGCGCGACGTGCCATCATGACCCCGATACGGATGGCCGCGCAAAGCACTGTGTCGTTCGGCACACGGGCATCCGGCCCGGCCGGAACAGGCCGACGCCTCCCGTGTTCCTGGGTCGAGGCGGCCTCGGACAGGAATTGGCCATCATGATCGCATCGCGCGGACGGTTCATACTCACCGGCACCGTGGCGCTCGCCCTCGCGACGGCGGCGCCGGCAGCCCTCGCCAAGCCCCTCCCGCATGCAGCGGGCAGGCACGCCGCCGACAAGAAGCCGGCCGCGCAGCAGGAGCGCGTCGACTTCACCGCCGCTGAAGCGGCCAGCGCCTGGCCCGAAGGCCTGCCGGGCCGGCTCCGCATCGGCGGCGACGACACGCAGGCTTTTCAGGCCCTGATCGACGGGGCGGGCGCCGCGGGCGATCCCTGGCTCGTCCTGTCGGGCGGCGGCGAGAACGGCGCCTTCGCCGCCGGCCTGCTCGCGGGCTGGTCGCAGGCCGGCGACCGTCCGGCCTTCGGCGTCGTCACCGGGGTGTCGACGGGTGCGCTGATCGCACCCTTCGCCTTCGTCGGCCCGGCGGCCGACCCGGCGCTCAAGGCGAACTACACCGAGATCACCGCGGCCGACGTGTTCGAGCTCGGCGGTAATCCAACCGCTGCGCTCACCGACAACTGGCCGCTCAAGGACCGCATCGACAAGTCGGTCACGCCCGACCTGCTCAAGGCGGTCGCCGCCGAGCACGCCAAGGGCCGTCGTCTCCTGATCAGTACGACCCAGGTCGACGCGGAGCGCTCGACGGTCTGGGACATGGGCGCGATCGCGAGCCTCGCCGCTGGCAAGGATGCCGGCCGCTACGGCGATAAGCCGCTGAAGCTGTTTCGCGAGATCGTGCTCGCCTCCACCGCGATCCCCGGCGTGTTTCCGCCGGTGATGATCGATGCTCTGGGGGAGGACGGCAAGAGGTTCCAGGAGATGCACGACGACGGCGGCGCCATGGCGCCGTTCTATCTCGCGCCCGCACCGGCCCTCGTCGGCCGCACCTCCGGCATCCGCTTGCCGACCCACACGGTCTATCTCGTCGTGAACAACCGGCTGACGCCCGAATTCGGCATCGCGCCGCGTACGATCCTCGGCGTACTCGGCCGCTCGATGTCGGCAGCGATCAAGGCGCAGACCCGCGGCGCCATCGCCCTGGCGCAGGTGTTCGCGCAGCGCTCGGGGCTCGACCTGCACGTCGCCGAGATCGACGGCCGCTTCACCAAGGTCTCGCCGGCCCCCTTCGACCCGGCCTACATGAAGGCCCTCTACCAGCACGGCGAAGGCCTCGGCCGCGCCGGCACGGCGTTCGCCGCGGGCCAAGCCGAACCGCCGGAGGCAAATACGGCCAAGACGGTGAAGGGTGCCACGGCTCAGCCGACGGACGGGCTGGGGGAGTCGGCGGCCCGCTGATCCTGCGATCCGAGCTCAGCGCCCCCGCATCAGGCTCGGCGCCCCGAAGCGCGGCAGCACGCCCTCGCGCATGACGATCTTTCGCAAGGGGGCGAGCGTGCTCATGGCGATCAGGCCGAGGCCGCGCAGGGCGTCGACCGGCACGAGGTCGGCGAGGAGCGAGCGGTTGAGGAGATCGACGGCCGTCCCGCGCAGGCGCGCGTCGGCACCGCGGCTGCGGCCGAACCCGGCGAGTGCCGCCCGCGATCCCGGATCGCGTCCGGTCTCGCGGGCGGCCACGACGGCATCGCGTAGCGACGCGGCATCGCGCAGGCCGAGGTTGAGGCCCTGCGCGCCGATCGGCGGAAACACGTGGGCGGCCTCGCCGATCAGCGCCAGTCGCAGGGCCACGGGCGAGGACACCGAAAGCCCCCGCATCGGCACCAAACCCCGCGGACCGTCGATCCGCATGGCGCCGAGCATCGCCTGGGCCTGACGTTCGACGGCGGCGGCGAGCGCCGGGTCGTCGAGGGCCGAGAGCCGTCGGGCCGGCCCCTCGCCGGCCACCCAGACGAGGCTCGAGCGATGGCCGCCGGCCAGCGGCACCAGGGTGAATGGTCCCGCCCGGGTGTGGAACTCCGTCGAGACGTCGCGGTGCGGGCGCTCATGGGCGAGGATCGTGGTGATCGCCGCCTGCGGATAGGTCCAGTCCCGGACCGCGAGACCCGACGCGGCTCTGAGCGGCGACCGGGCGCCATCCGCTCCGACGATCAGGCGCGTCTCGACCGTGCGGCCGTCCTGCAGAGTAACGACGGCCCTGTCCTCGTCGCGCCGGCTCTCGGCCGCATCGCTCTCGAACAGAGTCAGGTTCGGCACCGTCCTGGCGCGTGCGCGCAGGCTCTCGACCAGGCGGGCGCTCTCGACGTTCCAGCCGAACGCGTCGAGCCCGATCTCCGTGGCGACGAAGCGGGCAGGGGGCGGACGAAACAGGCTGCCGGTGTCGTCGATGAGATGGAGTTCGGCCAGCGGAGCCGCGTGCGGAGCGATGGTCGTCCAGGCGCCAAGCGCATCGAGGAAGCGCACGGACCCGTCGAGCAGCGCCACCGTACGCCCGTCGGCCACGGGGGCATGCCGTCCCACCAGAGCGGTGGCGATACCCTCTCCTGCCAGGGCCAGAGCCGCGGCGAGCCCGGCCGCCCCCGCGCCAACGACCGCCGCCTCGAACCGAACCATGCCCGACATTGCAACCCCGAGGGGATTTATCGACACGCCCGTTCAGCGCGCCTCTGATCGAAGCTTACAGAGGCGGTGACGCGGTCGGGTCAAGACCGTGCGTCGCCGACGGGCCTCACGCAGATCCCGCGAAGCTCGGATGAAACCAAACGCCGCCGCCCGCATTACCCCCGGCGTTCGGTCATCAGGCGGTGCAGGGAGCGTCCCTTGAAGAACTCTTCCATGACGACCGCCGATCCTGTGGACCGCAGCTTCGGCTCGTCGTTCGATCCCTTGCTCAGCGGCGTCGCCCAGGGACTCGCTACGCTGTTTCCGCCGATCGAGAATACCCGCCGTCCCGCATCCGAGGACGAGGCCGGACATTCGCACGAGGTTGAGGACGAGCGTCCGGACGAGTAGCAACGGTCTGATGAAATCCCATTTGATCGAGCAGCATATCACGGCGATGACCGTGGCGAGCACCAACCTGTTGCGTCAAATGCACGACGAAGGCCTGCGCTACAGCCTCGACGTCCGGCCCGATGATACGGCGACGATGCATGTGAGCGTGCAAGGCCTGACCCCCGACATCGAGGGCCGCATCCGCCGCTGCCTGCTCGGCACCGGCATGACGATCGCGGTGGCCGAGGCCTGATCCTGTCGCTGCATCGACGGCGGCCCTATCTCGGCTTTCGAGACGAGCGTTGAGGAAGAGCGATATGCCCAAGGCGATCCGGATTCACGAATACGGCGGCCCGGAGGTGTTGGCCTACGAGGACGTGCCGACGCCGGAGCCCGGCCCCGGGCAGATCCGCGTCCGGCAGACGGCCATCGGCGTCAACTTCATCGACATCTACTTCCGCCAGGGCACCTACAAGGCGCCCGCGCTGCCGTTCACCCTCGGCAAGGAAGGCGCCGGCGAGGTCGCCGCCGTCGGCGAGGGCGTGACCGCCTTCAAGGTCGGCGAGCGCGTCGCGTATGCCGGCGCCACAGGCACCTATGCCGAAGAGGTCGTGGTCGACGCCGCCGGCACGGTCCACGTCCCGGAGGGCGTCAGCGACGAGACCGCAGCCGCCATGATGCTCAAGGGCCTCACCGCCCAGTACCTGCTGCGCCGGACCTACCGCGTGCAGAAGGGCGACACGATCCTGTTCCACGCTGCCGCCGGCGGCGTCGGGCTCATCGCCACGCAATGGGCCAAGCATCTCGGCGCCACCGTGATCGGCACGGTCGGCTCGCCCGAGAAGGCCGAACTCGCCAAGCAGCATGGCTGTGATCATGTGATCCTGTACCGCGACGAGGACTTCGCCGCCCGCGTCCGCGAGATCACCAAGGGGGAGGGCGTGCCGGTCGTCTATGACGGCGTCGGCAAGGCGACCTTCCCGGCCTCCCTCGATGCCCTGCGGCCCTTCGGCACCTTCGCGAGCTTCGGCTCGTCGTCCGGCGCCATCGACGCCTTCGACATCGGCATCCTGGCCCAGAAGGGCTCGCTCTACGCGACCCGCCCGACGCTGTTCACGCACATCGCCACCCGCGAATTGCTCGACGCCAACGCCGCCGAGCTGTTCGAGGTGGTGAAGAGCGGGGCGGTGACGATCCCGATCCACGCACGTGCCAAACTCGCCGATGCGGCGCAGGTGCATCGCGATCTCGCGGGGCGGGCCACCACCGGGTCTACGGTGATGATCCCGTGATCCAGGGATCACCGGAAACCGGGATTCCGGCTCTGCCCGGACCCGGCGAACGACTTGTTCCTTCGCGATCCCCGGTCTTGCCGAAGGCCTGACGGGATCCTGTCGTAACAGGATCCGCGGACGCATTCGCTACACTGCGATCCCGTGCAGGTCGTAGGCGTCGGCCCGCTCGATCTTCACGGTGACGATGTCGCCCTGCCGCAGGGGCCTTCGCGAGGCGACGTGGACCGTGCCGTCGATCTCCGGCGCGTCGGCCTTGGAGCGGCCCTTGGCTCCCGCAGGTCCGGCCTCGTCGATGATCACCTGAAGCCGCTTGCCGATCTTGGCGCGCTGCAGCTTCAGCGAGACCAGGCCCTGCGCCTCCATGAAGCGCCGTTTGCGCTCGGCCTTCACCTCGGGAGGAACCGCTACGCCGAGGTCGTTGGCGGTCGCGCCGCGCACCGGCTCGTACTCGAAGCAGCCGACCCGCTCGAGCCGCGCCTCGCGGATCCAGTCCAGCAACTCATCGAATTCCGCATCGGTCTCGCCGGGGAAGCCGACGATGAAGGTCGAGCGGATGGCGAGGTCCGGGCAGATCTCGCGCCAGCGCCGGATGCGGTCGAGCTGCTTCTCCTGGTTGCCCGGCCGGCGCATCCGCTTGAGGACGCTGGGCGACGCGTGCTGGAGCGGCATGTCGAGATACGGCAGCACCTTGCCCTCGGCCATCAGCGGGATGACCTCGTCGACATGGGGGTAGGGGTAGACGTAGTGCAGCCGTACCCAGGCCCCGAGCTCGCCGAGTTCCTTGGAGAGGTCGTAGAAGCGGGCGCGCACGTCGCGGTCCTGCCAGCGGCTCGCGGCATATTGGGTGTCGACGCCGTAGGCGCTGGTGTCCTGCGAGACCACCAGCAGTTCCTTGACGCCGGCCTTCACCAGCTTCTCGGCCTCGCGCAGCACGTCGGCCGCCGGGCGGCTGACGAGATCGCCCCGCAAGCTCGGGATGATGCAGAAGGTGCAGCGGTTGTTGCAGCCCTCGGAAATCTTCAGATAGGCGTAGTGCCGCGGCGTCAGCTTCACGCCCTGGGGCGGGATCAGATCGAGGAACGGATCGTGCGCCGGCGGCACCGCCTCGTGCACGGCGGCGACCACGGATTCGTAGGCCTGCGGGCCGGTGACGGCGAGGAGGTTCGGATACTTTTCGCGGATCTCGTCGGGCTGCGCGCCCATGCAGCCGGTGACGATGACCCGGCCGTTCTCGGCCATCGCCTCCCCGATCGCCGAGAGCGATTCCGCCTTGGCCGAGTCGAGGAAACCGCAGGTGTTGACGATCACCACGTCGGCCCCGTCGTGGCGGCGGGCCAGTTCGTAGCCCTCGGCCCGCAGATGCGTGAGGATCCGTTCGGAATCGACCAGCGCCTTGGGGCAGCCGAGCGACACGAACGAAATCCGCGGGGCGGCCTTCGTCGCGGCGTCCGGCGGTGCGGGTACGGCAGTAGCGGTCATGGCGTCTCGAACGGCGACGTGACGCGAGGCAGCCGGTCGGGCCGCTCGGATCTCGGAGGCAAGAGGATGCGCGGGGTATAGCCCGCCGGTGCCGGTGTTGCGAGCCTCGCGCCGAAGGTCGGTCGCGCGACGGATAGGCCGGTCGAGGCATGCACGCCCGGGATCGAGCCGGCATCGCCGCTCAAAGCTTTCCATCCGCGACCGTTCATGAGCGCTAATAACGCAACTTATCCGTTTCCTGTCCGTGCCTTGTGCCGAAGAACTCGCGTGATTGATAAAGTCGCAAAACCTAAAAAGGGCAGGGCGCGCATGCCCTGGCTGCAGACGGGTCGCACCGGGCGGGAATTGACGAGAGGTGTTTCGGCGCAGTTGGTGCTTGAGACGTTCCTGAGCGCGAGACGCGAAATCACCACTCCCATGGTCTGGACCCGCGAGATCCCATCCATCGACCCCATCGTGGCGGCGCGGCTTTTGTCGCGCCTGCCGGGGCTCGCCTTTCTCGACAGCGCCATGCAGCACGACACCCTCGGGCGCGTCTCGGTGCTCGGGGCCGATCCGTTCGGCCGCTTCCGGTTGCGCGAAGGCCGCGCCACGCTGGACGGACAGGCCCTCGACGGCAAGCCGCTGGACGCCCTGCGCGACTGTCTGGCCCCCTACCGCCTGCCGCCGCAACCCGACCTCCCCGCCTTTCCCGGCGCCGCGATCGGCTACTTCGCCTATGATCTCGGCCGGGAGCTGGAGCGGGTGGCGAAGCCGCCGCGGCGGGCCGGGCTGACCGACGACATCGCCTTCAACCTCTACGACACGCTGCTCGCCATCGACCACGAACACGACCGCTGCCTGCTGATCGCCACCGGATTTCCGGAGACCGACCCGAGCGCCCGCGAGGCCCGAGCCCGGATCCGTCTCGACGCCTTCGCCACCTTGCTCGGTGAGCCGAGCGAGCCCGAGCCGTCGGCGGAAGCCGCCCCGGTTCAGCTCACCTGGAACTCGAACTTTTCGCGGCAAGGCTATGAGGAAGCGGTCGAAAAAGTCCGAGACTACATCCGCGCTGGCGACATCTATCAGGCCAATATCGCCCAGCGCTTCACCGCCGAACTGCCGTCGGGCTTCGATCCGTTCGCGCTCTACCGGCGGCTGCGCGCGACCAATCCGGCCACCTTCGGCGCTTATCTCGCCTTCGACGACCTCACGATCGCATCGAGTTCGCCGGAGCGTTTTCTGACGTTGCGCGGCCGCGAGGTCGAGACGCGTCCGATCAAGGGAACGGTGCGCCGCGTCGGCGACCCGCACGAGGATGCGAGCCTGGCGAAGGCCCTTCAGGAGAACCCGAAGGAGCGCGCCGAAAACATCATGATCGTCGACTTGCTGCGCAACGACCTCTCGCGGGTCTGCGAGCCGCGCAGTGTGCGTGTGCCGGTTCTGTGCGGGCTGGAATCCTATGCGTCGGTCCACCATCTCGTCTCGGTGGTCACGGGCACGCTGCGCGAGGGTACCGATGCCCTCGATCTCATCGCGAAGACGTTCCCGGGCGGCTCGATCACCGGCGCGCCGAAGCTCAGGGCCATGGACATCATCACCGAGATCGAAGGCGATGCGCGCGAACTCTATTGCGGCGCCATCGGCGCCATCGGCTTCGACGGCGCCATGGACACCTCGATCGCCATCCGAACCGTGTTCATGGATGGACGCGAGGCCGTGCTCCAGGCCGGCGGCGGCATCACGCTGCTGTCCGAGCCCGGCCCGGAATACGAGGAGACCCTGACCAAGGCCGCGCGCGTCTTCGCCGCCTTCGCACCGGACGGCGAGGGGGTCCGATGATCCTCGTCATCGACAATTACGATTCCTTCGTCTTCAACGTCGTGCGCTACTTCGAGGAGCTGGGCGAGACGGTGGAGGTCGCGCGCAACGACGCGCTCTCGGTCTCCGAGATCCGGGCCATGGTGCCGGACGCCGTGGTGATCTCACCGGGTCCCTGCACGCCGGCCGAAGCCGGGGTCAGTCTTCCCGCGATCCGCGACCTGTCGGGCGTGGTGCCGATCCTCGGCGTCTGCCTCGGCCACCAGGCGATCGGCGCGGCCTTCGGCGGGCGGGTCGAGCGCGCGCTCCGCCCGCTGCACGGTCAGGCCACGCCCGTGCGCCACGACGGCACAGGCCTGTTCTCGGGGCTGCCCGACCCGATGGCCGTGGCGCGCTACCACTCGCTGATCGTCTCGGCCCAGCCCGGCATGGAGCGGGAACTGGCGGTGAACGCGCTCTCGGCCGAGGGCGAGATCATGGCGCTCTCGCATCGCCGCCACCCCACCTGGGGCATCCAGTTCCACCCGGAATCGGTGCTCACCGAGGGCGGCCACGCGATCTTCTCCAACTTTTTGCGACTTGCCCGGGCCTGGCGCGAGGGGCGGGGGCGGATGCCGGCGCGAGCGAGCCTCGATGCTCTGGTGTGACGGTCGCCTCGTCGCGGGTCCGGTCCCGTTCGACCTCTCGGACCGCGGCCTGCTCCTCGGCGACGGCGTCTTCGACACGGCGCTGGCCCTCGGTGGGCGGGTCGCCTTCGAGGAGGCGCATGTCGCCCGGTTGGTCGCAGCGGCACGAACGTTGGGTTTTGCGGTTGCGCCGGAGCGGGTCGTCGAGGCGATGCGCGCGGTCGCCGGGACCGCTCCGAGGACGGCGATCCGCACGACCGTCACGCGCGGTCCGGGGCCGCGCGGCATCGCGCCGCCTGCGGAGACGAAGCCTCTCCTGTTCGCGAGCGCCGCGCCCGCGCGGTCCGGCCTCGCTTTCACGCCGATGCGGCTGCACCGCACCGCGATCCGCCGGAACGAGACCTCGCCCACGTCCCGCCTCAAGACCCTCGGCTATCTCGATGCCGTGCTGGCCGCCCGCGAGGCGACGGCGGCCGGTTTCGACGAGACGCTGTTTCTCAACACAGGCAGCCGCGTCGCCTGCGCCGGCATCGGCAACGTCTTCGGAATGTTTGGCCAAAGACTCGTGACGCCGTCCCTGGAGGAGGGGGTGCTGCCGGGGATCGTCCGTGCGCAGATTTGTTCGGTCGCGCCGAGCGTCGGGCTGGCGGTCGAGGAACGGCCTTTGCCGCTCGACGAACTCTTGGGGGCCGACGCCGTGTTCCTCACCAACTCGCTGCGGCTCGTCAGTCCGGTGACCGCGATCGGAGAGCATTTGTTCGAGAGCGCAGAGAACCCGGCCGTCGCGCAGTTGAGTCGGGCCATGCGCGAGGCCGTAGCCGCATCCTGCGGTGTCGGCCCGGAGTCGGTGTCGTGACGGGGCAGGGGGCGGACGACCGCGCCTGGATGCGCTGGGTGCTGATCGTGGTCTATGCCGGCATCGGCACCGTGCATCTCACGTCGACGGAGAGTTTCCTGCCGATCATGCCCGATTGGGTGCCGGAACCGCGCCTCGTGGTGATCGCCACCGGCCTCTGCGAGACCACCGGAGCCCTGGCGCTGACGACCGTGCGCCTCCGGCGTCTCGCCGGCATCATGCTCGCGCTCTACGCCGTCTGCGTGTTTCCGGCGAACGTGAAGCAGGCCCTCGACCACATCGCGATCCCACCGATCCCCGACAGCTGGTGGTACCATGCACCCCGCTTCGCGATGCAGCCGGTGATGGTGTGGTGGGCGCTCTATGCCGTTCACGTGATCGACTGGCCGTTCGGCCGGCGCCCCGTTCGGTCCTCAGCCAAGGATCCTTTGCTCCCGTGATCCTCCGATCCCGGGATCCAGGGATCCAGGGACGAGCCTGCCCTGCATGACCCTGTCATGGGTGTGCAACCGAGGCTCCGACAAAACCGGCGCCATGCCGAAGTGCCGTTCGCCGAAGATCAGGATCGCGCTGGAGCATGATGCGAAAAACCGGATTCCGGTTTGCTGAAAACATCGTGCGGCAAGGATGATCTCGAGCGGGGAGGGCGTTCTCAACCCTCGCCGCGTTTGACCGCCTGCCAAGCGGCTTCCATCGCCGGCAAATCGCTCGATGCGAGGGTCCGGCCGTCCGCTTCCAGTCGTGCAGCCATGGCCGTGAACCGGCGCTCGAACTTCCGGGTGCCTTGGCGCAAAGCCTCCTCCGCATCGATCCCGGCATGGCGGGCGAGGTTCGCCACGGAAAACAACAGGTCGCCGATCTCCTCGGCGATCGCTGCAGGGTCGCCGGCCCCCAGGCTCTCCTCGACCTCGTCGGTCTCCTCGCGGACCTTGGCGATCACCTCCCGCGCATTCGGCCAATCGAACCCATAGCCAGCGGCCTTTCGTGAGATCTTTTCGGCGCGCGTGAGGGCAGGGATAGCCAGGGGGATGCCGTCGAGAGGCATGTCGGTCGGCTGCACCCTGCCCCGAGCTGCCGCCTCCGCCCGCTCCTCGGATTTGATCCGCGCCCACGCTGCTTCGACCGTGGCAGGATCGTCGCGCGGTCGCCCGATGGGCAGCAGCGTACCGTCGACTTCGAACACGTGGGGATGTCGGCGGATCAGCTTGGCGACGATGCCGCCGACGACATCCGTGAAGTCGAACCGAGCCGCCTCCTCCGCCATCCGCGCCTGGAACACGACCTGGAGCAGGAGATCGCCGAGCTCGTCCCGCAGCTCGTCGGGATCGCCACGATCCACCGCATCTGCCACCTCGTAGGCTTCCTCGATCGTGAACGGCACGATGCTGGCCGGCGTCTGGGCCACATCCCAGGAACAGCCCCTTACCGGGTCCCGTAGCATCGCCATGAGGTGAAGCAGCGTGTCGATCGGATGATTCGTCATGCAGAGTTTCGTACCGCTTTCGTTCCGAATGCACATCCGAGTGTCTTGTACGGCCCTTCGTCGGAATGGCCGAGCTACGTTGGATAAACCGGGTCTGACGTGTGGATAATTCCATATATTCCATAATTTGAGTCGTCCTCTGCCCGTTCGTTTCAGCGGACGCTCGCGCCTAAGTAGGAAGAATATCTGGATGACTCTTTTAAGAGAGTCTGTTCAGCAGGTTATATGACAGAGTAAAAAACGCTTTCCAGACAAAGGCTTGAGCCCTGTTCGTGCATCGAACTCTGCGCGAGTGAGCATCGGACTCTGCGCGACAGCGTATGGAATTCTGCGTGGATTCTTCCATCGATCGCATCGGACTCTGCGCGGGTTCGCATGGGATTCGGCGCGGGAAAACCGATGAGGCTGTGCATTCCGTGGAGAACCCGGCGGCGGTGCCCCGTATCGAACTCTGCGTAGGCCGGTCCGCTGAAATCCCGGCGTATCGAACTCTGCGGGAAGGCGCGGAGACCAGGTCTGGGGACGACAAGGCCCGAGAAGCGGGGAAAGCCGGGATAAGACCGATCCGCCACAGGACTCCTCGCCCGCGAATCGTGCGACATCCGGCGCCACCCGGACTTGGACGTCGGCGATACGACGGGGCAGGGTGGAACGAGGACGTCGGCGAACGCAGCGCATGTCAGGGCTCGACCAGAAGATCGATCAGATCCGTGACCCGGACCTGCGCACCGAGTTGGAAGCAGCGCGGGGCGGGTTCCTGTTCGCGCAGATCGTCGAGCATCTGCTGTTCCGGCAGCGCGACCGTGACGCGCAGACTGCCGCACAAAACTCCCAGAAAACCCGGCGTGAGAGCATGGCGCGGGATCAGCGCCGGCGCGACGCCGTGCGCGAGGTCATCGAGAACGAGCCCGCCGCGCCCGAGAACCTGCAGCACATCCACTCGGTCCTGGCGCTCTGCGGCCTGCCCTACCGCGATCCCGGCCCGATGCGGGAGGTCCTGCGCGAATACGGCCGCAACTCCCTGAGCCTCAGCGCGGGACGCCTCAAGAACCCGGTGACGGGCGAGATGGAGGCGCAGGGCCTGCCCTACGGCCCCAAGGCACGGCTCGTCCTGCTTCACCTCTGTACCGAGGCGGTGCGCCAGCGCAGCCCCGTGATCGCTGTGGCCGACAGCCTGTCCGGCTTCATGCGCGAGATGGGATTCGCCGTCACCGGCGGCGAGCGCGGCACCATCGGCGCCTTCAAGGAGCAGCTCAACCGGCTCGCCGCCTGTTCCATGCAGATCGGCCTCTGGGACGGCAAGGAGACCGCCTCGACGCTCACCGTCCCGCCTTTCCGCCGCCTCGACCTGTGGCGGCCGCAGGGCGCCGGCGAGGTGGTCTGGCAGCGCGAGGTCCAGTTCCACCAGGACTTCTACGAAAGCCTGATCAAGCACGCCCTTCCCGTGGACATCCGCGCCGCCAGGGCGCTGTCAGGATCGGCTCGGAAGCTCGACCTGCTGTTCTGGGCCGGCTACCGCCTGCGCGCCCTGCAGCGGCCTCTGAGGCTCACCTGGGACAACCTGCACAAGCAGTTCGGGGCCGACAATGCCTCGCAACGCAGCTTCCGGCAGGCCTTCAAGGCGGATATCGCCGGTGTACTCGAGGTGTTCCCGCGCCTGCCGATCACGCTCGACGAACGCGGTATGGTCCTCAACCCGGCCGATCCGAGCGCCCTCATCGTTCCGCCCAGAGCGATTGGAATGGCTCGGAAGAAACGAAACGCCGCCTAATCCGATGGAATATTCTTAGAATGTGTTGCTATGACGAAGCAAAGCGCAGCGGACCGTAAGCCACCGGAACGCCTTAGCCGCTCTCGCTTAACTGCCGACGGAACTCGGAATAATTCCATTCCGAGTTATTCTGTTCGTCACATAAGGAAGACACCTTAGAATATGACGCTGTAAGGGAATGTGTAGCAGATTAAGGAATATTCCTGTAAGCGCTGCGGACGGGTCCGAAAAATCTCCGGACCATCCCGAGGGTCGCAGCATGGTGTTGTCGGAAGCCGAAGCAGAGGCGCAGCTCGCCGCCTTGCGCCGACAGCGCGAGGCGCTCGATCGCACGATCACCGACCTCACACTCTATCTCGAGCTCGGTCGCCGGCTGAGGGGCGGTCCGCCCTTGCCGGTCGACGAGCCTCCGCCCGCCGCTCCCGTCCCCTTCTCGTCGACACCGGGACCATGGCCTTCCCCGGATCCGGCTGAGCGGGCGGACACCGCGGATCGGCGCACTCCGTTGCGGCAGCCTGCGTCCGAGCGCGAACCTCCCGCCGAACGCGCATCGCCGCCTTCGCCCGGTGACGACCTCCGGCCCGGTGCTGTCGCCCCGGAGGCGCGAAAGGCGGGTAACGCCGGAGGGTCGGCCGAACCTGTTCCGATGGATGCCGCGCTCTCCGAGGGCGTCCTCGCCCGCCGTTACGGCCGCGCGCTGATCGAGGCGGCCCTGGCGGCCCTGGATGAGGCCGGCCGGCCGCTCCATGCCAGCGAGATTCTGGCGGTGCTTGCGCGCCGCGGCTTCTCCCTGCCGGGTCACGATCCCGTCGCTGCCCTCAACACGCGCCTCTGGAAACGCTCGGGTCCCGGTGGTCCGCTCAAGCGGATGGGCGATGCGGTCTACGCCCTGGTGGAACCGGAGGACGACGAGGCTTCGCGCCGCGACGAGGACGAGAGTTGAGGGGATGTGGGCGTCATCCCCCCGCATCCGGCGAAGCGGGACGGGACCGCCGGCCTCAACGGTGTTCGAAAAAGCGTCCTGCGATCGTCAGCCAAAAACCTGCGATAAAACAACACGCTAAGCGGGTGGGCCGTTGGCCTGCCGACGCGAACCTGCTTAAAACGGTCATTCTGGATCCGAAGCGGGCCGTTCCGGATCGGCGTCCTGGATTTGCACGCCGCAACCCGGAGCAGGTTCTCCGAACTTCGGATCGGCGGAGAGTTAAGGACCCATGGCCAGATCGACGATGAGCGCGCGGGACGCGGCCGAGGCGGCGTTCCGGAAAACCACGACGAAGCCCGTCGAGGCACCGGCCACAGCCAAGGCGCCGGCCATCCCGGGCGGACGCGAGCAGGTCACGCTGCGCATCGATCGTGACGTGCTGGAGCATTTCCAGGCCGACGGGCCGGGGTGGCAGGATCGGCTCAATGCCGCGCTCCGCAAAGCCGCGGGTCTTTCCTGAGCGCTCGCGATGCGAAGCCGCGCGGGGGCATTGGCCGAAATCGGTCGTCGTCGCCTCGACGGCAGAACCCGTCGCAATCGGGTCGTGCCGGACACCGGATACCCCCGGCATCACGATCGCAGCGGAGCGATCCAGGGCCACAGCCCGAACGGTGCGCGTGCCTCCATGTTCTACTTCACTGCGCTCGCGGCGACGGGAACGTCCCGGTGGCGTGGCCCCGATACCGCTCCGCCCGGCCGGAGGCCGATTCACACCTCCTCGTCACGCCCCACCGAGGACCACAGCGCCTCGAGCAGGTTGGAGCGCTGGTCCGAATAGGCCGAGTTCATCTCGGTGATGCGCAGGATGGCCTCGTCGAGGGCGTCGAGGCCGCCGCTGGCGTTGAGCCGCTCGCCCGCCTGACGGAGTTCGATCACCACGGCGGCCGAGGCGGGATCGTCGCGATACGGAACGGCGACGCCGTCGTCGCCGACGAAGCGGCTCCAGGTGATCTGGCGCAGCAGGGCGTCGACCGCGCGGTCGCCCTCGAGGGTCGGCATGTCGATCATCGAAGTCCTTCGGGGTTCCGTCGTCAGGTGAGGTCGCGTCGTCAGGTCGGCCGAATGTCGCCGAGCGGACGACGATACGGCTCCTGCAAGCGTTGCGAGCAAGCCTCTTGCCACGCTCAACCCGCCAAACCTTGGTTGGGTGGCATATCGTGTCGTCGCACCCTGCGCATGTGCGCCACATGGACGGCATCTCCGTCATTGGGGCACGACATGCGAAACCTAGGGCCGGGGAGCGGCGTAAGGGATCCATCGGGCACCGCCACGGTTGTCGCCCGTGGCCGCATGGCCATGTAGGCGTTAATGCACGTATCGACCGCCAGTGCTGCAGGGCCGATCGCGACGCGGCGTCTGCAAGCCTGACGACACGGGTTGGAAGAAGCGGGACGGGATGGAACAGGACGAAGCCTGGAGGCTGACGGATCAGCTGCATGCCAGCACGGGCAAGGGCGATCCGTTCGCTGCCGCCGTGCGCGGCACCCGTATGGCGATGATCATCACCGATCCGCGGCAGGCCGACAACCCGATCGTCTACGTCAACAACGCCTTCCTCGCGATGTCCGGCTACGGCCGCGACGAGATCATGGGCAGGAACTGCCGCTTCCTGCAAGGGCCGGACACCGACAGGGCCGCCGTACGGCAGATCCGCGAAGCGGTCGCGGAGTGCCGCGACATCGCCATCGATCTCCTGAACTACCGCAAGGACGGCACCTCCTTCTGGAACGCGCTGTATCTCAGCCCGGTCGCCAACGAGGCCGGCGAGGTGCTGTATTTCTTCGCCTCGCAGCTCGACGTCACCGACCGGGTCGACGCGCATCTCAAGACGCAGCAGGAGAAGGAGCATTTCGAGCGGGAGGTCGCCCGGCGCACCCACGATCTGCGCGAGGCCCTGGCTGCCAAGACCATGCTGGTCCACGAGGTCGATCACCGGGTCAAGAACAACCTGCAGATGATCTCCTCGCTGCTGGTCCTGCAGACCCGCACGATTACCGATCCAGCGGCGCGCGCCTCGATGGACGCGATGCTCAAGCGCGTCGAGGCGCTCGGTACCGTGCATCGGCGGCTCTACCAGTCCAACAACGTCGAGCGCTTCGACGTGACCGAATTCGCCCGCGACCTCGCCACCGACCTGGTGCGGGGGTCGGGCCGCGACGACATCCGCCTGCATTTCGATTTCGAGGCTGTCGAGGTGCCGGTGGCCAAGGCGCCGCCGATCGCGCTGATGATGAACGAGCTCGTCACCAACGCCCTCAAGCACGCCTTTCCGGATGGGCGCGCCGGGCGGCTCTCGATCCTGGTGGCGCCGGCCGAAAAGTATTTTACGATCAAAATCACCGATGACGGCGTTGGTATGCCGGTACCGGTCGAAATATCCGGCAAGCGCTCTTTCGGAAAACGCCTGATCGAAACGCTTGCCCGCCAGTTGAATGCCAGTATCTCTTGGCAGTCTGCCAATCCCGGCACGGCCGTCCACGTCAGTCTGCCCCGCGAAACGGCAGTCAGTTCGGAGAGTCAGTGAGCGAACCGCTGCGGGTTCTGCTGGTGGAGGATGAGGCCCTGATCCTGATGCAGCTCGAAATGCTGCTTGAGGATGCCGGGCACGTCATCGTCGGCACGGCCATGACCGCGGAGGACGGCGTGACCCTCGTCCACGAGACACGGCCCGAACTCGTCTTCGTCGACCTGCGGCTCGGCGACGGCTCGTCGGGCCTCGACGTCGCCCGCGCCGTGCGGGAGATCGGCGGCGTCACCGCCGTCTTCATCACCGCCAATTCGCGTCAATTGTCCGAGGACCTGGAGGGCGCGGCTGCGGTGATCAGCAAGCCGTTCTCAGCCAGCGTCATGGAGGACACCCTGGCTTTCCTCGAGGAAGGCCTGCGCCGCCCGCCCCCGGTCCTGGCCGTTCCTCACGGCATGATCCTGGCCCCCGCCTATCGGGCGAGCTGGGCGCCGGCCGCGCCATAGACCGCCATGGCGAAACATCAGATCGTCTGTTTCACGTCCTCGGGCTTCGGCGCATCGGCGGCGGCCCAGTCGGCAGGCGGGCTGATCAGCGTGATCTTCCGGCGGCGGGCGCGGCGTGAGATCTCGGAGATGCGGCAGACCACGCGGAGCTGAGTCTGGGCGGCGAAGCTGAAGGCCGGGCGCCGGGGCATCAGCACGTAGATGTAGACGTCGTCGTATGACTGGCCGGAGAAGCGGGCGTTCGAGCCGTCGAGATCCTTGGCGACGGCGATGCGACGGCCGAGCGCGGTGCGGTCGGCCTGGGCGCGCTTGTGCCAGGGCTCCGAGGTGCTCTTGTCGATCCAGGTCTGGGGGGCGAGGCGGCCGGCACCGGGCCTCTTCAGCGTCACGGTCTTGAGGCGGCACTTGTGCTTGTCGACGTCGTGCAGGCGCAGACGCAGGCAGCGGAACGGCCCGTCGTCGAGATACTCGGCCCAGGTCAGCGACCAGAGCTGTTCTTTCTCCGCCAGTGCCTTGCGCCGGGCTTGCGCGTCGCGTCGCAGGGTGATCGCGAACGTGGCGAGGCTGGAGAGCGCCGCCACCCAGAGCAGGATCCAGGCCGTCAGACTCGATTCGCCGAAAGGCACCGGAACCCCACCTTGGCCGCAGCGAACTCCACGACCGGAATCGTGATGGCCTCGGCACCGCAGCGCAAGGCGAAGTTCTGCAGCGCACGGAATTGGCGGGACGGGTGTTGCTGTTGCGAGTCAGGCTGACCTCCGTCGCGGCAGCGGCGGGCCGGCCCGGATAGCTTCCCCGATGCCGTGCCGGCGCAGACGGCTTCGGCCGGGATCCACGAGACGCGGCTACGCTCAACAGAATCGTTCTAAACTGCTTGACGCCAGACTGGAGTTATTCTAACTAAGAACAGCGCTGGCGACGGAGCCCGATCGCTTCGGTCGCCGAGAAATTCGAAAGGAACATCCCATGGCCGGTACCAACGCGTCCTGCGAGAGCTGCCGCTTCTTCGACGAGCACAAGACCAATGGCGGCAACGCTGCCGGCGACGAGGGCCTGTGCCGCTTCAACCCGCCCGTGAGCCAGCCCGAGCCGAACGGCCATGGCCTCTGGCCGGTGGTGGGCGGCAAGGATTGGTGCGGCCACTTCACCTCGGGCATGCAGCCCGGCGAGTGATCCTCCGGCAGGATTGAATGCTTCGAAGGCCGGTGCAGCTGCGCCGGCCTTTTTCGTTGCCGGGACCGTCGCATGTCGGCGAAGGGCATCCGGGCGCCGCAAGCCGGTCATGATGCGGTCAATTTCCCGGACGACATCGGGGGCTCAGACGGATGGCCGGCGGCGTGCGTGCCACGGTCCCGAACCAGCCGACGACCCGCGGATTGGCGCGCGGGCAGGGGATACGCATCACATGAACTGGTCTCCGATCACCGGCGCGCTCGCGGGCTTGGCGCTCGTCGCGCTCCCGAGCCTCGCCCAGGCCGCTCCGCGCGATCCGAGCGGCGTCTGGCTCACCGAAGACGGCAAGGCCCGCATCCGCGTCGAGAAATGCGGCGCTCAGAGCACCAACATCTGCGGCTACGCGGTCTGGCTGAAGGTGCCGCTGAACGACGAGGGCAAGCCCCGCGTCGACTTCCGCAATCCCGACCCGAAGAAGCAGGCTCGCGCCTCCCTCGGCCACCAGATGATCATGGGCCTCAAGCCCAATTCCGAGGGCAAGTACGAGGGCAAGATCTACAACGCCGAGAACGGCAAGTTCTACGACGTGACGATCTGGTCCGAGGCGCAGGGCGAACTGTCGGTTCGCGGCTGCATGCTCGGCTTCCTCTGTGGCTCGCAGACCTGGGAGCAGAAGACCGACCTCGCGCAAGGCCAGCTCACCGGGCCGACCAACGGCGCCAACGGCCCGCGTGCCGACGCCGAATGGGCCCCGAAGCCCAATCCGGCCGTCGCCAACGCCGCAGGCTCGCCTGCGACGACCGGCACCACGAAGCCGGCCGGCGCCGCCAAGACGTCCGCACCGAAGGCCGCCCCGTCGCGGACCGCCGCTCCGGCCCCGCAGGCCGATCCGGACGAGTGAGCGCCTGAACGCCCTCCAGCACGAATGAACGAAAGTCGCGATCCGAACCCCTCGGATCGCGGCTTTCGCCGTTTCAGGTGGTCGGCGCGGCCACGCGCTGGCGCAGGCCGGTGATGACGGCCTTGAGCATGTCGGCGCCGATCTCGGCCGTGGCGAGGGTGTTGCGCGCCGAGTAGATCCGCTCGTGCACGAAGGCGAGCTTCGCGATGACAGCCGGGGTCAGCTTGAACGGATAGAGTGCCGGCTGGCCCATGGAGCGGTTGAGCGAGTTCACCGCGTAGGTCAGCGGCATCCAGGCGGCGATCAGCCGGCCGAAATCGCCGGCGCTGTAGGGGTCGAAGTCGATCACGACGAGCCCGTCCTCGATGTCCTCGGGCGCGGTCCGGAGCTTCGGCCGCACCTGGATCTCGAAGGCCGAAGCCGTCTCCAGCGTGTCGACGATGTGCAGGTAATGGGCGAAGGTCTCGGCGAAGTCCTCCCAGGGATGAGCCGTGGCGTAGGAGGAGACGTGGGTCTCCTCCCAATGCGGCGGCGGGCCGTTCCTGTAGTGGTTCTGCAGGGCCTCGCCGTAATCGGCGCTCTCGTCCCCGAAGATCACCCGGCAGGTCGGCAGGCTCGCATCGTAGCGCACGAGCACGTCCCAGAAGTAGTGCCCGATCTCGTGGCGAAAGTGCCCGAGCAGCGTCCGGTAGAATTCGCCGAACAGCATCCGCCGCCGCTCGCGCTCGGCATCGTCCGCCTCCGCGATGTTGAGGGTGATCAGGCCGTTGTCGTGTCCGGTGAGTACGGGCGGCCCAGGCGCCTGATTCTCGGCCGGATCGGCCAGGAAGTCGAAGGCGAGCCCGTCGGAGTACTGCTCCCGGCTGGCGAGCGGCAGGCCGAGCCGCATCAGCGTGTAGAACAGCCTGTGCTTGGCGGCCTCGATCTGGCGCCAGCGGGTCAGGTTCTTCTCGATGGTGATGTCGGGCACCAGCCGGTTGTGGCGGCAGGCGATGCAATAGGGCTCGGCGGAATCGGCCGGCACCATCCAGTTGCAGGCGTCGTGCGCCGCGTTGGCGCAGAAGCGCAGCTTGGCACCCGGATTGGCGTAGGCGTGGAAGACGTCGTCGCCGGAGGGTTCCAGCGCGGACATCTCATGGACTTCGGTGACGAAGCCGAGCCGCCGCTGGCAGCTTTCACAGGCGGTGCTCTCGAAGGAGATCGGCTGGTCGCAGGCCTGGCACTGGAAGATCTTCATGGGCCTGTCTCGATCGCGCCGGGCCCGGTGCCGGAATCCTGGCGGGCCGCGATCGACTGTCGTCGGTCCGGCCCATCCTGACCAAGCGGCTTCGGAGATGGATGTTCCCCTCCGCCTCCATCCTCACATCAGGCGATGTGCCGCTTCTTCTTGCTCTCGGTGAGCACGAGGCGCTCGATCTCGCCGACGCGGCGGTCCTCCTCGGCCTCGCAGAACGGGCACTTGGTCAGAACCGGGCCGTCGGCGGTGAACTCGATCTCCTGGTCGTCCGGCACCTCGACGCCGAAGGCGTAGAACTCGCCGCAGGCATTGCAGTAGAGCCCGACATTCGTCACGCCGAGTTTCCGTTTCAGGGTCGGCAGAGGCATGCCCGGCGCCGTCGCGAGATGGATTCGGTGTTGCGGCATCGGCGGCGGGCCTCGGGATTCCGAAGGGGAGGGGATCGGACTGTCGCCACCAGAATACCGCAACCGGAAGCATGGATCTTGCTTTTTCCGGCCCCGACCGGTGCCCCCGTGTATAAGGCCCCGGCCCGACGGCCGCGCCCAGGCGCGACCGTGACCTGCCCTGACGACTGAAGCGGGAGCCTTCGTGTCGATTCAAGCCGCGCTGCACCACGTCACCCATTACCGCTACGATCGGCCGATCACGATCGCTCCCCATGTGATCAGGCTGCGGCCGGCACCGCATGCGCGCACGCGGATTCCGTCCTACGCGCTGAAGGTCTCGCCGGAGAACCACTTCATCAACTGGCAGCAGGATCCGAGCGGCAACTGGCTCGCCCGCGTCGTCTTCCCGGAGAAGAGCACGGAGCTGCGGATCGAGGTCGATCTCACCGCCGAACTCGCGGTGATCAATCCCTTCGACTTCTTCGTCGAGCCCTATGCCGGCGCCTACCCCTTCGCCTATGCCGATGGCCTGCAGGCGGAACTCGCCCCGTATCTGGCGGTCGATGACGGGCACGGACCGGAAATCGACGCCTTCCTGGAGCGGCTGCCGACGGAGACCGGCACGGTCTCGTTCCTGGTGGCGCTGAACGAGCTGGTCCGCTCCGAGATCGCCTATTCCACCCGCTACGAAGAAGGCGTGCTGGCCCCGGCCGAGACCCTGCGGGCCAAGATCGGCTCCTGCCGCGACTCGGCCTGGCTGCTGGTGCAGGTGCTGCGCCGGATCGGCTTCGCCGCGCGCTTCGTCTCCGGCTACCTGATCCAGCTCGTGCCCGACACCACCGCCGTCGAGGGGCCGGAAGGGACGAAGACCGACTTCACCGACCTGCATGCCTGGGCCGAGGTCTACCTGCCCGGCGCCGGCTGGATCGGCTTCGACGCGACGTCGGGCCTGCTTACCGGCGAGGGCCACATTCCGCTGGCCGCCGCCCCGCATTACCGCTCGGCCGCGCCGATCTCGGGCACCACCGAGCCCGCGGGCACCACGTTCGACTACGCAATGACGATCACCCGCGTCGCCGAATCGCCGCGCATCACCAAGCCCTTCTCCGGTACGGTCTGGGAGGCGATGGACGCGCTCGGCGAGCGGGTCGACGCGGACCTCGCCGCGCAAGACGTGCGCCTGACCATGGGCGGCGAGCCGACCTTCGTCTCCATCGACGATTACGAATCGCCCGAGTGGAACGCCTCCGCCGTCGGCCCGACCAAGCGCGGCCTCGCCGACCAGCTCGTGCGCCGCCTGCGCGTGCGCTTCGGAGAAGGCGGCCTGCTGCATTACGGGCAGGGCAAGTGGTATCCGGGCGAGAGCCTGCCGCGTTGGGCCTTTGCCCTGTTCTGGCGGAAGGACGGGGTGCCGATCTGGCGGGACCCGTCGCTGATCGCCGTCGAGGACGGTCCGCGCAAGGCGACGACAGAGACGGCACGGGTGCTGGTCGACTCGCTCGCGGCCCGCCTCGGTCTCACCGGTTTCGTGATCCCGGCCTATGAGGACGACGCCTACTGGAAGGCGCGCGAGAGCGTGCTTCCGGACAACGTCACCACGGCGGACGCCAAGAGCGGCAGCCCCGAAAACGATGCCCGCATGGCCCGCGTCTCGGCCCGGGGTCTGACCAACCCGACCGGCTTCGTGCTCCCGGCAGGAAGCCTCGCGGCCGGCGAGGGCCGGGTTTGGATCTCGGAAGCCTGGGTGTTTCGGCGCGGCGCGCTGTTTCTCACGCCCGGCGACTCAGCGGCCGGCTTCCGGCTGCCGCTCGCCTCGCTGCCCTGGGTGCCGCCGGAATCCTATCCCTACTACCACCCGCAAGACCCGTTGGAGAATCGCGCGGACCTGCCGGCCAGCGACTTCTCCGACGGCCGGGGCGGGCCGAACCGCGCCAACGGCGCCGGTGTCGAGGGCGTGGCCGTACGCACCGCGATCACCGTCGAGGCGCGCGACGGCCGCCTCTGCGTGTTCATGCCGCCGCTCGAGCGGGTCGACGAGTATCTGGAACTCGTCGGCCATCTCGAAGCTTCGGCCGCGGAGATCGGCCAGCCGCTCCACATCGAGGGCTACGAGCCGCCCTACGATCCGCGCATCGGGCTGATCAAGGTCACCCCCGATCCCGGCGTGATCGAGATCAACGTCCACCCCGCCGCCTCGTGGCGCGAGGCCGTCGACATCACCATGGGCCTCTACGAGGACGCGCGGCAGACGCGGCTGGGCGCCGAGAAGTTCATGACCGACGGGCGCCATACCGGCACCGGCGGCGGCAACCATCTCGTCCTCGGCGGCGTCACCCCGGCCGATTCGCCGTTCCTGCGCCGGCCGGACCTCCTGAAGAGCCTGACGCTCTACTGGCAGCGCCATCCTAGCCTCTCCTACCTGTTCGCCGGCCTCTATGTCGGGCCGTCGAGCCAGGCGCCGCGCATGGACGAGGCCCGCCATGACGGCCTCTACGAGCTGGAGATCGCCCTCGGACAGGTGCCGACGCCCGAACAGCCGAACATCCCGCACTGGCTGGTCGACCGGCTCTTCCGCAACATTCTCGCGGACGTCACCGGCAACACCCACCGGGCCGAGATCTGCATCGACAAGCTCTACAACCCGGACAGCCCGACCGGGCGCCTCGGCCTCCTGGAGTTCCGCTCCTTCGAGATGCCGCCGGACGCGCGGATGAGCCTCGCGCAGCAGCTTCTCATCCGCGCCATCGTTGCCTGGGCATGGCGCGAGCCGCAGGGCGGCTCCTGTGTCCGCTGGGGCACGGCCCTGCACGATCGCTTCATGCTGCCGCATTTCCTCTGGGCGGACTTCCTCGACGTGCTGGAAGACCTCCGCCGCGCCGGCTACGCTTTCGACCCCAAGGCCTTCGAGGCACAGGCCGCGTTCCGCTTCCCCGTCTTCGGGCGGGTCGAGCAGGGCGGCGTCGGCCTCGAACTGCGCCAGGCGCTTGAGCCCTGGCACGTCCTGGGCGAGGAAGGGTCGGGCGGCGGCACCGTGCGCTACGTGGATGCATCCGTCGAACGGTTGCAGGTGAAGGTCGAGGGCTTCAACCCCGCCCGCCACCTCATCGCCTGCAACGGCCGGCGTCTGCCGATGACCGCGACCGGGCGCTCCGGCGAGGCGGTGGCGGGTCTGCGCTTCAAGGCATGGCAGCCGGCCTCGTCCCTGCATCCGACGATCCCGGCCCACGGGCCGCTGACCTTCGACGTGCTCGACACCTGGAGCGGGCGTTCGCTCGGCGGCTGCCGCTACCACGTCAGCCATCCCGGCGGCCGCAACTACGAGAGTTTTCCGGTGAATGCCTACGAGGCGGAAGGTCGCCGCCTCGCACGCTTCGAGCCGCAGGCGCACACCCCCGGCCTGATCGAGATGCCGCCCGAGGAGCGCTCGATCGAATTTCCGCTCACCCTCGATCTGCGAACGCCGGCGCCGCGATGACCTCGGGGGGGGCGCTCGCACTCGATCGACAGACAGGCGGATCGGCCCTCGATCCAGTCCAGAGCTGGATCGACGGCTACGACCAGCGGCCGGGGCTCGTCGACGAGTTGCTCGACGCCGACGGCTTTCTGCGCGGCGCCTGGCCGCACTTCCTCGAACGCTTCGGACAGCTCGGCGAGCAGGAGGTCCGGGCGCGCTTTCTCTCGGGGGAGCGGCACATCCGCGACGCCGGCATCTCCTACCGGGTCTACGGCGATCAGCGCGAGCATGCCTGGCCGCTCGGGCCTCTGCCCCTGGTGATCGATTCGCGGGACTGGGCGGAGCTGTCGGCCGGCATCGTCCAACGCGCCGGCCTGATGGAGCGGATCGTCTCCGACATCTACGGGCCGGGCCGCCTCGTCACGGAGGGCCTGCTGCCGGCCGCAGCCGTCGCGGGCAGCTCCGAATTCCTGAGGCCCGCTCACGGCATCGCGCCGCCGGGCGGCCGCCATCTCCAGATCTACGCCGCCGATGTCGGGCGAGGGCCGGACGGGCGCTGGCGCGTACTGGCCGACCGGACACAAGCCCCCTCCGGCCTCGGCTTCGCCCTGGAGAACCGGATGGTGCTCGCCCGCGCCTATCCGGACCTGATCTCCGACCTGCACGTCGAGCGCCTGCCCGGCTTCTTCCAGAGCCTGCGCGAGGGCCTGACCCAGGCCTGCGAGCGCAGCGATCCGCGCATCTGCCTGCTGACCTCGGGTCCCTACAGCAGCACCTATGTCGAGCAGGCGGCCTTGGCGCGCTATCTCGGCTTCCTGCTCGTCGAGGGCGACGACCTCGTGGTGCAGGATGGCCTGCTGCATGTGCGCACCGTCGCCGGCCTCAAGCGCGCCGACGCCCTCTGGCGGCGGATCGACGGCGACTATCTCGACCCGATGGAGCTGCGCTCCGACAGCCGCCTCGGCGTGCCCGGCATCCTCGACGTGCTGCGCCGGGGCGGTGTCGTCGTCGGCAACATGCCGGGCTCCGGCGTGCTCGAATCCGGCGCGCTCAGCCCCTACCTTCCGCGCATCGCCGAACGGCTGCTCGGAGAATCCCTGCGCCTGCCCGATCCGCCGACCTGGTGGTGCGGCGATCCCGCGAGCCTCGCCCATGTGCGGGCCAACCTCGACGGTCTGACCCTGCGTCCGGCCGCGACCCCCGTGCGGGGGCCCGAGCGCGACGCGATCCTCGGGCCGCACGCCCTCGACGCCGCCCGCGACAAGGCCATCGCGGCCCTTCGCGACCGGCCCTTCGACTGGGTCGGGCAGGAGACGAGTCCGCTCTCGACCATGCCGGCCTGGTCCGAGGGCCGCCTCGTCGCCCGGCCCTTCGTCATGCGCGTCTTCGCCACCGCCACGCGGGACGGCTGGCGCGTGATGCCGAGCGCCTTCTGCCGCACCGCGGAGCGCGAGGGAGCCGACCCCACCGACATGCGCACCGGCATCCGCTCGGCCGACGTCTGGGTCCTGTCCGATGCACCCGTCGAGACGCCGCCGCTGCTCTCGACGATCACGCCCAAGATCCGGCGCATCGCCGGGCATCTGCCCTCGCGTGCCGCCGACAACCTGTTCTGGCTCGGCCGCTATCTCGAGCGGGCGGAGGGCGTCATCCGCCTCGTCCAGACCCATCTCGGCCGCCTCGCCGGCACGCTCGCCGCCGATACCGGCAGCGATGTCGGCACGCCGACGAGCCTGCGCATCCGCGCGCTGCTCGACGAGTGGGAATCGATCGCCGAGCCCGACCTGCCGACGGCCGCCCTGGCGCAGGAGGCCCTGAGCGACCGCGAGCAGGCCGGCTCGGCGCTGGCCCACGTGCTCTCGGCCCGGCGCTCCGCCTCGACGCTTCGCGAGCGCCTGCCCGTCGAGGCGTGGCGGGCGCTGACCGAATTGCAGGACCTGCTCGATTTCGGCGAGGCCTGGGTGCCGAACGAAGCGCAGCTCTTCGGCCGGGCCGAGCGGGCGCTGGGCCATCTCTCGGCCTTGTCCGGGCTCTCGCACGAGAACATGAACCACTCCGCCGGCTGGCGCTTCTTCGACATGGGGCGGCGCATCGAGCGGGGCGTGAACACCTGCGCCTTCGCGCTCCGCTTCGCCGGCGATCAGGCCGGCGCGGAAGACCTCGGTGTCATGCTGGCGCTGTGCGATTCCCAGATCGCCTACGGCGCGCGCTACCTTACCGGCGTCAGCCTCGACGCCGTGCGCGACATGGCGCTGCTCGACCCGTTCAACCCGCGCTCGGTCGCGTTCCAGGTCGAGGCGATCGTGCGCCATCTCGACACCCTGCCGGAGCTGCGCGCCGACGGGGTGCCCGAGCCGCACCGGCGCGCGGCGCTCAAGCTCGCCGGTACCTTCGCCACCGCCGAGGCCGCCGACCTCAATGCGGCGGGCCTCGCCCATTTCGAGACCGAGCTGGAGGAACTCGCCAGCGCCATCGCCGGCCGCTACTTCCCCGGCAGTGCCGATGCCCTGCGGCCGGAGAAGCTGACGGGCCTCGCGTGATCTACAGCCTGCGCCACCTGACGACCTACCGCTACGCGCGCACCGTCCGCTACGCGCGCTGCAACCTGCGCCTGCGCCCTCGCGAAGGCGACGGCCAGCACGTGCTGGCCAGCAGCATCACCGTCACCCCGATCCCGAAGGGGCGCGGCACGCGGGAGGAGTACTTCGGACTGCAGACCCTGACGCTGACCATCGACCAGCCGCACAAGGTCTTTTCCGTCGAGGCGACCTCCCGCGTCAGCGTCGAGCGCCCCCCGTTGCCCGATCCCGAATCCGGCCCGTCCTGGGAGGCGGTGCGCGAGGCGGCGCTCAGTCTGCCGACCCTCGGCGCCGAGTCGCCCGCTCATTTCCTGTTCCCGAGCCGGCGCGTGCCCCTCGCCGCCGAGGTGACCGATTATGCTCGCGAGAGCTTTCCACCCGGACGCAGCGCCTATGGCGGCGCCTTCGACCTGATGAACCGCATCCGCGCCGATTTCCGCTTCGACGCCAAGGCCACCACCGTCTCGACGCCGCTCGTCAAGGCCTTCGCGCTCAAGGCCGGCGTCTGCCAGGATTTCTCGCACGTGATGATCGCGGGCCTGCGCGGGCTCGGGCTGCCGGCGGCCTATGTCAGCGGCTACCTGCGCACGCGGCCCCCGCCCGGGCGCCCGCGCCTGCGCGGCGCCGATGCGAGCCACGCCTGGGTCTCGGTCTGGTGCGGACGCGACTGGCACGGGGACGGGGGCGACGCGGGCTGGTTCGGCCTCGACCCCACCAACGCCTGCGGCGTGCGCGACGACCATATCGAACTCGCCCGCGGCCGCGACTACGGCGACGTGACGCCCATCGACGGCATCGTCTCCTCGCCCGGCGGCCAGAAGCTCAAGGTCGAGGTCGACGTGGTGCCGGACGACGAAGAGATGGTTTGACGCTGTCGCACCGCCGAGGCCTGCGCTAGGATCCGCCGTGAGGCCCAACTCTGGTCGGGAGGGTAACGCGATGCGTGCCGGATCGAGACTCCCGTTCGCCGTGGCGATTCTCTGCGTCGTCGCGAGCGCGGCGGAGGCGAGGCCGGCCCGCTGCTTCACGAGCGACGACGGCGCCTATCCGTGCGACTTCCAGGCGACCGATCGCGACGGCAGCTTCGCCATCGCGGCGCCGGGCAAGCCGACCTACCGCCTGAACATGGGCGAGCCCGGCTACGCCTTCGGCTTCGTCGATCTCGGTGGCCGCAACGTCGCCCTGCCCGGACGCTATCGGCCGCTGGGCGGACCGCGGGGATGCTGGGCCAACGACGACACCGGGACGAAGATCTGCGCGGAGTGAGGTCGTCCCGGCGGCAGGGGCAGTCCGGTCGCGGAGTGGACGCTGCGCCGCGAACGGCTTAAGCCGCGCCGGTTCCCGACGGCCGGCATCGGCCACGTGTCGGAAGCGCTGACGGAGAAACGGACGTGGTTCAGTCCATCGCGGATGTGCGGGAGGCGATCTTCGGCTTCATCGCGGCCCGCAATCCGGGCCTGCCCCCCGGCTCGGTGGACGGGCAGACCTCGCTCGTCACGAGCGATGCGCTCGATTCCATCGGCATCCTCGACCTGATGATGCATCTCGGCGAGCGCTACGGCTTCGAGATCGACGAGGACGCGTTCGATCTCGGCAATTTCGAGAGCGTCGACACCTTGGCCCACTACGTCGACGACAGGCGTTCGGGTTCCTAACTGACGCCGATGTCACCAACACAGCTGCACCAGCTCCTCGATGGCGGCGCCTGCGCGCCCGACCGCGTGGCCGTGGTCGAAGGCACGGATGCGCTGACCTACGGCGCGTTTCGCGGGCGTATGGCAGCGCTCGCCCGACGCATGACGGCGCTCGGCGTCGGGCCGGGCGACCGGGTGGCGATCCTGTTGCCGAAATCCTGTGCCGAATGCGTCGCGATCTTCGCCGCGAGCGCCGCCGGCGCGGTCTTCGTGCCGATCCATCCGAGCCTGCGCCCGCGCCAGGTCCGCCACATCGTCGAGGATTGCGGCGCCCGCCTCCTCGTCACCGACCCGGCCCACCATGCGGCGATCGGCAGCGAACTGGACGGTCTCGCCGGGCTGGGCCTGCTGGTCGGAGAGAACGGGGAGGGGATCGCCGCCGCCGGCATCGCCCGGCAGCCGACCCCCGACGGGCTCGCCGCGATTCTCTACACCTCCGGCTCCACCGGCCTGCCCAAGGGGGTGATGCTGAGCCATGAGAACCTGCTCGCCGGCACGCGCATCGTCAGGACCTATCTCGGCATCACCGCGGACGAGCGCATCCTCTCGGTGCTGCCCTTCTCGTTCGATTACGGCCTGAACCAGCTGCTCACCAGCGTCGAGCAGGGGGCACGGCTGGTGCTCCTGAACGTCCGCCTCGGCGACGACGTGGTGCGGGCGATCGAGACGCACCGGATCACCGGGCTTGCCGGCGTCCCGACCCTGTGGACGCTCCTGACGCGCGCCAGCCCGCGCTTCGCCAAGGCCGACCTCGCGAGCCTGCGCTACCTCACGAATTCCGGCGGAAGCCTGCCCCTCGCGACGATCCGGCGGCTGCGGGATCGCCTGCCGGAGACCGAGCTGTTTCTGATGTACGGGCTGACCGAGGCGTTCCGCTCGACCTACCTGCCGCCGGAGGAGATCGACCGCCACCCGGATTCCATCGGCCGCGCCATCCCGGAGACTGAGATCTTTCTGGTGACGCCCGACGGGCGGCGGGCGGGGCCGGGCGAGCCCGGCATCCTGCACCATCGCGGACCCACCGTGTCGCTCGGCTACTGGAACCGGCCGGACGATACCGCGCGGGTGCTGGTGCCCGATCCGTTTCCCAGGGCCGGACAGGATCGCCCGGTCTGCCGCTCGGGCGACATCGTGGTGGCGGACGATCACGGCTTCCTGCGCTTCCTCGGCCGCGAGGACGCGATGATCAAGACGCAGGGGTTCCGCGTCAGCCCAACCGAGGTCGAGGCGGCCCTGATGGAGACCGGGGCCTTCCGCGCGGCTGCGGTGATCGGCCTGCCGGATCGCGGTGTCGGCCAGCGCATACATGCGGTGACGGTGCCGGTCGGGAACGGCGCCGACACCGCCGACGTGATGGGCCATCTGCGCCGCTCGCTGGCGCCGCACCTCGTACCCCGGGCAATCGAGCGGGTGGACAGCCTGCCGACGACGCCGAACGGCAAGGTGGACTACAAGCGCCTCGTCGCCGAGCGGGTTTCGGCGGAGATCGTGGCGGAGGAGGCGTTGGTCGAAGCCTGAGCCCCCGGAGGCGCGCGGCGGATGGCGAAGGGCTGAGGATCAGGACCATCGCAACCCAGGGACATCAGCGCCCGTGCATATGTGCGCTGGCCTTGGCGACCATGCGGGCGAAGGCGGTGGCGGCGGCCGAGGCCTGGACCTGGCTCGGATAGCCGACAGGGGAACGGGCGATGGTTTCGCCGCGGGTCCCGCGCAGGGTCCACGACCATTGGCCGGGCCGCTCCTCGTTCACCTCGAACTGCATGGATCGCTCGCCGGCACCTCATCTCAATGTCGTGCAGCATACAGTCGCGAAAGCGGAGACGGGTTAAGGGCTTAGTCCTGATCAAGCCTTAGCCGGCGATGCAGGCCGGCTCTCCCCGCAATCCTCGTTGTTCACAGCGCTCGCATCGCCGAAGCCGCCTCGCGAACGACGCGGCGCCGGCGGGCGAGACGGTGTTTCAGGAGCCCGGCCCGTCACCGCGGCTGTCCGAGGCCCTGCGTGAGAGCCGCGCGATCTCCCTGCCGAGTTCGAGCGCGACCATGTCCATCAAGATGCGCAGCCGATAGGAGCCTTGCGCGCGAGACAGGTCGCAGGCCTTCGCAATCAGGGCAGCGGCCTGTTCCAGCCGGTTCTCTTCGCTCCCGGTCATTGCTCGATTCCGCCCACCATCATGATGTGATGGCCCTGAAACGATCGCTCGCCCATTAGGCGACGTGACGCGGTCGTGGTAAAACTGGGTGTATACACACAGGCGGCGACGTCTGCCGGCTTGGCCATTCCCCGATGACTTGGGGATACCTGACGACGAGGACCACGATGCCGCGATTCTTCTTCGACGCGCGTAACGGCGTCGATGCCCGTGACGCCGAGGGCCGCGAACTGCCCGATGCAGCCGCCGCCCAACGCGCAGCCGTGACGGTCGCGGCCTCCTATGCGTCCTGCCCGGACCGCCTGATCGACGAAGGCGTGATCGTCGTCTCTGTGCGCGACGAGGCCGATTTGGTGGTCGCCACCGTGCGACTCGCCTGCCTCGTCGAGGCCGCCTGATCCGTCAGGCGTCGTCGTTCTCTGCCTGAGGCTGCAGCACCCGCTGCACCGTCTCGAGCACGGTGCCAGCCAGTTCCGCATCGGGATCGTCGCGGGTGAGGGCGTCGCGCAGCATGGCGAGGTAGCCGCCGAGACGCTCGTCGTAATGGTCCGAATCGATCGAGCGCAGCACGCTCGCCAGGAAGCCGAGCGCCATCTGGTGGGCGACCTGCCGGGCGCTCATCTCGGCCAGCCCTTCCGAGAGCGCCTTGAGGCCCTCGTCGTGGTTGCTGCTGACGGCGGCGAGCGCCGCGACCTGCTTGTCGAGATCCATGCAACACCTCTTGGACGTCCGTGGCGGATTTTGATGCATTCGCCGTCGTTCCGAATTCCGCTGCGCGGCCCCGGAACGACGGAGGAGGAGGGTCGGCCCATCTGAGCGAACCGGGCGGATTGCGGATTCTCAAGCGTCCGAGCGGCCATCCGAAAAACGCCGGAACGCCTCCAGCGTCTCGGCGCTGACATGGTGCTCGATGCCCTCCGCGTCGCGCCGGGCCGTCTCCGCGCTGACGCCGAGCGCGCACAGGAAGCGCTCGACGATGCGGTGGCGCTCGCGCGACTGCACGGCCAGCGCTTCGCCGGAGGCCGTGAGAAACACGCCGCGATAGGGGCGCTGCTGCACGAGGCCGTCCTCGGCCAGGCGCTTGAGCATCTTGGCGACGGTGGGCTGGGCCACGCCGAGCCGGGCGGCGATGTCGACCTGCCGGGCCTCGCCGCCGTCGCCGATCAGGTCGGCGATCAACTCGACGTAGTCCTCGACGAGCTCGAGCCGGCGCGCCTCGCGGGCCTGCCGAAAGCTCTCGACATGGACTTCCGGATCGATCAGCGGCCCGTCGGGCGGGGAAGACGGCGGTTCCCGCATGCTCTCGGCCGTGTCCTTGTCGTGGTCGTCTGGGGGGCTGACGATCTTTTAACCGAAGCGGAGGCGATGCGTGAATCCCGTGGCGTCGATTCCTCGCGCTTCCCTGCGACCTCGACCCCTGTTGCAAAGCTTGGGCGCATAAGTATAGCTGCTGCTATATTCGAGCCGTGTCCCGGCTTCTCTCGCGACCGACTCCCATGGACGCCCTCTTGAATCCCACCGAATCGACCCGTGGCTGGCGCTTCACCCGCGAGACGCAGGCACAGCCGAGCCTCGGCCATCTCAACGGCAGTGTGCCGGTCCTGGCCGGCGGCCATTGGCTGCGCCGGCTGATGGGCTTCATCGGGCCGGGCTACATGGTCTCGGTCGGCTACATGGACCCGGGCAACTGGGCGACGGACATCGCGGGCGGCTCGCAGTTCGGCTACACGCTGCTCGCCGTCATCCTGCTCTCGAACCTGATGGCGATCGTCCTGCAGGCGCTCGCCGCCCGGCTGGGCATCGCCACCGGCCGAGACCTCGCCCAGGCCTGCCGCGACCATTATCCGCGCCCCGTCGGCTACGCGCTCTGGCTCGCCTGCGAGACCGCGATCATCGCCTGCGACCTCGCCGAGGTGATCGGCACCGCGATTGCGCTGAAGCTTCTTTTCGGCATCCCGCTGGTCATGGGCGCGGTGATCACGGCGCTCGACGTGCTGCTCGTGCTGCTTCTGCTCCGGCGCGGGTTCCGCACCCTCGAGGCCTTCGTGATCGCGCTGCTGGCGGTGATCTTCGTCTGCTTCGGCATCCAGATCGCGCTCGCCGCGCCGCCGATCCAGGCGGTGCTCGGCGGGTTCCTCCCGTCGTCCGAGATCGTCACGAACCCGGCCGCCCTCTACATCGCCATCGGCATCATCGGCGCCACCGTGATGCCGCACAACCTCTACCTCCACTCCTCGATCGTGCAGACCCGCGCCTATCCGCGCACCGTCGAGGGCAAGCGCGAGGCCGTGCGCTTCGCGGTGGCCGACTCCACCATCGCGCTGATGCTCGCGCTCTTCGTCAACGCCTCGATCCTGATCATGGCGGCCTCCGTGTTCCATGCCGGCGGGCGCACCGAGGTGCAGGAGATCGAGCAGGCCTACGAGCTGCTCTCGCCCTTGCTCGGCGTCGGCATCGCCTCGACGCTGTTCGCCGCGGCGCTCCTCGCCTCGGGGCTGAACTCCACGGTGACCGCGACCCTCGCCGGCCAGATCGTGATGGAGGGCTTTCTCCACCTCAAGATCCCGGATTGGGCGCGCCGGCTGATCACCCGCGCCATCGCCATCGTGCCGGTGGTGATCGTCACGGCGCTCTACGGCGACCGGGGCACGGCGAAGCTCCTGGTGCTGAGCCAGGTCGTGCTCTCGATGCAGCTGCCCTTTGCGGTGATCCCGCTGGTGCAGTTCGTGTCGGATCGCTCCAAGATGGGCGCGCTGGTGATCCCGGGCTGGCTCAAGCTGTTGGCCTGGGGGATCGCGGCGGTGATCGTGGCGCTGAACGTGAAGCTGTTGTTCGAGACGATTTTCGGCTGAGAGAAGCCACAACAGCCGGCGCCCACCGATCTGGCACCCCCAACGCCCCTCACCTGAGGTGCTCGCGATGCGAACCTCGAAGGCCCCCGGACCGGTTCTCCCGGCACCCGCGCGGCGAACGGGATCAGCGGGGTCGGGTGCTTCGAGGCCTCCGCTCCGCTACGGCGCCTCAGCATGAGGGGCGGGGAGGGTGCCGGCGCGCTCGGCACTCGCTCAGCTCGGCAGTTCGCGCAAATGGGCCACGAAGTCCTGCGCGAACGGCGCCAGCGCATCGAGATCGCGAACCACGAGGGCGAGGTCGCGCGCCGCCCACGCATCCTGCAATTCCACCACGGCGATGCCGAGGCCACGGGCGGCGCGGCGGGCGGTGGTCTCCGGCACGATGCCGAGGCCGATGCCCGATTCGACGAGGCGGCAGACCGCGTCGAAGCTGCGGAGCTGGACCCGCAGCCGCATCGGCTTGCCGATCGGCGCGGCCTTGCCCGAGAGGAAGCGGGTGAGGGCGCTCGAGCGGTCGAGGCCGACGAGGTCGTGGTCGAGCACCTCGGCGAAGGCGAGGTCTTTTCGCGCACTGAGGGCATGGTTCGACGCCACCACCGCCACGAAGCGGTCGTGCCGGAACGGAAAGGTCTGCAGCGTGCCGGTGTCGACGGTGCCGGCGACGATGCCGAGATCGGCCGTGCCTTCCGCCACCAGCCCGACGATCTCGTCCGAGGTGCGCTCCTCGATGTCGACGCTGACGCCCGTGTGGAGCGCGAGATAGGCCGAGAGGGCTTCCGGCAGGAATTCGGTGAGCGCATTGGTGTTCGACAGCACCCGGATCTGCCCGACGGCGCCGCCGGCAAACACGGACAGGTCGCCCTGTAGGCGGTCGATCTCGGCGAGCAGCGTGCGGGCATGGGCGAGCAGCGTGCGCCCGGCCGGCGTCGGCACCACGCCTTGGCGGCCGCGCACCAGCAGCGCCGCCCCGAGCGACACCTCCATCGCCTTGATCCGGGCCGAGGCCGCAGCCAGCGCCAGATGCGCCCGCTCCGCCCCATGCGTGATCGAGCCGGCCTCCACGACGTGGCGGAACAGGCCGAGATCGACGATATCGAAGCGCATCATGATGAGAACCGCGGGCTGCGCGCATCCCCTCGCCCCGCAGGCTGGGAGGGGGGGATGCGCGGTGACGTTGCGACAGATCTCATCGCCCGCTCGCTCTTCGTTGATCGCGAACCCGAGCATAGCGCATTCGACACATCCTAGGCGAGCAGTCGCCGATATCCTTCGCCATTCGCGAAGGATACCACCCGAAAATCCGAATTGCGAACCGTTCCAATTTGCGGTTTGACGCGCGGTGATGAGCGCGGCGCTAACAGGGATGTGGGAGACGCACGACACGGTCGTCCTGACCGGCGGTCTGCTCGTGCTGTGCATGGGGCTGTGGGCGACCGGGCTCGTCGCCGAGATCGTCACGGCGCTGCTGTTCTTCGCCCTGGCGATGCTGCTGAAGCTCGCGCCGGCCACCACGGTGTTCTCCGGGTTCAGCTCCTCGGCGTTCTGGCTGGTGACGAGCGGCATGGTGGTGGGGCTGGCGATGAACCGGACCGGACTCGGCGCCCGGCTCGCCCGCGCGCTCAGCGACCGGCTGCCGGATTCCTATCCGGGCTTCATCGCCGGGCTGGTGGCGTTTTCGTTCCTGCTCGCCTTCGTGATGCCGTCGAATCTCGGGCGGATCGCGCTGATGATCCCGGTGGTGATGGCGATCTGCGACGCCTACGGGCTGGCGCCGGGCCGCCCGGGCCGGACCGGCGCGCTGCTCGCCTTCGGCATCGCGACGCCGATGCTCTCTGCAGCGATCCTGCCGGCGAACGTGCCGAACCTCGTCATGGCCGGCACCGCCGAGACGCTGTTCGGTATCCATCTCGCCTACCTGCCGTATCTCTGGCTGCACGCGCCGGTGCTGGCCGTGGTCAAGGGCGCGATCCTCACCCTCTGCACCGTGCTGATCTTTCCCGACCGGATCCCGGGTGGACACGCGGTGCCCGAGCCGTTGCCGCCGCTCTCGGGCCCGGAACGCCGGCTCGGCGTGATCCTGTTCGGCATGCTGGCTTTGTGGATGTCGGACGGGCTGCACCACATCCCGCCGGCCTGGATCGGGCTCGCGGCGGCGGTGATCGTGATGCTGCCGCGGGTCGGCGTCCTGCCGGCCGACGCATTCGGGCAGGTGCCGTTGAAGACCTGCTTCTACGTGGCGGCCCTGTTCGGGCTGACGGCGGTGGTCAACGAGACCGGGCTCGGCCGCGACATCGGCCACGCGCTCCTCGCCGTCGCGCCCCTGGAGCCGGGCCATCTCGCAAAGAACCTCGCGACGCTGACCGGCATCGCCGTCGGCTTCCTGTTCGCGGCCACCGCCAACGGCGCGCCGGCGCTCTACACGGCGCTCGCCGGCGAACTCGCGCAGGCGAGCGGGCTCGACCTGATGACCGTGGTGATGGCGCAGGTGGTGGGCTACTCGACGATCCTGCTGCCCTATCAGGCACCGCCGATCATCATGTCGATGGAGCTCGGCCGCGTCTCCCTCGCCGACGCCACGCGGCTGACGCTGGCCAGCGGCTTCGTCTCCCTCGTGATCGCCGCGCCGCTCGCCTTCCTGTGGTGGCGGCTGATCGGGAGGTTGCCGTGATCGGCCAAAGGTACGGAGCCGCAGGGCGGGGCGTCGTCTTGCCGCTTGCCGCGCCGCACACTACGCCCTCTCTTTAGACACACTCCAGATCCGCGCATCTCGAGGACCCAACATGGCGCCCCCCGCCCGCCCGATCGTCGCCCCGCCGCTCTCGCCCCATCTCCAGATCTACCGCTGGACCTGGACCATGGCGATGTCGGTGTTCCACCGCATCACCGGCACCGCGCTCTACGGCGGCACGGCGCTCGTCGCGATCTGGCTGGTGGCGCTCGCCTCCGGTCCGCGCGCCTACGACGCGGTGGCGTGGTTCTTCGGCTCGTGGATCGGGCTCGCGATCCTGTTCGCCTATACCTGGGTGCTGCTGCACCACATGCTCGGGGGGCTCCGCCACTTCGTCTGGGACACGGGCTACGGCTACGACAAGAGCCAGCGCCTGGGGCTCGCCCGCCTGACGCTGATCGGCTCGGTGGCGCTCACCATCGTCGTCTGGGCGCTCGCCCTCCTGCTGCACTGAGGCGCGCCATGGCCGACCTGAAGCAAACCTCGATCCGCACGCCGCGCGCCAAGGTCAAAGGCCTCGGTGCCTCGGGGCACGGTGCCGAACATTTCTGGATGCAGCGCCTCACCGGTGCGGCCAACGCCGTACTGTTGATCGCCTTCGTGGTGATCATCGCGAAGATGTGGGGCCGGCCCTATCCGGAGGCCGTCGCGCTGGTGGCGAACCCGATCGTCGCGATCGTCCTGCTCCTCGCCGTGGTGTCCGTCGCGATCCACATGCGGCTCGGCATGCAGACCGTGATCGAGGACTACGTCCACGACACCGGGCTCAAGTTCGCGGCGCTCACCGCCAACACCTTCTACGCGGTCGTGGTGGCCGCCGCCTGCCTCTACGCGATTCTTCGCGTGGGGCTCGGCGGCCTCGCCGCCTGACGTCTGACATCACGGGGATTCCGATGGCTGCCAACGGATCGAACGGGAGCGCCGCTCCCGCCTACACCATCATCGACCACAGCTTCGATGTGGTGATCGTCGGCGCCGGCGGCGCGGGCCTGCGCGCCACGGTGGGCTGTAGCCAGGCGGGCCTGCGCACGGCCTGCATCTCCAAGGTGTTTCCGACGCGTTCGCACACGGTGGCGGCGCAGGGCGGTATCTCGGCCTCGCTCGGCAACATGGGGCCGGACGACTGGCGCTGGCACATGTACGACACCGTGAAGGGATCGGACTGGCTCGGCGACCAGGACGCCATCGAATACCTCGTCCGCAATGCCCCCGCCGCCGTCTACGAGCTCGAGCACTGGGGCGTACCCTTCTCCCGAACGGAAGAAGGCAAGATCTACCAGCGGCCGTTCGGCGGCATGACCACCGATTACGGCAAGGGCACCGCGCAACGCACCTGCGCCGCCGCCGACCGCACCGGCCACGCCATGCTCCACACGCTCTACGGGCAGGCGGTGAAGAACCAGACCGAGTTCTTCATCGAGTACTTCGCCCTCGACCTGATCATGGACGAGGACGGCCGCTGCCGCGGCGTCATCGCGCTGGATCAGGCCACCGGCGAGATCCACCGCTTCCGCGCCTCGATGGTGATCCTCGCCACCGGCGGCTACGGCCGCGCCTATTTCTCGGCGACCTCCGCCCACACCTGCACCGGCGACGGCAACGCCATGGTGCTGCGCGCCGGCCTGCCGCTGCAGGACATGGAGTTCGTGCAGTTCCATCCCACCGGCATCTACGGCGCCGGCTGCCTCATCACCGAGGGCTCACGCGGCGAGGGCGGCTATCTCACCAATTCCGAGGGCGAACGCTTCATGGAGCGCTATGCGCCCTCCGCGAAGGACCTCGCCTCGCGCGACGTGGTCTCGCGCTCGATGACGCTGGAGATCCGCGAGGGCCGAGGCGTCGGCCGGGAGAAGGACCACATCTTCCTCCACCTCGACCATCTCGACCCGAAGATCCTGCACGAGCGTCTGCCCGGCATCTCCGAGAGCGCGCGGATCTTCGCCGGCGTCGACGTCACCCGGGAGCCGATCCCGGTGCTGCCGACGGTGCATTACAACATGGGCGGCATCCCCACGAACTACCACGGCGAGGTGCTGACCCTGAAGAACGGCAACCCGGACACGGTGGTGCCGGGCCTGATGGCGCTCGGCGAAGCGGCCTGCGTCTCGGTGCACGGTGCCAACCGGCTCGGCTCCAACTCGCTGATCGACCTCGTGGTGTTCGGCCGTGCCGCCGGCCTGCGCTGCGCCGAGATTGTCGAGAAGGGCGCGCGTCAGCCGGAACTGCCGAAGGGCTCCGCCGACAAGGCGCTCGCCCGGCTCGACCGCTTCCGCCACGCCGATGGCGGCACGCCGACGGCGAAGCTCCGCGACGAGATGCAGCGTACGATGCAGAACAATTGCGCCGTGTTCCGCACCGGCGAGGTGCTGGAGGAGGGCCGGGGCCTGATCGGCAAGGTCTTCAAGAACGTCGCCGACATCGGCATCACCGACCGCTCGCTGATCTGGAACACCGACCTCTTGGAGACGCTCGAATTCGACAACCTGATCGGGCAGGCCGTCGTCACCATGGAATCGGCGGCCAACCGCACCGAATCCCGTGGTGCCCATGCCCGCGAGGATTATGCCGACCGCAACGACAAGGATTGGATGAAGCACACCCTGTCGTGGCTCGACGAAACCTCGGGCAAGGTCTCGATCGACTACCGGCCGGTGCATGCCTACACGATGTCGAACGAGATTCAGTATATCGAGCCGAAAGCTCGGGTGTATTGATCGAATTTTTGCAATGAATTCCTTTATACTTCATCCATACCGTCGAATGAGAGCCGTCTGAGTCATGGCCCAATTCACTCTTCCCAAGAACTCGCAGATCAGCGAAGGCAAGACCTGGCCCGCGCCGCAGGGCGCAAAAAATCTCCAGGTCTTCCGGATCTATCGCTGGAATCCCGACGACGGGCAGAACCCGCGCATCGACACCTATCATGTCGACCGCGACGATTGCGGGCCGATGGTCCTCGACGCGCTGTTGTGGATCAAGAACAAGGTCGACGCGACGCTGGTCTTCCGCCGCTCCTGCCGCGAGGGCATCTGCGGCTCCTGCGCCATGAACATCGAGGGTCAGAACGCGCTCGCCTGCACCATCGGCATCGACGAGTGCCGCAAGCCGGACAACGCCCTGCCGCTGCTCACCCGCAAGGACAAGGACGGCGCGGTGCGGATCTACCCGCTGCCGCACATGCCGGTGATCAAGGACCTCGTGCCGGACCTCACCAACTTCTACGCGCAGCACGCCTCGATCGAGCCCTGGCTCCAGACCGAGACGCTCGCCCCCGAGAAGGAGTGGCGGCAGACCCCGGAGGACCGGACCAAGCTCGACGGGCTCTACGAGTGCATCCTGTGTGCCTGCTGCACCACGTCCTGCCCCAGCTACTGGTGGAACGGTGACAAGTTCCTGGGACCGGCAGCCCTGCTCCAGGCCTATCGCTGGCTGATCGACAGCCGCGACGAGAACACCGGCGAGCGCCTCGACGGCCTGCACGACCCGTTCCGGCTCTACCGCTGCCACACGATCATGAACTGCGCCAACACCTGCCCGAAGAACCTCAACCCGGCCAAGGCCATCGCCGAGATCAAGAAGATGATGGTCGAGCGCGCGGTTTGAGTGTGTGGCCCTCGACGCTGATGCGCCGAGGGCCGTCCGCCGCATGAGCGGCGGCGCGCAGTCGCGCTTGCCGACGGCCGGTGGCCGTCGGTTGGGCGGGCCGGGTCGTAATGCGGCAGCCGCGCCACACCGAGGGGAAAAGGCCGGGGCTCCCGGCTATTCACAGGTGCGCCTGAGCGGTCTGCCTTGCGGCAAGCGCAATTGGCGGCGACGCAACGGTCCAACCTCGGCCGTATGGGAATCGTGTATCGATGCCGCGTCAGCTCCTGTCGACTGCCGCACTTCTCGCGCTCGCCTTGGGACTTGGAGCCTGCGGCTCGGGGCGCTTCGACGGGCCGTCCGCCCGCACGCCCCGGCTCCAGCCTTCACCCGAGCCCTATGCGGCTGCGCCCTCCGGCGCCGTGACGAGCGCGCCGCTGGCGCCGCCGCCCGGCGCCACGGCCGAGCCGCTCGGTGCCGGCATCGTCGCGTCGGCCGCGCCGCCCGTCGTCTCGGAGCCCGTATTGCCGCCGACGCCTCCGCCCGTCGTCGCCACCGGCCGCTCCTCCGTGGTCGGCGGCTGGAACGCCACCGACGCGAACGGCAGCTGCCGGGTCTCGCTGTCGAGCACGCCGGCCCTCGACCTCTACCGGGCCACCACCTCGGGCTGCGCCAACAAGGACCTCGCCAAGGTCTCGGCCTGGGATTTTCGCGATGGCGAAGTCTATCTCTACCAGCCCGGCGGCACCGTCGCCGCCCGCCTGAAGCAGGCTTCGGGCTCGCTGGACGGCGCTCTCTCGAAGTCGGGCGCGGCGCTGACATTGGCGCGCTGAAGGGGAGGCCCTCGCTCATGAGCGAGGGCACCCTCACGGGTTGATGCGCATCCCGAGCAGGAAAATGTTGTCGTTGAAGCTCGAGCTGGCCACGCTGCTGGTGATCTGCTGGTAGACGTAGCTGCCGCGGAGCGTCAGCCAGCGGTTGAAGCGATAGTCGACCCGGGCGAGGGCCGAGAAACCGCGCTCCCTGATCGAGACGCCCTGATAGTTGCTGCTGAGATAGGCCCCCCCAACGGTGATCGCGAGGTTGCGCAGCAGGTCGTGCTGCACTTCCAGCGTCGCGGCATCGGTGAAGACGCCGCTGGAGCCGGGTACCGAGGTCTCGATCACGCCGGTCTGCTGGCTGAAGCGCACGGTTGTCAGCGGGCTGGCCTGCCAGATGAGCGCTGCGTTGAGGATCGGCGCCGTGATCGAGCGCAGGGCCCGGTCGACGTAGTCGCGGCGCTGCAGGCCGGCCGAGACCTCGGCCGAGACGAAGCGCGTCAGGTTGATCGCGGCACCGGCGCTGAAGCCGGCGCCGTCCGAATCCCGGCGGTAGCCGGATTGGTCGACCGGCGTGTCGTAGATGCGCGTGTCGAGCAGCACCTCGACGAAAGGCGTGATCACCGGCGAGATCTCGTAGCCGGCGCGCAGGCGCACGCCGTATTGGTTGGCGTTGCGGTCGCTCTGGATCAGCGTGGTGCCGTTCTGGAGCTGCGCGTCGTCGAAGACCTGGCGGTCGATCGAGCCGCGCAGCGTCAGCTGGAGGCGGTTGAAGGATTCCGTGACGCCGGCGGAGGCGCCATAGGTGGCGAAGATCGGGCGGCTCGTGGCCGCCGCGCCGACATCGGGGCTGCCGGTGCGCTGCGTGTCGACGAGGAAGCGGGTTTCCAGGTCGATGCGGGTGTCGCGGCTGACGTCGACGCGCATCCGCGTGATGCCGGAGGCGTTCGGCCGGCTCGCCATGTCGTTGTCGGGAAACGCGCTGTAGCCCGCGCGGAGCTCGCCCGAGAGCTCGCTCGACGACCAGTCGCTGCGGAAGCCGAGTTCGGCATCGCTGCGGAGCGCCAGCGAGCCCTTGGCGGCGTTGGCCGTGGTCTGGTCGGGGTTGCTGTCGTAGCCGATGCCCTGGGTGAAGGCCGGCAGGAAGGTCATGGTGCCGAGCTTGATCCCGAGCGGCGCATAGGCCGGATCGGCCTCGTCGGGCCGCCGGAAACCGGTCGCGCCGAGAAGCAGCCGGCCGGGACTGCTCAAGCCCAGCAGGGGGATCGCCGTCGGCAGCGGCACCGAGAGCGGCAAGGGCACGCCGGAGACGGTGGGCTGGATCACGGGGCTGAGACGCAGATCGGTGACGAAGCCCTGCGTGCGGGTGCGGGTCAGGATCCGGGTCGGGACGCCATAGCGGCGCGGCGGGGCCGCGCGCTGGCGCAGCAGGCTCGGCGGCGCACCGGCACCGCGTGTCCCGGTGAGGCCGGAGACCGGCGACCCGGCGGTGCGGAAGCGCGGCAGCCGGGCCACGCTCTGGTCGTCCGAGATGCCACCGGCGGCCTCGCCCGAGCCCGGGCTTCCCCCAAGCAGGGACGCGTTGCCCAGGCTGCCGTTCCGGAGCGCAGGCAATCCGTTCTGGGCGTTGTCGAGGCCGAAGCGGTCGGAGGCGCGCTTCTTCGCGAGCGGGCTACCCGCCTCGAAGGCGGGCGCGCCCGTGTCCTGGTCGGTCGACTGCGCGCGGGCCGCTCCACCGAGCAGGCCGGTGAGGGCCGTGCCGGCGAGGAGAAGCGCGAGCCGCCGCTTCGCGACCTGCCGTCTCCGCGCTCCTGCGATGGGCCGCTCGCCTGTCACGGGTGGACGTCGCTCCGTCGGCCTGAAGGGCAGGGCGGTTCGAGGCGGGCGGCCCCTGCCGCCGGCCCTTCGGCGAACCGTGGTTAACGGAGCTAAACCGAACGTAGTTAATGGCCGGTCAACGGGTGCCCCGGAGCGCCGCCGGCCCCGGCCAGCCTGGCGCGCGAAAGTCGCTTGGTTCCAATTGGATCGTGCGCGCGTTAGGTTTGCCGGAGCACGGTCCTTGCTCCCGAGAGGCGGGACGCCGTCCCCCCCGCATTGGAGCCAGACCCCGCCGATCATGCCGCTGACCGTCACCTACGATATCCTCGACCAGACCGACGGGCGCTTCGGCGTCGTCGCCACGATGGCGCCCGACAGGATCTACCGCCGCGACGATCTGGCGACGCTGGCCGAGGTTGAGGAGTGGATCGAGGGCCTGCGCGCTCTGATGGCCGCCTGCGGAGCCCCTGTGGTGCGCGCCGTTGCCGAACCTTCGAAAACCGCACCGGCCGGCCTCGGCCGCACGCATCCGCGCTCCTTTTCGAAGTAAGCCATCGCACCCGCGGAGCCGCCGCGTGCGGTCTTGCCGGAAGGTCCCGAGTACTGTGCCGAAATAGCCCGAGCCCCTCCGCCTGCGTTCATCGTCCGCTCAGAATGTTACGGGCATTCACTTGAGGTGGCACAAGAGCAAGGGCTTTTCGCGATCGTGACAGCAACCGCCATCCGCGCCCCGCAGATCTTATCCGAGGTCGAACCTCAGGTAAGAGTTCCCGTCCCCGCGACGATCCGCGAACATCTGCGCGTGCCACTGCAGGATTACTTCGCGCTGCCGCGGGACGAGGGGATGCCGGCGCGGCTCGCCGGGCTGCTCTCGGCCTTCGAGACGGCGCTCGCTTCGCGCGGCGAGTCGGTGACGGACGAGTTCCGCGACGGGCTGATGCGGGCGCTGCCGGCGCTGCGCACCTTCGCGCTCTCGCTGACGGGCGACGCCACCCGGGCCGACGACCTCGTTCAGGAAACGATGCTGAAGGCCTGGATGAACCACCACCGCTTCGAGCCGGGCACGCGGCTGATCGCGTGGCTGTTCACCATCCAGCGCAACCTGTTCTATTCCGAGATCCGCAAGCGCAAGCGCGAGGTCGAGGATGCCGACGGTGTCCACGCCGCCGGATTGACGGCGCTCGCCGTCCAGGACGACGCGATTGCGCTGAAGAGCCTCTACGGCAAGCTCGAGCGTTTGCCCGCGACCCAGCGCGACGCGCTACTCCTCGTCGGCGCCGAGGGCTTCACCTACGAGGAGGCCGCCGCGATCCTGAACTGCCGGGTCGGCACGGTGAAAAGCCGGGTCAGCCGGGCGCGGACCCAGCTCGCCGACCTCATGGGCGAGAGCCGCTACGACGAAGAAGCCATGGCGTCGTAAGGCGAGGCCAGACGGCGCTCACTCCCCGTCGAGGCCTTCCGTCTCCAGGAAGCCTTCGAGCCAGTGGATGTCGTAGAGGCCGTTCTGGACGTCGGCGTTGCGCACCAGGGTGCGGAACAGCGGCAGGGTGGTGTCGACGCCGTCGACCACGAACTCGTCCAGCGCCCGGCGCAGGCGCATCAGGCACTCGTTGCGGGTGCGGCCGTGGACGATCAGCTTGCCGATCAGCGAGTCGTAGTGCGGCGGGATGCGGTAGCCCTGGAAGACCGCGGAATCGACGCGGACGCCCAGGCCGCCCGGCGGGTGGAAATAGGTGATCAGGCCGGGCGACGGCCGGAAGGTCGAGGGATGCTCGGCGTTGATCCGGCATTCGATGGCGTGGCCGTTCACGTGGATGTCGGACTGAGCCACCGAGAGCGCGCTGCCCGCGGCGACCCGGATCTGCTCGTTCACGAGGTCGATGCCGGTGATCATCTCGGTGACCGGATGCTCGACCTGGATCCGGGTGTTCATCTCGATGAAGTAGAAGCGGCCGTCCTCGTAGAGGAACTCGATGGTGCCGGCGCCGAGATAGCTCAGCTCCTGCATGGCCCTGGCGCAGATGCCGCCGATCTCGGCGCGCATCTCGGCGTTGAGCGCGGGCGACCCGCCCTCTTCCCAGACCTTCTGGTGGCGGCGCTGCAGGGAGCAGTCGCGCTCGGCGAGATGCACGGCGTTGCCGCGGCCGTCGCCGAGGATCTGAACCTCGATGTGGCGCGGGTTCGTGAGGTACTTTTCGAGATAGACGGCGTCGTCGCCGAAGGCGGCCTTGGCCTCAGTGCGGGCCATGTCGAGGGCCTGTTCGAGGTCGGCCTCGGTGCGGGCGACCTTCATGCCGCGACCGCCGCCGCCCGACGCCGCCTTGACCAGCACCGGATAGCCGATCTCGGCGGCGACGCGCTTCGCCTCGTCGGTGTCGGTGACGCCGCCCTCGGAGCCCGGCACGCAGGGGATGCCGAGGCGCTTGGCCGTGCGCTTCGCCTCGATCTTGTCGCCCATAGTGCGGATGTGCTCGGCCTTGGGGCCGATGAAGCCGATGTTGTGGTGCCCGAGCACCTCGGCGAAGCGGGCGTTCTCCGAGAGGAAACCGTAGCCCGGATGCACGGCGTCCGCCCCCGTGATCTCGCAGGCGGCGATGATCGAGGGGATGTTGAGGTAGCTGTCGCGCGCGGCCGGCGGCCCGATGCAGACGCTCTCGTCGGCGAGCCGCACGTGCATCGCGTCGGCGTCGGCCGTCGAGTGGACCGCGACGGTGGCGATCCCGAGCTCCTTGGCCGCCCGCAGGATGCGCAGTGCGATCTCGCCGCGGTTGGCGATCAGGATCTTGTCGAACATGTTTTCCGGCTTACTCGATCACAAGAAGGGCTTCGCCGAATTCCACCGGCGTGCCGTCTTCCACGAAGATCGCCGTGACGGTGCCGGCGCGGGGCGCCACGATGTCGTTGAAGGTCTTCATCGCCTCGATGAGCAGCACCCGGTCGCCGGCGGCGACCTTGGAGCCGACATCGATGAAGGGCTTGGCCTCGGGCGACGGACGCAGATAGGCGGTGCCGACCATCGGCGAGGGCACGGCGCCGGGATGGGCCGCGCTCTTGGCGGGAGTCGCGGGCGTACCGGGGGCCGAGGCGGCGACCGCCACGGGCGGCGGAGCGGCGGCGGCGAGGGGGGCGGGCGCCACCTGCACGGCGATCTGCTCGATCTTGCGGGCGACGCGGATGCGCAGGTCGCCCTTCTCGACCTCGATCTCGGTGAGATCCGTCTCGGCGACCATCTTGGCGAGTTCGCGCACGAGGTCGGGATCGAAGGGTTCGTTCTTGGCCATCGCCTGCCGTCTTATGCGTCGGGGGAGGGGGGCTGACGCCCCGATAAGAGATGCGCCAGCGCGTCGAGCCCGGCGCGGTAGCTGTAGGCGCCGAAGCCGCAGATCACCCCGGCACAGACCGGCGCGATGAGCGAGACATGGCGGAAATCTTCACGGGCATGCACGTTCGAGAGGTGGATCTCGACCGCCGTGACCCCCGCGCCCACGATCGCGTCGCGAAGCGCGATCGAGCTGTGGGTGTAGGCGGCCGCATTGATCAGCACGCCCGCCCCCGCCGCCCCGGCTTCCTGGACGAACGTCACCAGCTCGCCCTCGTGGTTGGTCTGCCGGAAGGTCAGCGACACCCCAAGCTCCCCGGCGCGCGCCAGGGAATCCCGCTCGATCTCGGCGAGCGTCGCCGAGCCGTAGATGCCCGGCTCGCGGCGGCCGAGCAGGTTCAGGTTCGGCCCGTTGAGGACGTGGATCGCGCGCATGGACCTCAGGCTAAGGCAACCGGCCTCGAGCCGGCCGGGACGGGGCCGGTCTTAAACGACCGGCGAAGGCTGCGACAAGGGGACACGCGACCGTGCCCCCGGTCACGCTCAGCAACTGGCGTGGCCGCACTGGCGCACGTCGCTGATCGTCTTCTTCATCGGCTCGACGCCGACGGCGCCGGGCAGGATCTCGTCGCCGATGATGAAGGCCGGCGTGCCCGACAGGCTGAGCTTGTCGCCCAGCGCCATGTTTTCGGCGAGCGCCGCCTTCACCTCGGGGCCGGCGGCGTCCTTCTTCAGCTTCTCGAGATCGAGGCCGAACTCCTTGGCGACGGCCATGGCGCGCTCCGCGTTGATGCGGCCCTTGCTCTCCAGCAGCTTCACGTGGAAGTCGAACATCTTGTCGCCCTTGAGCTGCTGCTTGGCGGCGAGCGCGATCTTGCTGGCCTCGACCGACTCGTTGCCGAGGACGGGGAAGTCCTTGAGCACGACCTTCAGCTTCGGGTCGGCCTTCATCAGCGTCTGGACGTCGGTCAGCGCCTTGCGGCAATAGCCGCAATTGTAGTCGAAGAACTCGACCAAGGTGACGTCGCCCGCCGGGTTGCCGGCCGTGACGCTGTGCGGGGAATCGATCAGCGTGCCGGTGGCCTCCTTGAGGGCGGCGGCCTGTGCGAGCTTCTGGGTCTCCTGCTGGCGGCGCTCGCCCTCGGCGACGGCCTCCTGCAGCACCTCGGGGTTCTTCACGAGGTAGTCCTTGACGATGGCCTCGATGCCCTTGCGCTGCGCGTCGGTGAACGGCGCGGCCTCCTCGGCCGACACGGACGAGGCGGCGCCGAGGGCCACGGCGAGGGTGAGGGCAAGCGCGGAGACGGAGCGGAGCAGGGGCATCGATGTCCTCGAAGCGTTCGGGGGCGGGCCTCGCAACGGGCGGGGAGGCGGCGCGCTCTGAAGCGTGCGGTAACCACGGGGTTAGGCGTTTTCGCGGCGTGTGGTCAAATCCCGGACGCGTCTGCGGATTCGCCGCCGTCGGAGGCCCGTTGCGATGTCCGAAGCTTCGATCGAACGCCTGCGCCGGATCTGCCTCGCCTTGCCGGAGGCGACGGAGAAGCCGGCCTGGGATGCCCCGACCTTCCGCGTGCGCGACCGGATCTTCGCGATGCCGCGCGACCGCGACGGCCGGCCCTCGGTCTGGATGAAGGCCCCGCCGCACGCCCAGGAGATCCTGATCGGCGCGGACCCGGAGCGCTTCTTCGCCCCGCCCTATGTCGGCCCCAAGGGCTGGGTCGGCATGCGGCTCGACGCGGGGCCGGACTGGGAGGAGGTGAGGGCGCTGGTGACCCGGAGCTATCGGCTGATCGCGCCGAAGCGGTTGGCGGCGAGGGTGACGGAGGTGGACGGCGCCGACATCTCGGCGACATCCGGATCGAACCGCTGATGCGGCTGTCGTTCCGGGGCTCGCCGAAGGCGAGAACCCGGAATCCAGAACCGCCGCCAGCCCCGAATGTGGGATTCCGGCGCTTCGTATAGCAATCGTCGGCGGTTCTGGATCCCGGGTTCGCCTTCGGCGCCCCGGGATGACGAACAGACGTGAACCCTTGCCACCACGGCCATTCCGCCCGATCGAGACCGGATGACCGACTCCCAAAAAATCTCACGCCGGGCACAGGCGGTGGCGCCGTTCCTGGCGATGGACGTGATGGCGGCGGCGGCGGCCAAGGCGCGGGCGGGCGACAGCGTGATCCGCATGGAGGTCGGCCAGCCCTCGGCCCCTGCCCCGCGGGCGGTGATCGCGGCGGCGCAAGCGGCGCTGGCCGACGGCCGGGTGCCGTACACGGAGGCGCTCGGCATGCCGGCTTTGCGCGCGCGCATCGCCCGTCACTACGCCGAGACCTACGGCGTCGCGGTGCCGCCGGAGCGGGTCGTCGTGACCACGGGCTCGTCGGCCGGTTTCGTGCTCGCCTTCCTGGCGCTGTTCGATGCCGGGGCGCGGGTGGCGGTGCCGCAGCCGGGCTATCCGGCCTATCGGAGCATCCTGCATGCCCTCGACCTCGTGCCGGTGCCGCTGGTGTTGCGTCGGGCCGACCGCTTCGCGCCGACGAGCGCCCTGATCCGCGAGGCTGGCGACCTCGACGGCGTGCTGGTGATGAGCCCGGCCAACCCCTCCGGAACGGTGATCGCGCCGGACCGCCTCGCCGATCTCTGCGCCACCACGAAGGCGCTCGGCCTGCCCTTCGTCTCCGACGAGATCTATCACGGGCTCAGCTACGGCGTGCCCACCGCCACCGCCCTGCAGTTCGACGCGGACGCGGTCGTCATCAACTCGTTCTCGAAGTTCTACTGCATGACCGGCTGGCGCGTCGGCTGGATGGTGGTGCCCGAGGCGCTCGTCCGCCCGATCGAGCGGTTGGCCCAGAACCTCTACATCTCGGCGCCCTACCTCTCGCAGGTGGCGGCGCTCGCCGCCTTCGACACACTCGACGCCATGGGCGCGATCCGCGACGGCTATGCCGAAAACCGAAACATTCTGCTCGACGCGCTGCCGGGCCTCGGTCTCGGCGAGACCCATCCCGCGGACGGCGCCTTCTATCTCTATGCCGATGTCGGCCGTTTCACGGACGACGCCACGGCCTTCTGCAGACGGATGCTCGACGAGGCGGGGGTGGCGGCGACGCCGGGGCTCGATTTCGATCCGGCGGAAGGCCACCACCACGTGCGGTTCTCGTTCGCCGGGTCGAAGGGCGACTGCGTCGAGGCGGTGCGGCGGCTGCGGGCTTGGCTGGGCTGACGGTCACTCGGACGGACGTCCGCCCGCGATCCGCGCCCTCGCCTCGCCTGGAAGAGCCGCGATCCAGGCCTCCTCGTCGCCCGGTTCAGGCAGGACATGGCCGAATTCGGCCATGCAGCGGGCGGGCAGTTCGGCGATGTAGATCCAGATGGCGTGACGCGGCAGCCCCGACGCCTCGGCCGCGTCCGCGATCAGCCGAGCCACCAGCCTGTCCCGTTCGCGGGCGCTGCGGCCGGCGCGGATCTCGCCGCGGATGAAGAGCGTCGACCCGTCGAGCGGACGGCCGCCGACGAAGAACCCGCCCACGGCGACGTCGCAGAATACGACTTGGGCGAAGCCCGCCGCAGCGCCGGTCACCTCGGAATGGGCGAGGGTGATCGCCGCCGCGAGACCCGCTCGACGGTCGGGGTCGAGGCCACCGGCGGGGGAGGTGCAGGTATAGGTCGGCATGAAGGCTCTCCGGCGGGCTCTCCCGGAGAGATGGACCGGTGAACGGCCGGGGTCGAGACCCCGGCCGTGCCGGCTCAGGCAGCCAAGCGGCGCGTCGCGCCATCGCCGCTGATCCGGACGGCTTCGGTGCAGGCGGCGTCGAAGGCGGTGAAGGCGGCAGAGGCGGCTTCCCAGTCCGAGGCGCGCACGCGCTCCAGGAAGACCCGGGCCTGCCGTCCGGCCTCGTCGAGGTTGTTGCGAAGGGCGCCGTCGAGCCCGGATTCTACGGTGATGTCGGAACCGGGGCGGATGGCGGACGCGGCGTCGGGCGGCGCGAGGCCGACGAGGATGGCGGCGAGGCCGCGCTTCCAGGCGGCGAGGTCGGCGGGCAGGCGGGCGACGAGCGTGCCGGCCTTGTCCGCTTCGTCACCGATCAGCAGGGTGCGGCTCGTCGTCTCCAGGTCGACGAGGCGAGCGATCGCGGCAGCGATCTCGGTACGGGCCTTGGCGGTGCCGGTGGCGATGCGCTCGACGCTCGACGAGATCTCGCCGGTGGCCTGCTGCTGCTGGTCCATGACGTCGGCGAGCGCGCGCATCTCGGCTGCGGCCTCGGCCACGGCGCCGCTCTCGGATTCCACGCGGAGATTGGCGCGCTGCACGGCGCCGGCGCCGGCGGCGACGGCTTCGCGGGTATGGGCGACGGTGTCGCGCATGGTCGCGAGTTCGCCGCGCAGGCCGTCGAGGCGGGTGCGGATCTCTTCGGTCGCCTTGGCGGTCTGGCCGGACAGGGCCTTCACCTCGCCGGCGACCACGGCGAAGCCGCGGCCGGCTTCGCCCGCGCGGGCCGCCTCGATGGTGGCGTTGAGCGCCAGCAGGTTGGTCTGGGCGGAGATGCTGGCGATGGCGGTGGCCATCTCCTCGATCTGAGAGGCCGCGCGCTCGAAGGCGGTGAGGCAGCCGGCGATCTTGGCCGAATGGGTCTCGATGGCGCCCATGCGGGCGCCGGCCTGTCCGATATCGCTGGCGCAGTCACCGATCCCGGCACGGGCGCGTTCGGCGGTGGCGGCAGCCCTCTGCGAGCGTGCTGCGATCTCTGCGGTCGAGACAGCGACCTCCTCGCTCGCGGCGGCGATGGTGCGAGCCTGATCGGCGATCTGGGCGGCGTCGTGGGTGATCCAGCCGATCGCGGTGCCGGCCTCGGAGGCGTCGGCGGCGATGCAGGCCTGGCGGCGCAGGAGGTCCAAGTCCACGGCCGGTACGGGCTCCGCGACCACCGCCGGCTCGGCGGGCGACACGACCGCAGAGGCAGTTACGGCGTCCATGCTGACGCGAGGTTTGCGGAATCGTCCGAGCATGATTCTGGCGTCTCCCGTCGGCCGGAGAAACCAGCTCGACAGCGCCTATCGTTAAACCACAGATGCAAAGCGCTGGTTAACGCAACTTGCTTGGAAGCCTCCGGCAATAGCCGGCGCGTGTTGCGTCGCGAAAGCAATGCCGGGAGCCAAGTTCATGCATATGCATGAGGCTCCAGTGCAGAGGGCGGTCCGATACTTGTGCGACGGGATGCCGGCGATCAAACGAAGCCGGCGAACCGAATGTCTCGGTGCGACGGCTTCCAAGTCTCCCATGTCCTGATGCCGAACCGGGATCCGGTTCGGCAGGAGGGCTTACTCGCCGGTGAGGGCGGCCTTGGTGCGCGACCACCAGCCAGCCCGCTTCGGACGGTCCGGATCGATCGGCGTCAGGACCACGGCGACCGGCTCGGGCGCGGGCTGAGGTGCGAAGGCCGGCTGCGGCTCGGCCTCCGGAGCGGCTGGGGCGGGATCGACCGGCAGATCGACGGCATCCTGGATCGGAGCGTCGGCCTTGGCGGCCGGTTCTGCGGCGGCTTCGTGGGCCGCAGGCTCCCGAGCCACCGGATCCTGGGCAGCCTCGGCGGACACGGCCATGACCGTCTCGGCACTGACCGGCTCCTCGGCGGAGACGGCGACATCGCCGGACTCGGATTCTTCCGATCCGCTCTCGTCGCCCCGGTCGGAGCGGCCACGTCCGCCGCGCTCGCGCTCGCGGCCACGACCACCCCGGCGGCCACGGCGGCGGCGGCGTCCCGCGCCGTCGCCATCACCGTCGGCCGAGGCGGTCTCGTCGCCCTCGGCCTGCGCCGCGACCTCGGAATCGCCACCCTCGTCGGAACCGGCCTCGGCCCCGGCCTCGTCGGAGGATTCGCCGGACTCGTCCGATTCGTCGCCCTCGCGGCCGTTCTCCTCGTCCGTGCCGGTGCGTCCGCCACGACGGCGACGGCGACGGCGGCGGCGACGGCCGTTCTCGTCGGTCGATTCATCACTGGCTTCGCGGGTCTCCGGGCCGTCCTTCGCCTCGGTCTCGACCTCGATCTCCTCGACGGCCTCGTCCTCGATCTCGTCCTCCTCGGCCTCGTAGACCGGGGAGATGGCGGTCGCGCGCACGCCCGTCACCGGCCCCGCCGCCTTCACGGCGAGTTCGCCGCGCTCCAGCTGGTAGGGCGAGCTCGCCACGAGACGATCGTCGGCGGCGATGGTGACGGTGACGCCGAAGCGCGTCTCCAGTTCGTGCAGGTGGGCTCGCTTCTGGTTGAGGATGTAGAGGCAGGCCTCCGTGCGGGTGCGCAGCACGAGGTTGTGGGTCGCGCTCTTGACCAGCGCCTCCTCGATCGAGCGCAGGGTGTGCAGCGCCACAGAGGAGGTGGCGCGCACGTAGCCCGAGCCGCCGCAATGCGGGCACTGGATCGACGAGGATTCCAGCACGCCGGTGCGGATGCGCTGCCGGCTCATCTCGAGCAGGCCGAAGGGCGAGATCCGGCCAACCTGGATGCGGGCGCGGTCGTCCTTGAGGGCTTCGTTGAGGCGCTTCTCGACGGCGCGGTTGTTGCGCTTCTCCTCCATGTCGATGAAGTCGATCACGACGAGCCCGGCGAGATCGCGCAGGCGCACCTGACGGGCGACTTCGTCGGCGGCCTCGAGGTTCGTCTTGAGCGCGGTGTCCTCGATGTCGTGCTCGCGGGTGGCGCGCCCGGAATTCACGTCCACCGAGACCAGCGCCTCGGTCGGGTTGATCACCAGGTAGCCGCCCGAGCGCAGGGTGACGTGGGTCGAGAACATCGCGTCGAGCTGCTGCTCGATGCCGTAGCGGGTGAAGATCGGCGTCGCCTCGGTGTAGGGCTTCACCACCTTCGAGGAGGCGGGCATCAGCATCCGCATGAAATCCTTGGCCTCGCGGTAGGCGTCGGCGCCCGCGACCAGGACCTCCTCGAGCTCCTTGTTGTAGAGATCGCGGATCGCCCGCTTGATCAGCGAGCCCTCCTCGTAGACCAGCGCCGGCGCGGTCGAGGACAGGGTCAGCGCGCGCACGCTCTCCCAGAGCCGCATCAGGTACTCGAAGTCGCGCTTGATCTCGGGCTTGGTGCGCGAGGCGCCGGCCGTGCGCAGGATGATGCCCATGCCCTCGGGCACGTCGAGATCGGCCACGACCTCCTTGAGGCGCTTGCGGTCGGCCGCCGAGGTGATCTTTCGCGAGATGCCGCCGCCGCGGCCGGTATTCGGCATCAAGACGGAGTAGCGGCCGGCGAGGGAGAGGTAGGTGGTGAGCGCCGCGCCCTTGGTGCCGCGCTCTTCCTTGACGACCTGGACCAGGATGATCTGGCGGCGCTTGATCACCTCCTGGATCTTGTAGTGGCGGCGATAGGCGCGGGGACGCTCGGGCAGTTCAGCCATCGCGTCGCCGGCGCCGCCGGTCTGCGCGACGCGGGGCTCGCCGTCCTCGTCAACGGCGTCGTCATCCTCGTCCGAATCGTCGTCGTCTTCGTCGTCCTCCAAATCCTCGTCGGAATCGTCCTCCTCGTCCTCATCCGCGTCGTCGTCGTGCTCGTCCTCCTCAGAGGACTCTGCGTCGGCGACGTGCGCGTCGGACGCGGCTTCGGCCGGCGCCGTGGCGACGACGGGCTCGCCCTCGGATTCGACCGGATGCGGAGCCTCGGAGATCGCGGCGACGTCCGCCGGCTCCGACGACGTCTCGGCAGCTTTCGTCTCGGCGGGCGAGTCCTCGGTGCGGTCGGCAGCGTCGAGGACGCCGGGCGGCAGTTCCGACGCGTCGTCACTGACGGAAGGCTCCTGCGCCGTCGCCTCGGGACCTACCTCGGCGATGTCATGCTCCCCGGAGGCCGACGCGTGCTCGTCCTCGGCGCTGACCGACTCGTCGGTCTTGGCGGAGGCGGCCTCGGCGCGGCGACCGCGCGGACGACGACCCCGCGAGCGGCGCTCCTCGCGCTCGTGGTGCTCTTCCTCCTCCTGACGCTCCGCCTCGATCAGGGCGAGGCGGTCGGCCATCGGGATCTGATAATAGTCGGGATGGATCTCGCTGAAGGCGAGGAAGCCGTGGCGGTTGCCGCCGTATTCGACGAAGGCGGCCTGGAGCGAGGGCTCCACCCGCGTCACCTTGGCGAGGTAGATGTTGCCGCGTAAGGGGCGGCGACTGGCGGACTCGAAATCGAACTCTTCGACCCTAGACCCGTGGACCGTGACGACCCGGGTCTCCTCCGGGTGCATCGCGTCGATAAGCATCTTGTTGGTGTTGGCCATGACGAACTTTCGGCATGGCGGCAGACGGAGCACACCTCGGACCTTGCCGTCCCGGCGGTGCCTTCCGCGGCCGTGAGGCCGGAACGGGGAGGGCGCCTGTCGGGCTCGTCGCCGTGGCCTGGAGGCTCTGGGGCGAGAGGCATCGGGGAAGGGGTTTGCCGTCAACCGCCGCTCGGCGCCGATGATCGGCGCCCCTGGGGTTGAACATGGCCGGCGGGAGGGAGGAGACGGCGCGACGCGACGGGCGTGCGCGGGCGGCACGAGCAACGGCAACCGGTGCTGTGTGTCCCCCCATCCCTTCCGGCCTCACGAAGATTCTTGACCGGTCATCCCGGCCGCATGTCACGCGAAAACAGGTGCGGCGGGAGAAATCCCCGTCGCGCTTGCCGACACCGATCCGGCCTCGAAACATGTCCGAATATCACCACGAGGAGCCGGCCGCGAAAGGCACGCGAGGGGGCTTTCCGCGTCCGAAGGCCGCAAGAATGACCTTCGGGACCGGATGGGGTCAGTTTCATTAGCGTTTGTCACGCGCGTTTGGCAAGAGTCTGTTTGGATGACAGGTTTTCACGATGGTCGCAGGCGTGCCACGAAAGTCTCGCGCCCCGTTTCCCGAATGTCGCCGGCGGGCAACGCCCGGCCGTCGATCGTGCTTGGGGCGGCAAGGAACGATTAACCACGATCGCCCTATGTCCTAAAGAAAGGCCCCGGGAAAAAAGACGCCCGCCGATGCCGACACCTGCCCGCCCGATCCTGTCCGTCCTGCTCGCCCTGACGCTCGCCGCGGCTGCGCCCGCATCTGCGCAGGACACCGACAAGGCGCGCATGAGCGCGGTGGCGATCGGGGCCGAGCTCGCCACGCAGGGCACGGCCACCACCCTCACCCTGATCCTGTCCAAACCCGTCGAGGCCCGCGCCTTCGTGATGGAGCGGCCGGACCGGGCGGTGATCGACCTGCCGGAGGTCAACTTCCAGATCGGGACCGAGGCCGGCCTCAAGCGGGAGGGGGTGGTCACCTCCTACCGCTACGGGCTGTTCGCGCCGGGGCGCTCGCGCATCGTCGTCGATCTCGCCGGCCCGGCCGTGGTCGACGGGATCGAGACGAAGACGCGGCGCGACGGCGCGACGCTCCTCTCCATCGCCTTCAGGCGCGCCGAGCGCGAGGTGTTTCGCAAGGCGGCCGTCGCCAGCGATCCCTCGCCGTCGCTCCGAAAGACTCTGCCGGCCGAGCCCGTCGACAGCCGGCCCCTCGTCGTGGTCGATGCGGGCCATGGCGGCACCGATCCCGGCGCCATCGCCAGGACCGGCGTGCTCGAGAAGGACATCGTGTTCGGCTTCGCGCGCTCGCTCGTCGAGCGCCTGAAGGCGGGAGGCCGCTACCGCGTGACCATGACCCGCGACCGCGACGTGTTCGTGCCGCTGGCCGAGCGCGTCCGCATCGCCCGCGACGCCAAGGCCGACCTGTTCATCTCGATCCATGCCGATTCGATCTCGGCGGCGCCGCAGGTGAAGGGCGCCACGATCTATACCGGCTCGGAGAAGGCGACCGACGCCGAATCCGCCAAGCTCGCCGAGCGCGAGAACAAAGCGGATTCCGCTGCCGGCACCGATTCGGCGATCGGCCCGGCGGATGTTTCCGACATCCTGGCGGAGCTGACCCTGCGCGAGACCCGCGGCTTCTCATCCGGCTTCGCCACCCGGCTGATGGGCCAGCTCTCGCCGGTGATGGAGATGAGCGGCAAGCCCCATCGCGAGGCCGGCTTCATGGTGCTGCGCTCGCCCGACGTGCCCTCGGTGCTGGTCGAACTCGGCTACCTGTCGAGCAAGAGCGACCTCGAGAAGCTGCAATCGGAGGAGTGGCGCACCAACGTCACCGGTTCGATGGCCAAGGCCGTCGACCTGTTCTTCGCCGGCCGCGCCACCTCGGCCCATCCGATCGGGGCGCCGCCGAGCAGCACCGGCTCGGTTCCGGGTGGCAAGGGAGCGGCCTTCAAGGGTTTGGGCGTGACGATGCCGCGGCTGTCGGTGCCGCGCTAGGCCGTCGCCCCCGCCGCAGTTTCACCATAGAACCGGTGTCGATACGGGCTCGATCAAGCCCGGTCGGGCCGACGCCGTGAAGCGGCTCGCGGCCGCGCCGACGCACAGCCTTTGGGGCCGCATCCACCACCGGCCGGCTCCGCGGGGCCGTCGGCGGGCGGCGAAAGCGACGGAACGGACATCCGGATGCGATTCATCCTGCGGTTCTTCGGGATCCTGTTCTCGGCCGGTGCCGTGCTCTTCTGCATCGCGGCGGCGGTCGGCGCGTTCTTCTACTGGAAGTACAGCCAGGACCTGCCGGACCACGCCGCGCTCGCCAATTACGAGCCGCCGGTGATGACCCGCGTCCATGCCTCGGACGGCTCGATGCTGGCGGAATACGCCCACGAGCGGCGCCTCTACCTGCCGATCCAGGCGATGCCGAAAGTCATCGTCGCGGCCTTCCTCTCGGCCGAGGACAAGAACTTCTACAAGCACGGCGGCATCGATCCCGAGGGCATCGTGCGCGCCATCGTCACCAACGCGCAGTCCGGCAAGAAACAGGGCGCCTCGACCATCACGCAGCAGGTCGCCAAGAACTTCCTGCTCTCCGCCGAGCAGACCTACGACCGCAAGATCAAGGAGGCGCTGATCGCGCTCCGGATCGAGTCGGCCTATTCGAAGGACAAGATCCTCGAACTCTACCTCAACGAGATCTTCCTCGGCACCATCGTGCCGGGCCGTAACCTGCACGGCGTCGCCGCGGCCTCGCTCGATTACTTCGGCAAATCGGTCCACGAGCTGACCATCAACGAGGCGGCCTATCTCGCCGCCCTGCCGAAGGGCCCGAACAACTACCATCCCTATCGCCGCACCCAGCAGGCGCTGGCGCGCCGCAACGAGATCATCGGCCTGATGGCCCAGAACGGCTACATCACGGTCCAGGAGGCGGACGAGGCCAAGAAGAAGCCGCTCGGCATCAACCCGCGCGTCGCCTTCCCGAACGCCGCCGTGTCGAACTACTTCACCGAAGAGGTCCGCCGCGAGATCGCCGAGCGCTACGGCCAGACCAAGCTCTACGAGGGCGGCCTCTCGGTGCGCGCTACCGTCGACCCGAAGATGCAGGCCTGGGCCCGCAAGGCTCTGGTCGACGGCCTCGTGCGCTACGACCAGTCGCACGGCTGGCGCGGCGCCGAGCACAAGGTCGACCTGACCGGCCGCGACTGGGGGCTTGCCGTCTCCGAGGTGCCGGTACTCGGCGATATCGCCCCCTGGCGCGTCGCGGTGGTGTTGAACACGCAGGGCGGCAGCGCGCAGATCGGCCTGCAGCCGCGCCGCGAGGGCGGCGGCACCGTCGCCAAGGACCGCGAGACCGGCACGATCGGCCCCGACGGCGTGAAATGGACGGGCCGCAGCGTCGCCGCGGCGCTGACCTCCGGCGACATCGTCTATGTCGAGGCGATCGAGGGCGGCGGCAACCGCTACCGGCTGCGCCAGAAGCCGGAGATCTCCGGCGCCATCGTCGCGATGGACCCCTATACCGGCCGCGTCCACGCCATGGTCGGCGGCTTCTCCTACGACGAATCCGAATTCAACCGCGCCACCCAGGCGATGCGCCAGCCCGGCTCGTCGTTCAAGCCGATCGTCTACTCGGCGGCGCTGGACAACGGCTACACCCCGTCCTCGATCGTGCAGGATTCGCCGATCACCATCGAGGCCGGCCCGGGCCAGGAGGCCTGGAGCCCGTCGAACTACGACGGCAAATCCGGCGGCCCGCATACGCTCCGCTACGGCATCGAGCACTCGAAGAACCTGATGACGGTGCGCCTCGCCAAGGACGTCGGCATGCCGCTGATCGCGGAGTATGCCCGCCGCTTCGGCGTCTACGACGACCTTCTCCCCGTGCTTCCGATGTCGCTCGGCGCCGGCGAGACCACGGTGCTCCGCATGGTCACGGCCTATTCGATGCTCGCCAATGGCGGCCGCCGCATTCGGCCGACCCTGATCGATCGCATCCAGGACCGCACAGGCGAGACCATCTACCGCCACGACAACCGCAAATGCGTCGGCTGCGACGCGGAGAAGTGGTCGGGCCAGGACGAGCCGAAGCTCGTGGACGAATCCGAGCAGGTGCTCGACCCGCTGACCGCCTACCAGATGGTCTCGATCATGGAGGGCGTGGTCCAGCGCGGCACCGCGACGATCCTCAAGCAGATCGGCAAGCCGCTCGCCGGCAAGACCGGCACCACCAACGACGCCAAGGATGCGTGGTTCGTGGGCTTCTCGCCGGACCTCGCCGTCGGCGTCTATCTCGGCTTCGACAAGCCGAAATCGCTCGGCGACCGGGCCACCGGCGGCGGGCTGGCGGCGCCCATCGCCCTCGACTTCCTCAAGGTCGCCCTCAAGGACAAGCCGCCGACCCCGTTCCGGGTGCCTCCGGGCATCAAGCTGATCCGCGTCTCGGCCGGCTCCGGCACTCGCGCCGGCTCCGGTGAGGGGGCGGGCACCATCCTGGAGGCGTTCAAGCCGGGCACGGCCCCGCCCGACGCCTACGTCGCCCAGCCCGACGCCCCGACCGTGGTGCCCGAGGGCGCCGGTGCTGCCGCACAGACCGGCGGTGTCTACTGACCGGCGGACCTCGATCCGACTGCCGAAAGGGCCTGCGGGGCATCCCCGCAGGCCCTTTTGTTTCCGGCGCGCGGCGGCGCATCCTGCCCCTTATCATTTGTCGGGAACCCGACGAAGGCGTATCATGACCGCTATCGCTTGGCGGCATCCGTGGGCGCCGGCGACCGAGAGTGACGCGTGCTCCCGCTTCCCTCGCGCGGAGCTTGGGCCATGACCCGATACTTCTTCAACGTCTATGACGGCGTAAGCCCGATCGACACCGACGGCACCGAGCTGTCCGACGGGCAGCAGGCCCGCCGCGAAGCGATCCGGATGGCTGGCCTCATCCTGATGAACGAGGGCGACAGGCTGCAGGCTGGCCGAGGCTGGCGACTGGAGGTCACCGACGACACCGGCCTCGTGCTGTTCCAGCTCGACGTACAGTTCACGGAGATGCCGGGAATCGTCACGCTTGCCTCCGATCGCGCCCGCGCCGCGTCGCCGCGCCGCTGAAGACGGGATCCGGGTTCGGCACTATCCCGTCCGGTCCCTTTGAAGGCGTGCGCGAATCCCGCTCACGCGTCCGCCTTGCGCGCCAGGGCAAGGCGGGCCAGCGATTCGATCCGCATGTTGGAGACCGGGAGATCGATCATGAAGCGCTCGGCGATCTCACTGATCACGAAGTCGGGCCGGATCTCGGCGAGGTAGTCCCAGTCCAGGCTCGTCGACCACAGGAAGTGGACCTCGCGGAAGGTGTCGGCGAGGAACGGCGTCAGCGACGCCGTCGCGTTCATGGCGCGGTGCTGCGCATAGGAATCGCCGAAGAGCACGAGGCGGCGCGGATCGGCGGCGGGATCGTCGTTGCGGAAGACCGCGTGCGCGCCGATATGCGCGTCCAGCGGTCGCCCGAGCGCCTCGAAATGCGTCAGCAGGCCGTTGGCGTGTATGCGCCGCGCCCGGCTGTCGAAGCGGCAGGCCTCGGCGGTTTCCACCGGCATCGGCGCGAGCTTGGTGCCGAGGTCTCCGGTGAACGGCAGCGCCTCGCCCTGCCGGCGGCCGGCGATGTCGTCGCGAGGGGCGACGCCGAGGCCGGCGAGGAGGGTCCGGTAAGCGAGCTCGCCGCCCGCGAAGGTCCAGTGCGAGTCGGTGCGTCGGTAGAGCGGGGCCTTCCAACGCGCCGCCCGCATCGGGCCGACGAGGTCGACCGAAGCCCGCGCCCCGGTCGAGCCGCGCAGCCAGCGCCGCAACCTCAGGGCCGGCGCCCGCTGTGGATCGAAGGCGAGCCCGTCGACGGCGTCGTAGTAGATCGTCAGCTTTTCGGGCGCGACGACGTGCAGATAGGCCGCCCCGAGGCGTGCGCTCCGCCGCACCCGCTCGGCGAGATGGCACCGCCACTGCCACAGCGCCTTTCGCGAGAAGCCCGGCCTACCGTACTGCTCCAGCACCCGGTTGCGGCCGCCGGTGAGGAACAGCCAGCCGTCGCGCCCGACATGAACGTCGCCGCTGGCCGCGGGCGGCTTTTCGGCGGTGTCCTGCTGGTCCTCTGAGAGCATCCGCTCCGTCTAGCCGCGGCTGCGCGCCGACGCCAAGGGTCGACGCCAAGGGTCGCATGCACTCTTGCGACGAGCCGGCATCCCCTTCCGTCGGATTGCAATCTAGAACGATGCCCTGACCCCGCCGAACACGCTGCGCCCGTTGCCCGGATAGAACGCCACCGGCCCCCCGGTGACGGTCGCCGCGTTGGTCACCACCGAGATGTCGGAGATGTAGCGCTCGTCGGTGAGGTTGCGGGCATCGAGGAACAGCGAGATGCCGTTGGCAAAGTCGATGCCTGTGCGCACGTTGAACAGCGCATAACCCGGCGCCTTCAGCGTGTTGGCGTGGTCGGCGAAGGCGCCCTGCGGCACCCAGTCGATCGAGGGGGCGAGGTAGAACCCGCTCGGATGCGTGTAGGTCAGGATCGTGCGCAGCACGTCCTGCGGGATGCCGGCGATGCGGTTGTTGCCGAAGACCGGGTCGTTCACGAAGCGGAAGTCGTTATGCGTCCAGACCTGCGCGATGGTGAGCATATCGCCCAAGCCCGTCAGGTCGCGTAGCACCTCCACCGAGACGGCCGCCTCGACGCCCTGATGCACCGAGCGCGGCGCGTTGAAGGTCGCCGCCGGTATGCCGAGGCCGGGATTGATCGAGAAATTGATCAGCTCGTCGCGGATGTCGGCCCGGTACAGCGTGATGTCCCAGGTCAGCCGGTCGATGCGCCCGCGGGTGCCGGCCTCGTAGGTCCAGGCGCGCTGCGCCTGGAGCGGGACGAAGGTCACGCCGAGGGTGTTCGTCTGGGCGAGGTCGGAGAAGTCGGGCACGTCGCGCGAGCGGGTGACGTCCCCGAAGACCTGGATGTCCGGCAGCGGCTGCCAGAGCAGGCCGGCCTTCGGATTGATGCCCTCGTAGGTCACGTTGCCGAAGCGGGCGCTCGGGCTCGCCGGCAGGCCGCCCTTGTTCGAGAAGGTGCGGTTCGAGGAGAAGGCCTTCAGCCCGGTCATCAGCGCCACGTCCGGCAGGAACCAGAACCTGTTCTCGCCATAGGCCTCGTAGTTCGAGGCGCTCTGAAGTGCGTTGACGGTCTGCGCGCCGCGCCGTCCGGCGACGTTCACGAATTGGTCGGCTTCGTTGACGCCGGCGAACGCGCGCAATCCCACGATCGTGTCGTTGCGGAAGCCCGCGATGTCGAAGGTGCCGGACCAGTGCGGCGAGACGCCGTAGGTCAGGCCGTCCTGGTCGATCACCTGGAAGATCGGGTGGTAGAGGTTCTTGTGGATCACCCAGGAATCGACGTCGAGGCGGCCGACGTCGAGTTCGAACGAGGTGCGGTTGGCGAGCCGTTCGGTCTCGACTTTTCGCGATTGGTTGCCGGTGATGGCGCTGGGGTTGGCGAGCCGCGGATCGTTCAGAGCGTTGAACAGGCTGAGCGTGCCCGGCAGCTTCTGGTCGGTGAGATAGACGCCCGCATAGAACCGCGTCTCGATGCCGGGCGCGATCTTGTAGCCGACATTGGCGTTGAAGTTCTGGGTACGCTGGGTCTCGTGATCGCGGTATCCGTCGGAATTGGTGATGGTCGCGTTGATGAGCGCGTCGACCGGGCCGTCGATCCGCGACATCTGCACGTTCTCGCGGATCGTGCCGAAACTGCCACCGTCGACGCGAACGATGTTCGGCGCGAAGGCCGTGTAGGCGGTGGGCGTCACGAAGTTGACCGCGCCGCCGAGGGTGGTGGCGCCGAAGGTGAGCGCATTGCCCCCCTTGTAGACCTCGGCCGAGCGCAAGCTCAGCGGATCGACCTGATAGAAGTCGCCGCTGCCGTCGGCGAAGTTCAGCGGGATGCCGTCCTGCAGCAGCTCGATGCCGCGCAGGTGGAAGCCCCGGGCGATGCCCGAGCCGCGGATCGAGAGGCGCAACTCCTGCCCGTAGCGCTCCTGCACGAAGACGCCGGGGGTGTCCTTGAGGACGTCGCGCAGGGTGTTGGCGTAGCTGTTCCTGAAATCCTCCGCGTCGACGAAGGCGACGGAGCCGACGGTGGCGTTCACCGCCCTGCGCTGCTCGGCGACGCCCGGAACGGTGAGCGAGCCGGCTTTCGGAGAGCCCCCGCCCTCGACGCTGAGCTCGGGCAGGGTGGTGGCGGTCTCGACCGGAGCGGCGAGGGCGGTGGTGGTCAGCAGGCAGAAGGCGAGCGCGCAGGCTCCACCGTGATGGTGGGGGAACGGCATGGGGCAGGCTCCACGCCCGCGCCGCGCCCGCCACGAGAGGCGAGGGGCTGCGGGTCGTCGAAAGAGGGAGATGAGGGAAGGGTCGTCGCGCCCGGCGCCGAAGGCCGGGCGCACCGCCAAACGGTCAATGCTGGTGCTCGGCGGCGGCCGAGGCCGTGCCCTGGCCACCCGGTGCCTGCGCCGCAGGCGACTGGGCGCCGATCGGCGCGACGCCGAAGGTCACGGGCACCGTGCCCGCCCGCTCGAAGACGAGCGCGCCCTGGACGGTCGCGCCGGCCTTGAGCCCCGCCGTGAGGTCGAGGAACATCAGGTGCAGGCCACCAGGCTTGAGCGCGATGCTGCCGCCCGGTGCGATGATGAGGCCGCCTTCGACCGGTGCCATCTTCATCACGCCGCCCTCGGTCGACATGGCGTGGATCTCGCCGCGTCCCGCCTGGGGAATCGTGGCGCCGATCAACGTATCGGGCTGGGCTCCGGCATTGCTCACGGAGACGTAGCCGCCGGCGACCTTGGCGCCGCCGGGCGTGGCGCGCAGCCACGGCGTCTCGATCGTGAGATCGCCCGCCTTCACCGGGGCCGTCGGCGCATCGCCCTTCGCGGCGAGCTTCTCGATGGTCTTGGCGGCGACGATCTTCACGCCCGGCGCCGGGGTCTTGAGATCGTGCGCGTCCTGGCCCGCCTGCGGGATCTGCGTCCAGGCGATGCCGCCCTTGTCGCCGCCACCGGCGCATTCCTGCTCGACGGGGAAGTAGACGGTCGCACCCGGGGCGAACTCGTCGGTGATGCGGGCGAAGAAGGTGAACTCGTCGACCTCGTCGTCGCCGAGGCTGCCGCCGCTCCAGGTGATCGCGGTGACGCCCTCCGCGATCTTGCCGTGGAAGGACTGGTAGGCCTTGGCATAGGCGCCCTTGGTGGTGCCGAGCTGCCAGCCGGGCTTCGGCATCGGCTTGGCGCCGATCACACCCTCGGGGATCGTCACGGTGACGCGGGTGGTCGCCGCACCCTCGCAGCCGTGCATGATCTGCACGACGCCGCGATAGGCTGCGTTCGGGGTCGCTTCCTTGCGCTCGAGCACGGCGTGACCGAGTGCGGCGGAGGTGGTGAGGCCCAACGGGAGGGCGGCGAGCAGGGCGGCCCGGAGATAACGGTTCGACATGAGGAAAATCCGGCGTCTGAAGGATCTGAAGCGCGAAGGCGGAACGATCGTTTCAGGCGACGGGAGGCGCTCGGGCGCTGGCGAGGGTGAAGGGGGGAGCGCGGGCGGAAGCGACGCCCTCCATCCGCCAGATCACGGGCACGACGATGGGCTGCGGCCAGACGACCGACGTCATGACGGGCAGCGGCGGCGGCGTGCCTGCGGAGGGAGATGCGGCCGTGCAGCAGCAGGTGTGGTGGTGGGCCGGGGCCTGCGGCGCCGACGGATCCACCCGCTCGGAGCCATCGGCCTTGTCGAGGCAATGCACGTCGAAGGGCAGGGCGAACGGGGAGGCGGCGGCCGAAGCCGCGATCCCGCCGAGGAAGGCCTGCATCACGAGGGCGTAGAGCGCCACGACGGCCGTCAGCGCGCGCAACGCGCGCACGATTTCGCCATATCGGGTACCGGCCATCGTCATCGCCGTCCCTTTAGAGCGCGCGCCGCCGGAGTGGCAACCGGTTCGGCGTAAGCGTGCGCGGCAGAACTACACGATCGAGCCGCGCAGACTTGCAAAGCGATCAGGCACGGCGCTCACCGGCCTCCACCACACTGCCAGATCTCGCACGAAGCGGTTCGCGATGCTGTTGCTTGCCCGCCGCAATCCACGCGAGCGTGCGGCTGCGCACGGCCAAGCTGTTCGACGCCATATTATAGCCCGGAGATCATGTGTTCTTAACGCCAGCCCGACATCACAGGCGGTAGACGATTTCCGGCGCGTATCGGGTCAGGCCGGATCCGTATCTCCGCCCCCTTCCGGATCAGAGCATTGGATCGATGCTGAATCAGGCCTCCACCACCCGTCCCGTCTCCCGCCTCGGCCTCGCGCTGCTGGCCGGCTCCGCGCTTCTGGCGCTTCCGCTCGCGGCCTCGGCGCGCGATTCCGGCGACGGTGCCCAGGCCGAGTGGGCTCAGGACTACGCCTCGCCCGCGACGATGCAGGTGCGCCGCTCCTCGACCCCGATCCTGTCGCCCCAGACCGTCGAGGCGACCGAGCAGGTCATCGAGAAGTATCGCGGCATCGTCTCCCGCGGCGGCTGGCAGCCGGTCTCCGGCGCCGCCGGCCTGCGGGTCGGCTCGCGCGGCCCCGCGGTCGGCGCGGTGCGCCAGCGTCTGATCGTCACGGGCGACCTCGATGCCCAGGCCGGCGGCGGCGGCATCTACGATTCCTACGTCGCGGCCGGCGTGAAGCGCTTCCAGGCCCGCCATGGCCTCAGCCAGACCGGCCAGATGAGCCCGGCGACGCAGGCCGCCATGAATGTCGGCGCCGACATCCGGCTTCGCCAGCTCGAGACCAACCTGATCCGCCTGCGCTCCTACTCGGGCGATCTCGGCCGGCGCTTCGTCATCACCAACATCCCCGCGGCCCTCGTCCAGACGGTCGAGAACGGTCAGGTCGTGACGCTGCACGCCGCCGGCGTCGGCAAGATCGACCGCCAGTCTCCGATCATGAACACCAAGGCGGTCGAGATCAATTTCAACCCGACCTGGACGGTCCCGGCTTCCATCGTGAAGAAGGACCTCATCCCGAAGATGCAGAAGGACCCGAACTACCTCACCGACAACAAGATCCACATCTACGCCGGCAACGGCTCCGAGGTGTCGGTGCGTTCGGTGAACTGGAATTCGGACGAGGGCACCCGCTACACCTACCGCCAGGAATCGGGCGCCGACTTCAACTCGATGGGCGTCGTGCGCATCAACATCCCGAACCCCTACGGCGTGTTCATGCACGACACGAACTCGCGCGGCGTGTTCGGCGACGACTTCCGCTTCATCTCCTCGGGCTGCGTCCGTCTGCAGAACGTGCGCGAGTACATTACCTGGCTGCTCAAGGACACGCCGGGCTGGGACCGTGCCCATGTGGAGCAGGCCGTCGAGAGCGGCCAGCGCATCGACGCGCGCCTGACGCAGCCGGTGCCGGTCTACTGGACCTACATCACCGCCTGGTCGACGCCGGACGGCACGGTGCAGTTCCGCGACGACATCTACAAGCGCGACGGCGTCAACGTGCCCTCGACCATCGAGGCGCCGACTCCGGTCGCCAGCGCCGCGGCCACCGCCCCGCAGCGCTTCGAGCAGTTCGAGGGCGGCGACGAAGAGAACTGAGTCTTTTGCGAGTTCGCCGGGGTCTCCGACCCCGGCGGCTGCGGTTTTGAAAGGCCCGCGCTTCCGTCTAGGCGGCGCGGGTCTTTTTTTGTCGGCCTCCGAGAAAGCAACCGATCTTGGCCCACGTCCTCTCGCTCGGCTTGTACCTCGTGGCGCTGCTCGGTGGCGTCGCCTTCGTGTTGCAGCAGACGGTCAATGCGAGCCTGAGGGGCACGCTCGGCACGCCGTTCTGGGCCGCGTTCACGAACTTCGCCGTCGGCGCGATCGCCCTCGGCGCTCTGCTGCTCGCCCTGCGCGAGCCGATCCCGTCGCTCCAGACCGTGTCCCGCGTACCCTGGTACGGCTGGTTGGGCGGCCTCCTCGGCGCCCTCTACATCGTCGGCTCGATCCTGCTGGTGCCGCGGCTCGGCGCAGCGACCTTCGTCGGCCTGTTCATCGTCGGGCAGATCCTGAGCTCACTCGCCTTCGACCAGTTCGGGCTGCTCGGCGTGCCAGTGCGGGAGGTCGGGGCCGCACGTTTGCTCGGGGCCGGGCTGATGGTCGTGGGCGTCGGGCTGGTCTGCGCGTTCTGATGCGCGCTCGGCCCGTTGGGGGCGCGCCGTTCCTTGGCCGAGGCTCTGCGGCGTAGTCGTCGGCGCGAGGGCCCGCTTAGCCCCGCTCTTTCATCGCCGCAAACCTCGCCTCGATGTCCGGAATTGAAGCAGCCGTGTCGCGGGCGTACGAGACTGCTTCGGCCGGGTCCAGGACGACGCTTTCCTGCGGATCGAACAGGACGCCACCCGTCGCGTGCGTCAGGGCCGCCGCGGCCATCAATGCGCCGGCGCAGCCGGGGAGCGTTCCCCAGTTGAAGGCCATCGCATGACGCCAGGCGCCTTTCAGGTCGATGTCGTCGTAGATGTGGGACAGTTCGCCTGCGTCGCAAAGCCCGCACTCGAAACCGGCCTCCCGTCCGTTCCACCAAGCCGGAAGATGGCCTTGGAGCGCCTTCAGAGCCTTCTCCGATGCAAGAGACAAAGGAAATCCAAGTTCGTCGAGCCCTCGCTGCCAATCGGAGATGGCGGCGATTTCACGATCGAAGAGCACATAGGCCTCAAGCGACATGCCAGCCCCCAAGCCATAGATACGAAAGCTGCCCCTCATGCGTGGGACCGGCCGCCTTCACCCTGATGCCTTTGATGACGTGCAGCTCGATGACAGGACTGTCGTCGCCGATATTCAATTCGGATCGAATTTGCCTGACACGCGTCGGAGTCAGTCTGGCACCACCGGTCTTGATATCCCACACCGCCATGATCGGTGCAGTCGGACCTCGCCCGTTCCTCTTGACGAAATCCGTTCTGACGCTGTCTGCCAGTCCATATCTGACGAGACCGCCGAGACTGAAGCTCTGCTCCACGCCATGCTTGCCGATCCCGGGAAGATCAAGCGCACGGACTGCCTCTGCCGAACCGAGATGAACGGCAGTACCGAATGCGGCGCCCTTCAGGTGCAGCAGGCTGTTTGCGACATGAGACACGATATCGGCGAGTTCGTCCGAGGTCGCATCGATCTTGGGATTGCCGGTCTTGTATCTTTGCGATTGGCGAGCCTCGCCGCCGCCGACATCAGTCCAGCGTCCGTCCTCGTCACGCGGTTGCGCCGGGTCAAAACCGGCCTTGATCCCGAGTCGGAGCCGAAATAACGCGACACTGAGGCGCAGACCCGCGAGACGATGACGTAGGCGCGGTAGATAGGACAGATCAACCATGGCGCCCTTTCGCTGCAACCGGCGTGATGTTCTACTTTTATTTCAGATAATTATCAATAAATTCCTGGGTTTGGCGGCATGCCGCCGCGCGCTGAAGGAAGGCGCAGGATAATTTTTTTGACCCTTGCGGCAAAAACCCCTGCGGTTGGCGGCCCCCGCGCCCCCGTGTACTAAATGCAATCCGAAAAACGCCCCCCGTGCACGCCCACGGGACGACGGGTGCGCGACACCCATAACCAACAATGAGGCCATCCATGAGTGCCGGTACCGCCGCCGCCAACGATTCCATCAGCCAGTTCTTCTCCGCCCCGGTCACCGAGACCGATCCGGAGCTCGCCAAGGCGCTCAGCCAGGAACTCGGCCGCCAGCAGCACGAGATCGAGCTGATCGCCTCGGAGAACATCGTCTCCCGTGCGGTGCTCGACGCGCAGGGCTCGGTGCTCACCAACAAGTATGCCGAGGGCTATCCGGGCCGTCGCTATTACGGCGGCTGTCAGTACGTCGACGTCGCCGAGACGCTGGCGATTGAGCGCGCCAAGCGCCTGTTCAATTGCGGCTTCGCCAACGTGCAGCCGAATTCCGGTTCGCAGGCGAACCAGGGCGTGTTCATGGCCCTCATGCAGCCGGGCGACACCTTCCTCGGGCTCGACCTCGCAGCCGGAGGCCACCTGACGCACGGCGCCCCGCCGAACGTCTCGGGCAAGTGGTTCAAGCCGGTCTCCTACGGCGTGCGCCGCGAGGACCAGCGCATCGACATGGACGAGGTCGCGCGGCTTGCCGAGGAGCATAAGCCGAAGGTGATCATCGCCGGCGGTTCGGGCTATCCCCGCCACTGGGACTTCGCGAAGTTCCGTGAGATCGCCGATTCCGTCGGCGCCTACTTCTTCGTCGACATGGCCCACTTCGCGGGTCTCGTTGCCGCGGGCGTCCACCCGTCGCCGTTCCCGCACGCGCACGTCGCCACCACGACGACCCACAAGACCCTGCGCGGCCCCCGCGGCGGCATGATCCTCACGAACGACGAGGCGCTCGCCAAGAAGTTCAACTCGGCGATCTTCCCCGGCCTGCAGGGCGGCCCGCTCATGCACGTGATCGCGGCGAAGGCCGTGGCCTTCGGTGAGGCGCTCAAGCCCGAGTTCAAGCTCTACGCCAAGCAGGTGATCGAGAACGCCAAGGCGCTCGCCGACACCCTAATCACCGGCGGCTACGACATCACCTCCGGCGGCACCGACAACCACCTGATGCTGGTCGACCTGCAGAAGAAGGGCCTCACCGGCAAGGCCGCCGAGGCCGCGCTCTCGCGGGCCGACATCACCTGCAACAAGAACGGCGTGCCGTTCGACCCGGCCAAGCCCACCATCACCTCGGGCATCCGCCTCGGCACCCCGGCCTCGACCTCGCGCGGTTTCGGCGTCGCCGAGTTCAAGCAGATCGGCGGCTTCATCGTCGAGGTGCTCGACGGCCTCGTCGAGAAGGGCGAGGGCGGCGATGCGGCGATCGAGGCCGCGGTCAAGGAAAAGGTTCACGCCCTGACCGCACGCTTCCCGATCTACCAGTAGTCGCGGACGCCCTTTCGGCGTCCTCTCCACCACGCTAGAAACGGCCGCGGATCGTTCGTCCGCGGCCGTTTCGTTTTCGCCTTTGAGGTTGCCGGCCCGATGCGGTGTCCCTATTGCGGCGGCCCCGATACCCAGGTGAAGGACTCGCGCCCGAGCGAGGATGCCTCCGCCATCCGCCGCCGGCGCGTCTGTCCGGATTGCGGCGGCCGCTTCACCACCTTCGAGCGGGTGCAGCTGCGCGAACTCACCGTGCTCAAGCGCTCCGGCAAGCGCGTGCCCTTCGACCGCGACAAGCTGCAGCGCTCCATCGACGTGGCGCTGCGCAAGCGCTCCGCCGACCCCGAGCGCGTCGAACGGCTCGTCTCCGGCATCACCCGGCGGCTCGAGAGCGGCGGCGAGGGCGAGGTGACGAGCGAGGCCATCGGCGAGGCGGTGATGGAGGGGCTGAAAGGCCTCGACGACGTCGCCTATGTGCGCTTCGCCTCGGTCTACAAGAACTTTCGCGAGGCGCAGGACTTCAAGGACCTGCTCGGCACGCTCGGCGAAGACGGCACGCTGCCCTTCGGCGACGTGCCCGAGCCCGACGCTCCCCGCCCGCGCAGCCGCCCGGCCCGGTCGCGCGCGTGAATTTTTCGGGGTCTGCGGACGATCTCCGCTACATGCGGCTCACCCTGGCGCTGGGCCGGCGCAACCTGGGCCGGACCTGGCCCAACCCGTCGGTCGGCGCTGTCATTGTCTCGAACAGCAAAATAATCGGGCAGGCGGTGACGGCGCCGGGCGGGCGCCCGCACGGCGAGCCGACGGCGCTCGCCATGGCCGGCGGGCTTGCCCGCGGCGCGACGCTCTATGTCGGTCTCGAGCCCTGCTCGCATCACGGCCGCACCCCGCCCTGCACCGATGCGATCATCGCCGCTGGCATCGTTCGCGTCGTCTCGGCGATGGAGGATCCCGACCCGCGCGTTGCCGGGCGCGGCCACGCGCTGCTGCGCGAGGCCGGCATCGCGGTCGAGACCGACCTGCTGCGGGACGAGGCCGTGCGCGACCATCGCGGCCATGTCAGCCGGGTGACGCGGGGCCGCCCGAGCCTCCACCTCAAGCTCGCCCGCACCCGCGACGGCTTCGCCGCGCATGCCCATGACGAGCGCCTGCGCATCACCGGCCAGATCGCCGACGGCGCAGTGCATCTCTGGCGGGCCCATGCCGACGCGATCCTCGTCGGGATCGGCACGGTCCGCGCGGACGATCCGGCGCTCACCGTGCGGCTGCCGGGGCTCGCCGCGTGCTCGCCCCTGCGGGTCGTCCTCGATTCGCGCCTGCGGCTCAACCCGGCCTCGCGGCTGGTGTGCGGCGCCAGGGAAGTGCCGACCCTGGTGCTCACCACGCGCTCCGCGCCGGTCCACGCCAAGCGCATGCTCGCCTCGCTCGGTGTCGAGGTCGTCGCCGTCGCCGCCGACGCGGCCGGCCGGGTCGACCTGCATGCGGCCCTCGCCGCCTTGGCCGAGCGCGGCATCACCCGCCTCTGCAGCGAGGGCGGCCCGCATCTCGCGGATGCGCTCAGTGCCGCCGACCTCGTCGACGTGCTGACGCTGTTCACCGGTCCCGAGGCGCTCGGCCTCGCCGGCGGCTTGCCGGCCGTCGGGCCGCATCTCGACGCAGCGATCCGCGATGGCCACTTGGCGGAGAGCGCGGCCCGCATGCTCGGGCCGGATCACGCCGTCACCTACGAGCGGAGAATCTGACAAACATGTTCACCGGCCTGATCAGCGACGTCGGCCATGTGGTGTCCATCGCGGGCGACGACCGGTTGCGGCGCGTCGTCATCGAGTCAGCTTACGACCCGGCCGGCATCGCGCTCGGCGCTTCGATCGCCTGCTCCGGCCCTTGCCTGACCGCCGTTGCGGTGGAGCCGCGTGACAAGGGCTGCCGCTTCTCCGTCGACGCTGCTGCCGAGACGCTCGCCCGCACCACGCTCGGCGCGTGGGAGGAGGGGACCCGGATCAACCTGGAGCGCTCCCTGAGGATCGGCGACGAACTCGGCGGCCACCTCGTCACCGGCCATGTCGACGGTGTTGCCGAGATCGTTTCGCGGGACGAGGTCACCGAGACCGACAGCCCTTGGGGGGCCAGCACCCGCTTCACCCTACGCGCGCCTGCGGAAATTGCCCGCTTCATCGCCGAAAAGGGCTCGGTCTGCCTCGACGGCACCTCGCTCACCGTCAACACCGTCGCGGACGACCTGTTCTCGGTGCTGCTGATCCCGCATTCGCTCTCCGTCACGACCTGGGGCGAGCGCCGCGCCGGAGACCGGGTCAACCTCGAGGTCGACCTCATCGCCCGCTACGCTGCGCGGCTGACGGAGGCGCGGGGCCTGACCGGGGCCGGTTAAGCGGTTTGGGAGGTGCGCATTCCCTCGCCCCGCTTGCGGGGAGAGGGGGGATGCGCACCTCCCGCTCGTCACCTGCAACCGGCCTCAGACATCCGCAAAATCGGACATCTCGTAGAGCGGCCGGATCTCGATTTCGCTCGGGCCGGGCATCGGGTTGGGGCAGCGCTTGACCCAGGCCACCGCCTCGTCGAGGTCCTTGACCTCCCACAGCCAGAAGCCGGCGACGAGTTCGGACGTCGCCGAGAAGGGGCCGTCACGCACGCTGCGGCCGGTGCCGTCGAAGGCGACGCGCTTGCCCGCCGAGGTGGGCTTGAGGCCGGCGGCTTCGAGCAGGATGCCCGCGGCGGCGAGCTCTTCGTTGAACCGGCCCATCTCCGCGAGAATCTCGGCGGCGGGCATATCGCCGGCTTCGCTTTCCGCCGTCGCCTTGACCAGAACCATCACGCGCATCGCCGTGTCTCCGCAGGAGGAGAGGCCACGCCGGCCTCGCTGTGAAGACGCAGCGCCACGCACCGAGCCGACACGCGAGCCGAAACTTTCTCACGGACGAGCCTCGGACTTGACCGCGCGCGTCGGCGCGACGGAGGCTCTGCCCGAACGAGGACGGGGCCACCGATGATCACGCTCTACACCTTCGGCCCGCAATTCGGCCTGCCCGACCCGAGCCCGTTCGTGATGAAGGCGCAGGTGCTGCTCACCATGTCGGGCCTCCCCTTCACCACCGACACCCGCGGCTTCCGCAAGGCGCCGAAGGGCAAGCTGCCGTATCTGCGCGACGGCGAGACCGTGGTGGCCGATTCGACCCTGATCCGCTGGCACCTGGAGAGGGCGCACGGCATCGATTTCGATGCCGGCTACGGACCGGCCGAGACCGCCATCGGCTGGGCCGTGGAGAAGATGCTGGAGGACCACCTCTACTGGGCGATCGTCCATGCCCGCTGGGTCGACGACGCCAACTTCGCCCGCGGTCCGGCGAATTTCTTCAAGGCGGTGCCCGCCCCGGTCCGGCCGCTCGTCGAGGCGATCATCCGCCGCAAGGTCCGCGGCAACCTGCATGCGCACGGCCTGGGCCGGCACGACCGGCCGACGATCGAAGCGCTCGGTCTCCGCTCGATCGCGGCGCTTGGCGACATCCTCGGCGACCGGCCGCATCTCCTCGGCCGGAGCCCCTCGGGGGCCGACGCCACGGCTTACGCCTTCGTCGCCGCCACGCTGTGCCCGGTGTTCGAGACCCCGCTACGCGAGGCCGTCGCGGGCTTGCCGAACCTTGTCGCCTACGAGGCGCGGATGCGGGAGCGGTATTTCGCGGGGTCCGCAGCGGCGTGAGCGCTGCACGACTGCGCAAAACACACCCCTCGCATATGCGGCGAAGCAGGGACGTCCGCTCTCTCGCAGCATGAGCCCGTCACGCCGAGCCCAGCCTACCCGGCGGAGGGCACGCCGGATGGGTTCATGCACGGGATCGAACGTCCGATTGCCTCGCTCGACAGGCATTTCGGTTCGCCTACGATGAGTGGCTCGGCCGCGTCGAGGGACGGGGCCGTTCCGAGCAGATCGACACCGAACCATCCCTCGTGCCGCCGGATCACGGCGGCCATCGCCTCGCGCGAGTCCCGCGACAGCACGGCATAGGTGTGGCGTGCATCACGGGCGGGATGATCGGCCAGATCGACGACTCCGACGAGATAGATCTGCATCGGTCCGCAGCGCATCAGGCCGGCATGCGGCTGAGGCGCCCGTCGGCGAAGCCGAGGGAATGCGCCAGAACCGTGCGGCCGCGGCTGACCCGGCTCTTCACGGTGCCGACCTGGCAGCCGATCAGTTCGGCCGCGTCCTCGTAGGTCATGCCCTGGGCGCCCACGAGCAGGAGGGCCTCGCGCTGGGCCGTGGGAAGCGCCCTGAGCTTCGCCCAGACCTGTCGCAGTTCCAGGCCGTCCTCCTGGTCCGGCAGGGCCTCCAGGCGGCCGGCCTGGACCCCGTCGGCATCTTCCACCTCGCGCCGACGCTTGCGTCGCTCGCTGTAGAAGTGGTTGCGCAGGATCGTGAACAGCCACGCCTTGAGGTTGGTGCCGGGACGATAGCTGGTCTGGTTCTGCCACGCCTTCAGCAGCGTCTCCTGCACGAGGTCGTCCGCCTGCGCGGTCCCGCCGGCGAGACTCAGGGCGAAGGCCCTCAAGCCCGGCAGGGCGCCCAGAAGATCGTCGCGAAACGCGGCGTAGGACGGCGCCTCGGGCGGCGACAGGCGGTCGAGGCGAGCGATCAGGTCGAGAAGTTCCGGCGGCTGCTGCGCCGCCGACAGCGTCTCGTAGAGCTCCCTGAGTTGGGATCCGAGATAGGTCCGGATCTCGTCAGACAGGATAGGGCTCCCCGGAAGACGTTCGCTACGCTCCCGCGGCCCGTTCCGACGCGTCATCGACACCATGGACACTTCTTGAGTTCGCTTTGCCAAATCGTTGTCCAGATTCGCGTAGGGCTTATTCAGCTATAGAATAGCAATCCAAATATGAATACAGAATTAAGGCAAAACCGGCCCAAGAAATTTCGACCCGCATGCAGCATTCTCCCGCGAAAGAAATCAGAAAATCTTCGGCGCAGCCGTCCGTGACGAATGCCGACAGCCTTCCGGCTCCGAACGGCACTCCGGCGAACCCTTCGAGCGGACGATGGCGAACGCAGCCTTTGCGCGCGTTGCTAAATGTTAATCGGTCTGCGGCCGCGCCACTAAATTCGCGTTTAAGGTTCGGTTCGGCCACGACCTGAGGATCGGTCTGTCGTCATAGTCGATGGGATGTGACGGCCAATGGACGGCGCTGCGGAAAAAGGTGCAGACGACGGAATGGGACGGCTTCTGCTCATCGAAGACGATGCCGAGACTGCGGAGGACGTCCTCGGCGACCTTCGCGGGCGCGGCCATCAGGTCGACTGGGCCGCGACCGGGCCGGAGGGCCGGGAGGCGGCGCTCGCGGGGGGCTGGCACGTGATCGTCCTCGATCGGATGCTGCCGGGTTGCGACGGGCTCGCGGTGCTGCGGGCCCTGCGTCAGGGCGGCGACAGGACGCCGGCCCTGCTGCTCAGCGCCTTGAGCGACGTCGACGAGCGCATCCGCGGCCTGCGCGCCGGCGGCGACGACTACCTCACGAAACCCTTCGCGCTCGGTGAACTCGCCGCCCGGATCGAGGCCTTGCTGCGCCGGCCCGTGGAAGCGCCGGAGACGCTGCTGCGCGTCGGCACGCTCGAACTCGACCTCATCACCGGGACTGGCCGTCGCGGCCAGCGCGGCCTCGACCTTTTGCCGCGCGAATGGAAGCTCCTCGACTACCTGATGCGACGCCCGGGTCAGGTCGTGACCCGGGCGATGCTGTTCGAGGAGGTCTGGAACTACCGGTTCGTTCCGAAATCGAACCTGATCGACGTCCATGTCGGCCGTCTGCGACGCAAGCTCGAAGCGGGTGGCGAACCGCCCCTGATCCACAGCGTCAGGGGGCTCGGTTTTTCGCTGGTGGCCGATGACTAGGCTTCTCTCCACGACGGCGTTCCGCTGGTCCTTCGCCATCGCGCTATGGTCGGCCCTGCTCTCGCTGATCCTGTTTGCCTTCATCTTCTGGCAGACGACGACGCTCGAACTCGCCGAGAACGACGATGTCATCGAGAAGCAGCTCGCCTACGTCGCGGCCGAGCCGGATCAAGCCAAAAGCCGGATCGAAGGATGGCTCGGAGGCGGGATCCAGAGCGATCGCTTCGCCGGCTACTTCGCGCCCGACGGCGCCTGGCTCGCCGGCAACATCACAGAGCTGCCCAAGGCCTTGCCGCGGGATGGGTCGGTTCACGTCCTCGACTCGGCCGTTGCGGTCGCTGGAGGTGAAACGCGCAGCGATCTGCGCTCCGCCGCCCTGCGGCACGCGGACGGCCACGTCATCGTTGTTGCGATCAGTCCGGAGGACATCGAACGTGCCGAGGCCGTGATCCTTCAGACGCTGGGCCTCGCCTTGATCCCGATGACCATCCTGTCCGTCATCGGCGGCCTGCTGCTGGCGGCTCGCGCCCGCAGGAAGCTCGTCGCCACCGAGGGCGCGGTGGCGGCCGTGATGCAGGGGGACCTGCGTCAACGCCTTCCCGTCGGGACAGGCCGCGACGAGTTCGACCGGCTGACGATTGACGTGAACACCATGCTCGACCGGATCGAGGTCTTGGTCGACGAGGTGCGCAGCGTCGGCGATGCCATCGCGCACGACCTGCGCACGCCGCTGACGCGGCTGCGGGCGCGCCTGGAGCGCAGCCGCGACGAGGCCCGCACTGTCGCGGACATGCAGCAGGCGATCGACCGCAGCCTCGTCTGGCTCGACCAGTGCCTCGCGCTGATCACCGCCATCCTGCGGATTGGCGAGATCGAGCACGGCCGCCGCCGCGCCGCCTTCGGGCCGGTCGACCTCGCCCACAGCATCGCCGAGGTGGCCGAGGTCTACGATCCGCTGGCCGAGGAGAAGGGTGTGCGGATCGTCCGGGCGATCGAGCCGGACCTGCCGCCGGTGACGGGCGACCGGGAATTGCTGTTCGAAGCGATCGCCAACCTCGTCGACAACGCCGTGAAGTTCACGCCGCAGGGCGGTCGGGTCCGCCTCTCCCTGCGCCGGCAGGGGCAGGAACTCGTGCTCGGTCTCGAGGATAGCGGCCCCGGCATCGCACCGGGCGAGCGCGCCCGCGTCTTCCAGCGCTTCTATCGGGCCGAGCCGGCCCGCCACAGCGTCGGCAACGGGCTCGGCCTCAGCCTCGTCGCCGCGATCGTCACCCTGCACGATTTCCGCATCGCGGTGTCGGACGCCGTTCCGACGGGCTGCCGCATCACGCTGACCTGCCCGACCATCATCCCGGCACGGCCGGAGCTGCTGGATCGCGCCCGCGAATTACCGCAGGCCCGCATCTCCACCGACGTCCCCTCCTGAGCTCGCTGCATCGGCGCGCAACGGCAGCCGGTCGCCGCGGCCCGAGCCAACCCGCGAGCCGCCCCAACCGCCATGCATCCCCCGCCTTGCCGCTCCGGTCCGTTCCGGGCTAACGCTCGCCCACGCCACACCGCCGCGCCACGACGAAGCCGGCGACGGCTCGCGAGGATGCGCCGCTTCTCTACGGATTTTTGGACTCAATGGTCTCACACAGCCGGGATGCGGCCGCGCCGATCGATGCCGCCGGCGCGCGCGTCCTCGTCATCGAGGCACGCTTCTACGACGACGTCGCCGATGCCCTGCTCGACGGGGCGCGCCGCGCGCTGAGCGCGGCCGGGGCCGAGGCGTCGCTCGTCACCGTGCCGGGCGCGCTGGAGCTGCCGGCCGCCATCGCCATCCTGCTCGACGACGCCCGGGCGGCCGGCCGGCCATACGACGCCGTCGTGGCGCTCGGCTGCGTCATCCGCGGCGAGACCAGCCACTACGACACCGTCGCCAACGAGAGCGCGCGCGGCCTGATGGATCTCTCGGTCAGGGAGCGTCTGCCGCTCGGCAACGGCATCCTCACCGTCGAGAACCACGAACAGGCCATGGCCCGCGCCCGGGCCGACGACATGGACAAGGGCGGCGGCGCGGCCCGCGCCGCGCTCACGATTCTTGCGCTGAAGCGCGATGCGGAGCGCGCCCGATGAGCAAAAATTCTCAGACCAAATCGGAGCGCAGCGGCGCCCGACTCGCCGTCGTCCAGGCCCTCTACGAGATGGAAATCTCGGGCAAGGGCACGATCGAGGCGCTCGCTGAGTTCGAGGCCTTCTGGATCGGCAGCGAGGTCGAGGGCATCCAGCACCCCCCCGCCGACGCCGCCTTCTTCCGCGACCTCCTGCGCGGCACCGTCGACGAGCAGCGGGCCATCGACCCGGTGCTCGACAAGGCGCTGGTGAAGGGCTGGCCGCTGAAGCGCATCGAGGCGGTGCTGCGCGCGATCCTGCGCGCCGGTGCCTACGAGCTGCTGTTCCGTCGCGACGTGCCGGCCCGCTCCGCCATCTCAGAATACGTCGACGTCGCCCACAGCTTCTACGAGGGCGACGAGCCCGGCCTCGTCAACGGCGTCCTCGACCGCGTCGCCCGCGACGTGCGCGCCGAGGAACTGGCCCTGCCGGCCGCCGGCCGCCAGGGGTGAGTGGGGGGCGTCTCAGCGAAGAGGCGCTGATCGCGCGCTACTTCGCGCCGCTCGCCGGCCCCGGGGCCGAGGGGCTGCGCGACGATGCGGCGTCCCTCACGCCGACGCCGGGCCAAGACCTCGTCGTCACCGCCGACGCCATCGTCGCGGGCATCCACTACTTCCCCGACGACCCGCCGGCCGCGATCGCACGCAAGGCGCTCGGCGTGAACCTTTCGGATGTCGCCGCCAAAGGCGCGACGCCGCGTGGGTTTCTGCTGACGTTGGCGCTGCCCGCCGACTGGACCGAGGACTGGCTCGCCGGCTTCGCGGGCGGTCTCGGCGCGGCAAGTCGGGACTTCGGTTGTCCGCTGCTCGGCGGCGACACGGTGCGCGCCAACGGTGCGGCCCTGATCGGCGTCACAGCCTTCGGCGAGGTACCCACCGGCGCTATGGTGAAGCGCCAGGGCGCCCGCCCCGGCGACCGGATCTGCGTGTCCGGCACGATCGGCGACGCGGCGCTCGGGTTGCGGCTTCATCCCTCGAACGCCCAGGGCTGGACGGGATTGGTCGAGGACACCGACAGGGCGTTCCTCATCGATCGGTATCGGCAGCCGCAGCCGCGATCGGCGTTGGCTCCGGTCCTGAGCCGGCACGCCCGCGCGGCGATGGATGTGTCGGACGGGCTCGCCGGGGATCTCGCCAAGATGCTGACGGGCGTGACCGCGCGGGTGATCGTAGCCGATGTACCGCTCTCGAATGCGGCCCGGCGGGCCATCGCGGCCGACCCGGCCTTGCTCGAAACCGCGCTGACCGGTGGCGACGACTACGAAATTCTCTGCGCCGTACCGCCGGACGCGCTCGACGAATTTCTGGCGGAGTGTCGGTCGGTCGGTGTGCCGATGACGGCGATCGGAGCGTTCGAAGCCGGGGAGGGGCCGCCGGTGTTTTTAAATGGGAACGGCACCGCGTTGGTGTTTGCGACGGCGTCGTTCAGCCACTTCTGATGATCCACGCCGTCGGCATTCCGGGGCCGCGCAGCGGAACCCGGAACCCACGACGGGGCACTGTGTGTCGGGTAGGCTCCGGGTTCTCGCCCGCGGCGACCCCCGGAATGACGGTTCACAACGAAGCCGCAGCCCGCTCGATCGCGTAGTGGATCGGCTTGAAGCTGCCGTTGTTCGATTGCAGCGCCGAGCAGGCGGTGAGCCCGATGATCAGGTCGGTCTCGGCCTCGAACACGATGCGGTCGCCGGCCCGGCTCAGGGGCGGGGCGACGGTGATCGCGCCGGTCGCCGCATCGATCGGAACGTTCATGAAGCAGTTGAACGCCACCGGGATCGCATCCGGCCCGATGCCGTAGAGCTCCAAAGCCGCGGCGAGGTTGCCGAAGCAGCCGCGATGCGGGTCGGTGTCGCCGTAGATGATGCGAAACGTGTCGGCGGAGCAGGGCGTCAGCAGGAAGTCGTGCCGCCCGACCGTGTCCTCGACGATGCGCAGCAGGACGTTGGAGCGGTTGGAATAGAGCGGGTCGCCCGTCGTCAGGTAGATCCGGCTGGCATAATCGAGGGTGCGGCCGGACGAGATCACCTCGCCGATGTCGTCGCGATTGTAGGCGACGAGGTCCGCCACCTGCTCCCCGCGCGGGTCGATCACCGTCAGGCGGTCGCCCCTGTCGAGGGTGAAGGCCGTACCGGAGCGCGGTGCGATCTCGTGGTGGCAACACTCAGCGGCCATCGAAGACGGCCTCCTTCGCGCGGCCCTGGAACGGACACTCCCAGGAGGCGTCGACGGCGCGGCCGCTGTACTGGCGCGCCTCGGAAGAATCGCCGTGGCGGGCGAGCATCGGGTTGATCGAGCCGGCCAGGGCCTCGTCGCGCTTGAGGATCGAACTGCGCAGGGTCTCGTAGCGGCCCTCCGCGCGCAGCTGCTCGAACTGCGCATGCAGGTTGAAGACGAGGACCGGCGACGAGAACCGCCGCGCCGGCCGGCTCGCCCGCGGATGCAGGCCGACGATGAAGAAGCCCTCGCCGCCGAAGCTCAGGGAGAAATGCGGGTTCCCGGGATCGTCGTTGACCCGGCCGTCGAGGGGCTGGCCCAGCCAGGAATCCTTGTCCGAGAGGGATTGCGCGCGGGTCCAGAGATGATGCTCGAACTGCTCTTCGGAGAGATCGCCCGGCCCCTCGAACACGACCGCGAAGCTCTGGAAGATTGCCGGATCGCGCCGATAACGGGCGATGAAGGCGAGCAGCGCGGGGTAGATCCGCATGTCGTCCCAGCCCGAGGTGATGTCGCGGGCCACCACGATCTTCATGCGCCCCTTGGCGACGGCGGATTTTGCGCCGACGCAGGGAAAGGGTCGGCTGCCGATGAAGTCGCGAAACGCCTGGGCACGCACGTGGTCGTGGTCGTCACGGGGAAAAAGCATCATGGTCCGTAGCTGCAACACACGCATCGGACGACGTCTCTCGTCCGCGGAGTCGAGCAACAGGACGCGGCAAGCGGTGTTCCGAGGGCAGGCTGCGGCATTCGCGGTTATCCACGGTCCGATCGACCTACCCACAGAAGGCCGGTCGGGGTCGCACGCGGCTTTGTCCCGAGCCCGCCGCAGCTATTTCGGGCTGTCGGCCAGCCCGAGCTGACGCAGACTCGCCTCCCAGACCCGCTCCTGCAGGGCGCGGTCGTGGCTCAGCGCGGAGGAGGCCGTCTCGCGGCTCCTTGCGAAGTAGCGGCCGGTGACGCCGTCGAGTTCCGGCGCCGCGGCGACGTGAAGTGAGGTCCTCGCGCCGTCCTCCGTCGAGATCAGGAACGGGCGGATCAGGCTCCAGAAGAAGCCGAGGCCGCCGCCGGTATTCGTCGCGAAGCCGCTCGAGACCACGCCGGGATGCACCGCGTTCACGGTGACGCCGCTGCCCTCCAGCCGCCGGGCGAGGGCGTAGGTGAAGAGAACATTGCCGAGCTTTGCCTGCGAATAGGTCTTCATGCCGCCGAAGGAGCGCGCGGCATCGAGATCGTCGAGGACGATCCGCCCGCGGGTGTGGGCGGCGGAGGACAGGTTGACGATCCGGGCCGGCGCACTGGCCTTGAGACGGTCGAGCAACGCCAGGGTCAGCTGCACGTAGGCGAGGTGGTCGAGCGCCCAGGTGCGCTCGCGCCCGTCGACCGTCAGGGTGCGCTTGTCGAAGATCGCACCGGCGTTGTTCACCAGCACGTCGAGATGGGGATAGAGCGCCAGCACCTCGGCAGCGAGGCGGCGGATCTCGGCTTGGGACGAGAGGTCGGCGACGAAGACGTCGACCGCGCCGCCCGTCTCCGCACGGATGCCCGCGGCGCCGGCTTCCGTCCGGGAGCGGTCGCGCCCGACGAGGCCGACCCGGGCGCCGAGGCGGGACAGACCGAGCGCCGTCGCGGCACCGATGCCCGAGGAGGCACCGGTGACGAGACAGGTCTTGCCTCGCAGGGAGACGGGCGTGCTCAGAACACCGCCTTGCCGATGAGCACGGCGACGATCACGATCACGATGGCGATGGCGAGGAAGATGCCGAACAGGATCTTCGAGATCGAGCGGGCGCCGGAGGCGATGCCGGTGAAGCCGAGGCCTCCGGCGATGATCGAGATCACGAAGGCGATCAGGGCCCATCGCAGCAGCTTCATCGGGTTCACTCCAGACAACGAAACGAGGGAAAAAAGCGGGGCATCAACCCGGCTTGGCGACGCCGCGTTCCCCATTGGGCGCGGCGCTCGCGGAAAAACCCTCGCAGGCCGGCTCGGCCTTGGCAACGAGCGCCTCGGCGAGAGCGTGGTAGATGCCCTCCTTGCACACAAGCTTGGACACGGCATCGGCAATGACGGCCGCGATCATCAGCGGGATCATCATGGCGTGGTCCTGGGTCATCTCGGTGACGATGACGAAGGAGGTGATCGGCGCCTGCAGCACGCCGGTGAGGTAGGAGACCATGCCGATCAGCACGAGCGCACCGATCGGCGCCTCGGCGAAGAGCGTCCGCGCCTCCGCGCCGAGCCCCGCGCCGACGGCGAGCGAGGGTGCGAACAGGCCGCCGGGAATCGCGCTGATCGAGGAGAACACCGTCGCCGCGAACTTCAGCGGGGCGAAGCCGCGGTCGACGGCGTCCTCGCCGTGCAGGATCGCGCGGGCTTCCTCGTAGCCGGTGCCGTAGACCGTCCCGCCTGCGACGAGCCCGCAGACCGAGACGCCGAGGCCGCAGGCGACCGCGAACGCGACGGGGTGAGCCGCGATCCAGGCCCCGGCCCGGCCCGGCAGCCCCGTCCCGAACAGGATCACGATGCGGCTAAACAGGCCACCCATGAGGCCGCCGGCCGCGCCGAGCAGCGGCACCGCCAGCCAGTTCGCCGAGAACGGTAGAGTGGCCGACGTCGTGCCGAAATAGGTGTAGTCTCCGAGGATCGCGAGGGAGGTCAGGCCGGCTGCGATCACCGCGGCGACGATCAGCCCGCTTGCCCGGCTGTCATAGGCCCGGCCGAGTTCCTCGATGCCGAAGACGATGCCGGCGAGCGGCGTGTTGAAGGCGGCCGCGACCCCCGCCGAACCGCCGGCGAGCAGCAGGCCGGACAAGCGGGCGGGCGAGAACCGGCCGAACGCCGCCATGATCGCCGCACCGACCTGCACGGTCGGCCCCTCGCGCCCGACGGAGGCGCCGCCGAGCAGCCCGAGCGTCATCACCACGATCTTCCCGGCGGCGACCTTGAGCGAGACCAATGCGTGCCGGGCCTTCGCGTCGCCGATGGCGCGGGCGGCGATGACCTGCGGAATCCCCGAGCCCTGCGCATTCGGAAAGACGGTGCGCGCGAGGAAGGCGGCGATGCCGAAGGCCGCGGGCGTCACGACCAGCGTCAGCCAGGGCGAGAACGCGAGCCCCTGCTTGAACAGCGCCTGCGCCCCGTCGGCGAGCTTCGCCATGACCACCGCGGCGAGGCCGACGCAGAGGCCCCCGACGAGGAACAGCAGCCGGCGCCGCCAGACCTCCCAGCTGTCGAGGGAAGCGCCGCGCAGGCGCAGCAGCGTGCGTCGGATCTGCCGGGGGCGTAGCTGCATGGTCTCGGGAGATGGGTGAACGGGGAGGGCGCGTGATCGCACCATCCGTCGCGCGGACGCGAAAGCCAATTCCGGGCCGTTTCAGCCTTCCGCGGCGCAGAGCGTCTCCACCGTCTTCAGATAGGCCTTGGCATCGAACTTCTTGAGCGAGTTCTCGCTCTGGTAGCGCACGGTCCCGAAGATCTTGCGGCGCTGCCAGGGCCGGTCGTGCAGGCCGAACACCCAGGCGACGTTGGTGAAGGAGTTCGCGTCGCGCCCGTCGAGGAAGTAGCGGTTGTTGAGCCTGAGCGTGCGCGCAAAGGCCTCCTCGGGCGAGGGCGACCATTCGAGGATCTTCTTGCCCCAGTACATGCGTAGCTGGTTGTGCATGTAGCCGGTCTCGCGCATCTCGCGCATCGCTGCGTTCCAATAGGGCTCGTGCGTCTCGCCGGCCGCGAGTTGCGCTTCGCTGTACTGGTGAGGCCGCGCGTCCCCGGCCTGCTCAGCGAGCGTTTTCTTCGCCCAGTCGGGCAGGGCGGTCTCGTAGCGGTCGTAGCCCTCCGTGTAGAAGACGTGGTTCATCGCGAGCTCGCGCCGGACGATGAGTTCTTCCAGGTAGGTCTGCCGATCCTCCTGGCTGCCCGGCTTCGCCTCACGCACGGCGAGCGCGATCTCGACCGGCGAGATCTGGCCGAAATGCAGGTAGGGGCTCATATGGGAGGCGGCGTCCGCCTCCGGCTTGTTACGGTCGGCGCCGTAGCCCGCGAACGGCCCGGCGAGGTAGGCCTTCAGACGGCGCTTCGCCTCGGTATGGCCGCCGGTGAAGCGCTTCACCGGGGCCACCGAGGTGTCGAGGCTCATGCCGGCGAGCACTTTGTCGGGGTTCGAGACGTCGATCTCGCTTTTCAGCGTCAGGCCGTCGGCCTTGTGCTTCACCGTGCGGGCCTGGAGCGGCTCCAGATAGTCGTCCCAGAGCTTGTGGAGCTTCGGCCGCAGCGTGCGTGCGGCGTATTCGTGCTTGCCCGAGGCGGCCTCGACCGGAACGACCACGTCGCCCTCGACCTGCACGATCCGCGTCTCGACGGCCTCGGTGATCTCCGCGTACCAGCGCTTCTGGATCGCGAGATAGCCGCGGTCGAGCACCAGCAGCTTCGCGTCCTTGGCCAGGTCGATGGCGATCTCGGCGGGCGAGGCCTTGCGCATGACGAAGCCGACACCCCGCTTGGACAAGCGTTCGCGGCAATCGGCGAGCCCCTGCAGCAGGAAGGCGTAGTGACGGGCATTGGCTTCCGGAAAGCCGCTCTTGCCATCGAGCAGCCCGAAGCAGGCGACCACGGGGCAGCCGAGGCGGTTCGCCTCCTCGATCGCGAACTCGAGGGCCGGATTGAAATCGGCGCGATTCGCCTGCTGCAGCAGATAGAGGACGTAGCCGCCATCCGCGTTCGGCGCGCCTTCGGCGAGGACCCTGAGGCGCTGCGATGGAATCGCCATGCCGACCGAACCTCTCCATTCCGATGAGCGCTGGCGCCGAGGACCGGAAGATCCGTGACCTTGGCCGCCCCGACGTCCGGGGATGGCCCCGCCGTCGAATGACGCGGGACCGATCGCGCCGGTAACATCTGCATTCACAGACGCTTAAGCGTGGCTATAGTGCCGGTGATCTCATGACAATTGCGCCCAAAGGCCGCGCAAAGCCTGCGACATTTCGGTGACATCTCCGGTCAATGTGCGCGACGGCACGCCAAACGCAGTCCAATGGGATGGGGCGGACTTGCATTTCGTCGCCGAAGGATCAGATTGTGCATCGCGGGATCGATGGCGTTTCGCTCCCGCTGCCCTCCTTGGGCGTTTCCTCCCTAGACTACGGGCCGCTCTCACGAGCGGCTTTTTTTTGTCGGAAACCGGCCTCTCGGCTCATCCTCGCGCCCGCGCGCGGATCATGAAGTTGTCGTAGGTGTATTCGGCGACCTGGAACCAGAGGTATTCCTCGTTCCGGAAGCCTTTCATCGCCTCGTAGATGCGCTTGAAGTCCGGGTTCTTGGCGGACAGCTCGCCGTAGAGGTCGTTGGACGCCTTCAGCGCCGCCTCGATCACCTCCTGCGGGAAGGGGCGCAGCTGGGCGCCGCCGGCGACCAGGCGGCGCAGTGCCTGCGGGTTGCGCGCATCGTATTTCGCCTGGACCTCGGCGGCGACCTGAGCCGCGGCGGCCTGCAGCACGGCCTTGTAGGTCTTCGGCAGGGCTTTCCACTTCTCGGCGTTGAACCAGAACAGCACCATCGCGCCGCCCTCCCAGAATCCGGGGAAGTGGTAGACCGGTGCGACCTTCTGCAGGCCGAGCTTCTCGTCGTCATGCGGGCCGATCCACTCGGCCGCGTCGAGTGCCTTCGATTCGAGGGCGGCGTAGAGGTCCGGCCCCGCCGTCGTCTGGGGCGAGACGCCGAGCTTGGCCAGCACCTGCCCGCCGAGGCCGGCGACGCGGAACTTCAGGCCCTGCAGGTCGGTCGGGTTCTTGATCTCCTTGCGGAACCAGCCGCCCATCTGCGCGCCGGTATTGCCGCCGGGCAGCGCCGTCAGCCCGTGCTTGGCGAAGATCTCGGCGAACAGTTCGGCTGCCCCGCCCTGCAGCCACCACGCGCTCTGCCCGCGGGCGTTCAGGCCGAATGGCGTCGCCGTCGCCAGCGCGAGGACCGGATCCTTCGCCACCGCCGCGGAGGCCGAGGCATGTCCGATCTCGATCTTGCCCGACCCGACCGCATCGAGCAGGCCTTCGGCCGGCACGATCTCGCCCGCCGCCGCGGGCTGGATCCTGAAGCGGCCGTCGGTCGCCTCGCCGACGATCCGTGCGAAGCTCTCGCTGGCGCCGAACAGGATGTCGAGATTCTTGGGAAAGCCGGACCCGAGCCGCCAGGTCAGCTCGGGCGCGGTTTCCGCGCGGGCAGGCGCTGCCAACGGCGCGGCAGCGGTCGCGAGGCCCGCGGAGAGGAGAGCCCGTCGCGGCAGCGTGTTCGGCATCTGTGGTCGCTCGTCTCCGGTTCCGCTCGGCGCGGCATACACGCTCCACGGCACGAAGTCGCGCCGGGTTCGAGCCTCCGCCCGTCGCGTGCTAGCAGCGGCCGCGTGAAAACCACACGCCTCACCCTTCACACCGTCTGCGGCCTCGAGGAGATCCCCGGGCACGGCGCCCGCGGCGTCAGCCACGTGCTGTCGATCCTCGATCCCGGCTGGCCCGATCCGGATTTCAGCGGCTACGGCGTCTATCGGCGGACGACGTTGCGCTTTCACGACGCCATCGCGCCGGGGCCGGGCCGCGTCCTGCCGGAGCGCGCGGACGTCGCGGCGATCCTCGCCTTCGGGCGCGCGGTTTCGGAGGAGACGGCCGACGAGGCTCACATCCTCGTCCATTGCCATCTCGGCCTCTCACGCTCGACCGCGGCTCTGGCGAGCCTGTTCGCGCAGGCCGAGCCCGAAACCCCTGCGGGCGAACTGGTCGCACGGCTCCATGCCCTGCGGGACGGGGCTTGGCCGAACGCACGGATGATCGGCTTCGCGGACGAGGCACTCGGCCGGAACGGCACGCTCGTCGAGGCCGTGCGCCGCCTGCACGGCCTCCAGCTCGCGAAAAACCCGAGCCTCGATCCGCTGATGCGCCGCCTCGACCGCGCCGCGGAGGTCGAGGCAGCAATCATGAACTGAGATCGGTGGCCCCTTGCGGCTGGCGCCTTCAGGGCCGTCCGCCGCACGAGTGGCGACGCGCATTCGCGCTTGCCGAGGGCCATCGAGGAATCGAACCGGAGGAAACGGCCGTTCGTCTCGATTCTCTCAGTTCGCCTTGGCGTAATTGAAGTTCCCGTCCCGCCAGATGTAGAGCACGTAGCCCTGGGCGGTGACGTCGCCCTTGGCGTCGAAGCCGACGGGGCCGAGGACGAGGTCGAAGCGCTCGGCATGCAGCGCCTTGGCGATGGCCCGCGGATCGGTGCTGCGGGCGAAGTTGCCGGCCTCGACCAGCGCCTGGAGCGCCGCGTAGCCGTAGATCAGCGAGCCGTCGGGATCGCCGCCCTGCGCCTTCACCGCGCTCACCACGGCTTGCGCGTCCGGCTTGCGGCTCGGGTCGAGGTAGAATGTCATCAGGACGCCATTGCTGGCCGAGCCGGCGATCTTGGCGAATTCCGGCGTCGCGATCGACGAGGTGCCGAACCATTGCGGCCGAAAGCCCCGATCGGCCGCGATCTTGACCAGCCGGCCCATCTCCTGGGCGCCCCCGCCGTAATAGACCACATCGATCCCGAGTCCCTTGAGGCGGTCGGCGAGCGCCGCGTCGTCGGTGTCGCCGGGCTGAAAGGCCGCGAACAGCGCCTCGTTCACGCCGATCCGGTTGAGGTTGTCCTTGGTCGAGGCGGCGAGCGCCCGCGAGGGCGGCGAGGGATCGTAGAGGATCGCGATCTTGCGGTCGCGGAACCGCTCGGCGAGGACGGCGGCCGAGAGCTTGGCCTGGTCGTCGTCGCGCCCGCAGACCCGGAAGATCGTCGGCAGGCCGCGGTCGGTGAGCTTGGCCGCGACCGAAGCCGCGGTGATCATCACGATGCCGTTGGCGGCGTAGATGTCGGAGGCGGTCAGCGAGGCGTTCGAGCAGACATGCCCGACGACGAGGCGCACGTTCGCCTGGACGTAGTGGTTGGCCACCGCCGTCGCCTGGTTGGAGTCGCAGGCATCGTCCTGCACGTCGAGAACGATCGTCTCGCCGTCGAGCCCGCCCTTGGCGTTGGCGTCTTTCGCCGCGGCCTGGACGCCGCGCAGGACCTGCTCGCCGATGGCGACGTAGGGGCCGGAGCGCGGCACCGCGACGCCGACCACCACGTCGGCGCGGGCGGGACAGGATGCGATTGCGAGGAGGGCGGATCCCAGGAGTATCCGCGGCAGCGATCCGGCGAGGCGCCCGCCGGGCGAAAGAAGGCGTCCGATCGTCATCCCGCCCCTTCTAACGCTCTTGTTCTGTCAGCCAAACCATGCCGGTGGGAGGCCGCGCCGGGGTCGGGCATGAGGGCGTGAAGGCGAAGCCCGCGCATGGGCAGCGCCGGCCGCCATGGAACGATGCGATCGGAGCTTTTGGCAAGACGCGATTGCTACGAAGCGTCCCGATGCGAACCGATTTTCGCGAGAACGGTCGCCGTCGGCGACCGCTGATGCCCTGCG
>NZ_BJZT01000038.1 GCF_007992175.1 Methylobacterium haplocladii | reverse complement strand
AGGATGGCGCCGTCGGCATAGGCGAGGCCGCGGTTGACCGTGTCGCAGCACATGACCGGGATCACGGCCGGGTCCTGCTTCGGCTCGTACTTCCAGACGATCTTGCTCTCGGCCGCGAGGTCGAGGGCGTAGACGATGTTCGGGAAGGGCGTGTGCAGGTACATCATGTTGCCGATGACCAGCGGCGAACCCTCGTGGCCGCGCAGGACGCCCGTCGAGAAGGTCCAGGCGACCTGGAGGTTCTTCACGTTGCCGGCATTGATCTGGTCGAGCTTCGAATAGCGCGTGTTGGCGTAGTCGACCGTCTGAAGCGCCTGCTCCGCCGGGTTGGCGATGGACTTCAGGATGCTTTCGTTGGCCAGCGCCGGGGTCGCGACTGCGAGACCCGCACCGAGTGCAAGAAGATGTGCCGCTCTCATGGTTCCTCCGTAAGGAAACGCCGACTGCCGGCCGATCGTGACGATGCGGGGCGGCCGGTTTCCGTTGTTTGCCGAATGCCTGGTCGTTGCCAGAGACCGTGACCGCTTGCCGCGAGAGACGGTCAGCGACCGTGGCAGCACGTCCGTCGAGACGGGGTGCGGTGCCATTGCACGCCAAACGACATTAGCCGAGTGCTGCTCAAAATCAATAATAATTTTCTAAATCGAAGGTCTTGTTTCATCTGTAGAAATACAACTTGATCAGAAAGCATGGGTTCGGCTTCAAAAAAGCCAGTGAGGCGTCATCGGATTATCTTTATTAAGATATTATGCTTCTAGTAATTTTGTTTTTATATTCGATGTTTCGATCAAGACTGATTGACACCGATTGTTCGTTCGTTATGTCTCACCTTGTTTGCAACTGGATCTCATGTGCTCTTTGGCTTGGACCGCTCGGGAGTTTTCTTGATCGGGGCGGGGTCTTCATGGCCCCGCCTTTTTTCTTGTCCGGCCCCCTCGCTTGTTTCGGATCCCCGCGCCCGCGCCTGTCCGCCCCGCCTCCCGCTCGCAGACCGAAAATGAATATAAACCTGTTTTGCGGATGCCGGATCGAGCGCTGCCATGAGCCGCGTGATCATCGAAGTCGACGGTGGCCGAAATTTTCCGCGTCGTCAAACGACAGGACGACTAGGCAATGTGATACAGGAAAATCAGGTATTTATTGGCGATCTGGTCGGGAGATCGGATGCCGATCCTAGGAATCTCGGTCGCGGAGTGCGTTGAAGCTCTGATCGCGGCATCGGGTCCGCCGCCATCCGGGGCCTGATCGAGATGTCCGATAAATAGGAATAAATAGATTTATGACGCCGCCGTTGGTCGGGCCGGTCGGTGAAGGATCTTTGCTGGCCGCGAGGCAGGGGCTCGGCCGCGGAATGACGGCGGTTGCCTGGGCGGGTTCTCACGCGCCCCGTCGTACCGGGCTTGCCTTCGGCGGCCCTGGAATGACGGCACGGCCGTCACGAACGCCGCCGATCGCCATCCCAGTCGTCGTTCGCCAAAACCGGTTCGCGGCCCTGCCCCCTCGAGGGGAAGGGACGCGCCGCGCTACTTGGTTCCACGAAGCGACGGACGGTAATCCGGCAAAAGGTCGGGGCTACCGCGCCGGTGCCCCGCCCGGCCCTTCGGACGAATTCGCCCCATCGGTCACCGCCTTCGGGCTCGCCAGGAACTCCGCGAGATAGCCCTTCCACAATTTGGCGAAGCGCAGCGACTGGTGGCCGTGCGTTTCCGCGGAGGTCGGCACCAGCACGAAGCGGCCGTCCTTCAGCCGGGCCATCGCGGGGTTCATCACGTCGAGCTGGGGCGGGTTCAGCTCGTCGTCGGCGAAGTTCACCGCCAGCACCTTCGCCGTGATCCGGTCGAGCCCCGGATAGGGGTCGTAGTCGAAGGTCGAGTCGAACCAGTACAGCCAGTCGTTGGCGTCGGCCTTGCCGGAAAAGCCGTCGGCGATGCTGTCGTAGAGGCGGTTGGCGTCGGCATGGGTCGGGGCCTGCTTCTGCAGGCCGAGCACGCTCTCGGTCATGATGTTGAAGATCGGCAGGATCTTCTGGAAGTGTTTCGGCTGTTCGGTGTAGGCGCCCCCCTGCCAGTCGGGGTCGTTGCGGATGCCCTCGATCAGGAGGCGGCGCCACAGGGCGTTGCGGCCGCTCACGGCGATCGGCTGGCTCGCCACCGCCATGATCAGGTCCATCGCCTCCGGATAACGCTCGCCCCACATCCAGGCCTGCATCCCGCCCATGGAAGTGCCGAGCACCATGCGCAGATGCTTGAGGCCGAGCGCTTCGGTGACGACCCGGTACTGGCCCGCGACGACGTCGCCGTAGCCGTAGCGCGGGAAAGCCGCCTTGAGCCCGTCCGACGGCTTTGCCGAGCCGCCCCGGCCGAGACCGTCCGGCAGGATCACGTAGTACTTGGCGGCATCGAGCGGCGCGCCGTCGCCGAACAGCTCCGGGCCGAGTGTCGGGATCAGGAAGGACTTTCCGGTGCCGGTGGTGCCGTGGAGGACGAGCACGGCGTTGTCGATCTCGCCGTTGGCGTTCCGGTGCGGCGTGCCGAGGGTGGTGTAGTGCAGCTTCACCTCCGGCAGGGTCACGCCGCTGGAGAACCGAAAATCCTTCGCGACGTAATCCGCCTCGGTCTGGTTCGGAAACGCGGCGGGCGCCCCCTGGGCCGTTGCCGCCAGCATCAGGAATCCTGCGAATAATCCGAGCCGTCCGAAGGGTCGTGCCATGGCCGTCCGCTCCCTGATCGCGGGCTCTTCCGGACCCGGTGGTTGCATCAGAGACGCCTCCGCGGTGCCGGTCAATTCGCCTTGATGAGATCGTCGATGCGGGTGGCCAGCGCCTCCATGGCGAAGGGCTTCGTCATCACCTGCATGCCGGGTTCGAGATGGCCGTGGCCGAGCACCGCGTTCTCGGCGTAGCCGGTGATGAACAAGACCTTCAGGCCGGGCCGCGTGACGCGGCCCGCCTCGGCCATCTGACGGCCGTTCATGCCGCCGGGCAGGCCGACATCCGTGACCAGCAGGTCGAGATGCGCGTCCGATTGCAGGACCGCGAGGCCGCCGGCCCCGTCCGCCGCCTCGATCGCGACGTAGCCGAGGTCTTCCAGGATCTCCGTCACCAGCATGCGCACCGTGGGCTCGTCGTCGACGACCAGCACCGTGCGGCCCTGCCCGGCCTGCGGGACCTCCCTCGGGCCGCCCGGCGCCTCGGGCTCCTGCACCGCGTCGGCGTGGCGCGGCAGGTAGAGCCGCATGGTGGTGCCCTGTCCGACCTCCGAATAGATCCGCACCTGCCCGCCGGACTGGCGCACGAAGCCATAGATCATCGACAAGCCGAGGCCCGTGCCCTGCCCGATCGGCTTCGTCGTGAAGAACGGCTCGAAGGCCCGGACGATCACGTCCGGCGTCATGCCGGTCCCGGTGTCGCTCACCGAGAGGGTGAGATAGGGGCCGGGCTGCATGTCGGCGGCGCGGGCGGCGTGGTCGTCGAGCCGGACGTTGGCGGTCTCGATGGTGATGCGGCCGCCGTCGGGCATCGCGTCGCGGGCATTGATGCAGAGGTTGAGCAGCGCGTTCTCGAGCTGCGGCGGGTCGATCAGCACCGTCCAGGGCCCGGCGGTGCCGACGGTCTCGATGGCGATCGTCGGCCCGACGGTGCGCCGGATCAGCTCCTCCATGCCGGCCACGAGCCGGTTGACGTCGGTGGGCTTCGGATCGAGCGTCTGGCGGCGCGAGAAGGCGAGCAGCCTGTGCGTCAGCGCGGCGGCGCGGCGCGTCGCCCCCTGAGCGGCGCTCATGTAGCGGTCGATCTCCCCTTGGCGCCCTTGCGCGATGCGCGACTGCATCAGCTCCAGGCTGCCGGAGATGCCGGCGAGGAGGTTGTTGAAATCGTGCGCGAGGCCGCCGGTGAGCTGGCCCACCGCCTCCATCTTCTGGGACTGGCGCAAGGCCTCCTCGATCCGGGCCTGCTCGGCCAGGGCCGCAGCGACGCGCTCGGCGAGACCGGCATTGGCCGCTTCCAGCGCCCGCTCGGCGCGCAGGCGCTCGGTCACGTCGTAGCCGCCGACGAAGATGCCGATGACGGCGCCGGTGTCGTCCCGGATCGCCTTGTAGAGCAGGTCGATGAAGCGGTCCTGGTCCTCCCCGGCCAGTCGGATCGGCATGGCCCGGGCGGTGAAGGGCTGGCCGGTGGCGTAGACGCCGTCGAGCAACTCGAAAAAGCCCTGGCCGACGAGTTCGGGAAACACCGTGCGCACGCCGTGCCCGAGGAAGTCGCGGTTGCCGGCGATCGCGACATAGGCGTCGTTGACGTAGTCGAAGATGTGCTCGGGGCCGCGCAGCACGGCGGCGAAGCCCGGCATCTGCTGCAGGAGCTTGCGCTGGCGCGCGATCTCGGCGGCGAGCCGCCGGTCGCTGTTCACCCGCGCCGTGGTCTCGTTGGTGAAGATGAACAGTCCCGCCACCGCACCGTCGGCGTCGAACACCCGCGAGTAGGAGAAGCTCCAGAAGGTCTCCTTGGCGCCGCGGTCGGTGTCGAGGGTCCAGGGCAGGTCGACGAAGCGCTGCGCGCGGCCGGCGAAGGCCTCGTCGATGATGGGCTTGGCCTGGTCCCAGGCATCGGCCCAGACCTCGCGGAACGGCGCACCCATCGCCCAGGACAGCCGCGGCCCGAGCAGCGGGAAGTAGGTGTCGTTGAAGAAGAAGTGCAGCTCCGGCCCCCAGGCCAGGATCATCGATTCCGGCGATTCCAGCACGAGCCCGAGCGCCACCCGCAGGGCGTCCGGCCAAGTCTCGGGGGGGCCGAGCGGATGGCCCGACCAGTCTCGCTCGCGGATCATCCGCGCGGCTTCGCTGCGGCCGGCAAGGAACGGCGGCGTGCCGGGGCCTGCGCCGTCGGCATCTTGGGAATGGGGTGTCTGGGCGGCCACGCGAACCGATAACCTCGTCCGACCGGCCGTGACAGGCGAATCGCCCCCGACGCTCAGCCGCTCGCCCCGGGATCCGCCCGCAGCCGCCGGGGCCTTTGCCGGCGGTGTATGGCCGTTTTGCGGGTTTTTGGAAGCAGTTCCCCCGAAGGCCGGAGTTGCCGGCCCTTCGGGGGTTAGGCGGCTATGAGCGCCGAAACAGGAGGCTGAGGTTGTTCGCCGGCATCGCCACCCGCTCGGTCAGACGAAGCCCCTGCGCCGCGCCGACCGTCGCGACGGCCTCGACCTCCCGTACCCCCCAGCGCGGATCGCGATTCCGGAGGTCGGCGTCGAAGTCGGCGTTGCTCCGCGCGGTATGTGCGCCGTCCACCATGAACGGGCCGTAGAGAACCAGCAGGCCACCCGCGGGGAGCCGCCGCCCTGCCCCGGCCATCAGGCCCTCGGTGACGGACCAGGGCGCGATGTGGATCAGGTTGATCGCCAGGACCGTGTCGGCCCGGTCGACCGGCCAGTCGGCCGCACCGGCGTCGAGCCGAACCGGCGGGAGCAGATTGGGCAACCCGGCGGCGCGGGCATAAGCGGCGATGCTGCGAAGCGCGGCCGGTTCCGGATCGCTCGGCTGCCAGCGCAGGGCCGGAAGCGCACCTGCAAAGTGCACGGCGTGCTCGCCGGACCCACTCGCGATCTCCAGCACGAGCCCGGACGGCGGCAGGACGCGTTTCAAAACCTGGAGGATGACGTCGCGGTTGCGCGCCACCGCCGGGGCGACGAGGGCATCGCCGTCGAGGTCCCATCCGAGCATCGTCAGGTCTCGACCCTATTGCGCTAAGACGGAATGCCTACAGGCCGCTCCTCACCCCTTCGCCTGCGCCAACTGAACCGGCGTCTGCGTCGCGCCCATCGATTCCGCGAGCGCGGCGGCGGTGAGGCCGGAGGCGTCGCGGCGGTCGGGATCGGCGCCGTGGGCGAGGAGGAGGGCGACGATCTCGGTGCGGTCGAACATCGCGGCGACCATCAGGGCCGTGCGCGAGCCGTCGGCCTCGCCGTCCGCCTTGGCGCCGTGGGCGAGGAGCTGGCGGGCGATCGCGAGCTCGCCCTTGAAGGCGGCGCCGGCGAGCGGGGTCTGGCCGCGGTCGTTGGCGAGTTCGGGGTCGCCGCCGGCCTCCAGGATCACGCGCGTCGCCGCTTCCTGCCCGTTATAGGCGGCGAGCATCAGCAGGCTGTCGCCCTTGTCGTTGCGGATGTTGGCGGGCAGGCCCTGCTCGAACAGCTCCGACAATTCGTCGGCATGCCCCATCCGCGCATATTGGAAGATGCGGCCGGCGAAGGCGAGGGTCTCGTCGTCGAGGACGGGGATCGCTGCGGTCTCCTGAGTCTGCATTCAATAATCTCTGAGGCGCATGAAGAGGTCCATCTGGAGTCGGCGCGCGCGCCGTCCAGCCTTGCCGCTGCAGAAAGGTCGGGCAGGAGTGACGAGGGCGGAGGCCCGACTCGCAACGGGCCGCCCCACTACCTCAAGCTACCGCGCCGGGCCGGATTTGTCTCGCCGAACCTGAGCCGCCGAAGCGGTTGCGCCGTCGTGTCCGGTTTCGGACGCTCGGGGCCGTGCGGCCGGCCGGAGCGGTCCCGGCCTGCGTCCGGACGGCTCCGGCGCGTGCCCGGCCTGCCCGATGCGGGAGGGCGCAGCGCGTTTCAGGCGGCGACGGGCACCGCCTTCAGGCCGCCGAAGCGGCGGTCGCGCCGGCTGAAATCGGCCACCGCCGCGGCGAGGTCCGCCTCTCCGAAATCCGGCCACATCCGGTCGGTGAAGTGCAGCTCGGCATAGGCCGCCTCCCAGAGGAGAAAATCCGACAGCCGCTTCTCGCCGCCGGTACGGATCATCAGGTCGACGTCGCCGCACGCACCGGTGTCCTCGGCGAGAATCTTGCCGAGGTCTTCGCGGGTGGCGTCCGGTCCGAGGCGCGTGGCGGCGGCGAGGATCGCGTCGCGGGAGGAGTAGTCGACGGCGATGCGCAAGCTCAGTTTGGTGCCGCCGGCCGTCGCCGCCTCGGCCCGCTCGATTGCCTCGGGAATGCCGGCGGGGAGCCGGTCGCGCCGCCCGAACACCGTGAGCCGGGTGCCGGTGCGGGCGAGCCGCCCGGTCTCCGAGCGCAGATAGGCCTTCAGGAGCCGCATCAGGCCGCCGACCTCGACGGCGGGCCGCTTCCAGTTGTCGCTGGCGAAGGCGAACAGCGTCAGCGTGTCGATGCCGAGCCCGGGAGCGGCTTCGGCGGTCCGGCGGATCGCCTCGACGCCCATCCGGTGGCCGGCACTGCGCGGCAATCCGCGCTGCGTGGCCCAACGACCGTTGCCGTCCATGATGATCGCGGCGTGCAGGCCTCTGCCGTCGGGATCGCGTCGCATCGTCGGGTCTCCGGGCACGGGGCGGAACCTGTCGTTCTAGGAGGTCCGGCACACGCACGCGGTGTGCCGGAGAGGTAGGGCGATTTCGCGGTCGATTGCCGACGGAATCACGTCGGTTCCGCGAAGGGATCGGTCATGGCGTGGGTAGACCCGGGGACCCGTCCCGCGGCCTTGGCCGCATCGCGCACCACCTGCTCCAGCACGCCGAGATAGGCGAGGAAGCGGGCCCGGCCCCGCGGCGTCAGACGGCAGAGCGTCTGCGGGCGGTTGTGGTCGTATCCCTTCTCGAGGCTGACGAAATCCGCCTCCTGCAGCACCGCGAGGTGCCGGCTCAGGTTGCCGTCGGTCAGGCCGCACAGGCGGCGCAGGTCGGGAAAGGCGAGGCCCTTGGGATGGGCGACCAGCGAGGTCAGCACGGAGAGCCGCGCCTTCTCGTGGATCACCCGGTCGAGCCCCTCGTAGGAGAAGCGGCCGTCGATGGCTTCAGAGAGCGACATCCAAGCCTCCCTGATGGTCGCGCATGGCGTGGTGCATGATCAGCGCGAGCATCCCCTGCCCGATCGCGAAGGGCAGGCCCATCAGCCAGGGCGAGAGGCCGTGCTGCGCGCTGGCCAGCGCGAAGACGGACAGTCCGGCGAGGAGATACCAGGCTCCGGCAAGCTGCACCGCCCGCGGCAGGATGCGGGCGGCGGCGAACAGGCCGAGGCCGGTCAGCACCTGCCAGAGGCCCGGCAGCATCCAGACCTGATCCGGGGCGAACCGCGCCACGACGAGGGCTAGGCAGAGCCCGACCCCCGCCGACGGCAGGAAGCTCTCGATGGCGCTCGTGACCATGGCATCGGCCAGCCCCGAATGCAGCCGCCGCGAGCGCCGCACGGTCTCGACGCCGATCAGTGCGAAGGCGACCGAGGCCGCGGCGATCCAGATCCCGAAATAGGCGAGCGGGTTGGCCGACGGCTCGTCGAGCCACCACGCCTGCAGGCAGGCCGTCGCCAGGGCCAGCGCGCCGGTCGCGGCCAGCGTCGCCGAACCGAGCCCGCGAAACGCCGTCTCGCGGGCGATCTGCGTGCGGATCGCAACGATGTCGGCCAGTGCCTTGTCCAGGTCCCGCATGCGGCTACCCCGCTCCCGAATCGCGCTTTGTATCATAAAGTAGATGCCAGGGCAGAGCGACGCAAGGCGTGTATCGCCGTGAGTGCCGCACGAGGCGTGCAGTCTCTCACACGAGTCTGATCGGCCCCGGATACGTCGCTATGGTTGCATCCGCTGTCGCCAACGTGATGCCTTCGACCGTAGCCTGCGCGATGAGAAGGCGGTCGAACGGATCCTTGTGGATCGGTGGCAGTCCTTCGACGGCGACCGCATGCGCTCCGAGAACCGTGAGTTCTTCGTAGCCGTTGTCCAGCAGAGCGCGGCGCAGGACACGGCTGTCGGTGCGGAAGTTCGCACGGCCGAGCCCGCGCTTGATCGCGACCTCCCAAATACTGACGACGCTGAAAACGAGCGCAATTGCCGGGTCATCGATGATAGCGATGGCCGCATTCGAGAGTTGGCTCGCATCTTCCGACGATCAGAGCAGAAGATGCGTGTCGAGGAGGACTTTCACTCGTCCTCGCCCTCGAACATCGCGATGATCTCTTCTTGGCCCATCGTGTCGAAGTCGTCCGGCACAGAGATCTGCCCTTTCAGGAAGCCGCGGCGCCGCTTCACGAAGGGGGCGGGAGCGTCCAGCGGCACGACCTTGACCACGGGCTTACCGTCCCTGGCGATCACCAACGGCTCGCCGCCGGCGGCCTCGTCGACGAGGCGGGAGAATTCCGTGTCGGCTTCGTGCAGATCGATCGTCTTCATCGCGGCCTCCGACCGTTCCGGAGCAGTCTAATCGGCTCTGCGGCTCCCCGCCACAGTAGCGGTTCGCAGCGGGGATCCTCGTCGCGCCGTCAGGGCTTTGTCAGGCCGCGTCGAGGGGCCATATTCGGCTTCATGCCTGCTCCGAAGAAACCGCGCCCCGTCTCGGCCAAGTCCGCCTCGTCGAAGGCCGACAAGCCCGAGTTGAAGCCTCTCGACGAGCATCTCGCCGAACTCCTGAGCCCGGCGCTCAACCGCAACCGGCCGAGGCCGGCCGAGCCGCCGGCCAAGGGCGCGAAGGCCCGGAGCACGAAGGCGAAGGGCGGCGGCTTCGGCGAGGCCCCGCAGGCCGGCTACGCCATCGCCGACGCGGCCGAGGTCGATCCGCGCCTCGCCCAGGCCCTCGGCCTCGCGGCGCCCGAGGACGGCCCTGCGCCTCCGGCTGCCGAGGAGCCGGTCTCCCAGGCGACGGAGGGCGTCTCCGCCACCATGGCGGCGCTCGAACAGTTGCTCCACGAGGGCAACCCGCTGTTCAAGAACGGCGAGACCTGGGTGCCGCACCGGCCGGAGCGGCCGCAGAAGTCGGAGGGCGGCCTCCGCTTCACCTTGAAATCCGAGTTCGAGCCGGCCGGCGACCAGCCCCGTGCCATCGCCGAACTGGTGGACGGTGTGAGCAAGCACGAGCGCGACCAGGTGCTGCTCGGCGTAACCGGCTCCGGCAAGACCTTCACGATGGCCAAGATCATCGAGCTGACGCAGCGCCCGGCCCTGATCCTCGCCCCGAACAAGACGCTCGCCGCGCAGCTCTACGGCGAGTTCAAGAGCTTCTTTCCGGACAATGCGGTCGAGTACTTCGTCTCGTACTACGACTACTATCAGCCGGAAGCGTACGTGCCGCGCTCCGACACCTTCATCGAGAAGGAATCCTCGATCAACGAGCAGATCGACCGGATGCGCCACTCGGCCACCCGCGCCTTGCTCGAGCGGGACGACGTGATCATGGTCGCGTCGGTGTCCTGCATCTACGGCATCGGCTCGGTCGAGACCTACACGGCGATGTCGTTCACGGTGACGCTCGGCGAGCGGATCGAGCAGCGCCAGCTCATCGCCGACCTCGTGGCCCTGCAATACAAGCGCATCCAGTCGGACTTCGCCCGCGGCACGTTTCGCGTGCGCGGCGACGTCATCGAATTATGGCCGGCCCACCTGGAGGATCGCGGCTGGCGCATCGGCCTGTTCGGCGACGAGATCGAGAGCATCGTCGAGTTCGATCCGCTGACGGGGAAGAAGATCAACGAACTCAAGTTCGTCAAAGTCTACGCGAACTCGCACTACGTCACGCCGCGCCCGACCCTCCAGCAGGCCATCAAGGGCATCAAAACCGAGCTCAAGGCCCGCGTCGAGGAACTGACCAGGATGGGCCGGCTGATCGAGGCCCAGCGCCTGGAGCAGCGCTGCACCTTCGACGTCGAGATGATCGAGGCCACCGGCGCCTGCAACGGCATCGAGAATTATTCGCGCTACCTCACCGGGCGCAAACCCGGCGAGCCGCCGCCGACGCTGTTCGAATACCTGCCCGACAACGCGCTCGTCTTCACCGACGAGAGCCACGTCACCGTGCCGCAGATCGGCGGCATGTACCGGGGCGACTTCCGGCGGAAGGCGACGCTGGCGGAATACGGCTTCCGCCTGCCCTCCTGCCTCGACAACCGCCCGCTTCGCTTCGAGGAATGGGACCTGATGCGCCCGCAGACGGTCCACGTCTCGGCGACGCCCGGCAAGTGGGAGATGGAGCGCACCGACGGCGTCTTCGCCGAGCAGGTGATCCGCCCCACCGGCCTCGTCGACCCCGTCATCGAGATCCGCCCGGCCCGCTCCCAGGTCGACGACCTGCTGGGGGAAGTCCGCGAGGTCGCGCAGGCCGGCTACCGCACCCTGGTGACGACGCTCACCAAGCGCATGGCCGAGGACCTCACCGAGTACCTGCACGAGAACGGCGTGCGCGTGCGCTACATGCACTCCGACATCGACACACTGGAGCGCATCGAGATCATCCGCGACTTGAGATTGGGTGCGTTCGACGTCCTCATCGGCATCAACCTGCTGCGCGAGGGTCTCGACATCCCGGAATGCGCCCTCGTCGCCATCCTCGACGCCGACAAGGAGGGGTTTCTGCGCTCAGAGACGTCGCTGATCCAGACCATCGGCCGCGCGGCGCGCAACGCCGACGCCCGCTGCATCCTCTACGCCGACAGCATCACCGGCTCGATGGAGCGGGCGATGGCGGAGACCGAGCGTCGGCGCGTCAAGCAGCTCGCCTACAACGAAGAACACGGCATCACGCCGCAGAGCGTGAAGCGCGGCATCCAGGACATCCTGGAGAGCGTCTACGAGCGCGACCACGTTCGCGTCGACACCGGTCTCGCCAAGGACGTCGCCACCGTCGGGCACAACCTCAAGGCGGTCATGGCCGACCTCGAGAAGCGCATGCGGGCCGCCGCTGCCGATCTCGACTTCGAGGAGGCCGCGCGGATGCGCGACGAGCTCAAGCGGCTGCAATCGACCGAGCTGCTGATCTCCGACGATCCGATGGCCCGCCAGGCCGACGTCGAGCGCGGTGCCGGCCGCCAGGGCGACAGGCGCTCGCGTATCAGCAAGCCGACCCTCGACAACATGGGCCCGGGCACCGACCGCGAGCTCCCCGCCGGCGCCGTGCCCTGGAAGGAGCGTCCGAAGGGCCGCTCGACGCAGGGAATGGGCGGCCAGAAGCCACGCTACAAGGGCCGCTGATCTGAGTTCCTGAGAGCGTGATCAGTGTTCGGGGTCGGAACCGAACCCGTCGTCGAGGATTGACGAGCCGAGACCTGAACATGGGCCGACTTGGATCGGCCGGCGTCGGTTCGGCTCTCGTCCGCGCGTGACCTCTGGCCACCGGAACAGCTGCATGACCTCCGTTCGCGAACCGGGTGCCGGCGCCGCCGTCACCGGCCTCTTTCTGGGAAGCCTCGCCATCGCCGGCGCAGTTGCTCTCGTCACGGCACCGATCACGCCGCGCATGGCCCTGGCTCAGACGGTTGCTGGCTCGAGCGATCGGTCCATCGCCGCACCGGGGTCGCTGGACGGCCGGGCCGATTCCCTCGACCGCCTGTCCCACCGCTATCGGCGCGATACCGTCGGCGACTGACACGAAGTCCGAGCAACCCCGGCTCCGATCGCCCGTTGTGCCCTAGGACGTGGCGGAACGGAGGACGGCCCATGGGTCTGCTCGATCAGGTCATCGGTGGCGTCGTCGGGCAGGTGCTCAGTGGCGGTCGTGGCGGCAGCGCCATGTCGCCCATCGTCAAGGCGCTGCTGATGCTGCTCCTCGCCAAGGGCGCAAGCGGCGGCCTCGGCGATATCTTGGGTGGGGGCCATCGTTCGCCGGAACCGGAGGGCCGGGGCCGCGCGCCCTCCCCCGCGGGATACGACGGCCCGCAAGGGGACGACGGCGATCTCGGCGGCTTCGGCCAGCGCCCGCAGGGCGGGAGTTCGAGTGGCGGCGATGATGGCGGCGGTGAATTCTCGGATCTCTCGGGGATGCTCGATGGCCCCGGCGACGGTGGTGGCCGATCGCCCGGGGCAGGCCCCTACGCCCATCTCGACCACGAACCGGATGGTGGCGGACAGGGTGGTCTCGGCGGCGGGCTCGACGGGCTGATCGAGGGCTTCGAGCGCGGCGGCCTCGGCGACGTCATCGGCTCCTGGATCGGCCACGGCCAGAACCGGGCGATCGAGCCGAACCGCCTCGCCGACGCCCTCGGCTCCGATACCGTCGACACCCTCAGCTGCCAGACCGGGCTCGACCGCACCGACCTGCTGAGCCAGCTCGCACAGGCCCTGCCCTCCGTGGTCGACGCGCTGACGCCCCAGGGGCGCAAGCCGGAGCAAAACGAACGCCAGGGCTGGTGAGCGCCGGATCTCGCGCGGTCCGATCCGCGCTTTCCCATTACCGCGCGCGCTTTGCAGAGCCGCAGATCGGTTGTCGCGGGATAAGCGCGTGAAGCAAAAGCGCGTTTCCCCTCCCCTTTGTGGGGAGGGGTGAGGGGTGGGGTGGTTCAGGACTGAGCGTCCCGGTCCCGTCTGCACCACCCTTACCTCCGTCCCCCTCCCCACGAGGGGGAGGAGAGCGCGGCGGGGCCGGCAATGCCTCATACGGAGGGGTTCTTCAACGCCGCCGCCGCGTAGACCCCGTCGACTGCACCTTCGCCATCGCCTCGGCCCGGTCGGCCTCGCTCGCGGCGGTCCAGGCCTTGTCGTAGAGGTCGACGATCCACTCGTCGGATCGGCTCTGCGCGCCGTCGCGGGCCAGCGCCAGCCAGGTCAGGCCGCGCACGGTCTGGCGCGGCACGCCGACGCCGTTGAAGAGCAGGTCGCCGAGCAGCGCCTGTGCCGGCTTGTGGCCCTTCTCGGCGGCGAGGTTGAACCAGCGCGCGGCCTTGCGCGGATCCTGCTCCGTGCCGGTGCCGTCGAGATAGAGCCGGGCGAGGTTGTACTGCGCGTTGGGATCGCCGAACGAGGCGGCGTAGTTGAACATCTCGTAGGCGCGCTCAGGATTCGCGCGCACGTAGGTGCCCTTGATCCCGTCGAGGAAATAAGTGCCCAGCGCCGTGAAGGCGCTGGCGACGACGCCGGAATTGCCGGCCTCCGGCTTGTCGTCGTTGTCGTCGGCAATGCGCGAAAAATACTCGAAGGCCTTGAGGTCGTCGTGCGGCACGCCGTCCCCGTCCGCGTACATGCGGCCGAGCTTCCACAGAGCGAGGGTCTGGCCCTGATCGGCGGCGTATTCGAGGGCGCGCACGGCGCCCTGCTTGTCGCCGGCATTGTAGTCGCGCACGCCCGAGCGGAGCGCGTCCTTGGCCGAGCGGTAGCTCGAATCCGGAACGGGCGTGCGCGCCGTCGCGTCGAGGGACTCGGCCGGATAGCCGGCGAGCAGCATCAGGCCGGCGGCGGCGAGGCCGCAGGCGATCTTCACGCGGAGCCGACCGGGAGCGGCCCCGACCGGCAACAGCCGGCTTGGGTCAGTCCTAGATGTCCGCATAGGTCTGAATCTCCTGGGCGCCACCGGGATGGGTGACGGCGCCGCTCACCGCGGGTCCGACGGTCTGCATGTATTTCCAGAGGTAGCCGGAGGTCGCGGAATTGGTCCGCGGCGTCCAGGCCTTGCGGCGCTCGGCGAACTCTTCGTCGGACAGGGCGACGTCGAGGGTGCCCTTGATCGCGTCCAGCGTGATGACGTCGCCGTCCTTGAGGAGGCCGATCGGGCCGCCGATCGCGGCCTCGGGGCCGACATGGCCGACGCAGAACCCGCGGGTTGCGCCGGAGAAGCGGCCGTCGGTGATCAGCGCGACCTTGTCGCCCATGCCCTGTCCGTAGAGGGCGGCGGTGGTGGAGAGCATCTCGCGCATGCCGGGGCCGCCCTTCGGGCCCTCGTAGCGGATCACGAGGACTTCGCCGGGGTGGTAGGTGCGGTTCTGGACGGCCTCGAAGCAGGCTTCCTCGCCGTCGAACACACGGGCCGGGCCGGTGAACACCTGCTTCTCGGGCGGCATGCCGGCGACCTTCACGATCGCGCCCTCGGGGGCGAGGTTGCCACGCAGGCCGACGACGCCGCCGGTGGGCGTGAGAGGGGTGTTCGCCGCCCGCACCACGTCTTGGTCCGGGTTCCAGGCGACCTTCTCCATGTTCTCGGCGATGGTGCGGCCGGTGACGGTCATGCAGTCGCCGTGGATGAAGCCGTGGTCGAGCAGGGTCTTGATCAGGAGCGGGATGCCGCCGACCTCGAACATGTCCTTGGCGACGTAGCGTCCGCCGGGCTTGAGATCGGCGATGTACGGCGTGCGGCGGAAGATCTCGGCCACGTCGAACAGGTCGAAGGCGATGCCGCATTCATGTGCGATCGCCGGCAGGTGCAGGGCCGCGTTGGTCGAGCCGCCCGACGCCGCGACGGCGGCCGCGGCGTTCTCGAGACTCTTGCGGGTGACGATGTCGCGCGGACGGATGTTCTTGGCGAGCAGCTCCATGACCTTCTCGCCGGCGGTCATGCAGAATCTGTCGCGGATCTCGTAGGGCGCCGGGGCGCCGGCCGAGTAGGGCAGCGCCAGGCCGATCGCCTCGGAGACGGTGGCCATGGTGTTGGCCGTGAACTGCGCGCCGCAGGCCCCGGCGGAGGGACAGGCGACCTGCTCCAGCTCGTCGAGATCGTCGAGGGTCATGTCGCCGACGGCGACCTTGCCGACGGCCTCGAACAGGTCCTGCACCGTCACCGGCTTGCCGCGGAACGAACCGGGCAGGATCGAGCCGCCGTAGATGAAGATCGACGGCACGTTGAGGCGCACCATGGCCATCATCATGCCGGGCAGGGACTTGTCGCAGCCGGCGAGGCCGACGAGGGCGTCGTAGGCGTGGCCGCGCATGGTCAGCTCGACGGAATCCGCGATGACTTCGCGGGACGGCAGCGAGGCGCGCATGCCGGCATGGCCCATGGCGATGCCGTCGGTTACCGTGATGGTGCAGAACTCGCGCGGCGTGCCGTTGGCGGCCGCGACGCCCTTCTTCACGGCCTGGGCCTGGCGCATCAGCGAGATGTTGCAGGGCGCCGCCTCGTTCCAGCAGGAGGCCACGCCAACGAGCGGCTGGTGGATCTGCTCCTTGGTGAGGCCCATGGCGTAGAGATACGAGCGGTGCGGCGCGCGATCCGGCCCCTCCGTCACGTGACGGCTCGGAAGCTTCGACTTGTTGTTCAACCGCAGGTCCATGGCCGTGTCCGAAACCGCTTTCCACCCGTTTCCGACGCCGCGGGCGCCGGTCGAAAATCCTTTACGGCCAAGCTTTTCCGGGTGGTTCGCCCGCCCTTGGAACAGCTCGGAATCCGGCGCTAAATCCCTGCCGGAACAGCCATTTACCGCGAGGCTTGAGGTGGTCCCGGTTTATGGCGCAATAGCGGCGTGGCCGCGGGCGACCGGGGGCAAAGCTGGGATGGTTTCGCGGTGTGACGGCCCCGCCACAGTCACGCTTGGCCCCCTCCCCGCGCGGTCCGTCGTGAAACCAGACGGCCCGCGCCGACTTGAGCCCGGGAGGAGACCCCGATGCCGTACGAGCTTCACTACTGGCCGATGATCCAGGGGCGCGGGGAGTTCGTGCGGCTCGCCCTCGAACAGGCCGGGGCCGACTATGTCGACGTGGCCCGCCTCCCCCACGAGGACGGCGGCGGCATCGACGCGATGATGGAGCGGCTCGACGCCGAGCCCGTGCGTGCGCCCTTCGCCCCGCCCTTCCTCAAGGACGGCGACCTCGTGATCGGCCAGACCGCCAACATCCTGCTCTATCTCGGCCCCCGCCTCGGCCTCGTCGGCGCCAGCGAGGCCGACCGGATCTGGACCCACCAGATCCAGCTTACGATCGCCGACATGGTCACGGAGGCACACGACACGCACCACCCCGTCGCGAACGGCCTCTACTACGAAGAGCAGAAGCCGGAGGCCCTGCGCCGCGCAGCAGAGTTTCGCGAGAACCGGCTGCCGAAGTTCTTGGGCTGGTTCGAGCGGGTCCTCGCCCGCAACCCGGCCGGCCCCCGCCACCTCGTCGGCGACGCGCTCAGCACCGCCGACCTCTCCCTGTTCCAGCTCGTCGACGGCCTGCGCTACGCCTTCCCGACCGCAACCGCGCGGGCGCTGGAGGCGACACCGCGGGTCGCGGCCCTGGTCCAGACCGTCGGCCGCCTGCCGCGGGTTGCGGCTTATCTCGCGAGCGAGCGGCGGTTGGCGTTCAGTGAGAACGGGGTGTTTCGGCGGTATGCGGAGTTGGATGGGTAGATCAGTCGGTGTCGTCGTGCCCTCGATACAGGGCTTCGTAGTCCCGGCCGCCGTAGAAAATGTTGGTTATCAGGACGTGGTCAGGCTCCACGCGATAGGCGATCACGGCCGAATGCTCGAACGGCATTGTCCGTAGCGCGGGTTCCAGATCGTCCCGCGGGCGACCGCCTCGGGGTGCGTCGCCGATGCGATCGCATCGGCTGATCAGCCGGTCGAGAAACCGGTCTGCAACCTGCGGATCACGGCTCGCTTCGTAGACCCACCGATAGATTTGCAAGAGGTCAGCGTCCGCTTCGCCGCTGATGACGACCTCAAGTCGCCTCATGGCGATGGGCCTTCACGGTCTCGGCGTGAAGAGCGCCGATCCGGGCTCGGACTTCCTCGATTGTGAGCGCCGGCCGCGGATCGTCCAGCGAACGCCGGATGCGGGCTCGGATGGCATCCAATCGTTCTGCGTCTTCCTGGCGCTGGCGCTGCCAGAGCCGGACGGCGTCATGCATTAGATCGCTGGTTGAAGCATACTCGCCCGCGTCGACACTCTCGCGCACGGCGCGGAGCATGTCGGGCGAGAGGGTGAGGCTGATCGTGTCAACGGGCGGCATGCTCGATGGCCCTCCTCGCGGTTGAGGATTGATAGCACGGAACCGCGAAAGTCGCCTCATCCGGCCTCGCCTGCCTTTGTCGCAAATGCGTTCGGCGGGAGCGTCTCGAAATCTGGTGCATGCAGTCCCTTCGGCGCAATGCGCCCCGCTGACGGTGTAGCCGGACCGTCGGTGCGCGGAGGGATCTCGGCAGGAGCCTCGTCGCGCCGAGCCTACGGCCCCTGACACACCTCACAAAAAAACGTCGACCGCCCCGACTGCACAACCCGAGAAACCCGCCCAACACACCCCCGCGTCGTGCAGGCATGGCCGACCCGGTCGTAGACGCGGAACCCGTGCTGGAAGGACCCGCGCGCCCCGTCCGGCTGGGCGTAGTCCCGCAGCGTCGAGCCGCCCGCCGCCACGGCTTCGGTGAGCACTGCCTTGATCGCCTTGGCCAGGGCGTTGGCCTTCGGCGTCGGGGTGCCGTTGGACCTGGCCAGGGTTCCGGCCATCGCGAGAGGCGAGAGGCGGGCGCGGTGCAGTGCTTCGCAGACGTAGATGTTGCCGAGGCCCGCGATCAGGCGCTGGTCGAGGAGCGCGGCCTTCAGCGGCGTGATCTTGTGGCGGAAGAGCCGCGCGATGGTCGCGCCGGTCAGCGCCTCGCTCAGGGGCTCGATGCCCATGGCGGCGAAGTGCCGGCACGCGGCCAGCGTGTCGGTCGGCACGAGGTCCATGAAGCCGAAGCGGCGGACGTCGTTGTAGGTGATGGTCGCGCCCGAATTCAGCGCCATCACGACGTGGTCGTGCTTCGTGTTGCCGAGCGCCCCTTCGAGGTAGAAATCCCCCGGCGAGAGATTCCGGCCGTCCGGCAGGGCGACGTCGAAGCGGCCGCTCATGCCGAGATGCATGATCAGGCTCTCGCCGGAATCGAGATGCGCGGTGAGGTACTTGGCCCGGCGCGCGAGGTCGGTGACCGTGCGGCCCTCGAGGCGCTGCGCGAAGCGCTCGGGAAAGGGAAAGCGCAGGTTCGGCCGCCGCAGGGTCACGCGCGAAAAACGCGCGCCGACCAGCGCGGGCGCGAGACCCCGACGCACGGTTTCGACTTCGGGCAGTTCGGGCATCGATAGGATCGCGAAGGGCGTTGTAGGAATTGTTTCACGTGAAACAGGCGACCCGTGGCGTCATAACCGGTGTGCCGCGGCTTCTCCACATGGCGGTCCCGCGGCGCATTCGCTATGAGGCGCGGGTCAGGACGAGTGGGGCGGCATGAGCGCGGCAGACGACGGCACGGCGGATTTCGGCTTCGAGCGCGTGAGCCTCGCCGAGAAGCAGGGCCGCGTCGACGACGTGTTTCGCTCCGTGGCCAAGCGCTACGACGTCATGAACGACCTGATGTCGGGGGGGCTGCACCGCGCCTGGAAATCGCATCTCATCGGGATGCTGCGGCCCGGCCAGAACCGCCCCTTCCGCCATCTCGACGTGGCCGGCGGCACCGGCGACGTCGCCTTCCGCGTGCTCGAGGCCGGCGGCCCGCAGACCAAGGTGACGGTGCTCGACATCAACGAGGCGATGCTGCGGGTCGGCCAAGAACGGGCGGACAATCGGCGCGCCGGCACGCGCTTCGGTGACCGCATCGACTTCGTCACCGGCAATGCCGAGACCCTGCCGCTGCCGGAAGACACCTTCGACGCCTACACCATCGCCTTCGGCATCCGGAACGTGCCGCGCATCGACATGGCCCTGAAGGAAGCCTTTCGCGTGCTGAAGCCGGGCGGGCGCTTCCTCTGCCTCGAATTCTCGCGGGTCGACCTGCCGATCCTCGAAAAAATCTACGACGCCTATTCCTTCCACGTGATCCCGCGCATCGGCGCGCGCGTCGCCGGCGACCGCGAATCCTACCGCTACCTCGTCGAATCCATCCGCAAGTTCCCCTCCCCCGGACGGTTCGCCGCGATGATCGAGGAGGCCGGGTTTTCGCGCGTGACGCACCGGGTGCTGTCGGGGGGGATCGTGGCGATCCACTCCGGCTGGAAGGTGGCTTAGTGGCTCGGCCCTCTCCAGCGTCATTGCGAGCGTCGCGAAGCAATCCAGGGCCGACGCCCTGGCGTCGTGTGTGGGGCCCTGGATTGCTTCGCGACGCTCGCAATGACGGATGGGGAAACGAAGCGTTGTCCCTATGCTAGGCGCCCTCTTCCACTTCGTCCGCGGCGCGCATGTCGGCTTTGTCCTCGCGCGGGAGGGCGGGCTCGCGCTGATCGATACGGCGGAGCTGCCGCCGCATCTGCGTCTCGCGCTGAAGGTCGGGCGCTCGCTGGAGCGGCGCGGCGTCGCCAAGGATGCCGGGGCGAGCCCCCTGGAGCGGGCGCTGACCCGGCTCGGGCCGTCCTACGTCAAGTTCGGGCAGTTCCTGGCGACGCGTCCCGACATCGTCGGCATGGCCGCGGCGCGCGACCTGGAGCGCCTGCAGGACCGGGTGCCGCCCTTCCCGCAGGGCGTGGCGATCCGCGCCATCGAGCAGGATCTCGGCAAGCCGATCGGCGTGCTGTTCGCGAGCTTCAGCGAGCCGGTGGCCGCGGCCTCGATCGCGCAGGTGCACAAGGCGCAGGTGCTCGACGCCGACGGCACCCTGCGTCCGCTCGCCGTGAAGGTGATGCGGCCGGGCGTGCGGGCGCAGTTCGCCCGTGAGCTCCAGGCCATGCGCTTCATGGCGGGGATCGTGCACGCGCTCTGGCCCGAGGCCGAGCGGCTGCGCCCGCGCGAGGTGGTCGAGACGCTCGCCCGCTCGGTGATGATGGAGATGGATCTGCGGCTCGAGGCCGCCGCCATGTCCGAGCTCGCCGAGAACACCAAGGCCGACGACGACTTCCGGGTACCGCGCCCGGAATGGGAGCTGACCTCCCGCAACATCCTCACCAGCGAGTGGATCGACGGCATCCGGCTCAGCGACCGTGCCCGCATCGTCGCCGAGGGGCACGACGCCAAGGCGCTCGGCCGCTCGGTGATCCAGTCCTTCCTGCGTCAGGCGATCCGCGACGGCTTCTTCCACGCCGACATGCATCCCGGAAACCTGTTCGTCGACCGCAGCGGCTGCCTGACGGCGGTGGATTTCGGGATCATGGGCCGGCTCGGCCTCCCCGAGCGGCGCTTCCTCGCCGAGATCCTGCTCGGCTTCATCACCCGCGACTATCGCCGGGTGGCGCAGGTGCATTTCGAGGCCGGCTACGTGCCGCGCCATCACTCGGTGGACGACTTCGCCCAGGCCATCCGCGCCATCGGCGAGCCGATCCACCAGCGCCCGGCCGACGAGATCTCGATGGCGAAGGTGCTCACTCTGCTCTTCGACGTCACCGCGCTCTTCGACATGAGCACCCGCACCGAACTCGTGATGCTGCAGAAGACCATGGTGGTGGTGGAGGGCGTCGCCCGCTCGCTGGATCCGCACCTCGACATGTGGACCGGGGCCGAGCCGGTGGTGAAATCCTGGATCGCCCGCAACCTCGGTCCCCTCGGCCGCATCGAGGGCGCCGGCCGTGCCGCGATGACCCTGTCCGACGTGGTCTCAGACCTCCCCGACATCGCCCAGCGCGTCCGCCGCATCATGGTGCGCCTCGACGAGGAGGGCGCGCGGGACGTGCGGGCGCTGGAGCGCATCGCCAAGGCCGAGAAGCGGCGGGCGGTCTGGTCGACCCTGGCGCTGTGGACGATCGCGCTCGGGGCGCTGGTGCTGGCGTTCAAGTGAAGGCTTGACGATCGAGGACCGAGAGACGGATCGGTTCATCCGAGTCCGCCGACGAGATGGTCCATGGTGATGCACGATGATCGCCATGGACAGCGATCGTCGCTCGTCTTGCTGTTGCCGAAACGATTGCCGCTCGCAGCACGAAGATCATCCTTGTCTGCTCGGTATTCGAGGTGGCGCTACCGAATATTGCGGAATCACGTGCAGGATCGCTGGTGTCGCACGCGAATGCATGAAACCCGGTCAGCTGCTCTCCATCCGATCCCGCTCTACAATCATCAGAAGTTGTAACCTGGGCCGAATGGCGGCCGCTGCGCGATTTTAGCCATCGGGCGGGATTATCATGCGATGGTGGTCGGTTACGTATGGACACTCAGGCTGTGGAGACAATAGACTTATACCTGGGGGAATAAGCATGATGAACTGGTTAAATCTGGCTTTTCGGCCGAGTCGACGACCCACGCAGGCGATCGACCGTTCACATGCCGAGATGACCGAAGACGTTCTAAGGTTAAGCGGCGCTGCCAACCTCGCGCTCGCAACCAGCATCTTGCGGACGTTGCTGGACAAGAACTACATCGATCTGAAAGAGGCATCCGCGGTCTGCCACTTCGTTGCGGACACGATCATCGACGTGCCGGCGTCGCACGAGATCGCCAACATGCAGGCGGCACTCTGGAAGGAACTGTCGAACACGTTCGAAAGACAGCGATCCTACGTCTGAGATCGCGCGTATCGCGCTCTCGAAGGGCGCGGCCCAACGCGGCGCCCTTGACGCATCGGCCGGACTCGCCTGACTAGACCCATGTCCCAGTCTCTCGGCGGCCGCCGCATCCTCCTCGTCATCGGCGGCGGCATCGCGGCCTACAAGGCACTCGATCTGATCCGGCGGCTGCGCGAGCGCGGCGCTGCGGTGCGACCGGTCCTGACCAGGGCGGCGCAGGAATTCGTGACGCCCCTCGCCGCCGCGGCGCTCGCCGGGGCCCGTGCCCATACCGACCTGTTCGACCGGGCGGACGAGGCCGAGATCGGGCATATCCGGCTGGCGCGGGACGCCGACGCCATCGTGGTGGCGCCGGCCACGGCCGACCTGATGGCGCGCATGGCCGGCGGGCACGCGCCCGATCTCGCCACGACGGTGCTGCTCGCCACGACGCTGCCGATTCTGATCGCCCCGGCCATGAACGTGCGGATGTGGGGGCATCCGGCGACGCGGCGGAACCTCGCCATCCTCCAGGACGATGGCGTCGCCGTGGTCGGCCCCAACGACGGCGCCATGGCCGAGGCCGAGTACGGGCCGGGCCGCATGGCCGAACCGCACGAGATCGCCGATGCGCTGGAAGCGATGCTCGCATCGCGGGAGGAGCGTGGCGGCTTCGGTTTCCTTGCCGGGCGGGTGCCGCAGGGATCGCTCGCGGGAAAGACGGTGCTCGTCACCTCGGGGCCGACGCATGAGCCGATCGATCCTGTGCGCTATCTCGCCAACCGCTCCTCCGGCCGCCAGGGCCACGCCATCGCCGCGGCTGCGCAGGCGGCCGGCGCGCGGGTGACGCTGGTGTCGGGGCCGGTGGCGATCCCGGACCCGACGGGCGTCGCCGTGGTCCGGGTCCAGACTGCGCGGGAAATGCTGGCCGCCGTCGAGGCCGCGCTGCCGGCCGACATCGCCGTCTTCGCCGCCGCCGTCGGCGACTGGCGCCCGGCCGAGGCCCGCGCCGGCAAGATCAAGAAGGACGGCAGCGCCCCCGCCCCGCTCGCCCTCGTCGAGAACCCCGACATCCTCGCGACCATCGCCGGACGCCCGCAGAACCGCCCCCGCCTCGTCGTCGGCTTCGCCGCCGAGACCGACGCCGTGCTCGACAACGCCCGAACGAAACTCGCGAAAAAGGGCTGCGACCTGCTGGTGGCGAACGACGTGTCGCATGCGGGCGGCGTCATGGGCGGCCTCGAGAACACCGTGCATCTGCTCGCGCGCGACGGCGGCGTCGAGACCTGGCCCAAGCTCGACAAGGACGAGGTGGCCCGGCGGCTGGTGGCGCGGTTCTCGGAGGTGTTGGGCGGGACGCTTCGTTCGCAATGACGGTGCTCGCGTCCGACGCCTTGGCACGTCGCCGGACGGATCAGGAGCCGCACCCGCCGCAACCACCCCCACCCCCACCTCCTCCGCTACAGCCGCCGCCTCCCCCGCCGTCCCCACCACCGCCACCGCCGGAACTGCCGGCGTTCGCGGCCTGCGAGAACCGGGCATAGGCTTCGTAGGGGGTACCGGCGAGAATCGCCGCGCCGCCCAGCGCGAACGCGAACAGGATTTCGCGCTCGCGCGGCGCCCGCGCCGCCCTGGCGTGCCGGTCCCGGTAGCCGGCGAGCACGCCGGCACCGATCCGGGTGTGCGAGGGGCGCATGGAGAGGATCAGCGTGGTCAGCACGATCAGGATGGCGACAAGCAGGAACAGGTAGCCGACCGGCTTTCCCCGCGCCGTGCCGACGGCCATCTTCGCCAGCCCGAAAAGCACCACCGGCGCCACCGTCACGAGCGTCCAGAACGTGATGCGGTTCAGGATGTCCCGACCGGGCACGAGCCCACGCGCGACCAGTCCCGCACGCACGGCCTCGATATGCGGTCTCAGCGCCCGGCTGAGGGTGGAACGCGGCACCGTCCCCTCCGCTAGGCCGCGGTACCGCTCCAGGCTCGGCGGCAGGGGGATGCCCCTGTCCTCGACGGTGACGTGGCCGCTCCCCGTCGAGAAACTCGCGGCGCCGTGGTCGATCAGCCCGAGGATGACGGCGTCGGTGGCCCGGCCCGAACCGCCGGCGAGGAAGGCGAGTTCGACGACGTCGAGGTCTCTTGCCGGCACGGCCCCACCTCCGCCGCTCAGGGCGGAGCGCAGCACCAGCGCCACGAGAACCGCCACGGCGACGAGGCCGCCATAGAGCCTGAGGAAGGGATCGGCGGTCCAGTCCAGCGGATCGAGCGGCAGCGCGAAGGCCGGCTGCGGCAGGGCGCCGAGCCCGGCGAATGCGAGGCCTATCACCATCGCAGGCCGCGCGAACCAGCCGGGCAACGCCGGCCGTCTCACGGTCCAGACGCGGTCGCCGTCGACGATGCGGTAACGCGGCCGGCTGCGAAACCGTCGGTGCGTCGCCGGCCAGAAGCACGGATCGGGCGGCCCGAAGAAGGCTTCGTAGCGGGCCAGGGTCTCGGCATATTGCATGCGGTATCGGCCCTGCTCGGAGGCGCCGCCCTCGGTCGGGTCGTGGTGGAGGCGCCGGCCGAGCACCGGCCCGCACCAGACCTCCCAGTAATCGCGCGAATAGGTCAGGTGCTGGTGCCAGACCTCGTCGACCTCCTCGCTCGGGGTGACGGGCGTGTCGAAGACCATCGCCAGGAAACAAAAGCGGCGGTACTCGGCGACCGCGCCGCGGGCGAAGGCGAGGCTCCAGCCGCGGTCGCGGGCGAGCCGACTCGTAAAGTCGAGAGCGTGGTCGGCCCGCTCGAACGGATGCGCCTCGATCCGCCGCAGCAGGTCGCGTTGGTCGGGTGTCCAGGCGACGCGCTCGACCTCATGCATCGCTGCACCCGCCAAAGCCTGGATCGAGCCGGAACCGATCATGCGCCCATGATACCATATCGGCAGCGCCGCTTTGATTCCGTTGCGCTTTTTCGTGCGCCTGCACGGATCGGATGATTCGCGGGCACCCTTGCGGGAGCACCCGCCAGGCTGCTTGATGGGGGAAACCGGGACGAGGTCCCGCGTCGGGGAGACACGCCATGGCCGAGCATGCGGACAGGCTCGCCCGGTTCCGGCCGGCCTCCGGCATGGACACGCCGCGCTTCTCCGGCGTGCCGAGCTTCATGCGGCTGCCGGTGCTCGATCCGGAGGTGGCGCCGGGGGCGATCGAGATCGGCCTGATCGGCATTCCCTTCGACGGCGCCACCACCAACCGCCCCGGGGCGCGGTTCGGCCCGCGCGGGGTGCGCGAGGCCTCGACGGGGACGCGGGCGGTCAACCACGCCACCGGCATCGCGCCCTACGCGCTCGCGGCCTGCGCCGATCTCGGTGACGTGCCGGTCAACCCGGTGGACGTGGCCGAGACCGTGCGTCGGATCGAGGCGTTCCACGCGCCCCTCGTGACGGCCGGGATCGTGCCGCTCTCGGTCGGCGGCGATCATCTCCTGACCTATCCGGTGCTGCGGGCACTCGGCGCCGGACAGCCGCTCGGGCTGATCCACATCGATGCCCACAGCGACACCGACGACGGCCAGTACGGCGGTTCACGTCTCACCCACGGCACGCCGTTCCGCCGCGCGGTGGAGGACGGCGTGCTCGACCCGCGCCGCTGCGTGCAGATCGGCATCCGCGGCAGCCTCGACGCGGCGGACGAGCGGGCCTGGGCGCTGGCGCAGGGTATCCGGATCGTGGAGATGGAGGAGGTTTGCGCCCGCGGCCTGCCGGAGGTGGCGGCCGAGGCCCGCGCCATCGTCGGCGCGGCGCCCGCCTATCTGAGCTTCGACATCGACGCCCTCGATCCCGCCTTCGCGCCGGGGACGGGCACGCCCGAGATCGGCGGCTTCAGCACCCGCGAGGCGCTGCACCTGCTGCGCAGCTTTCGCGGGGTCGATTGGGCGGGGGCCGATCTCGTCGAGGTGGCGCCACCCCTCGACCCGTCCGGCATCACGGCGATCACCGGCGGCGCGCTGCTGTTCGAGATCCTGTGCCTGCTCGCCGAAGCCGTGGCGCGCCGGCGGGGGTGACGGAGGCTCACGCCGAGCGGCGGTTCTCGGCCGGCCCGGCGGCGTCGCGGGTCTTTCGCATGGCCAGGGTGCAGCGGCCCTTGCCCATGGATTTGGAGCGGTAGAGGGCGCGGTCGGCGGCCTGGAGCAGACTCGTCATGTCGTCGCCGTGCTCCGGCCGCTGCGCGATCCCGACGCTGACGCTCACGAGCGCAGGCGCTTCGGGACCGCAGGCATAGGGCTCGGAGATCCGCGCGATCAGGCGCTCGCCGAGGCCGATCAGTTCGGCGCGGCTCCGGCCCTCGCAGAGCACGACGAACTCGTCGCCGCCGATGCGGGCGGCGAGATCGTCCGATCCGGCTTCCTCGCGAAGACGGTCGGCGACCAGTTGGAGCAGGCGGTCGCCGACGGCATGGCCGTAGGTGTCGTTGACGGACTTGAAGCCGTCGAGGTCGAGATAGAGCAGGCCGATCGGCCCGCGCGGCAGGGCCAGCATCGCCTCCATCGCGGCGGCGAGCCCGGAGCGGTTCGACAGGCCGGTCAGGGCGTCGTGATGCGCGCGAAAGCCGTTCTCGCGCTCGGCCTGCATCGTCGCGACCATCATCCGGTTCAACCGGTAGGCCGCCAACGTCATGGCCAGCATGTAGAACGGAAGCTGCAGGAAGCTGAGATACAGGATCGGCTCGCCGGCGACCGCGGCCCCGATGCAGATCGGCCCGAGCGTGAGGGCGATCATCGCCGCGGTGAGCCGGGGGGCCGCGAAGTTGCGGAAACAGGTTCCCCCGACCATGCCGGCCGCCGAAAGGCAGGCGAGGGTCGCCGAGACCCAGTCGCCGCTCTCCAGGCTGACGAGGGCGCCGAGACCCAGGCTCGCCGACCAGGCCAGGGCCAGCAGCAGCGTGAGGTCCGTGGGCGTGCGCCGCCCCGCCGCCGCGGCGTGCTGCGCGACCACGAGGACCACGAGCCGGGCCACGCAGATCGCGATCTCGAGGACGAGCCAGGCGAGGACGTGCGGATGCGGAATGCGCAGCGCGATCAGCACCGCCACGCCGATGGTGTTCGCGACTCCGCCGAAGAAGATCGGCAGCGTGCCGTAGAGGCTGCCGATCAACGCGACGCGGATGTCCTGCGGCACGTCCCGGCCGGCATCGGCGAGCCAGCGGGTCAGGCGCCAGCGCGGCAAGCTGTACGTGAGGGGATTGTCGCGCATGGACAGCCGGGTCGAACGTGGATCTCGGCCTTCGAAGACACGGCCTCCACGAGCCGGTCCTCCTCGGGAGACTAAGCGTTCGTTCCTTACGAAATGGTTCTACGATCCCGCGAGAACGTGACCTTGCGTTGTAGCGATGCTCCCTTCTGCGCGAAGGACGACCGGGGCGTAGGCGCGCAGCAGATCTGCATCGAGCTGGCCGGCCATGCCGTCCATGATCCGCCGGGCATCGGGACCGGACAAGGCAGCCCGGTAGGCCCGGCGCTCGGTCAGGGCGGAGTGCACGTCGCAGATCGCCACGAGGCGCACGAGGTCGCCGATGGCGTCGCCCTTGAGGCCGTCGGGGTAGCCGCTGCCGTCGAGCCGCTCGTGATGGTGCCGGACCACGTCGATGATGGCCGCGTCGTAGGCCCCGTCCTGAGCCAGCAGGTCGGCGCCGATCGTGGGATGCGCGCGCATCACCAGCATCTCGTCGGGCGTCAGCGGTCCGGGCTTGTCGAGAATGGCGGCGGGGGTGTGCGCCTTGCCGATATCGTGGAGCAGGGCGGCCTGGGCGAGCCGGCGGCGGTCGCGGCGGCCGAGGCCGAGTTCCCCAGCGAAGGCGGCAGCGAACCCGGCGACGCTGAGCGAGTGCTGGTAGATGCCGATGTGGTGCTGGCGCAGCCGGTCGAGCCAGGCCTGGATGCCGGCCTCCGAGACGGCGGCGAGCACGATCTCGGTGCCCTCCTCCGCCTCCGCCGCGCTCGGAGACCGGCCGGCGGCGGCGGCGTCGAACAGACCGGTGACGAGGCTGGTCGCGGTCGCGACCCGGGCCGAGAGCCGGGCGCAGGTCGCCCCGGCGGCACCGGCCTCGTCGAGAAGCTTCAGCAGGATCGAGACGATGCCGGCCGAGCGCGAGCCGGCCGGGATCACGGTGGGCGCACCGAAGCGGCGGATCCCGTCGGGACCCTCCCCGCCGCGGGCGACGTAGAGGCAGGGAACGGCCTCGGTGCGGGTGCGCCGGGTCAACGTCTCGCCCCAGGTGCTGTCGGGCAGTCCGTCGGCGAGATCGACGAGGAAGGCGAGCGGCGGGCCGGCCGGCAGCCTCCGCCCCGGCTCGATCACCTGGCAGGGCCGGATCAGACCGATCGCACTGGCGAGCCTGTCGGCCCGCTCGCGACGGTCCGAGACGAGGAGGACGCAGGGTTCCTGCATGGGGCCGTCATACGCCCGTCGCCCCGGAGCCTGGACGGGACGTCGGATCCGCAAGGGGTAGAGGCTAGATTAGCCTGTGATGGTTTCCGAAGCATCAACGCCGCGACGGATCGTCCCGCCCCGACCGTCCCTGTCCTACTCCGCAGCCACGCGCGGGCCGTAGACCCCCGGCTCGTTCGCCGCATGGCCCGGCGGCACGTAGCCGATCTCGTCCTCGGGGTCGTCGCGCTCGCCGACGAAGCGGGCGAACAGCCGCACGAACAGGCGCGACAGGTCGTCCACCAGGATGAAGATCGCCGGCACGAAGATCAGCGACAGACCGGTCGAGACGATGAGGCCGCCGATCACCGCCACCGCCATCGGCGCGCGGAATTCGCCGCCGATGCCGAGCGCGAGTGCCGAGGGCACCATGCCGGCGGCCATGGCGATGGTGGTCATCACGATGGGGCGGGCGCGTTTGCGGCCGGCATCGGTGATCGCCGTGATGCGGTCGACGCCCCGCGCCATCTCCTCGATGGCGAAGTCGACGAGCATGATCGCGTTCTTGGTCACCACGCCCATCAGCATCAGGATGCCGATGACGACCGGCATCGAGATCGGCATGTGGCAGATCAGGAGCCCCAGGATCGCACCGCCGATGGAGAGCGGCAGCGAAAACAGGATGGTCAGCGGCTGCAGGAAGTTGCCGAACAGAAGCACCAGCACGCCGAAGACCATCATCAGCCCGGCTCCCATGGCGAGCCCGAAGCTCTCGAAGACCTCGCCCATCACCTCGGCGTCGCCCGTCTGGCGGATGCTGACGCCCTCGGGCAGGTTCTTCGCCGCCGGCAGCGCGAGGATCTGCTCGATGAGCGAGCCAAGGGCGTCCGAGCCCTGCATGTCGGCCTCGATGGCGACGCGGACCGAGCGGTCGTAGCGGTCGATCGCGGTGGGGCCGCGGCCGAGGGAGAGGTCGGCCACGGTGGAGAGCGGTACGGCCGCGCCCGCCTTCACCGGCACCTTCAGGGCTTCGAGCTCGGAGAGCTTTCCGCGCAGCGATTCGGGAAGCTGCACCCGGATCGGGACCTGCCGATCCTTGGCGTTGAACTTGGCGAGGTTCGCCGCGATGTCGCCGATGGTGCCGACGCGGACCGTCTCGGCGATGAGGTCGGTGGAGACGCCGAGATCGGCGGCGATGCCGGCCTTCGGCGTGATGCGGATCTCGGTGCGGTCGAGCGGCGCCGTGGACATCACGTTGACGAGGTGCGGCACGGCCGCGGCTTCGCGCTGGAGCCGGGCGGCGATCTCGGCGACCTCCGCCTTGTCCTGGCCGGTGACGATGAGCGCGAGGTCGCGCTGGCCGCCCTCGCGCAGGGCCCAGAAGCGGATGTCCGGCACCTGCCGCAGGATGTCCGCGACCTTGCCGTCGACCTGCTTCTGCGTGAGGTGGCGGGTGTTCTTCGGGGTCAGGTTGATGGTCAGGCTGGCGAGCCGGACCTCTTTCTTGCCGGGCAGCTGGCGGCCGCCGTCGACGAAGACGCTGCGCACCTCGGGGAGCGCCCGGATCTTGTCCACGATCTCGTCGGCCACCGTGACGGTGTCGTTGAGCCGGGCGCCGGGGGGCAGCTCGACCACGAACATCGTGCGCGCCGCATCCTCCGCCGGGATGAAGCCCGCCGGCAGCAGTCCGGCCGAGGCGATCGAGCCGGCGAAGCAGCCGAGGCCGAGCACCAGCGTGACGAACTTGTGGCGCACCGACCAGGTGACGACGCGGGCATAGGCCCGCAGCACCGGCCCCTCGTGCTCCTCGTGACCGGCATCGCGCAGGAAGTAGGCGGCGAGCAGCGGCGTGATCAGCCGCGCCACCAGCAGCGAGATGAAGACCGCGGCGGCGATGGTCAGGCCGAACTGCTTGAAATACTGCCCGGCGATGCCGCCCATGAACGAGACCGGCGCGAAGATCGCGATGATCGTCGCGGTGATGGCGATGACGGCCAGCCCGATCTCGTCGGCCGCCTCGAGCGCCGCGCGGTAGGGCGATTTCCCGAGCCGCATGTGACGGACGATGTTCTCGATCTCGACGATGGCGTCGTCGACGAGGATGCCGGTCACCAGCGTGATCGCGAGCAGGCTGACTGCATTCAGCGAGAAGCCGAGCGCGCTCATTACCCAGAAGGTCGGCAGGACCGAGAGCGGCAGGGCCACCGCTGCGATGAGCGTCGCCCGCCAGTCGCGCAGGAAGAGGAACACCACGACGACGGCGAGAGCGGCGCCTTCGAGGAGCCCCAGCATCGCCGAGTGGTAGTTGCCGATGGTGCCGGTGACGCTGGTGTCGATCACGTCGAAGCGGACCCCGGGGTTGGAGGCGTGCAACTCCGCGATCTTCTTGGCGACCCCGACCGAAACCTCGGCGTCGCTGGCACCGCTGGAGCGCGAGATGGCGAAGGCCACCACGGGCTCGCCGTTGAAGCGGGCGAAGGTGCGCGGCTCTTCGGCGCTGTCGACCAGCGTCGCGAGTTCGTCGAGCCGGACCTTGCGGCCGCCCGGAACGACGATGGAGGTCGCGCCGAGCGTCTCGAGGCTCGCCGAACCGCCGAGCGTGCGGATCGACTGCTCGCCGCCGGCGAGTTCGCCGCGCCCGCCGGCCATGTCGGCGGAGGTGAGCCGGACCTGACGGTTCACGTCGGCCGCGGTGATGCCGAGGGCCAGAAGCCGGTCGGGCTTCAGCGTGACGCGGATCTCGCGGGCGACGCCGCCGAGGCGCTCGACGCCGCCGACGCCCTTCACGCCCTGAACCTGCCGGGCCACGACGTCGTCGACGAACCAGGACAGGTCCTCCGGCGTCATCGCCGGCGCCGAGGCGCCGTAGATCATGATCGGCAGGCCGGCGATCTCGACGCGGCTGATGATCGGCTCGTCGATGGTGCGCGGAAGGTTGATGCGGATCTTGTTGATCGCTTCCTTCACGTCGTTGACGGCGCGGTCCTGGTTCACCTCCAGGCGGAACTCGATGGTGGTGACCGACGATCCCTCGGAGATCGCCGAGAGGACGTGCTTGACGCCCTTCACCCCCGCCGCCGAATCCTCGACCCACTTCGTGACCTGGGTCTGAAGCTCGGAGGGCGCGGCGCCGGACTGGGTGATCGTCACCGAGACGATCGGGATGTCGATGTTCGGGAAGCGGGTGATCGGCAGCGAGCGGAAGCTCACCAGCCCCAGCACCATCAGCACCATGAACAAGACGAGGGACGGGATCGGCTTGCGGATCGCCCAGGCCGAGACGTTGAGGCGCATGGCTGACGTCCTCAGCGGGGCTCGGCCGAGGCCTGTTCGGCCTTCGGGATTTCCGTCTTGTCAGCGTCGGCCTTGGCCTGCGCCGCTTTCGGCGGCACGGCGCGCACCCGGTCGCCGTCGCGCAGGAACGAGCCGGCGCGAGCCACCACGAACTCGCTCGATGCAACGCCCGAGCGAACCTCCGTAAAGCCTTCCGCCGACAGGCCGATCGTCACCTTGCGGGCCTCGACCTTGCCGTCGGTGACGACCAGCACCGTGGCGCCGCCATCGGCGGTGTAGAGCACGGCGGCGAGCGGCACCGAGACGCCGGTACGGCGCGCGACCTCGACCTTGCCGCGGGCGAAGGCCCCGATATGGAGAGCCGGATCGGGATCGAGTGCGATCCGGACCTTGCCGAGCCGGGTCATCCGGTCGACCTCCGGATAGATTCTTCGCACCCGGCCGCCGAGCGAGCGGACCTCGTCGAGGTCGAGCCGGGCCGGGTTGCCGGCGGAGAGGCGCGGCAGCGCCGTCTCCGGGACCTCGCCCTCCAGCTCGATCTCGCCGCGGGCGATCAGACGGAACAGCGGCTCGCCCACGGCGGTGGCGGTGGCGCCGATGCGTGCCGTCCGGCGGTTGACGATGCCGGCCTCGGGCGCCCGGATATCGGTGCGTGCCCGGCGCAACCCGATCTCCTTGGCCTGCGCCCGCGCGGTGGCGAGATCGGCCTTGGCCGCGTCGAGGCCGCCCTTGGCCGCCGCGAGCCGGCCCTCGGCACCCTGCGCCGTCGAGACCCGCTGCTCCAGCGTCACCGCCGTGGCGTTGCCGGTCTTCACCAGGGACTGTGCGCGCTCCAGAGCCTGCTTCGCCTCGACGTTCGCCGCCTCGGCCTGGGTGATCTGGCTTCGGGCCTGGACGATCGCCGCCTCGGCGCGGGCGATCGCCGCGACGTTCGAGGCTTCCGACGTTTCGATCATCTCGATGGACAGGCGGGCGAGCACCTGGCCCTTGGCGACCGTGTCGCCCTCCTCCACCAGGAGTTCTGTGATGCGCAGGCCCTCGACCTCCGGCGCCACCAGGATCTCGTCGCGCGGCACCAGTGTGCCCGTGACCACCGCGCGCTCGACGATCTCGCGTGTCTCGGCGGGCACGACGCTCACGGCCGGCAGCAGCGCGGCCGGATCCGGCACGGTCGCAGGCTCGGCCGCACGGGCGGGCGGGCAGGCGCTCGCCATCAGAACGGCCGTCAGCAGGGGAAGGAGTCGGGTCTGGGTCATCGATACGCTTCGCTCACGGGCACCCCGCGCCGCCCTTTCGTCCCGCCCCAGACCGGCGTTTTCAAGGCGTGACCGTGTCATGTCCGGCCGCGCAGGCGATGTTAGCACGCGGGACCCGGCATTTCTCCGGCAATCGCAGTGGTGCAGTGCAACCAGACGATGGGCCGCACGTTAACCAGTACAGTGCGCGATCTGCCCGGACGGTGTCCCATGAGCATTTTCCAAATCAAGCAGAAGACCAGCGGCGCCGTTCTCTGGACCGGTAGTGCCCATGACGAGAAGACCGCTCTCGACGCGATGGCCCGAGAGGCCGGGTACGCGGACTACGCGTCCCTGCCGGACCAGATCCGCGCCGGCGGCGTACAGGCCGCGAAGCTCGACCTGATCTCGTAGCGTTCACGCACGACGATCGAGGTATTATTCCAAGGCATCCTTCGTCGAAGGGTGCCTTATTGTTATCCATGGATGTCGATGGTTTGATGCCACATCCTGCAATCACCATTCCGTGTGCCGACTAACCCTTGCCAAGGCACCGAATCAGGGCCTAGCATCCCTTCATCGCCGGTGCAGAGCTGAGGCCGCAGCGGCGAAGGATAGAGATGAAGGAGGCTCGCGCATGCGTCTTTCCGTAGTTCTCTCCACGTCGCGCACCGATGACGGTGACGCGGACGATCCACCGAATCAGCACCGACAGGGATGAGGCTTTCGGGAGGGCGAGTGCCGACTGCGACGAACTTCTGGGTTCGTCGGTGTTGGCCCGGTCTTCTCACGGAGAACCCTTGAACCCGAAAGCGTGGACCCTGCCGAAGGCCCGACATTCGCAACGTCGGGTCTTTCTCTTGTCTGGTCTCGACGGCATGGCCGGCATCGCCGATACCGGGACGGCCCCAGCGGATACGGAATACGCTGCGGCGACCAGGGTTCGGGATCCCCGCGCGGCAGAATGGCCCAGTTGAGTGACGACTGCTTCGCCGCTGGCGAGGCACCGATGACCGTCGACGAAGCCGTGGCGCTGATCGCGCGCCGGGTCTGCGCGGTCGCCGGCATCGAAACGGTGCCGCTCGCTCAGGCCGACAGCCGTATCTGTGCCGAAGAGTGCCGCGCTCCCGGCGACCTGCCGCCCTTCGACAACGCCGCCGTCGACGGCTACGCCGTGCGCCATGCCGCGCTGGCCCCCGGCGGCGAGACCGTACTGCCGCTGGGCGGCCGGCTGACGGCGGGCGCCTCGGCAGAGGGCGTGCTTGCCGGTGACACGGCGGTGCGCATCTTTACGGGCGCGCCGATGCCCCACGACGCCGACACCGTGTTCATGCAGGAGGACGTGCGCGCCGGGGACGACCGCGTCGTGCTGCCTCATGGGCTCAAGCTCGGCGCCAACCGCCGCCGGGCCGGTGAGGATGTGGGGTGCGGTGACCGCGTCATCCCCGCCGGCCGTCGCCTGAGGCCGCAGGATCTCGCGCTCGCCGCCGCCGTGGGCTTCGACCGCCTTGCGGTGCGCCGCCCCCTGCGGGTCGCGCTGTTCTCCACCGGCGACGAACTCACCGAGCCCGGCGCGACGCTCCGGCCCGGCGCGATCCACGATGCGAACCGCGTCATGCTCGGCGCGCTGCTGCGCCGCCTCGGGGTCGCGGTCTCCGATCTCGGCATCCTTCGCGACGAGCCCGAGGTCCTGGCGCGCCGGCTCGCGGCCGCGTCAGCGGATCACGACCTCATCCTCACCTCCGGCGGCGTCTCGGTGGGGGAGGAGGACCACGTGAAGGCCGCCGTCGAGGCGGTAGGGCGGCTGGCCTTCTGGCGCCTCGCCATCCGGCCCGGCCGGCCCGTCGCCATGGGCCAGATCGGCCGAACGCCCTTCGTCGGGCTGCCGGGCAATCCCGTCGCCGCGTACGTCACGCTGCTCTTCGTGGTGCGCCCGCTCATCGCGCGGCTCGCCGGCCAGAGCCTCGTTCCGCTGATGCCGCAGCCCGTGCGCGCCGCGTTCAGTTACCGCAAGAAGCCCGGCCGCCGCGAATACCTTCGCGTCAGCCTCGCATCCGGGGCCGACGGTGTCGTCGCGGCCCAAAAATACCCGAAGGACGGCAGCGCCGCCCTCACCTCGCTGACCGAGAGCGACGGCCTCGCCGAACTCTTGGATGACGCGGCGGGGGTGAGCGAGGGCGAGACGATCCGGTTCTATCCGCACGCGCTGTTGTGGTGACACGGCGTTCGATCGATCGGGGCGCGCGCACGACCGAAGCGTTCGCCCCGGAGCGATGCGAGCCGCCTCACCCCTTCGGCCGTGGCCCGTAGCTCCTGAACTTCTCTACGTTCCGCGCGATCTCGTCGTCCGGCAGCACGCGCGGCGTGCCGACCTGCAGAGCGACTGCGTATTGCCGGCACAGGGTTTCCAGCTCCACCGCGAGCCAGAGCGCCTTGGCGAGCCCCGGCCCGGTGGCGATCATGCCGTGGTTGGCGAGCAGGCAGCAGGTGCGGTCCTGCAAGGCTTCGAGGGCGAGTTCCGACAGCTCCGGCGTGCCGAAGGTGGCGTAGCCGCTGCAGCGCACCGTCGGTCCGCCTGCTGCCGCGATCATGTAATGCACCGCCGGGATCTCCATCCCGCAGATCGCGAAGGCCGTGCAGTGGATCGGATGTGCGTGGACCACCGCGTTCACGTCGGCGCGGGCCTCCAGGATGTCGCGGTGGATGCGCCATTCGCTCGAGGGCACCAGCGGATGGTCGAAGCCGCCGTCCATCCGCAGGTGCACGATGTCGTCGGCGCTCATCTGCTCGTAGGGCAGGCCCGACGGCGTGATCAGCAAACCGTCCTCCCAGCGCACCGAGACGTTGCCCGAGGTGCCGTGGTTGAGGCCGAGCCCGCTCAGGCTGCGGGCCGCGTCGACGATCGACTGGCGCACCGTGAATTCGGTGTGGCGGGACATGGCGGCCTCCTGAGACGCCCCCTCTTCCTCCACGCCGGCGGCCCTGACAACCGGGAAGGCGCCGACCTTCTCAGGGCTGTCATGAAACGCGGTCTAAGCCCGGAGCGACGATCCAAGCGGAAGCCCCGAGACATGACCGACGACGCAGCCACCATCGAGGCGATCCGCCGCGAGCTGGCCGACAGCTACGACGAGGAGTTCGAGCTCGAACTCGAGGACGAGCGCCTCGAAGGCCTCGCCTCGGCCGCGACCGGACACAAGCCCAAGGGCATGGACCGCAAGGTCTACTTCCGCGAGCTGCTGCGTCTGCAGCACGAACTGGTGCGCCTGCAGGACTGGGTGCAGAGCCAGAAGCTCCGGGTGGTCGTGCTGTTCGAGGGGCGCGACTCGGCCGGCAAGGGCGGCGCGATCAAGCGCATCACCCAGCGGCTCAACCCGCGCATCTGCCGCGTCGCGGCCCTGCCCGCCCCGAGCGAGCGCGAGCGCACGCAATGGTATTTCCAGCGCTACGTCGCCCATCTCCCGGCGGCCGGCGAGATCGTGCTGTTCGATCGCTCCTGGTACAACCGCGCCGGCGTCGAGCGGGTGATGGGCTTCTGCACCGAGGGCGAGGTGGAGGAATTCTTCCGCTCCGTGCCCGAGTTCGAGCGCATGCTCGTCCGCTCCGGCATCATCCTCGTCAAGTACTGGTTCTCGATCACGGACGAGGAGCAGGAATTCCGCTTCCAGATGCGCATCCACGATCCGTTGAAGCAGTGGAAGCTCAGCCCGATGGACGTCGAATCACGCAGTCGCTGGGAGGACTACACCCGCGCCAAGGAGGAGATGCTGGCCCGCACGCACATCCCGGAGGCGCCCTGGCGCCTCGTCGAGGCGGTGGACAAGAAGCGCGCCCGCCTCAACTGCATCAGCCACTTGCTGCAGCAGATCCCCTACGGCGATGTTCCGCACCCGCCGGTGACGCTGCCGCCGCGCGTGCGCCACGAGGACTACGCCCGGCAGCCGATCCCGCAGGACTTCTACGTGCCGGATCGGTTCTGACGAAGGCGCCTTGGCTCAGTGCCGTGTGTCGGCCTTGAGCGCGTCGCTGCCGAAGACGTAGCCGGCGAACGTCGCGGCCGCGAGAACGAATACAACCAGCTCCCCACCCATCGGACGCTCCATCGTGTCTTGATGAATGGTTAAGCTATCGAGGGCCCCGGTGTTCCGCCGTGTCGTCGAAATTGTCCGGGGCGGAGGCCTGTTTTCGCGCCCAGCCGCCTCCTGCGAGCAGACGGCGCTTGACCTCCCCTCCCCCGAACCCGACATCGGGCTCCTCACAGGAGCGATCATGGCGGGTCTCAAGGACAAGCGCGGCTTCATCGACAAGGACCGGCTCGACCTCTCCGAGCGCAAGGCCGTCGAGTACTGGATGAAGCGCTGGGGCGTGACCCAGGACCAGCTCACGGCGGCCCATCGCAAGGTCGGCCGCATGACCAAGGACATCGCCGCCGAACTCGGCAAGAAGCGCTGACGCCCATGCCCCGCTACTTCTTCCACACCCATATCGACGACGACGTCATCGTCGACCCCGACGGTCGCGACCTCGCCGACCCGGACGCCGCCTGGAATGCCGCCCGCACCCTCGCTCTCCAGCTCCTCCAGGGCGCGGAGAGCGACCCGGCCCTGTTCCAGGCGGTGATCTTCGTGACCGACGCGAGCGAGGAGGTGGTGCTGGAGTTCCCGCTCACCGATGCGCTGGTGGCCGAGCCGGTGGCGCAGCCGGACGACGAGACGCGGCATTGAGGCAATCGCCCGCCGCGTGATGGCTCGCCACCGTCATTGCGAGCGTAGCGAAGCAATCCAGGGCCACAGCCGGACCGTCAGGGCGTCGGCGCTGGATCGCTTCGCCTTCGGCTCGCGATGACGGTGCCTACGAATGAATCACCCGCCCATACGCATCCAGCACGCTCTCGTGCATCATCTCCGAGAGCGTCGGGTGCGGAAAAACCGTGTGCATCAGGTCTTCCTCGGTGGTCTCGAGGTTCATGGCGACGACGTAGCCCTGGATCAGCTCGGTGACCTCCGCGCCGACCATATGCGCGCCGAGGAGCTGGCCGGTCTTGGCGTCGAAGATCGTCTTGATCAGCCCCTCCGGCTCGCCGAGTGCGATGGCCTTGCCGTTGCCGGCGAACGGGAAGCGACCGACTTTCACGGAAAAACCCTGCTCGCGGGCCTTGGCCTCGGTGAGGCCGACGCTGGCGATCTGCGGCTGGCAATAGGTGCAGCCGGGGATCTTGGCCTTGTCCATCGGGTGGGTGGGCAGCCCCTTTATCGTCTCGATGCAGAGCACGCCCTCGTGCTCGGCCTTGTGCGCCAGCATCGGCGGCCCGGCGACGTCGCCGATGGCGTAGAGCCCCGGCACGTTGGTGCGCCCGAGCCCGTCGGTGACGACGATGCCGCGCTCGATGGTCACGCCGAGCTTTTCGAGGCCGAGATTCTCGATGTTGCCGACGACGCCCACCGCCGAGATCAGCTTCTCGGCCGTCAGCGTCTGCGAGCCGCCCTTGTCGTCCTCGACGGTCGCCGTGACCGAGTCGGTGCCCTTCTCGACCGTCGTCACCTTCGCGCCGGTGAGGATCCGGATGCCCTGTTTCTCGAAGCGCTTGCGGGCGATGGCGGCGATCTCCGCATCCTCCACCGGCAGGATCTGCGGCAGCAGCTCGATCACCGTCACCCCGGCGCCCATGGTGCGATAGAACGAGGCGAACTCGATTCCGATCGCGCCGGAGCCCATCACCAGCAGGCTCTTGGGCATCGTTTCGGGGACCATGGCCTCGTAATAAGTCCAGATCTTCTGCTTGTCGGGCTCGATGCCGGGTAGCGCGCGGGGCCGTGCGCCCGTGGCGACGATGATGTGCTCCGCTGCGTAGCTGCCCGCGCCCTTGGCTCCCTTCGGCGCCGGCGCCCGCGCCGTCTCCTTCACCGTGACCCGGCCCGGCGCGTCGATGGCGGCCTCGCCCCAGATCACGTCGACCTTGTTCTTCTTCAGCAGCATCCCGACGCCGCCATTGAGCCGGCCCGAGACCCCGCGCGAGCGCTTGACCACCGCCGCGATGTCGAAGCTGACCTCCTTGGCGCTCAGCCCGTAATCGGCGGCATGCTGCATGTAGTGGTAGATCTCGGCGGAGCGCAGCAGCGCCTTGGTGGGGATGCAGCCCCAGTTCAGGCAGATACCGCCCAGGTGCTCCCGGTCGACGACCGCCGTCTTGAAACCGAGCTGCGCCGCCCGGATCGCCGTGACGTACCCGCCGGGCCCGGCACCGATGATGATGACGTCGTAGGTGTCGGACATTCAGCTCTCAGCCTTCTCCCCTCCCCCTTGCGGGGAGGGGCCGGGGGTGGGGGTGGTTCCGTTTGCGTCGTGCGGTGTCGCGTTGGGCGGCGAGCCTTTTCTTCGGCTGACTGCACTGTCTTCGTTGAAGCCTGAGTTCGGGGGCGCCACCCCCACCCCTGACCCCCCCGCAATGGGGAGGGGAACCCGCGGTGATCGCAGCGAAGATGGTGTCCAGCACGTTATCGATCTCGCGCATCACCTCGCCGTTGGTGAAGCGCAGAACTTGGTAGCCGCCTGCCTCCAGCACCGCCGTGCGGCGTGCGTCGTCGGCAGCTTTGGCATCGTAGCTGTGGCCGCCGCCGTCGACTTCGATGACGAGTCGCGCAGATAGGCAGCAGAAGTCGGCGACGTATTGGCCGATCGGCACCTGACGCCGAAAATGCGTGCCGGCGATGGGCAATCGATGGCGCAGATGCCACCAGAGCCGCTTATCCGGTTCCGTGAGACGCTGTCGAAGCACGCGGGCGCTTGCTGCGGCTCGCGGCGTCATCGGCTTAACGGGCGCTTCGCTCCAGGGCATCGTCACGCTTGTTCAGTACGCAACGGCGATCCCCTCCTCCTTGCCGGGAGGGGCAGGGGTAGTACCGCATCAGGCGCCGGTACCTCGTCCCGACCCCCACCCTCAATCCCTCCCCACGAGGGGGAGGGAAGAGCGTCCGCGCAATCGACGCGGCCCGCCGCCATCAAACCAGCATCCCCATCGGGTTCTCGATCAGCCCCTTGAACGCCGCGATCAGTTCGGCACCGAGCGCCCCGTCGAGCACGCGGTGATCGCAGGAGAGGGTCGCCGTCATGACTTGGGCGACCGCCGGGGCACCGTCCCTGACGACGATGCGCTTCTCGCCGGCGCCGACGGCGAGGATGCTCGACTGGGGCGGGTTGATCACGGCGGTGAAGTGCTTGATGCCGAACATGCCGAGGTTCGAGACCGAGGTGACGCCGCCCTGGTATTCCTCCGGCTTCAGCTTTTTGGCACGGGCGCGGGCGGCAAAATCCTTCATCTCGTTGGAGATGGTGGAGAGCGTCTTCCGGTCCGCCTCGCGGATCACCGGCGTGAACAGGCCGCCGTCGATCGCCACCGCGACGCCGACCTCGGCATGCTTGAAGCGCAGCACCCGGTCCACCGCCCAGACGGCGTTGGCGGCGGGCACCCGGGTGAGCGCCAGACCCATCGCCTTGATGATGAAGTCGTTGACCGACAGCTTGAAGGCCGGCTTGCCGTCCCTGTCCTTGCCGGCGCTCCTGTTGATCTGCTCGCGTAGCCCCATCAGCGCGTCGATCTCGCAATCCACCGTCAGGTAGAAATGCGGGGCGACCTGCATCGCCTCGGTGAGGCGCTTGGCGATGGTCTTGCGCATGCCGTCGAGGGGCACCTCCTCGTAGGTGCCCTCCTTGTAGAAGCCGCGGACCTGATCGAGGCCGAGACCGGCAGGAGCACCGGCTGCCGGCGCCGCCGGGGCTGGCGGCGTGGAGGCGGCCTTTGGCGCCGTCGTGGTCGTCGGCGTGGGCTTGCCGGTGCCCGCCGCCTTGGCCGCCTGCACGTCGGCGGCGATCACCCGGCCGTGCGGGCCGGAGCCCTTCAGCGCCGAAAGGTCGATGCCCTCCTGTCCCGCGATGCGTCGGGCGAGGGGCGAGGCGAAGACGCGAGTCTTTGCCGGCTCAGCGGCGCCGTTCGTCCTCGCGCCCTCGGGAGCGGCATCGACGCGGGCGTCCTCCCGATGACCGCCGCCGGGCGCGACGTTCGCGTCCGCCGTCTGGGCGGGCTTGGCCGCCGTCTTGACAGCAGGTGCGCTGCCCGACGCCGCCGTGACGCCGGCGGGATCCTCGCCCTCCCCTGCGATCAGCGCGATCAGGTCGTTCACCGGCACGTCGGCGGTGCCCTCGGGCACGACGATCTTGGCCAGGATACCCTCGTCGATCGCCTCGACTTCCATGGTGGCCTTGTCGGTCTCGATCTCGGCGAGGATGTCGCCGGATCTGACCGTGTCGCCCTCCTTCTTCAGCCATTTGGCGAGGTTGCCCTTCTCCATGGTCGGAGACAGGGCGGGCATCAGCACGTTGATCGGCATGGTTTTTCTCGGTTCCCGTGCGATCGGTCAGTTGAAGCTGCCGGGGTCGAGGCTCTCGGCCTCGATGCCCGCGCGGATGCGCTCGAACGCCTCCTCCTCCGACATGTCCGTCTCCAGCGCGTAAGCGCGCGCCGCTTGGCGGGCGAGGTCGATCAGCAGGCGGCCCCAGGTGGCGGGATCGTCGAACGAGCGGCGTAGGGCCACGCTCACGGCGCCGTCGACGACGGCCGCGCGCAGCACCTCGATGCCGCCCTGTTCGAGGGCGTCGGGGGGAATGGCGAGTTCGGCGAATTTTTCGGTCATCACGTGCAGCCTGGACGGAGGAATGAGCGGCCCAGCCACGACCTCATCGATAACAAACCGCCTTCGCCGCCGCGATCACCCCGGCCACGTTCGGCAGAGCCAGCTTCTCGAGGTTCGCCGCATACGGCATCGGCACGTCCTTGCCGGTCACGCGCAGCACAGGGGCGTCGAGGTAATCGAAGGCGTCGACCATGAGGCGGGCCACGATCTCGGCGCCGATGCCGCTCTGCGGAAAGCCCTCCTCCACGGTGACGCAGCGGCCGGTCTTCTTCACCGAGGCGACGACGGTGTCGGTGTCCATGGGGCGCAGCGTGCGCAGGTCGATCACCTCAGCCTCGATGCCCTGCTCGGCGAGCGCCTGCGCCGCCTTGAGGGCGTAGGTCATGCCGATGGAGAAGGAGACGATGGTCACGTCCGTGCCGGGCCGATGGACCTTGGCCTTGCCGATTGGCAGCACGAAGTCGTCGAGCTGCGGCACCGGAAAGCTCTGGCCGTAGAGGATCTCGTTCTCCAGGAAGATCACCGGGTTGGGGTCGCGGATCGCGGCCTTCAGCAGGCCCTTGGCGTCGGAGGCCGTGTAGGGCGCAACCACCTTCAGGCCCGGCACGTTCGAGTACCACGCCGAATAGTCGTGGCTGTGCTGAGCGCCGACGCGGGCGGCCGCGCCGTTGGGGCCGCGGAACACGATGGGACAACCGAGCTGGCCGCCGGACATGTAGAGCGTCTTGGCCGCCGAGTTGATGATGTGGTCGATCGCCTGCATGGCGAAGTTGAAGGTCATGAACTCGCAGATCGGCCGGAGGCCCGTGAAGGCGGCGCCCACCGCGATGCCGGCGAAGCCGTGCTCGGTGATCGGGGTGTCGACGACGCGCCGCGCGCCGAATTCCTGCAGCAGCCCCTGCGTGACCTTGTAGGCGCCCTGGTACTCGGCGACCTCCTCGCCCATCACGAAGACCTTGTCGTTCGCGCGCATCTCCTCGGCCATGGCATCGCGCAGCGCCTCGCGGACGGTCATCGAGACCATCGGCGTATCGGCCGGGAATTCCGCCATCACCGGCGCGGCGGCCGCGTTGGTGACGACGGCCGGTGCGGCCGGGGTTTTTGGGGCCGAGTCGTCGCCGGTCTTGGCGGTTGCGGACGACGCGTCCGCCATGCCCTCGGAATCCATGTCCGGCGTGGGCGCGGGCTGGGCGCCGTCCTTCCCGTTCGCCTTCGGTCTGCCGCCGCCGGCCGCCGCCGCGGCGACGTCCTCGCCCTCGCCGGCGATGATCGCGATCGGCGTGTTGACGGCGACGTTCTCGGTGCCGTCCGGCACCAGGATCTTCGCCAGCACGCCCTCGTCGATCGCCTCGATCTCCATGGTGGCCTTGTCGGTCTCGATCTCGGCGAGGACGTCGCCGGATTTCACCGCGTCGCCCTCCTTCACGAGCCACTTGGCGAGCTTGCCCTCCTCCATGGTTGGCGAGAGGGCGGGCATCAGGATGTCGGTCGCCATGAACGCTGCTCTATCGATCCGGTCGCGTGGGGTGGTCGGCTGGCCGAGCGGGGCTCAGGCGCTGGCCTCCAGCAGGATGTCGGTCCAGAGCTCCTTCGGATCGGGCTCGGGATCGTGGGTCGCGAACTCGGCCGCGTCGTTGACGATCTCGCGGATCTTTCCGTCGGTCGCCTTCAGGTCGGCCTCGGAGACGCCGTGCGCCTCGATCAGGCGCTTGCGCACCATCTCGATCGGGTCGTGCTCGTCGCGCATCTTCGAGACCTCGTCCTTGGTCCGGTACTTGGCCGGGTCGGACATCGAGTGGCCGCGATAGCGGTAGGTCTGCATCTCGAGGATGAAAGGCCCCTGCCCCGATCGCGCATGCTCGACGGCGCGCACGGCCGCCTCGCGCACGGTGCGCACGTCCATGCCGTCAACCTGCTCGCCGGGGATGCCGAAGGAGAGGCCGCGCTTCGAAAAATCGGTCTGGGCCGAGGCGCGGGCGACCGAGGTGCCCATGGCGTAGCGGTTGTTCTCGACCACATAGACCACCGGCAGCTTCCACAGCGCCGCCATGTTGAAGCTCTCGTAGACCTGACCCTGGTTGGCCGCGCCGTCGCCCATATAGGTGAAGCTGACCTTGCCGTTCTTCGTATAGGCGTCGGCGAAGGCGAGGCCGGTGCCGAGGGAGACCTGCGCACCGACGATGCCGTGCCCGCCGAAGAACTGCTTCTCGCGCGAAAACATGTGCATCGAGCCGCCCTTGCCGCGGCTGTAGCCGCCGCGGCGGCCGGTCAGCTCGGCCATGACGCCCTTGGCGTCCATGCCGGTGGCCAGCATGTGGCCGTGGTCGCGGTATCCGGTGATGACCTGGTCGCCGTCGGTCGAGGCCATCTGCAGGCCGACCACCACGGCCTCCTGGCCGATATAGAGGTGGCAGAAGCCGCCGATGAGCCCCATGCCGTAGAGCTGGCCCGCCTTCTCCTCGAAGCGGCGGATCAGCAGCATCTCCCGATAGGCGTGGAGATCCTCGTCCTTGGTGAATTGCGGGATGTTCGGCGCCGGCTGGTGCTGCGGCGCATCCGCGCTCGTGGCGGCCTTGCCCGCATCGCTGCCTGCTGCCATCGGCGACCTCCCGCAACTGCCTTGCCTCGGGAGGGTTCTAGGGCGCGGGACAGCGGAAAGCGAGCGTGAGCTATTCTGCAGCGCCGAAGCGCGGCGCTCAGGGATCGATGATCACGACGTCGTTGGCGTGGACGCGGCCGAGGACGACGCGGGCGCGCTCCTCGAGCAGGTCGCGGTCGATCTGCTCGGAGCGAAGCAGAGAGACGCGGTGCTCCCAGGTAGCCCGCTCGGCCTTCACGGCGGCGAGCTCCTTGTTGAGGCCGTAGGCTTCGATCTTGAGCGCGCGCTTGGCCTCCATGCCGCGGTTGCCCGTCTCGGCCTGGAGCAGGAAATAGCCACCCACCAGCGCCGACACCGTCCAGAGGACGGCGGGCACGACGACGGCTCGGACGCGGCGACGGATGACCATGGGGACAACCATCATCGCTCAGGGTGAAGAAAGTGTTGCCACGACCTGTAGACGACAGGCACCGTCGTCCGGCAGGATTCTGCGATGTCATCTCGCCAGCACACACCTCTGGTTCTCGTGTCCCGCGATCGGGCCACCCGCAGACTAGATCCCGTTTCACTTCAAAGGGGGGATTCTTCTAGAAGCTATGATGAGGCTTGGATTCGGGACCTCGTCTTCGCGCATCCGGAATCGGTGCCAGTCCAAGAGCTCGACCCATCGTTTGGCCCACTTATTCCGGTCTGCGTGGAGCTCGATACCCGAAAGGCTGGTTTCGCGGATATATTGTTTATCAATCCACTTGGCATGCCGACACTTGTCGAATGCAAGCTGTGGCGTAATCCAGAAGCTCGGCGCGAAGTCGTAGGGCAAATTCTTGATTACGCGCGTGTAATCCGGGAGTGGACATTTTCCGACCTCCAGCGCGAAGCCGCCCGAGCCCGAAAAAAGCAGGGGTTCGACCTCTTCGCTCACGTTCAAGAGCAAGCGCGATTGCCAGATCTTGATCAGGCTGCCTTCGTCGACAACGTAACGCGCAACCTCGCGCAGGGGCGTGTGCTTCTACTGGTGCTCGGCGATGGCATCCGCGAGGGTGTCGAGGCTATCGCCAGTTACATTCAAGGGACAACGGGCCTACACTTCACGTTCGGTCTCGTAGAAATGCAAATTTTTGAGGTAGGAGAAGGACAGTTAATCGTTCAGCCGCGCGTCTTGACAAAGACATTAATCGTCAACCGCAGTGTCGTCGCTTTGGCGGGGAATGATTTGAAGCTTGTCGATGAGGTCGAGGCAGCAGGACCAGAGGAGTCGAGAATTCTTGAGCCGAGCGAGCGGGAAGCTAGGCACAAACAATTTTGGGTCGATTTGCTCACGACAATCCGGTTAGATGATGCCGAGCAGCCGCTTGCGAATCCGCTTTCGCAGCCAAATATATTCTTCCGAATGCCAACTCCCGGGATGTGGCTGACCTGTTACTTTAGTCAGAAGGAGGGTGGCATTGGCATCTTCCTCGGAAGTGACCGGACAAGCGCGGTCGCTATGGCGATCGGCCTACAGCTTGAAATTGATCGTGAAGACATCACGAACGAGATCGGTTTGCCGGTCGTTTGGTCGCGCGACGGAAATGGAAAGGTTCGTGTCGCGGCATCGAAGCGCTACCCCAAGCTCGGCGATCCTGCCGTGCGCGAAGAGCAGCTTCAATGGTTCCGCGAAGCGATTAATGCCTTCGTCAATGCACTAAGGCCCCGCATTGCGACCTCCCTGCGAGAGGTCGCGACCGGCAACGCCAGCACTGCAAACTGAATATCGGTCTCAGCGCGTCGCCAGCTGCTTCAGCGCCTCGCGGCCGGCATAGCGCCCCTGCGCGCCGAGGCCTTCCTCGATGCGGATCAGCTGGTTGTACTTGGCCAACCGGTCGGAGCGGGCGAGGGAGCCGGTCTTGATCTGCCCGCAATTCGTCGCGACGGCCAGATCCGCGATGGTCGAATCCTCGGTCTCGCCCGAGCGGTGCGACATCACCGCGGTGTAGCCGGCGCGCTGCGCCATATCTACGGCAGCGAGCGTTTCGGTGAGCGACCCGATCTGGTTGACCTTCACCAGGATCGAGTTGGCCGTGCCCTCCTTGATGCCGCGCGACAGGCGCTCGACATTGGTCACGAACAGGTCGTCGCCCACGAGCTGAACCCGGTCGCCGATCTTACGGGTGAGCAGGTTCCAGCCCTCCCAGTCGTCCTCGGACATGCCGTCCTCGATCGAGAGGATCGGGTACGCGCTGGCGAGCTTGGCGAGGTAGTCCACCTGCTGCTCGATGGAGCGGGTCTGGCCTTCGCCCTCGTAGCGGTAGGCGCCGTCCTTGAAGAACTCGGTGGCCGCGCAATCGAGCGCCAGCACCACGTCCTGGCCCGGCTTGAAGCCGGCGGCCTGGATCGACTCCATCACGAAGTCGAGGGCGGCCTCGGCCGAAGGCAGGTTCGGGGCGAAGCCGCCCTCGTCGCCGACATTGGTGTTGTGACCGGCCTTCTTCAGGGCGCTCTTGAGCGTGTGGAAGATCTCGGCGCCCATCCGCACGGCCTCGCTGAGCGAGGAGGCGCCGATCGGCATCACCATGAATTCCTGGAAGTCGATCGGGTTGTCGGCATGCGCGCCGCCGTTGACGATGTTCATCATCGGCACGGGCAGGACGCGGCCCTGGACGCCGCCGACATAGCGGTAGAGCGGCAGGCCGGCGGTCTCGGCGGCAGCCTTGGCCACGGCGAGCGAGACGCCGAGAATCGCGTTGGCGCCGAGGCGTGCCTTGTTGTGCGTGCCGTCCAGCGCGATCATCGCCTCGTCGATGGCGACCTGATCCTCGGCCTCCATGCCGCCGATGGCGTCGAGGATCTCGGTCTGCACCGCCTCGACCGCCTTGAGCACGCCCTTGCCGCCGAAGCGCGCCTTGTCGCCATCGCGGAGTTCCACGGCCTCGTGCGCGCCGGTGGAGGCGCCCGACGGCACCGCGGCGCGGCCGAAGGAGCCGTCTTCCAGCAGCACGTCCACCTCGACCGTGGGGTTGCCCCGGCTGTCGAGGATCTCGCGGGCGGCGATGTTGGTGATCGCGGTCATGGAACGTCCTTCGTCAGGCGTCGCGCGGGACCGGCCCGGCAGCGAGCGGCAGGGTGCGACATCATCCGCGCGGCTTATCCGCCAAGCGACAGCGCCGGGCAAGCGCCGCCGGCCATGAAGAATCTTTCCGGTGTTCGAAGTATTTTTCCAGGTCTTGGAAAGAACGCCCGGGCACTTGATGCGCGTGCAACCATTCCGTGCGAGATGCGCCGCGCGCGGCCAGCCGCTATAGCGGCGGCATGAGCGATGATCCTTCAGCCGCCGGCCTGCAACTCGGTCAGGCCACGCCCCTGCCCGCCTCTCCGGAGGCCGCGCAACTCGACCGGGTGCCGAATCCGCATGCCGATACCGATTACCTCGCGCGCTTCACGGCGCCCGAGTTCACTTCGCTCTGCCCGGTGACCGGCCAACCGGATTTCGCGACACTGGTGATCGATTACGTACCGGGCGCGTGGCTGGTCGAATCGAAATCGCTCAAGCTCTATCTCGGCGCTTTCCGCAACCACGGTGCCTTCCACGAGGATTGCACGGTCGGCATCGGCCGGCGGCTGACGGCGCTGCTCGAACCGCGCTGGCTGCGCATCGGCGGGTATTGGTACCCACGCGGCGGCATTCCCATCGACGTGTTCTGGCAGACTGGCGAGCCGCTGAAGGGCATCTGGCTGCCCGAGCAGGGCGTGGCCCCCTATCGTGGCCGCGGCTGAGCAGGTTCGGACAGGTATTCGCAGTTTTCCGCGGCCCGATCCGGCTTGATCGAGCACCGCTCATAGGGCTGGCATGCTCACCCCCGAAGACTGAACCATGTCCGGCCGGCTGAGCGTCCGGCGGATCGACCGTGTCACGGCACATGAAAAGGGCGACCGGTTTTCACCGGCCGCCCTCCCCAACTTCGTGATCCCGAGGATCAGTAGCCGTAATAGCCACCGTAGCCGCCGCCGTAGCCATAGGCCGGGGCGTAACCGTAAGCCGGACGCTCATAGTAGCCGTAGCCCGGCCGGCCGTAATAGTTGCTGGCTGCACCGGCGGCGATGGCACCGGCCGCGAGACCGGCGATACCGAGGCCGACGGCCGCACCCGTGCCGATCCCGCGACGGCCGCCGTAGTAGCCACGACCATAGCCGCCGCCGTAATGACCCCCGCCGTAATAGCCGCGGCCATAGGGCCGCGCTTCGGCGGTCGCTGCGAGCATCGGGATGGTCGAAGCCACGATGGCCGTGATGATTGCAAGTTTGCGCATAGCGTCCTTCCCACTTCAGGCTTTGTTAGGGCGGATAACGCCGAGCTTCACAGCGAGTTCCCAAGAACTCGAGGAAATCCGAGACCGCATCCGCCAACCCGAAGATTTTCGGTGGCCTTAAGATCGCATGCGCGACCTGAACCTGTGCTGAAAGCAGGGTGGCGAACGACCGGAACCGTTGCGTTAACTACGATGCCGAATCCTTGGCCAGCCGGTCGAAGGCCTGGAGCCGTGCGAGCAGTGCCGGCATCGCCGCGAGCGGCACCATGTTCGGTCCGTCCGAGGGGGCGCTGTCGGGATCCTGATGGGTCTCGATGAACAGGCCGGCGACGCCCACCGCCACCGCGGCGCGGGCCAGCACCGGCACGAACTCCCGCTGTCCGCCCGAGGTCGCACCCTGCCCGCCCGGCTGCTGGACGGAGTGCGTCGCGTCGAACACCACCGGCGCGCCGTGGGTGACCCGCGCCATGACCGGCAGCGACCGCATGTCGGAGACCAGCGTGTTGTAGCCGAACGAGGCGCCGCGCTCGGTCACCATGACATTGGGGTTGCCGGCCCCGGTCACTTTGGCGGCGACATGGGCCATGTCCCAGGGTGCCAGGAACTGACCCTTCTTGACGTTGACGACCCGGCCGGTGGCGGCGGCGGCGAGCAGCAGGTCGGTCTGCCGGCAGAGGAAGGCCGGGATCTGCAGCACGTCGACGACCTCGGCCGCCGCGGCGCAGTGCGAGGCCTCGTGCACGTCCGTGAGCACCGGCAGGCCGAAGCGCTCCTTGATCTCCGAGAAGATCGGCAGCGCGCCCTCCAGTCCGATGCCGCGGGCGGTGCTGCCGGAGGTGCGGTTGGCCTTGTCGAAGGAGGATTTGAAGACGAGGCCGATGCCGAGCCGTTCGGTCATCTCCTTGAGCGCCGCGGCGATGGTGAGGGCGTGCTCGCGGCTCTCGAGCTGGCAGGGGCCGGCGATCAGCGCGAAAGGCAAATGGTTGGCGAAGGCGACGGCGCCGGCATGGACGACGGGACCGGTGGCGGGCTGCTGCGACATGCCCCGCTCTACCGCGCTCATGAGCGTGCGGAAAGGCCGCCCCTGCGCCTCGGCCTCCGGTCCGCTGCGAGCCGGCACAGCGCCCCGTCGGAAAAGCCGTCGAGCCGGTCCGTCGGCTCGCAGCGCAGGACCACGCCTCCCAGCCTGCCTTGCTGCGGCTCACCCGTGAGCAGCGTCTGCTGGTGCAGGTTCAGGGCCAGGACCTCGACGCGCTCCGCATCGGCGCCGGCGAGCGTCGTCGCGGCCAGGCCGATCAGCACGAAGTAAAAGCGGTTCGGCTCGCGCTCGCGGGAGCGAAAGATCATCCGGTGGGGCGTTCCGCAATCGAGGCTCATGCGTTCCGCGTCGGTCGCCCGAAACACGACCAGCGGGCCGGTGCGTCCGGCGAACGAGGCGCCGGTGCCGCGGATGAGCCGTGCGGTCAGCGCGTCGCAACCGTCGGCTCGGGCCGGAGTGCCGGCGGCGAGGCAGAGGGCGAGACCGGCTGCGGCGGCACGAAGGATCATGCCTGTCGGTCTAGCCCGCGCGCGCCGCCGTGGCGAGCCGGGCATTCCCGCATGGCGCTGGGTCGCTTCGCAGCGTCCGCAGCGATGGGGATTCGCACTCGGCCTTCACACAAGAATCAATTCGTGGAGGCGGTGGTGTCCGGGTCCTGCTGCATGGCTTGGCAAGCCTCGCGCTCGTGCGAACGCAGCACCCGGCGCAGGCGCAGGGGGCGGTCGCCGGAGCCGTCGCTGAGCGTACCGGCCAGGACATCGGCCCCTGCGACGCCCTGGAAATGCATCGGTCCGGCCTCGCTCTCGACGGTGAAGGCGATCTGCCGGGTGCCGTCGTCGATCGACAGGACCTCGGCCGGAACCGGCGTGACGGCCGCGCCCGCCGCCGCCTCGTAGAGCACGCCATCGCCATTGGGCGAGCGCCGCACCGTGACGCGGCGGCCTTCGAGCCGGCCGGCGTTCTGGTCCGTGCAGAGATCGGCATAGACGAAGGTGCCGCTGGTCCAGACCGGCCGCGCCATGGCGGGGAGAGCCGCGGAGATCGCCAGCAGTCCGGCCAATGTCAGAGTCGCAGCGCGCATATGGGGGCCTTTCCGGTCGGCAGACGGCGTTGCGGCGCGCCATGCAGGATTCGGGCAACTTTGTGGCGGGCGGCAGCCGAACGTCGCCTGAGGCCTCGCCGATGTCGCATCGATCCATTGCTGGTTGATGTCGTGGCGCCGGGTGCGCCGCATGAAAACGCTCACGAAGCCGACGTCGAGGCCGCCCGGCCCTGCGTGTCGAGCGCCCGGAATTCGTCGTCGGTGAGAGCGAGGCCGGCGCCACGCACGTTCTCGGCGAGATGCTCGGGGTCGCCGGTTCCGGGGATCGGCAGGATCACCGGCGAGCGCTTCAGCAGCCACGCCAACGCGACGGCCCCGGCATTGGTACCGCGCTTGATCGCGATCTCCGCGAGCGCCGAGCCGGGCTTCGCAAGCGTGCCCTTGTCGAGAGGCGCCCAGGGGATGAAGCCGATACCGTGCTGTTCGCAGTGGTCCAGCACCGCTTCGCTGGTCCGGTCGACGAGGTTGAAGCGGTTCTGAACGGTGGCGACCGGGAAGAACGACCGGGCCGCCTCGATCTCCTCGACCGAAACCTCGGAGAGGCCGACATGGCGGATCAGACCCTCGTCACGCATCGCCGCGATCACCTCGAACTGACGTTCGCGTGGGACGTCGGGACCGATGCGGTGGAGCTGCCAGAGGTCGATGCGGTCGACCTTCAAGCGGCGCAGGCTCATCAGCACGCATTGACGGAGATAATCGGGGTTTCCGACTGGCCGCCAGACATCCGGCCCGTGCCGGGTCAGGCCGCCCTTGGTGGCGACGACGAGGCCGTCATAGGGGTAGAGGACCTCGCGGATCAGGTCCTCGCTGACGAACGGGCCGTAGCTGTCGGCGGTGTCGATCAGGTCGATGCCGAGTTCCGGCACCCGCCTCAACGTCGCCCTGACTTTCTCGGGGTCGTCCGGCTCGCCCCAGATGCCGGGACCGGTGACGCGCATCGCGCCGAAGCCGAGGCGATGGACGCTGAGATCGCCGCCGATGGCGAAGGTCCCGGATTGTGCCGCCGAGCCCTGTGGGCTTGTCATATGTCGCTCTCCGCTACCCCGGGAGAACGCCGACGGGGCGCCGTGGTTCGCCCGCGCATCCCCGCAATGAAAAAAGCGCCGACCCGTTTCCGGGTCGGCGCAGTCGGGGAATCGAGGGAAACGGGCCCGGCGCGGGGAGAAGACCGCGCCGGGTCGAGCGGCCGGACTCAGCCGCTCTTCGACAGCGAGACCGCCACGAAGCGGGTCACGCCCTTCGAATTCTTGACGCGCATCAGGACCGCCTTGCGTCCGTTGGACTCGGCCGTGCGGATCTGCGCGGCGACGTCGGCGGGGCTCGACACGTTGGTGCCGGCGACATCCAGGATCACGTCGCCCTGCTCGATGCCCTTGGCGGCGGCCGGACCCTCGGGATCGACCCGCACCACGGCGACGCCGCTCGATCCGAGGCCGACCTCGTCCGCCGGGGCGAGGCCGAGCCCGAGGCGCGGCTGGCCGTTGTTCGCGAAGCCGCCCTCGTCGTCGCTGCGGGCCGCCTTAAGGTCCGTGGGCAAGGTCCCGAGTTCGACCGTGGCGACGTCGCTCTTGCCATTGCGCAGGTAGGCGAGCTCGACCTTCGTGCCGGGCTTCAGGCCGGCGATCTTGCGCGAGAGCTCCTTGGCGTCGTCGATCGGCTTGCCGTCGACCTTCTCGATCACGTCGCCCGTCTTCAGGCCCGCCTTGGAGGCGGGGGTGCCGCTCTCGGTGGAGTTCACCAGGGCGCCCTTGGCCTTCTGGAGACCGAGGCTGTCGGCGATGTCCTGCGTCACCGGCTGGATCTGCACGCCGAGATAGCCGCGCACAACCTTGCCGTCGTTGCGGAGCTGGTCGACCACCGCCTGCACGGTCTCGGCGGGGATGGCGAAGGCGAGACCGACGCTGCCGCCCGACGGCGAGGCGATCGCGGTGTTCACGCCCACCACTTCGCCCTGGACGTTGAAGTCCGGGCCGCCCGAATTGCCTTTGTTGATCGGCGCATCGATCTGCAGGAAGTCGTCGTAGGGACCGGCGCCGATGTCGCGGCCGCGGGCCGAGACGATGCCGGCGGTGACGGTGCCGCCGAGGCCGAACGGGTTGCCGATCGCCACCACCCAGTCGCCGACCTGCGGCGCGGACTTGCCGAAGGACACGTAGGGGTAGGAGCCGTCGTCCTTGATCTTCAGGAGGGCGATGTCGGTCTTCGGGTCGGTGCCGATCACCTTGGCGTCGAGGGTGCGGTTGTCGTCGAGGGTGACCTGAACGCTCTTGGCCTTGCTCACCACGTGGTTGTTGGTGACGACGTAGCCGTCGGCGGAGATGATGAAGCCCGAGCCGACGGCACCGCGCTGTCCCTGGCGCTGCGGGGCGCCGTTCTGACCCTGCTGCCCGCCATTGGGACCACCCTGCCCGAAGCGCTTGAAGAACTCGCGCAGCTGCGGCGGGACCTGCTGCATGTTGGGACGGCCCGGGCCGTCGTCGTCATCGTCGGTGGCGTCGTCGTTGAGCTTCACCTTCACGGCGACCACGGCGGGCTTCACCTTGTTGACGATGCCGGCGAACGAGCCCGGCGGATGCTCGGGCGCCTCGATCGGGGTCTTGGGCAGCGCCTGAGCCAGCACCTGGGTCGCGGGGGCAATCGCGCCGACGCCCGCCGCGCCGCCGGCGACGATGGCCGCGGCGGCGACGGAAGCGAGGGCGCGACGACGGAAGGTCGTTGTCATGGAGATCTCCGGAAAGCGGTCGTGCTGTCGCCGTGCAGGGCGGAGCGTATCGCCAGAAATACGGGCCGCCGCCTGACCTGGGCGTGGCGCCGGCATTACGGTTTCGTCATGCGGCACGAATGGCGCCTTGGGCTGGCGGGCTCAATTTGGTCGCGTTCGCTGGCGATAGCGAAGGCCTGAACGGAGCGTTCGACGGCCTGCCATGCAACTCGAAATCCCTTCGCTCGGGCCGCGGTCCATCTTCTCGAAGGCCGAGCGGATCGACTCGTATCTGCGCGTGCTCAACGCGCTGATGCTGCGCGACATGCGCACCCGCTTCGCCGGCTCCTACTGGGGCTATCTGGTCCAGGTGCTCTGGCCGGTGGCGCACATGTTCATCATCGCCACCGCCATGGCCTTCCGGCATGTGCCGCCGCCGTTCGGCGACAGCACGATGGTCTTCGCGGCAACCGGTGCCATTCCCGCCCTCGCCTTTCAGTACATCTCCCGCGAGATCATGAAGGGCATCATGCAGAACAAGCCGCTGACCTATTATCCTCAGGTCAGAACGCTCGATGTCATGTTCTCGCGCGTTCTCGTCGAGATCGTCAGCAGCTTCCTGGGTGTGATGTTGATTCTGACGATCCTGTTTGCGCTCGGCCTCAATCCGATACCGAAGGATATAACGACGGCGATTTGTGGATATCTGAGCGCGATCGCCCTAGGAATTGGAGTCGGAACCGTAAACGTCGCGATCATCCAGGTCTTCCCGGGATGGCTACTCGGATATATCGGGATCGGTATCCTGCTCTATATCGCCAGCGGCGTCATGTTCCTGGCCAGCGACTTTCCGGAGCAGATTTATTACTACCTGAAGTGGAATCCGATTCTACAGCTCGTCGAATGGGTTCGGCTCGGCTACGATCCGACCCTTCCGATCACCATCGATTACATCTACCTGTTCCTGTGGATCTTCGGCTCGCTCTCGCTCGGGCTCGCCCTCGAGCGCACGATCGGCCGCCGGGGCAGTGCCTGAAAAGGACACCTCTCCCCCGATCTGCGGTGGCCTAGCCCGCGGGGCTCGATCGCCCTGCAAGGAACCGGTCCGCCTTGCGGGTACGCGGCCTGTGTGCGGCAGCCGTCGAGCAACTGCCTCGACGTACCCCGACGGCTGACCGCCTTCGGTCAGGCGGCGGGTCGGACGACCTGCCACGAGCCGCCGCTACGTTCGATCCGGCCTTACGGATCATTCCTTCGGTTTCCTCCGCTCCGACGCCCGCCTCCGGCGACGACCGCAGATCCGGCCACCCGCTGCCGCCGGCACGAACGAAAGCACCCTCGGACCGGGGTTCCGGTCCGAGGGTGTGTTGATGTCGTCCGAGAGGCCCCGTCCGGGAACCGCCGGAATTCGGTACCGTCCGGTTCTAGTACGAGCCGAACTTGTAGTTGATGCCGGCGCGCACGACGGCGAACTCGGTATCCTGGCGGCGGACTGCGCCGGAGAGCAGGACGCCGTTGCCGCCGGCGAGGCTGGCGACGGCGCCGTTCGCACCGACGGCGAAGGCGCCGGTGTTGCGGTTGCCGCCGCGATCGAGGTTCACGTAGAGGCCTTCGAGCTTCAGCGTCACGGCGGACGACTTGAAGACGTTCAGGAACGACTCGGTGGGAAGCGCGTACTCGATGCCGCCGCCGACGGCGTAGCCGGTCTGGAAATCGCTGGTGGAGGAATCCGGCAGACCGAACTCACGACCGCCGCCGGCGCCGTAGGCGAAGCCGCCGGTGCCGTACACGAGGGTGCGGTCGAAGGCGTAGCCGAGGCGGCCGCGGACCGTGCCGAAATAGTCGAGGCCCGACAAGCCGTTCGGGTTGAAGAAGGTCACGCCGGCGCCGGGGGCGGTGCCGGTGCTGAAGGCGGCGCGGTTCCGGTCACGGCCGAAATCGGCGTACTGGGCGTCGGCCTCGACGCCGATCACGAAGCCCGATCCCGGGGTGAACTGATAATTGTAGCCGATCTGGCCACCGCCGACGAAGCCGTCGGTGCGGTTGCTGTTGCCGAAGGCGACGGCGCCCGTGGCGGGGGCGCCGGCCGCGTTCACGAGCAGGCCGTTGGCGGGGATGCCGATCACGGTCGCCTGCTGGGTGTCCTGCGTGCCGAAGCCGTAGCCCGCGTTGAAGCCGGCATAGAAGCCCGTCCAGGTGAAGACCGGAACCGGCGTGAAGATCGGCGGAGCGGCGACGCGGCGCGGCAGATCCGCGGCCGAAGCGACGACGGTCATGCCGGCGAGGACGGACGAGGCGAGAAGCAGTTTTTTCATGCGGTGCAAGGTCCTGATTGGCGAAAGCCGGCGCGCTTCTAGCTCCGGTCCCGTCGGAAGGTCTGTCGCTTTCCTGCAACAAGCCGCTCAGATGCACCCGACCTCGTCAAGGAAAGGTAAAGGTTAGCCGCGGCCGATCGAGGGGATAAGCCGGAGGTGATTTTTCGCACACGTCACTAGCGAAGATGACATCTCCGGCCGCATCGGCCCAATAGCGCCGATGGGCGTCGGATCCGGCCGGGCGAGTGTGGATCGATCCTTCCGGTTGGCTCGAAGAGTGGATTTATACTGCGCATTGCCGAGGGAAAATTGCCGGAGGCTCATGATCGCCTGTCCCGAAAGGGGCAGACTTCGTCGCTCTCGCGTCAGGCCGCATTAACCGTGTTCGCCGATGATCCGGGCGTGCCGCCGCTGCCCGGCGCTCGCGGACGGTGCCTGCCCGATGTCCTTCGATCCCTTCGGTCCCCGCGGCCTCCTCGCCTCGACGGCATTGATCGCGCTCGTCGCGAGCGTCGGCGCGCTCGGGCTGGTCCATCACCTCGCCCGCACCGTCGACAGGGCCGGAAGCCGCGTCGCGTCGCTCCCGTCGGGCATCGCCGACCCGGAGGTGACCGGCTCGATCGGCACGTCCGCCCGCAGCGTCGTCCTCGATCCCTGCAACGGCAAGGAACGGCTGCTCGTCCGCGGACCCTGATCCCGAGCCTGCCGGGGACGGATATCCTCCGAAGATTGACAAGCCCCGGCAAGCCTCTAAACGTCGCGCACGCTCGCACCCTCGGCGGGGCGAGGATGGTGCGTGGCTTAAACGACGGCCACGGGACACGACCGGACGCTTCCGCCGCGACGCGAGCCCGACCGGCCCGAGCAAGGGATCCGCGGGACCCTTCCCCGCGGATCCCTTGCTCGGGTCTCTTGATTTCGCATCATTCGCCTTGGCGCGGTTCGTACGGTGAGCCGACGCCGTGTCGCGCCGATGATGCCGAAGACCTCGCGCGGACGGTCTCCAAACGATCATGTCATTTGCCGATCTCGGACTGAGCGACAAGGTCCTCGCGGCCGTCGCCGCCGCCGGATACACCGAGCCGACGCCGATCCAGGCGAACGCGATCCCCCACGTGCTCGCGCGGCGCGACGTGCTCGGCATCGCCCAGACCGGCACCGGCAAGACGGCGGCGTTCACGCTGCCGATGCTGACGATGCTGGAGAACGGTCGCGCCCGCGCCCGGATGCCGCGCACGCTGATCCTCGAGCCGACCCGCGAACTCGCGGCGCAGGTCGTCGAGAACTTCGAGCGCTACGGCACCAACCACAAGCTCAACGTTGCGCTCATCATCGGCGGCGTCTCCTTCGGGGACCAGGATGCCAAGCTGATGCGCGGCACCGACGTTCTGATCGCAACGCCCGGCCGCCTGCTCGACCATTTCGAGCGCGGCAAGCTCCTGCTCACCGGCGTCGAGCTCCTCGTCATCGACGAGGCCGACCGCATGCTCGACATGGGCTTCATCCCCGACATCGAGCGCATCGTGAAGATGGTGCCGTTCACGCGCCAGACGCTGTTCTTCTCGGCGACCATGCCGCCGGAGATCGAGCGTCTCGCCGACATGTTCCTGTCGAACCCGCAGCGGGTCGAGGTCAGCCGGCCGGCCTCCGCCGCGACGACGATCGAGCAGCGGCTCGTGGCGACGGGATCGGAGGCGGCTGCCAAGCGCGAGACCCTGCGCCGCCTGATGCGCGACGCCAAGGAACTCCAGAACGGCCTCGTCTTCTGCAACCGCAAGCGCGACGTGGCACTGCTGCAGAAATCGCTGGCCAGCCACGGCTTCAATGTCGCGGCGCTCCACGGCGACATGGACCAGCGCGCGCGGACCCTCGCCCTCGAAGGCTTCCGCTCCGGCGAGGTGCCGCTGCTCGTCGCCTCCGACGTCGCCGCGCGCGGTCTCGACATTCCGGCCGTGAGCCACGTCTTCAATTTCGACGTGCCGCATCACGCCGAGGACTACGTTCACCGCATCGGCCGCACTGGCCGCGCCGGCCGTTCGGGCCACGCCTTCACCCTGATCGGACGTGGCGACGAGCGCTCGCTCGCGGCGATCGAGAGTCTGATCGGCCAGCCGATCCCCTGGCTCGACGGCGATCTCGCCGCGTTGTCCGGGGATCTGGGAGAATCCGAGGAGAGCCGCCCGCGCCGCCGCGGAAGCCGCAGCGGTAGCGCTGCGCACAGCGAGCCGCGCGCTGAAGCCGGCCGCGAGCCCCGTGCCGAGGGGAGCCGCCGCGCCAAGACCGACGAGACCCGTTCGGCGACCCGCGTCCGCGGCCGGCGTCCGCGTTCCGAAGAGGCTCCCGCACCGTTGCCTGTGGAGCAGCCTCCGGCCGAGCGCGCCGCGCTGCCTCCGCGCCGCGTGGCCGAGCGGCCGGCTGACGATCGCCCCCGCGAGCGCGAGCGCGAGCGCGAGAGCCGACGTCCCGCGCCGCGCCGCGACGACGACGGCGATACGCCGGTGGGCCTCGGCGCGCACGTGCCGGCCTTCCTGATGCGTCCCGTGCCGCCCAGGAAGGATTGAGCCCCGGCCCGCGACGTCGCTCCGAAGCGAAGGTTCTGACCGGGTTCACTGATTTCCGAGGATCGAGGGCGACGTTTCCGTCCGAACTTTAACCTGCCAGCTACCACCCGTCGGTCATGATCTCCGCACGGTGGGTCGGGTTAGGTCGAATGAGCGGCGCTGGGCATGAGGATCGCGAACGCAGCTACGTCATCGCGCAGCGCGCGAACGAGCTGATGCGCGACTACGGCTCGTCGGCGAGCCCCCGCGCCTACGCGGTCTGGTATAATTACGTCTCGGGCCGCCAGCCCCTGATGAACACCGCGATCAAGCGTCTGACCACGCAGAGCGGCAGCCTCTCCGACGGCGACATCGACGACCTCTACGAGGCCCATATCGACGGCCGCAACGTCGAAGGCGAGCTGGATCGTCACAATGCGGGCCTGATCACCGAGGTGCAGGGCATCATGGAGATGATCGACCTGTCTCTCGGTTCGACGGCCCAGTACGGCGCGTCGCTGCAGGCCATCTCCAAGGATCTCGCCGACACCACGCCGAACCGGCTGAAAGACATCGTCGCGACGCTGATCGTCAACACCTGCGAGGTGGCGGCGAGCAACCGGACGCTGGAGGCGCATATGCGTGAAAGCCGGCGCGAGATCGAAACCTTGCGCGAGACGCTGGCCGCGGCCCGGCTCGAGAGCCTGACGGATCCGCTGACCGGCCTCTCCAACCGCAAGCATTTCGAGGAGATGCTCTGCAAGGAGATCGACGAGGGCGCCAAGTCGCACCAGCCGGCGAGCCTAATCCTGATCGACATCGATTTCTTCAAGCGCTTCAACGACCTGTTCGGCCATCTGACCGGCGACCAAGTCCTGCGGCTCGTGGCGGTCGTGATGCGCGAGACCGTCTCGGCGCGCGCGACGCTCTCGCGCTTCGGTGGCGAAGAGTTCGGCATCCTTCTGCCCGGTATCGGCCGCGATGCCGCACGCATCGTGGCCGAGGCCGTCCGCACCAGCATCATGGGCCGTGATCTCGTGAAGCGCGCCACCGGCGAATCGCTCGGGAAGGTCACGATCTCGCTCGGCGTCGCGCAGAGACGCCCCGACGACACCATGGTGTCGTTCATCGAGCGGGCCGATTCCTGCCTCTATGCCGGCAAGCGCGCGGGCCGGAACCGCACGATCGACGACGGCGAGCTCTCGGAGTTTTCCGAGGTCGCCTGAGGTCGCGTCAGGCCGGCACGCCGGCCGCCGCGAGCCTGTCCGGCGTCGCCGGGGTGATGGCGATGGACTCGCCGCAGCCGCAGGCCGAGGTCTGGTTCGGGTTGTTGAACACGAACTGCGACGACAGCTTGTCGGTCTTGAAGTCCATCTCGGTGCCGAGGAGGAACAGCACCGCCTTCGGGTCGATGAACACGGTCACGCCGTTCACCTCGACCATGTCCTCGCCGACGTTGCGGCCTTCGGCATATTCCATCGTGTAGGCCATGCCGGCGCAGCCACCGTTGCGCACGCCGACGCGCAACCCCGCGATCGGCTTGTCCGCATCGGCTATGATCGCCTTGAGCCGATCCGCGGCGCGGTCGGTCAGCGAGATCACCTGGAAACCTGACATCGTTCTCTCCTGCGGCCGGGTTCAAGGCCCGGGCGGGTGAGGGGGTTATGCTCTAGCCCAAGATAAGCATTCGCCGATTGCTGGTCCAGCGCAGCGCTGCCACGCGCGGAGCCGGCAGCTACCACATGTCCAGCGCCACGCGCGCCTCGTCCGACATGCGGCTCTGGTCCCAGGGCGGGTCGAACACCATCGTCACGTCGCAGGACTGGACGCCCGGCACCTTCGAGACCGCGTCCTCGACCCAGCCCGGCATTTCGCCGGCCACGGGACAGCCCGGGGCGGTAAGGGTCATGTCGATCGCGACCTTGCGGTCGTCGGCGATGTCGACCTTGTAGATCAGGCCGAGCTCGTAGATGTCGGCCGGGATCTCGGGATCGTAGACGGACTTGAGCGCGGCGACGATGTCGTCGGTCAGCCGGTCGAGCTCTTCCGGCGGGATCGCGGAGGCCGCCGCGACGGCCGGCGTGTTGGTGCCGCCGGTGATGGTGGCGTCGGTGCTCATGATGATCCTCCTCCGGTGCGGCCCGGGCCGCGACGGACAATCAAAAAACTCAGGCGAACAGCATCTCGGCTTTGGCGAGCGCCTCCGCAAGCGCGTCGATCTCGGCCTTCGTATTATACAGGCCGAACGAGGCGCGGCAGGTCGAGGTCGCGCCGAAGCGGTTGAGCAGCGGCATGGCGCAATGCGTGCCGGCGCGGATGGCGATGCCCTGGCGGTCGATCACCGTGGCGATGTCGTGGGCATGCGTGCCCTTCATCTCGAAGGCGACGACGCCGCCCTTGTCCCGTGCCGTTCCGATCAGGCGGATCGCGTTCATCGCCCCGAGCCGCTCCTGTGCGTAGGCCGTCAGCGCGTCCTCGTGCGCACTGATCGCCTCGCGGCCGACACCCATCATGAATTCCAGCGCCGCACCGAGGCCCACCGCTTCGATGATCGCCGGCGTGCCGGCCTCGAAGCGGTGCGGCGGGTCGTTGTAGGTGATGGTGTCCTCGGAGACGGTCCGGATCATCTCGCCGCCGCCCTGGTAGGGCGGGAGACGGTCGAGCCATTCCTTCTTGCCGTAGAGCACGCCGATGCCGGTCGGGCCGTAGACCTTGTGGCCGGTGAAGACGAAGAAGTCGCAATCGAGCGCCTGCACGTCGATCGTGCGGTGGACCGCGCTCTGCGCCCCGTCGAGCAGCACCGGCACGCCGTGCCCATGGGCGATGCGGATGATCGCCTCGGCCGGCGTCACCGTGCCGAGCACGTTCGACATGTGCGTGATCGCGACCATCTTCGTACGCGGCGAGAACAGCTTCTCGTACGCGTCCAGCAGGAAGTTGCCCTCGTCGTCGACGGGCGCCCACTTGATGACGGCCCCGTAGCGCTCTCGCAGAAAATGCCAGGGAACGATGTTGGAGTGGTGCTCCATGATCGAGAGGATGATCTCGTCCCCCTCCCCGATCAGCCCGCCGCGATGCATCGAGGAGGCGACGAGGTTGTAGGCCTCCGTCGCGTTGCGGGTGAAGACGATCTCGTCGGTGGAGGTGGCGTTCAGGAACTGCCGCGTGGTCTCGCGCGCACCCTCGAAACCTTCGGTCGCGGCGTTCGCCATGTAGTGCAGCCCGCGATGCACATTGGCATAGGCGCCCTCCATGCAGCCGACCATGGCGTCGATCACGGCGCGCGGTTTCTGCGCGGAAGCGGCATTGTCGAGATAGACCAGGGGTTTGCCGTAGACCTGCTTCGACAGGATCGGGAATTCCTTCCGGATCGCCTCGACGTCGTAGCTCGGCTGGCGGATCGGTGCGTTCATGGTGTCGATCTCGAACCTGCGGTCAGTTGCGAGCCTCGCTCCTCCAACCCGCGCCCTCGTCCCGAGGTGCCGAAGCGAAGCGGAGGCCTCGAAGGAGGCTTCCAGCAGTCTCTGCGATCCCTGAAGCCCTCCTGCGCGGCCCGCTCTGGGGGCACGTCGGGCGAGGACGAGGATCGGTCAACGCTCCCCTCCCCCCGCGGAGGGGGGGGGAGAGTTCTTACCCCCGCGTCTTCAGCCAACCCTCGACTTCGCCGATCAGCGCGTCCCGTGCGCCTTCGTGGGTGACCGACTCGATCGCCTCGCCGACGAAGGCCTGGACGAGCAGGCTTTCGGCGATCGGCTTCGGCAAGCCGCGGGCCATGAGGTAGAACAGCAGGTCTTCGTCCGGTGCGCCGCAGGTCGCGCCGTGGCCGCAGGCGACGTCGTCGGCGAAGATTTCGAGCTCGGGTTTGTTCATCATCTGGCCGTCGTCGGTCAGGAGCAGGCAGTCCGACTTCATCTTACCGTCGGTCTTCTGCGCCGCTTGGCGGACGATGATCTTGCCCTGGAACACGCCGGTTGAATCGCCGTCGATCACCGTCTTGAACATCTCGCGGCTGACCCCGCCGACCGCTGCGTGGTCGGCGAGCAGCGTCGAGTCGGCGAGCCGACCGTGGCCGAGCATCGCCGCGCCGTTGACGGTCGCCGTGGCGTTCTCGCCGGCGAAGTGCAGGTAGATCTGGTGGCGCGAGAGCACGCCGCCGAAGACGAGATTGACGGATTCGATGTTGGATCCGGCCCCGAGCCGCGCCGTGATCGTCGAGAGCGCGACGGCCTTGTCGCCCTCGCGGTTGAGGCGGGTGTGATGCAGGTTGGCCCGGTCGGCGATCACCGTGTCGACCACGTCGTTCGGCTGGTAGGCGACACCGTCCTGCCCCTCGTGGCTCTCGAGGAAGGAGAACTCGGCGCCCTCCCCCAAGGTGACCAGCACGCGGGTCGCCGTCGAGAAGGCGGTCTCGCCGGTGCCGACGAAGCGCAGGTGGATCGGCGTCTCGACCGTGGCGCCAGCGTCGACCGAGATCAGCGCGCCGTCCGCCAGGAAGGCGGTGTTCAGCTGGTAGATCGGGTTTTCGCGGGTCTGCGCGACCGGCGCGAGCTGCTTCAACAGCGGATCGCCCTGGCTCATCGCCTCGTTGAGCGGCGTGACCGTGACGCCTGCCGGCACGCGGTCGAGGTCGGACAACTCGCCGATCAGGTGGCCGTTGACGAAGGTCAGGCGCACGGCCTCGATGCCGGCGAAGGCCGTCGCGGCACTCACCGCCGCCTTCGCCACGTCGAGAGAGGGCTTCTTGGCCGGATGCGCCGCATCCTCGATGGCGGCGCGCAGGTCAGTGTACTTGAAGGCCTCGACGCGGCGGCTCGGCAGGCCCGTCGCCTCGAAGAATTTGAAGGCTTCCTCCCGCGAGATCTTCTCTTCGCTGGCGAAGCTCTGACGCGCCGACTCGAACAGGCTCGACAGGCGGGTTTCGGCGGCGCTGCGCAGGTTCTGGATGTCGGCCATCACGCGGCCTCGCTGCGGTAATCGGCGTAGCCGGACTTCTCGAGTTCGAGCGCCAGCTCCTTGCCGCCGGTCTTCACGATCAGGCCCTTCGACATGACGTGCACGGTGTCGGGCACGATGTGGTCGAGGAGGCGCTGGTAGTGGGTGATGACGAGGAACGAGCGGCCCTGGGCGCGCAGCGCGTTCACGCCCTCTGAGACGATACGCAGCGCGTCGATGTCGAGGCCGGAATCGGTCTCGTCGAGCACGCAGAACTTCGGCTCCAGCAGCGCCATCTGCAGGATCTCCATGCGCTTCTTCTCGCCGCCGGAGAACCCGACGTTGAGGGCGCGCTTGAGCATGTCCTTCTCGATCTCGAGCTTGTCGGCGGCGGCGTTCACCTTGCGGATGAAGTCCGGCGTCGAGATCTCGCCCTCGCCGCGGGCGCGGCGTTGCGCGTTGATGCAGGCCTTGAGGAAGGTCATCGTGCCGACGCCGGGAATTTCCAGCGGATACTGGAAGGCCAGGAACAGGCCGGCTGCGGCGCGCTCGTCCGGCGACATCTCCAGCACGTTGTTGCCGTCGAGCAGGATTTCGCCGTCGAGGACCTCGTAGTCCTCCTTGCCGGCGATGACGTAGGACAGCGTCGACTTGCCGGAGCCATTCGGTCCCATGATCGCGGCGACCTCGCCATCGTTCACGGTGAGGTTCAAGCCGTTGAGGATGCGGTTGTCCTCGATCTGTACGACGAGGTTCTTGATTTCGAGCATGCTTGGGTCGTCCTGGTTGGAAACGGCTGCCGAGCCCCGCTGCGGGGCAGTGGGGTTGGCGCCGACAGTGATCGTTCTTGTCTAGGCGGGCCTCAGCCCACCGAGCCTTCGAGACTGATCGAGATCAGCTTCTGCGCCTCCACGGCGAACTCCATCGGCAGCTGCTGCAGCACGTCGCGGACGAAGCCGTTGACGATGAGGGCGGTGGCCTCCTCGTTTGAGAGGCCGCGCTGCTGGCAGTAGAACATCTGGTCCTCGGAGATCTTCGAGGTGGTGGCCTCGTGCTCGAACACCGCGGAAGCGTTCTTCGACTCGATGTAGGGCACCGTGTGCGCGCCGCACTGATCGCCGATCAGGAGCGAGTCGCAGTTGGTGAAGTTGCGGGCGTTCTTCGCCTTCTTGTGCGCCGAGACGAGGCCGCGATAGGTGTTCTGCGAACGCCCGGCCGAGATGCCCTTCGAGATGATGCGGCTCGACGTGTTCTTGCCGAGATGGATCATCTTGGTGCCGGAATCGACCTGCTGCATGCCGTTCGACACTGCGATCGAGTAGAACTCGCCGCGGGAATCGTCGCCGCGCAGGATGCAGGACGGGTACTTCCAGGTGATCGCCGAACCGGTCTCGACCTGCGTCCACGAGATCTTCGAGCGGGCGCCGCGGCAATCGCCGCGCTTGGTCACGAAGTTGTAGATGCCGCCCTTGCCCTCGTTGTCGCCGGGGTACCAGTTCTGGACGGTGGAGTATTTGATCTCGGCGTCGTCCAGGGCGACGAGCTCGACCACCGCCGCATGGAGCTGGTTGTCGTCGCGCTTCGGGGCGGTGCAGCCCTCGAGATACGAGACGTAGCTGCCCTTGTCGGCGATGATGAGGGTCCGCTCGAACTGGCCGGTATCGCGCTCGTTGATGCGGAAGTAGGTCGACAGCTCCATCGGGCAGCGCACGCCGGGCGGGATGTAGACGAACGAGCCGTCGGAAAACACCGCCGAGTTCAGGGTCGCGAAGAAGTTGTCTGTCACCGGCACGACCGTGCCGAGGTACTTCCGGACGAGGTCCGGGTACTCGCGCAGGGCCTCGGAGATCGGCATGAAGATCACGCCGGCCTTCGAGAGTTCCTTCTTGAAGGTGGTCGCGACCGAGACGGAGTCGAACACGGCGTCCACGGCGACGCGGCGCTCGGGGGCGATGCCCTCCAGCACCTCGACTTCGCGCAGTGGGATGCCGAGCTTTTCGTAGGTCTTCAGGATTTCCGGGTCGATCTCGTCGAGGGAGAGCGCCGCCGGGCGCTTGGGCGCCGCGTAGTAATAGAGGTTGTTGTAGTCGATCTTGTCGTAGGACACGCGCGCCCAGTCGGGCTCCTGCATGGTGAGCCAGCGGCGATAGGCGTCGAGGCGCCATTCCAGCATCCACTCCGGCTCGTCCTTCTTGGCCGAGATGAAGCGCACCACGTCCTCGGACAGGCCACGGACGGATTTCTCCATCTCGATGACGGTCTCGAAGCCGTACTTGTACTGGTCGAGGTCGATCGAACGAACCCGGTCGATGGTCTCCTGCACTGCAGGCATTCAACGTCTCCTGACGGCGCCGGACCGAGGGGCCGGCGTATTTTCGAGATGACGGTGGGAGGCGCGCGTCATGCCGCCTGCCCTCGCCGCTGATATAGGGACGACACGACCCGTTCGAAGGCCGTGAGGAACCGTGCCGCATCCGCGTCCGTGGAATTCCAGCCGAAACTCACGCGTAGCGCCCCCGCGGCCACTGCAGGGCTCACGCCCATGGCCGCGAGCGTGGCCGAGCGCGCCACCTTGCCCGACGAGCAGGCCGAGCCCGACGAGACCGCGACGCCGGCGAGATCGAAGGCGATCAGCGCGGTGGCAGCCTCCAGGCCGGGGACCGCGAAGCTGAGGGTGTTCGGCAGGCGCGGCGCGCCCTTGCCGAATACGACGGCGTCCGGTGCGAGTGCCAGCACCCGTGCTTCGAGAGCATTCCGCAGGTCCGCGAGCCGTGGGCCCTCGGCATCGCGATCAGCCGTCGCGAGGCCGGCCGCCTCGCCCATGCCGGCAACGCCCGAAAGGTTCTCGGTGCCGCAGCGCAGGCGCGACTCCTGGCCGCCGCCGCGTACGAAGGCGGATTCGAGGACGACGCCGTCGGCGAGCACGAGGGCGCCGACGCCCTTCGGCGCCGCGAACTTGTGGCCCGAGAGGGTGAGCGCATCGAGGCCGATCGCCGCCATGTCGAGGGAGACTTTGCCGACGGCCTGCACGGCATCGCTGTGCACCAACGCTTGACCGTGCTCGCGCGCCAGCGCCACGATCTCGGCAAGCGGCTGGACCACCCCGGTCTCGTTGTTGGCGGCGTGGACCGAAATCAGCAGGCTCTCGCCGGCCAGATCTGCCAGACGCTCGCGCAGCACGTCGAGCCGAAGCACGCCCGCTTCATCGACCGGCAGCACCGCGACGGCGTCCGGCGAAAAGCGGTGGCCGGCGGAGACGCAGGGGTGCTCGGTCGCGGAGATCAGGAGCCGCGTCGGGGCCGGCCGGCCGGTGCGGCGCAAGGCGCCCGAGAGCACGGCGTTCGCGGCCTCTGTGCCGCCGCTGGTGAAGGTCACCTGCGCCGGCCGCGCGCCGACGAGGGCGGCCACGGAATCGCGGGCGGTGTCGAGCATGGCGCGGGCGGCACGGCCCTCGGCATGGATCGAGGAGGGATTGCCGGGCAGTGCCAGCGCACGCGCGACCGCTGCCGCCACCTCCGGACGAACCGGAGACGTGGCGTTATGGTCGAGGTAGCTGCGCGTGGCTGCGGTCATCCTGTCTGGTTCTCGATCGCCCGATTTCGCCGCGCCCACCGACCGGGTGCTCGAAATTCTTGCTTTCGCCCCCCGTCACCGTGCTAAGGCGCTGCCACGCAACACCTGCAACGACAGGGCCGCCTCAAGCGGCTTCTTGTTTAGAATGCTTCTAATCGCCTAGAATTATTCTAAGCCGCTTGTACGAAGCTGGCGGACCGAGTCAAGGCGTCGCGAGATGCGCCCGGATCATGGGTCCCGCCGGTTTCCGCCGAGCGGAGGCGATCGGATGCTCCGCCTGAGGACATCATGCCCGAAGTCATCTTCACCGGCCCGGCCGGTCGCCTCGAAGGCCGCTACCAGGCGCCCAAGAAGAAGGGCGCGCCGATCGCGATCGTGCTGCATCCGCACCCCCAGTTCGGGGGCACGATGAACAACCAGATCGTCTACAACATGTTCTACACGTTCGCGAATCGCGGATTTGCGGCCCTGCGCTTCAACTTCCGCGGCGTCGGCCGCAGCCAGGGCGCGTTCGATCACGGTTCGGGAGAGCTGTCGGACGCCGCCTCGGCCCTCGATTGGGTGCAGTCGGTCAACCCCGAGGCCAAGGCCTGCTGGATCGCTGGCGTCTCGTTCGGCTCCTGGATCGGCATGCAGCTGCTGATGCGCCGCCCCGAGATCGAGGGCTTCATCTCGATCGCGGCCATGGCCAACCGCTACGATTTCACCTTCCTCGCCCCCTGCCCCTCCTCCGGCCTGTTCGTGCACGGCTCCGAGGATCGGGTCGCGCCGGCCCGCGAGGTCATGCCGGTGATCGAGAAGGTGAAGGTCCAGAAGGGCGTCATCATCGAGCACCAGATGGTCGAGGGCGCCAACCACTTCTTCGACGGCAAGGTCGACGAACTGACCCAGACGGTGGACACGTATCTCGACAAGCGGTTGGGCCCGGCGAAGGCGGCTTGAGCCGGCGCCAAAATCCCTCTCCCCTCTGCGGGAGAGGGTGCCCTGCGGATGCAGGGCGGGAGAGGGGAACGACCTCTCCGGACGTGGCGCTCCCCTCTCCCGCAGAGGGGAGAGGGTTACGCGCTCTGCCCTACAGCCCCGCCGCCAGCGCTGCGAGCTGGTCCGCCGCCTTCCCCCAGCCCTCGTGAAAACCCATGCCTTCATGGGCCTCGCGGTCGGCGGCACTCCAGTGGCGGGCGCGAGCGGTGTAGCGGGTGCCGTCGCCCTCCGTCTCGAAGGTTAGGATCACCGTCATGAACGGCTTCTGCGATGGTTCCCAGGCGGCGACATAGGCGTCGGTGAAGACGAGGCGCTCGTTCGGCACGACTTCGAGATAGACGCCGCGGTTCGGGAACTCGGTGCCGTCCGGCCCCTTCATGACGACGAGGCTCGCGCCGCCGGGCCGCACGTCGGTCTCGGCATGGACCGTGGTCCAGGGGGCCGGCGTGAACCACTGCTTCATCAGCTCCGGCTCGGTCCAGCAGCGATAGAGCGCGGCCGGGCTCGCCGCGATCAGCCGCGTGAGCACGAGGTCGCGGTCCGCTGCGTCGGCGGTATCGGTCATGGGAACGTCTCCGTCATCCGAGGGGGAGCGACGCGCTAGCGCTTGGGCTGGTTCAGTGCCCAGGTGACGCCGAAGGGGTCACGGAGCTGGCCGTAGACGTCGCCCCAGAACATCTCGGCGTAGGGCGTGATCACGCTGCAGCCGGCCGCGACCGCGCGATCCCACCACGGCGCAATGTCGTCGACCATCAGCGTCAGGTTGAAGGCCTGCGGCGGCAGGAGCGGGTGTCCGTACTCGGGATAGGCGTCGCCGAGCATCACCGACGAACCGTTGATGTGCAGGTGGACGTGCATGGTCCGGCCCTTGTCGTCCGGCGGGATGACGTAGGCGGTCTCGGCGGCGAAGGCGCGGCCGTAGAACTCGGCCGCCTTCAGGGCGCCGTCGACCTGGAGGTAGGCGACGACGCCGCCCTTGGTGATGTCTTTCGGGGGTGTGGCTTGCGGGTGGTCGCTCATCGTCGGGCTCCTCTCGTGCTCGGCCGTCTCGCCGGTCCGATCCCAGGACGAACGAAGCATGGCCATCCCGACAGGCTTTTCACGACTTTTTTTGCGTGAAGCCTCTCAAGCCGCCTGCTTCGCCTCGGCCGGCGCGCGCGTCACCGGCACCGGCGGCGCGCCCTCCCACTCGCTATGCGCGGGAATCGTCTCGCCCTTCATGACGATGGTGAGCGGGCGCAGCCGCGCGAAGTCGCCGACCTTGGCGTCGTAGAGCACCGTGGCGAAGGAGCCGATCGAGACGCCGTTGCCGATCGAGACGCGGCCGACCTTCATGATCCGGTCCTCGTAGAGATGGGTCTGGGCCGCCGAGACGCGGTTGACGGTGACGTAGTCGCCGATCGTCACGCAGTCGAACTCTGTGACGTCGGTCGTGAACAGGCAGCAGCCCTGGCCGATCTTCACGCCGAAGAGCCGCAGCATCCAGGGCAGGAACGGCGTGCCCATCATGTGCTCGAGCAGCACCTTTCCGGCGAGCCCCCAATAGGCCACGGCGATCGCCTCGGTGCGCATGGCGAACCACGACCACATCGGCCGCATCCCGGGCTTGTAGGTGCCCATCAGCGCCCATTTCAGCCCGATCACCGCGGCCGTCTGGATGAAGGCGAAGGCGACGCTGACCACGATGAAGCTGATGGCGAGACCGCTCCAGTCACCCGCCAGGATGGCCGGATAGAAGTAGTAGTCGATGCCGCAGACCGCGAGCGTGAGGTACAGCATCGGCGAGAACGAGGTCGAGAACGCCTCGAAAAGCCCGCGCCGGATCTTCGGGCCGAAGCCGGGCTCGTAGGTCTTGCCGATCTCGCCGAGATCGACGCGCTGCCGGGTCGGCAGCTTGATCGGCGGCGAGCCGAACCAGGTGTCGCCGGGCGACATCTCGGCATTGGACGGCGCCTTCGACTTGATGCCGATCAGCACGTCGTCTGGGATGATCGCGCCGGGCTGTACCACCGCCTCGTTGCCGATGAAGACGCGGGCGCCGGTCTTGACCGGATGGGTCTCGACCCAGCCCCGGACGATCTCCTCCTCGCCGATGATCACCTCGTCGGCCAGAAAGTTGTTCGGGCCGATGTCGACGATGTCGTAGCGGCCGGAGAGGTTGGTGGAGATCTCCGAGCCCTTGCCCATCCGCGTGCCCATGATGCGGTACCAGGCCCGCATGTAGACGGTGGCGAAGAGCGAGGAGAGCATCTCCAGCGTCACCTCGACGGCAAGCGCCAGGGTCCATTTGCGCAGGTAGAACACCGAGTGGACCGAATAGGTCTCGGTGCGCAGCCGCGGCACCAGCACCCAGCGCATCAGCGCGATCAGCATCACCGAACTCGCCGTCATCAGCATGGCGGTGGGCCAGGTGAGCAGCGGCAGGTACCAGTGGTAGTCGATGTCGGTGACGTCGCCGAGGGAGTCGCTGATCTGGTCGAACACGAAGAAGGCCGGAAAGATCGGCAGCAGGCCGACCGACGGCACGATGGTGACGAGGGCGAGATAGGCGGCGCCGAGCCAGAACCGGCGGGCCGGTGAGGCGTAGGCGGGCTCCGGCAGGCTCGCGACGTCGACCATGCCGACCTTGCGGCCGGGGGAGCCGTCCCAGGCCTCGGCCTCGCCGATCTCGGTGCCTTCGGGCACGGTGGTCAGGTCGGCGAGCTGCGCGTAGTCGCCCACCACCGTATCCGGCCCGAACACGCAGGAGGCGCCGGTGACGACGTCGCGGCCGATGGTGACGGTGCCGATGACGAGCTCGTTGCCGATCACCTCGGCATTGGCGACGACGTTGTGGCCGCCCAGCGTCGCGTCCGCGCCGACGGTCAGGAGATCCGGCGCGCCGACGACGAGTTCGGAGATCAGCGCATCCTTGCCGATCTTCGCCCCCATCAGGCGGAGGTACCAGACGATCGCCGGCGAGCCCTGCAGCCACTTCACGTGGACCAGCGGCGACAGCCGCGAGACCAGCCACCAGCGGAAATAGTACTGGCCCCAGAGCGGATAGCGGCCGGGCCTGGTCCGCCCGAGCAGAATCCATTTCGCGGCGATGGCGATGGCGCCGGTGCCGAGGACAAGGCCGATATAGACCGCGAGCAGCACGCCGAGCTCTTCGAAGAACCCGAGCCCGCCGCCGGTGAGCAGCAGGTAGGTGACGAAGATGCCGAGCCATTGCGAGGTCGCGAGCGCGATCACGAAAGGCAGCGCGACCGCCTGGGCGAGACCGCAGAGCGCCCGGCGCAGCAGGGGCGGCGGCTCGAAGCTCAGATCGCGCACGGCCACGTCCGTGCCGACGCCGCCGAACCGCGCGATCAGGTCGTCCGACATCGCCCGCAGTGTGCGATGGGCGTAGACGTCGCGGATGGTCATCGCCGCCAGCACCGGCGTGTCGCGCACCGCGCCGACGAAGCGGGCAGCCAGCAGAGAGTGGCCGCCGAGATCGACGAAGAAATCCGCATCGAACCCGATCGGCTGTTCGCCGAACGCCTTCTTCGCGGCGACGAGCAGCGCGGCCTCGGTGTCGTTCCGCGGCTCTTCCTGTTCGCCCTCCACCACCGTGACGGTGAGCGGGGCGGCCTTCAGCGCCTTGCGGTCGACTTTGCCGGAGGTCAGCCGGGGCAGCGTCTCGACGGCCTCGAAATGGCCGGGCATCATGTAGGGCGGCAGCTGCGCCGCGAGCGATTTTCTCAGGGCGGCCGGATCGACGGTCGCGCCGCGGTCGGGCACGAGGAAGGCGACGAGCCGCTCGACGCCGTCGTCGTTGCGGAGCACGACGGCCGCTTGGTTGATGCCGGTCTCGGCCCGGATCCGCGTCTCGATCTCGCCGAGCTCGACCCGGAAGCCGCGCACCTTGACCTGATCGTCGATGCGGCCGTGGAAGGCGATGCGCCCCTGCGCATCCAGCGAGACGGCGTCGCCGGAGCGGTAGAGCACCGGATCGATGCCCCCCGTCGCGAACGGGTTGGCGACGAACTTTTCCGCGGTCAGCTCCGGCCGCTGCAGGTAGCCCTTGGCGACGCCGGGGCCGCCGATCAGCAACTCGCCCTGCTGTCCGGGATCGAGCAGGTTGAGGCTCTCGTCGGCGACATAGACCGAATAATTGGCGATCGGGCCGCCGATGGTGACGGGCTCGCCCGGGCGCATCTCGGCGGCGGTGGCGACGACCGTCGCTTCGGTCGGGCCGTAGGTGTTGAAGAGCTGGCGGCCGTTCACGGCCCAGCGGCCCACCAGCGGCTCCGGCAGCGCCTCGCCGCCGAGCAGCACCAGCCGGACCCCGGCCAAGTCGCCGGTGATCATGGCGAGCAGCGTCGGCACCGTGTCGAGCACCGTAACGCCTGCCCCCGCGATGATGCCCGGCAGGCTCTCGACGTCTCCCATCATCGTCGGGGTGGCCACGAACAGCGTCGCGCCGACGAGATAGGGAACCCAGATCTCCTCCATCGAGAGATCGAAGGCGACCGAGGCGCCCTGGAACACCACGTCGTCGGCCCGCATGCCGTAAAGCGCATTTCCGGACCGCAGGAAGTGGCAGATGTTGGCGTGGCTGATGACGATGCCTTTTGGCACGCCGGTCGAGCCGGAGGTGTAGATCAGGTAGGCCGGATGCTCCGGCGTCAGGCGCAGTGCCTTCAGGTCCGGCGCGGGTGCACCCTCGGGCACGTCACGTAGTAGGGCTTCGATGGTGACGACGACGGGGGCGGCGTCCGGCGCGGCGGTCTTCAGTGCCTCGGAGACGATCAGCGCCTTGGCCGCGGCGTCGGTGAGGCACACACCGACGCGGTCGGCCGGGGCCTCGGCGTCGAAGGGCAGCCAGGCGGCGCCGGACTTGGTGATGCCGATCTGCGCGATCAGCAGTTCCGGCCCGCGCGCCATCCAGAGGCCGACGACCGCCCCCGGTCCGATGCCACGGTTCGCCAGAGCGGCGGCGACCGCATCGGAGCGGGCATCGACTTCGGCGTAGGTCAGCGACGGATAGCGGCCATCGGCATCGCGGGCCGCTCCGTCGATCAGGCAAGCCTGCCCCGGCCTCGTCTCCGCGCTGGCGCGAAAGATGTCGGCGAGGACTTCGTTGCGGATCAGATCCGGACGCGACTCGCCGCGCAGGAAGGCCTTGCCCGCGAACCTATCGGACGGCGTACCGCCCTCCTGCCCCCGGCTCGTCTCGGTGAGTGTGCTCATCCGATTCTTCGCTGCCGCTCCCGCCAGGGATCGGCCCTCTCGTCTCAAGTCGGTTCGGGGAGAGCTTGTCCGGCGCGCGGGGCCATTCTGCGACCGGATCTTGCCGTCACCGGGGCGTGAGCCCCGTACCGGTCGCGTAGCACGGTTCCATGGGCCGCTTGAACCGGCGTTGAATGCCGGATTTTTTTCACGCCCAGCGCCAACCGTCCGGTTCGATCACCAGGATGCTGCCCTGGCGGATCCCGAGGCGGGGGGCGGCGTAGGTGTCGACATGGCCGAGCGCCACCAGCACCGCGCGGGCGACGCCGCCATGGGCGACCAGCACCGTCGGGCCGTCGAGTTCGCCGATGAGCGCGGCGACGCGCTCGGTCAGCATGGCGTAGCTCTCGGCGCCGTGTCCCTTCGGCTGGTAGTTCCAGCGGTCGCGGTCGCGCGCCGCCGCGCCGGAGGGGTCCCAGCGCCGGATCTCGGCCCAGGTCGAGCCCTCCCAGGCGCCGAAGCCGATCTCCTTCAGTCGTGGGTCCGTCCGGTAGCCGGCCTGCGGCAGCCCCAGCCCATCGCGAAGAATTTCCATGGTGTGCCGGGTGCGGACCAGCGGGCTCGCGACGAAGGCGGCGTCGGCCAGCCCCGCCCCCGCCACGGCGCGCAGGCGCGCGGCCGCCTCCGCCGCCTGGGCGAGGCCGGTGGCGTTGAGGTCGATGTCGCGCTGGCCCTGGAGGCGCCGCTGCGCGTTCCAGTCGGTCTGGCCGTGGCGTACGAACCAGATCGCCGATCTCGGCTTCACCGCATCTCCTCTCGACCCGGCTCGGCCTTGGACCTCGGCCGCAGCCTTCGATAGCCTGCACCGTTCCCGTTGCGAAAACCTGTCAGGATCCGTCTTTTCCCATGTCGAAGAAGCACGGCAAGCGCCACCGCGCCGCAACCCCCGCAGCGGACGATGCGACACCATGGCAGGATGGTCCACGCGCCGCGTCCGGCATCGTGACCGTGGTGCCGGGGCAGGCCTTCGACCTCGGCGCGGTTGATTCCGACGCCGATGGCGGCTTCGAGAAGGAGGCCGCGGGCGCGGCTCTGAAGGTCGAGCGCGAGCGGATCAGCGTCCTGCAGGAACGCCTCTATGCCGAGCGCAAGCGCAGCCTGCTCGTGGTGTTCCAGGCGATCGACACCGGCGGCAAGGACGGCACCATCCGCAACGTCTTCAAGGGCGTGAACCCGCAGGGCTGCCGGGTCTGGTCGTTCAAGGTGCCGAGCTCGGACGAGCTCGATCAGGACTTCCTGTGGCGCTACCACGCCAAGGTTCCGGGGCGCGGCCTGATCGGCGTGTTCAACCGCAGCCATTACGAGGACGTCCTGGCCGTGCGGGTGAAGGAGCTCGTGCCCGAGACCGTCTGGCGCGAGCGCTACGGGCTGATCAACGATTTCGAGCGGCTGCTCACGCTCTCGGGCGTGACGGTGCTCAAGTTCTTCCTGCACATCTCGAAGGACAAGCAGAAGGAGCGCCTGGAATCCCGCCTCGCCGAGCCGGACAAGGCCTGGAAGTTCGATCCGGCCGATCTGACCGAGCGCAAGTCCTGGGACGCCTACCAGGCCGCCTTCGCCGACGCGCTCGCGCGCTGCTCGACGCCCTACGCGCCCTGGCACGTCGTTCCCGCCAACCGCAAATGGTACCGTAACCTCGTCGTCAGCCGCACCGTCGCCGACACGCTGGAGGCGATGGACCCGCAGTTTCCGGAGCCCAAGGACGGGATCGCGGGGTTGAAGGTGGTGTGATGTGACGGGCGTCGCGCCGGAGCGGAAACCCATGACCCATATCGCCTGGGCGCTGCTCGGCATGGCCGGCTACTCGGCGGTGACACTTCTGGTGAAGCTCGCCACGCGCACCGGCGATTTCAACGCCTTTGCCGTGCTTGCCGTCGCGACGGGCGTCGTTGCGGTCTCGGCCCTCGCCAACGCTGTTCTCGGCGGGGCCTTCGCCGGCAAGACCGGCGCGGATTTCCTGAGGCCCGGGGCGCTGTATGCCTACGCGGCGGGCATCGCCCTGACGATCGCGGTGGGTCGCTGTTCAAGGGCCTCTCGCTCGGCCCTGCGAGCGTCGTCGTGCCGATCTACGGGATGTTCATCCTCGGCGGCAGCCTGCTCGGCGTCCTCGTGCTGGGCGAGCCGATGACCGCGCGCAAGGTCGCTGGTATGCTGCTCTGCGTGGTGGGCGTGTATCTCGTCGCGGGGTGAGATGCCGACGGCCGTTCCGATCCGGTGACGTCGAGAATCAGCCATGCTCACCGTTCGTGAGATCGCCGTTTCCGGCTATCGCTCGCTCAAGCAGATCCGTTTCCCGGTGGACGGGCTCGGCGTGTTCGTCGGCGGCAACGGGGCCGGCAAGACAAACCTCTACCGCTCGCTCGAGCTGCTGCAGTCCGCCGCCGACGGCGCGCTGACGCGGGCGCTGGCGGCCGAGGGCGGGATGGAATCGGTGCTCTGGGCAGGCGAGCGCCGCAGGACGGAGCCTGCGCGCGTCCGGCTGTCGGCCGAGCTGGCGGATGACGAGACCGGACACGCCTTCGCTTACGAGGTCGCGGTCGGCCTCGTGCCGCAAGCCGGTGACGAGATCTACGGCGCCGCCTTCTCGCTGGAGCCCCAGGTCAAGACGGAGCGCTTGACGGTGCAGACGGGTCTGCGCCCGGTGGTGGCGCTGAACCGAGACGGCCCGTCCGGCTTCGTGCGCGACGAGGACGGCCGGAAGCGGCCCTTCGGCACCACCCTGCTCGCCACCGAGACCGCGCTCGGCGCCTTGCAGGACGCGGTGCGCTTTCCTGAGATCGAGATCGTACGCCGGGCCATGGCGGCCTGGCGCTTCCACCACGACTTTCGCACCGATGCCGCCTCGGCTCTGCGCCGTCCCTGCCTGGCCGTGACGACGCCGACGCTCGCCTCGGACGGGTCCGATCTCGCTGCGGTGTTCGCGACGCTGAGGCACATCCGGCAGGACACGGTCGATCTCGACGAGGCGGTCGGGCACGCCTTTCCCGGCGCACGTCTCGTCATCCCGCCGCCCGATCGCGAGGCGCAGTTCGGGCTGATCTTTTCGGAGTATCCGCGGCGCGTCTTCGCGGCGTCGGAGCTGTCGGATGGGACGTTGCGCTACCTCGCCCTCGCCGGAGCGCTCCTCGCCTACCGGCTGCCGCCCTTCGTCGCCCTGAACGAGCCGGAGACCAGCCTGCATCCGGATCTCATGGAGCCGCTGGCGCGCATGATCGTGCGGGCGTCCGAACGCACGCAGGTCTGGCTCGTCACCCATTCCGAACGGCTGGCGCAGGCCATCGCCGAGCACGGCGGCGTGCGTCCGCGCGTGGTCGTCAAGCGCGACGGCGCGACCTGGATCGAGGGTCTCAGGCTGGCCGGAGATTTTTCGCAGGATGAGGACTGAGCCGCGCTCAGTCCTTGTCGAGCGCCAGGTCCGGCGCCTCGGGGTTCTTCATGCCCACCACGTGGTAGCCGGCATCGACGTGCAGGATCTCGCCGGTCATGCCGCGGGACATGTCGGAGACGAGGTAGGCCGCCGTTTCGCCGACTTCGTCGATGGTGACGGTCCGGCGCAAGGGCGCGTTGTACTCGTTCCACTTCAGGATGTAGCGGAAGTCGCCGATGCCGGAGGCGGCGAGCGTCTTGATCGGGCCGGCCGAGATCGCGTTGACGCGGATCTTCGAGGGGCCGAGGTCGGCGGCTAGGTAGCGCACCGAGGCTTCGAGCGCGGCCTTGGCGACGCCCATGACGTTGTAGTGCGGCATCCACTTCTCGGCGCCGTAATAGGTCAGCGTCAGGAGCGATCCGCCGTTGGACATCAGCTTCTCGGCGCGCTGGGCGACCGCCGTGAACGAATAGCAGGAGATCAGGAGCGACTTGGTGAAGTTCGCCTCCGAGGTCTCGACGTAGCGCCCGGTCAGCTCGTCCTTGTCGGAGAAGGCGATGCAGTGGACGACGAAGTCGATGCCCTCGGGAAAGATTTCGGCGGTCCGCGCGAAGACCGCATCGATCGAGGCCGGGTCGGTGACGTCGCAATGGCCGACGACGTGGGCATCGAGCTCCTTTGCCAGCGGCTCGACGCGCTTCTTCAGGGCGTCGCCCTGGTAGGTGAAGGCGAGCTTGGCCCCGTGCGCGGCAGCGCTCCTGGCGATGCCCCAGGCGATCGAGCGGTTGTTGGCCACCCCGAGCACCAGCCCGTTCTTGCCTGCCAGCAAACCGGTTCCGTCCGCCATGTTCGACCCTGCCTTCGCAACCGCACGACCCAAGGGACGCCCGCCAAGGGACGGCCATGCGGCCGGCATCCTTAGCGGAGGCCCGGCGCAGGGGAAAGCCTCGGGCCGCCACTCTGCGTGAGGGTCAGGCCGTCCCGGCCTTGGCCTCGCGCCGCTGCCGCGCGTAGTCGGCAAGGGCCGCGTCCGCGTCGGACGGCAGGACGATGGCGGTTGTGGCGATCAGGTCGCCGCGCGAGCCGTCCTTCTTCGGCAGGCCCTTTCCACGCAACCGGAACGCGCGGCCGGAACTGGTCATCGCCGGAATCTTCATCTCGACGGCGCCGGTCAGCGTCGGCACGCGGAGCGCCCCGCCGAGCACGGCGTCTTCAAGGGCGAGATCGACGGTGACGCGCAGATCCGCGCCCTCCACCTTGAAGCGGTCGTGCGGCTTGATCCGGATGGTGAGGAGTGCGTCGCCCGGCTCCGCGCGCGGACCGGCCTGTCCGCCGAGGCCGCGCAGTCGAATCGTCTGGCCGTCGACCACGCCCTTGGGGATCATCACGTCGACGCCGCGTCCCCCTGGGAGAGTCAGGCGCAGCTTCTCGTCGCTGGCCACCTGCTCCAGGGTGACGGTGAGTTCCGCCGCGACGTCCTCGCCGCGCGCGGGCCCACGCGCCTGCCCCGGCCCGGCGCCGCCCGCGCGAAACGCCTCGCCGAACAGCGTGGAGAAGATGTCGTCGCTCATGCCACCGCCGGCGGGACCGCGGCCCCGCTGGACGTTCTCGAAGTCGAAGCCGCCGCGCCCGCCACCGAAGCCCTCGAAGCCGGTGGCGCGGGGCTTGCCCTCGGCGTCGATCTCGCCACGGTCGAACTGGCCGCGCTTGTCCTTGTCGCCCAGCACCTCGTAGGCGGTGTTCGCCTCGGCGAACCGCTCCTTGGCCTTCGGGTCCTTGTTCGAGTCGGGGTGATAGGCCTTGGCGAGCTTCCGGAAGGCCTTCTTGACCTCCGCCTCGCTCGCGCCCTTCGGCACGCCGAGCACGTCGTAGGGGTTCCGCATCCGGGATGATGTCCAAGAGAAATCAGGCCGTACGGATACGACCTCGTGATCAGCCCTTCAACGTGGGAGTTTGGTTGTCGAATACCAGTGGCCCTTGCGGCCGACGCCGCCAGGACTGCCCGTCGCGGAAGCGGCGCCGGGCCGTCGCGCTCGCCGACTGCCGTCGGTGCAAAACGCCGCCAATCAGGTCGTCGCCGGCTTGGACGCAGCCTTCAGGCGCTTCAACTCCCAGCCGCCGCCCGACGGCTTGCAACCGGTCCCGCGCACGAAGCGGCTGGTGGCGGGCGCCACCACCGAGGCGAGGAAGTCGCGGCAGATCTCGTCGTTGGAGACGTAGGGAAGCCCGGTGGGGTTCACGGAACCGCGCATCGCGGTCTCCGGGTTCTCCCACTTCACCGGCTTGCCGTTGCCTTGCGGATCGAGCGCCACCGCGAGCGCGGCATGCGCCCGGCGCCAGTCCTCGTCGTCGAGATCCCGGCCGAAGCTCGTCGGCGGCTTGGTGATACTGCCGGTACTCGTCGGCTCGCGCACCTCCGGTTTGGGGTCGGACGCGAACGACAGGATCGGCCCGCTGCAGCCGCAGAGCGCCGACAGGATCAGGCCCGAGACGATCAGCGCGCCCGGCGGCGGCCCGTTGAGGGCTTTACAGTCGCGAAAACGCATTACACCTGAACTCGCGAGACATACGTGACCGACGCATCGGTGCTCCACGCCGGTACCCCCCCGACACGGATGTCACTGCACAGGAGTAGAGCGTGGATCGGTTAAGAGACGATGAGCCTCGGGCTCCGGCGGACTTCACGCTCGCGCGAGATCCCTGGGCGCTGTTCTCCGCCTGGATGACGGAGGCGACGGCCGCGGAGCCCGAGGATGCCAATGCGATGGCGCTCGCCACGGCGGATGCGAACGGCCTGCCCGACGTGCGCATGGTGCTCCTGAAGGGCGCCGACCCGCACGGGCTCGTGTTCTACACCAACGTCGAATCCGCCAAGGGCGAGCAGCTCGCCCGCAATCCACAGGCGGCCGTGGTGTTTCACTGGAAATCCCTACGTCGGCAGATCCGCGCCCGCGGCCCGATCGTGCCGGTGACGCCGGAGGAGGCCGACGCCTATTTCGCCAGCCGCCACCGCGACAGCCGCATCGGCGCCATCGCCAGCCGGCAGTCGCGCCCGCTGGCCGACCGCCCGACGCTGATGGCCGAAGTCGCAGAACTCTCGGCGCGATACGAAGACGGCCCGATTCCGCGGCCGGAGAACTGGACGGGATTTCGGATCGCCCCCGTTCAGATGGAGTTCTGGCAGAACGGCGACTTTCGGCTGCACGACCGGGTGCGGTTTACCCGGGACGGGGCGGGGTGGAGCCGGGCGCGGTTGTATCCGTGAGTGCTGCGCGGCACCTCAGGTGTGCGTGTGAGGCTCGGACATCGCTGGATAGAGTGCCAGCTGACCGGCGACGTGATGCGCCGGACCGAGCGCCCTGTCCGTATCCGAACCGTTTCGCCACGCCCGGCGTTCTTCTCGACCCAGAACGAGGAGAAGCGCCGTGAGAATCCGTTATCTGTTGCCGCTGATCGGGGTCTTTGCCCTCGCCGGGTGCAAGGATGAGAAGAAGGCGCCGCCGCCGCCACCTCCGCCGCCGGCGAGCACCGCCCCGACAACACCGCCGCCGGCAACGCCCGCGCCGAAGCCGGACGCGCCGAAGCCGTAGTCCATTCGATCGGCAGCCGCCGCGCCGACGCCATCGGTTCGGCGGCTGTCCCTGATTGCCGCTGGAGAGAAGTGCGGCGCGTGCGTCGACCGTGCCCGCCTCTGCCAACAGGCCTTCCGCGCCCGCTGCGTGTTTCCAGGAAGCGGTGCAGGCCGAGGGCCGCCCCCAAATCCGGTCTGCTTCCGTCATCCGTTCCGGACTGCATCGCCCTGTATCGCTGCAACGCGGTAGGGCGCTGGATTTCCGGTGTCGCGCGTCCTAGACCTGTGCGTGTCCATGCGGGCGCCGCGGCCTTGGCGGTTCGCGTGCCGGGACTGAAGGAGCGGCCTTGGCCCAGTCCAACGATCGTCGGCGCGTCATGCTGCTCACCGGCGCGAGCCGAGGAATCGGCCACGCCACCGTGAAGCGTTTCTCCGCTGCGGGCTGGCGCGTCATCACCTGTTCCCGCCACCCCTTCCCCGAAAACTGCCCGTGGGAGATGGGGCCCGAGGACCATCTGCAGGTCGATCTGGCCGATGCCGAGGATACGATCCGCGGCGTGCGCGAGGTCGCCGGACGGCTCGAGGCCGAGGGCGGCATGCTGCACGCCCTCGTCAACAATGCCGGCATTTCGCCGAAAGGTCCCGACGGCCAGCGCCTCGGCGCGCTCGGCACCGACTACACGACGTGGTCGCGGGTGTTTCAGGTCAATTTCTTCGCGCCGATGCTGCTGGCCCAGGGCATGCGCGAGGAGCTGACCCGGGCCAAGGGCTCCATCGTCAACGTCACCTCGATCGCCGGCTCGCGCGTCCACCCCTTCGCCGGCGCCGCCTACGGCACCTCGAAGTCTGCGCTCGCCGGGCTGACCCGCGAGATGGCGGAGGATTTCGGACCGCTGGGCGTGCGCGTCAATGCGATCTCGCCGGGCGAGATCGACACCTCGATCCTGTCGCCGGGCACCGACGAGATCGTCAAGAAGATCCCGCAGCGGCGGCTCGGCACGCCGGACGAGGTCGCCAAGGCGATCTACTTCCTCTGCACCGAGGCGTCGTCCTACGTGAACGGGGCGGAATTGCACATCAACGGCGGGCAGCACGTTTGAGGGCGTGGTCGATCGCTTCCTCCGTCATCGCGAGCGCGGCGAAGAAACCCAGGGCCGGATCCGCGACCTCGGGGCTTCAGCCCCGGCTTGCTTCGCCTTCGGCTCGCCATGACGGAAAGGGTGCGGGCGGCCTCGTGGTCGCCGCCCTCCTCCTCATTCTGGCCGCTCCGGCCGTGGCCGCGGAGCCGGCGGGCGGCGTCACGATCCTCGACCTGCCCTTCTCCGTGAAGGCGATGCGCGGACCCGGCAGCGAGGTGGCGCTTGCCGTCTCGACCTCGGGGCTGCTGCCGATCGCCCGGCCGAAACCCGCGAGTGCCGACCCGAAGGCACGTCCCGCACCGACACCGGACGAGACCGAGATCGCGCCGGTGGCCGTGGTCTGGGGCGAGGGCGGCGGGGCCGTGCTCAGCCTCGACGGCGACACGGTGAAGACCACGCTCATCGGGGCCGAGGCGATGGAGGGGCTCGCCGCCTCCGAGACGCCGCGCGGCGCGGTGCCGGGCTCGCGCCGGGCGCTGTCAGGCCCGCTGAGCGCCTACCTTTCGGGGCCGACCGGCGCCACGGGCCGGGCCTCGGGCCTGACGATCCGCGAGCGCCAGCCCGTCGGGACCACCAGCGAGCCGACGGCCGTGCCGGTGGCGAGCGCCACGCTCGCGCCGGGGGCCGACGCGGTCTTCGCCGCCCGCCGCCCGCGCATCGCGACGATCGACGGCACACCGGTGATCGTCGCCGTCACGGCCGGGCCGGGTGCCGTCTCCGCGCTGGTGCTCGCTGCCAAGGACGCCGCCGGCGCCTGGAGCGTCGTCGCGCGCACGCCGCCGCAGTCCGGCGCAACGCCGCTCGCCGTCGCGGGCCTCGGCGATTTCGCCGGCAGCGGCCGTCCCCAGGCCGCGACGATCCGCGAGCCCGACGGGGTGGGGGTGCTGCAGCTCTGGTCCTACGCCGACGGCGCTCTCAGCCTGTCCGCCGAGGCGCCGGGCTATGCCGGCCCGACCGCCGAGATCGACCTCGCCGCCGTGATTCCGGGCGAGCCCGGCCAAGCCGCAGCCCTCGCCCTCCCCGCCGCCGACCGCGACACGCTCGCGATCGTGTCGCTCCAGGGCGGCATCGCGGAACGGGCGCGGATTCTGCTGCCCGGACCGGCCGCCCTCGGCGTCGCCGTGCTCGGCCGTGGAGGTCGGGCGCGGATCCTCGTCGGCCTCGCGGATGGCCGCTTGGCCGTGATCCCCGCGAACGCCGCCGGAGCCGTGTCGCCATGACGGCCGCCCTGGCTCACGCACGGCCGACGCCCGTACAAGCCACGAGCGACGGCGACGACCGGCTGTTTCCGACCCGTCCTTTCGTCGGCGTCTCGATCGCCGTGATCCGGAACGGACGGGTGCTGCTCGCCGCGCGCGCCAACCAGCCGATGCGGGGCGTCTGGACGCTTCCGGGGGGGCTCGTCGAGGCCGGGGAGCCGCTGGCGCAGGCCGCACTCCGCGAGCTTTCGGAGGAGGTCGGCGTGGTTGCCGCGGTCGTCGGCACCAGCCTGACGCCGACCGAGATCATCTTGCGCGACGAGGCCGGCGGCATCCGTCACCACTACGTCATCCATCCCCATGCCGCGACCTGGCTCGCCGGCGAGCCGACGCCAGGACCGGAGGCCCTCGATGTGCGCTGGGCGCAGCTCGCGGACGTCGCCGGGCTGGAGACCACGCCGGGCCTCGCCGGCACGCTGGCCGAGGCGTTTTCCCGCGTCGGGGGAGGCACGTAGGTGATCCGCCGGCTCGGTCCGATCCTGCTCGCCATACTGCTCGCCGCCACACCTGCGCTTGCCCAACAGCGCGTGGCGCCGGCGCGGCCGCAATCCCAGCAGAAGCCGGCGGACAAGGAGCCTCCGCCCCCGGCCGAGCCTCCGCCCGCTCCCTACGACCGCGACCTCCTGCGTCTCTCCGAGATCATCGGCGCACTGGCCTTCCTGCGTGGCCTCTGCGGCGCTGGGGACGCCGCCGAATGGCCGGCGCGGATGAAATCCATCATGGAATCGGAAGGGGTGACGCCGAACCGCCGCGACCGGCTCGCCGGTGCCTACAACCGCGGCTACCGCGGCTATGCCCTCACCTACCGGGTCTGCACGCCGTCGGCGACCGAGGCGACGAACCGCTATCTCGGCGAGGGCGAGCGCCTGTCCCATGGCATCGCCGGCCGTTTCGGCGGGTGAGCTTGTTGCCGAATGGCCACATAACCGTTTGGTTACGACGATCGCTCCAATCGTGGCGTCGACATTAACCTCTTCGCAATTCCCTGCTGGTCCGCGCGGCCCAAGCGGCCTATCGTCCAACTGCTTCGCCGGACAACGGATCGGCCCGAACCATGCGCGAGACCATGCTCCAGGAAACCGCCGCCGAAACCTTCGATGTCGACAGCGACGACAAGCGCGTCGCCCTGGGCCTCGTCACCGAAGCTTTCGCCGAGGGCTGTCTGGATGGGCTCGACGGGGATTGCATGGCGCAGGCCGCCTTGTTCGCGGCCTTCCAGGAACTCGTGGCCACCTATGGCGAAGACGCCACTGCGGTCTATGCCGAAGGCTTGCCCGAGCGCATCCGCGCCGGCGGGTTCACGACGACGCTTCATCACTAGAACGCCGTCTGCCGGGCCGGTCACTGCAATATCCACAGGACGTTCGCCGCACCGACAGACGCGGTCGCGTGACGCGTCTCGCGACGCCGGATCATGTTTTTGCGGATGTCTGGGCCTGACTGCGCGCAGCGACTTGGAAGAACCGACTCGCTAAGCCGCTGGCGTGCCTTGGTGTTTTGTAGCCTGTCCGATCTGATGTCTTGAAATCGGAAAGCGCACAGATCAGATCAAATTTTATCGATCGACTGAAGTATTCCAAATCTCAACTCAGTTTTCCATCCTGTGTTCTCAGCCGTAACTGGGATTCTCCGGTTCGTCGCATAGCCTGACGTTCATCGTACATGAACATATCGGGTGTCGCGTCATGCCATTCGCCATCAAGTATCGCCGGGTCGACCGCCGCAGCGAGCCTTCGCTGGAGACACTCGCCGTCGATATCGAGAACCACGACGAGGCCAAGGCGCTCGTCGATCGTCTGGCCGGTTCCTACGCGCAGAACGGCCGGCACGCGCCGCCGATGCGGTGGTTCCGCAATCGCGCCGGCCTGCATCTGATCTGGGCGCAGCAGCAATGATCCTCGTCGCGGGCGTTGCTTGCGGACACGGGCCGACGCGCTGGCGGCCGGCGCGAACCGAGCGAATGCGGCACGCGCGGTTCTTCGAGACGATCGGGCGGCTGATCCGGATCGTTTCCGGCCCCTGCGTCACGAGAGCGGATGCAAGGCCTCTTCGAAGACGACGGCTTCGCCGCGTGACGGCGCCACGAGATCGCCCTGCCACATGACGGGGACGCCGCGCACCAGCGTGCCGACCGGCCAGCCGGTGACGCAGACGCCGTCATAGGGCGTCCAGCCGCATTTCGAGGCGATCCAGTCGTTGCGGATCGTCTCGCGGCGCTTCAGGTCGACCACGGTGACGTCCGCGTCGTAGCCGACGGCCAGCCGGCCCTTTCGCGCGATGCCGAACAGCCGCTTCGGCCCGGCGCTCGTCAGGTCGACGAAGCGCGCGAGTGAGAGCCGCCCGGCGGCGACGTGATCGAGCATGATCGGTACCAGCGTCTGCACCCCGGTCATGCCGGAGGGCGAGTCGGGATAGGGCTTGGCCTTCTCCTCCAGCGTGTGCGGGGCGTGGTCCGAACCGAGCACGTCGGCGATGCCTTGGGCGAGGCCCCGCCAGATCCCGTCGCGATGGGCGGCGTCGCGCACCGGCGGGTTCATCTGCACCAGCGTACCGAGGCGGGCATAGGCCTCGCTGCCGTCGAGGGTGAGGTGATGCGGCGTCACCTCGACGCTGACGAGGTCCTTGGCCTCGGCGAGGATCGGCATCTCGTCCTGGGTCGAGATGTGCAGGATGTGGATGCGTGCGCCGGTCTCCCGGGCGAGCGCGATCAGCCGCCGCGTCGCCTTCACTGCGACCTCGGGCGACCGCCAGACCGGATGCGAGGACGGGTCGCCCGGCACCCGCAGGCCTTTGCGCTCCCGCAGCATTGGCTCGTCTTCCGAGTGGAAGGCGGCCCGGCGGCGGATTCTTTTCAGGATTTCGCGCACGCCGGCATCGTCCTCCACCAGCAGCGCGCCGGTCGACGACCCGATGAAGATCTTGATGCCGGCCGCGCCCGGAAGCCGCTCCAGTTCGGCAACCTGATCGGCGTTCTCGTGCGTGCCGCCGACCCAGAAGGCGAAGTCGCAATGCATCCGGTGATGTGCGCGCGCCACCTTGTCGGCGAGCGCCGCGGCACTGGTGGTCAGCGGGTTGGTGTTCGGCATTTCGAAGACGGCCGTGACGCCGCCCATCACCGCGGCGCGCGAGCCCGATTCGAGGTCTTCCTTGTGGTCGAGCCCCGGCTCGCGGAAATGGACCTGGCTGTCGATGACGCCGGGCAGCAGATGCAGGCCGGTACAGTCGCGCCTCTCGACGGTTCGAGCCTGGGACAGGTCGCCGATCGCGGCGACCCGGCCCGCCCGGATGCCGAGGTCGGCCAGGGTCTCGCCATCGTGGTTGACCACCGTCCCGCCCGTCAGCACGAGATCGAAAGGCGTCTCCGTCACCGGCCGCTCCACATTGAGGCTCAATGCCGGGCGGCTTATGTCAGCCGCTGGCCGCGTGCAATTCCCGCGGCGCCCATCGCGTGAGACGTCCATGCCGATCGCATTGCTGCCGGACCGCGCCGTCGTCACGGTCACCGGGGAGCCGGCGACCTCCTTCCTGCAGGGCATCCTGACCTGCAATGTCGAGTCCCTGCCGGAGGGCGAGGCTCGCCTCGGGGCGCTTCTCACGCCGCAAGGAAAGATCCAGTTCGACTTCCTGGTGTCGCGGGCCGGCCCCGACGCGTTTCGCCTCGACGTCGCGGCCGGGCAGGTGCCCGACCTCGTCAAGCGCCTGACCCTCTACAAGCTGCGCGCCAAGGTGACGATCGCGGCCGACCCGGCCCAGGGCGTCGCCGCCTCCTGGAACGATGCGGAGACGAGCGCCGACGTGCCGCGCTTCGCGGACGGGCGCCTGCCGCAACTCGGCGGCCGCCTCTATTTTTCGCAAGGCGCGTTCTCGGCCGATGCCACCGAAGACGATTACCACACCCACCGCATCGCCCTCGGCGTTCCGGAGGGCGGGCGCGACTTCGCCTTCGCCGACGCCTTCCCGCACGAGGCGCTGATGGACCAGCTCGGCGGCGTCGATTTTCGCAAAGGCTGCTACGTGGGTCAGGAGGTGGTCTCGCGCATGCAGCACCGCGGCACCGCCCGCACCCGCATCGTGTCGCTGGTTTACCGCGACGGCGAGGCGGCCCCCCCCGGCAGCGAGGTGACGGCCGGCCAGAAGAACCTCGGCACCACGGGCAGCTCTGCCGGCGGACGCGGCCTCGCCGCGATCCGCCTCGACCGCCTCGGTGATGCGCTGGCCACAGGCGAGCCGGTGCGTGCGGGCGGTCTCATCGCGGGTGTCGAGAAGCCCTCCTTCGCCACCTTCGCCTTCCCGGCGGATGCCGCGGCACCGGCTGGGTGAGGTGACGTTTCGAGACCATAACCCTGTCATCCCGGGGCTCGCCAAAGGCGAGAACCCGGGATCCACGACTGGGCACATCGTCCTTCATCTCCGGCGCATCACGGGTGGCTTCCGGGTTCCGCTGCGCGGCCCCGGAACGACGGTGCGGAATTCGGGCGCAGGGTGGGTGTGATGGACGAGACCGGCCTCATCACCACCCATCCCGACGGCTGCCCGCGTTGCTGGTGGGCCGGGCTCGACCCGGTCTACGTCGCCTATCACGACACCGAATGGGGCGTGCCCGAATACGATTCCCGCGCCCTCTACGAAAAGCTGATCCTCGACGGCTTCCAGGCCGGGTTGTCCTGGATCACCATCCTGCGCCGCCGCGAGGGGTTTCGGCGGGCCTTCGTCGGTTTCGAACCCGAGCGCATCGCGCGCTTCACCGAGGCCGACGTGGCGCGGCTGATGGCCGACACCGGCATCATCCGGAACCGCGCCAAGATCGTCGGCACCATCGCTGGCGCCCGCGCGTGGCTGGCCATCGAGGAGCGCGGACCGGGCTTTTCGCGGTTCCTCTGGGATTTCGTCGATGGGCGGCCGATCCAGTCCGGAGCGCTGAGCCGGGGCGACATCGCGACCGAAACCGAAGTCTCGCAACAGATCGCGAAGGCGTTGAAGGCCGAGGGCTTCAGCTTCTGCGGGCCGACCATCGTCCACGCCTTCATGCAGGCGACGGGGATGGTCAACGATCACCTCACCGGCTGTCATCGCCATGCGGCCTGCGCCGCGCTCGCTCCGGCATGAAAGCCGTGAAGCAACCGCCGCGGGCCTGGCAGCGCATGCTGTCGGGCCGGCGGCTCGATCTGCTCGATCCCTCGCCGCTCGACGTCGAGATCGCCGACATTGCGCACGGCCTCGCCCGCGTGGCCCGCTGGAACGGGCAGACGCACGGGCCGCACGTCTTCTCGGTCGCGCAGCATTCGCTGCTGGTCGAGGCGATCGGCGGTGGGCTGGCCGGCGGCGACGGGCCGGCGCAGCGCCTCGAACTGCTGCTGCACGACGCGCCCGAATACGTCATCGGCGACATCATCTCGCCCTTGAAGGCCGCGATCGGCGACGCCTACAAGTCGGTCGAACGGCGGCTGCTCGGCGCCATCCGCCGTCGCTTCGAACTCGCCCCGCCCTCCCCGGCCCTGGCGCGGCTCGTCAAGCGCGCCGACCGGATCGCGGCCGCGATCGAGGCGGTCCGGATCGCCGGTTTCTCCGAGGACGAGGCCGGACGCATCTTCGGCCGGACGCCCGTCCTGCCGGATGTGGTCGCGGCCGACATCGAGACCTGGATCGTCTGCCGCCCGACGGCGGAGGCGCAGGCCTGCTATCTCGCCCGTTTCGCGGCCCTGACGGCCGCCCTACCCGGCGAACCGCCGCGCGCCCGATCCTGATACAGTCGAGAAGCCGATGCCGACCCTCCATGCCTGCTCGCTGGCGCGCCTGCCCGAGACCGTCGCGGCGACGCAGGCGAGCCATCTCGTCACGCTCTTCACAGCCGGCGCCGCCGTCAGGCGACCGGCTGCGATCGAAGCGGAGCGCCACCTCGTCCTCGGCGTCAGCGACATCTCTTCCCCGATGGCCGATCACATCCTGCCGGCGGAGGCGCATGTGCGGGCGCTGCTCGACTTCGTGCGCGGCTGGAATCGCGCCCGGCCGCTCGTGATCCACTGCTATGCCGGCATCAGCCGCTCGACGGCCGCGCTCTACATCGCCGCCTGTGCGCTCCAGCCGGAGCGGGACGAGGGCGGCATCGCGTCGGAACTCCGCCGGGCGTCCCCCTCCGCGACCCCGAACCGGCTGCTCGTCGAGATCGCCGACGGCCTGCTCGGACGACAGGGCCGCATGATCACCGGCATCGCCGGCATCGGGCGCGGCGCGGAGGCCTTCGAGGGTACGCCGTTCCACCTCGCCCTCGGGTGAGGACCCGGCTCGGAAGAAAACGCGACGGAAACCGGCCGTCATGCGTTACTGGCCCGACATGATCATCGAGACCCGACGCGGGGCTGCGCCTCCGAGCAATCCGGCGGGCTTGTGCGGTTGCACCGGCCCCGTCATAACCGGCCCAATGGGATGTGAGGGATGAACGCAGCTCGATCCGCCGCGCCGGCCTCCGTGCCCGGGGCGCCCGACGCCGTGCCCGAAGACCTGCCCTTCGAGGCGGCGCTGGCGCAGCTCGAAGAGATCGTACGTCAGCTCGAGAAGGGCGATGTGCCCCTCGACCGGTCCGTGGAGATCTACGAGCGCGGCGAGGCGCTGAAGCGCCATTGCGAAGCGCTGCTCAAGCGGGCCGAAGCCCGCATCCAGCGGATCACCCTCGGCCCCGATGGTCAGGCAGCCTCCGTCGCTCCCCTCGACGTCGAGTAGCGGGCGCCGGCGCATGGCCTCCTCACGCTCGCTTCGATCGAAGTCATCAGCTCGCGCAAGACCTTGCGCGCCTTTTCTTACTCCGGACATGAGGATGGTTCGGTGGCACTCGTAGACAAGACCATTCTCGATTCGATCCCGACGCCTGACGCGCTGCGTCGCCTTCCGGAGGG
>NZ_BJZT01000037.1 GCF_007992175.1 Methylobacterium haplocladii | reverse complement strand
TCAAAGCCCGTCAGGCCAACGCCAGACGGGCTTTGCTATGCGCGGACCAAAGCCGTGGCCGACCTGATTGCATCGGCCCAGCGATTCCAGGTCATTGGTATGATGCGCTGTCTTTCGATCGACCGGCATCCACTCGGTCGGATAGCGCTCTCAGGCTATTTCGTCCTGCCGGCATCCGGTTGGCCGGATCAATAGCAAACCTTCCGAATGACGACGTCGCCGGCGTCATCGACGTATTTCCTGATCCGACAGCCGCCATAATACACGGGCGCGAAACCGACCGCGAGACCGCCGACGCCGTAACCCCATCCTCCGCCCCAGGGACCATGCCCCCAATGGCCGTGATGGTGATGACCGAAGCCACCGAAGCCGCCTCCGAAGCCAGGCTTGGCGGAGGCCTCCGTGGCGGTGACAGCAGCGAGACCGAGAAAAGCCACGGCAGCGAAAGTGCGAAGCGTGCGGGTCATGGAAAGATCCTCCGATGCGAGGGCCGCAGGAGCACGGCCCTTCACAGCGTTGGTCGATCCGGCAACCGGTATGGTTCAAACACCAAGCAAAGTTTTTTGAGCGCCGACTGACGAAGGACGAAGACCTCCGCTGATGACGTTGTGGCGCGGCTTCGCTACGGTGCCGCAAACTCTGCGCATACCTGCGCGGGCTGCGGATCAGTATCGGAGTCGGAACGGATGACCAGGAACGCGAGCGCAACGGAGGCTCAGCGCGAGGAGGTCAAGCGGGACAAGCCGTGGCTCATCCGCACGTATGCGGGCCACTCCAGTGCGGTGGAATCGAACAAGCTCTACCGCGGCAACCTCGCCAAGGGACAGACCGGCCTCTCGGTGGCCTTCGACCTGCCGACGCAGACCGGCTACGATCCGGACCACGAACTCGCCCGCGGCGAGGTCGGCAAGGTCGGCGTCTCGATCGCGCATCTCGGCGACATGCGGATGCTGTTCGACCAGATCCCGCTGGCCCAGATGAACACCTCGATGACGATCAATGCGACGGCGCCTTGGCTGCTGTCGCTCTATCTCGCTGTCGCCGAAGAGCAGGGGGCGCCGATCGCCGCTCTTCAGGGCACCACGCAGAACGACATCATCAAGGAATATCTTTCGCGCGGGACCTATGTGTTCCCGCCGAAACCTTCGCTTCGCCTGACCAAGGACGTGATCCTGTTCACGACCAAGGAAGTGCCGAAGTGGAACCCGATGAACGTCTGCTCCTACCACCTGCAGGAGGCGGGCGCGACGCCGGTTCAGGAACTGTCCTACGCGCTCGCCATCGCCATCGCCGTACTCGACACGGTGCGGGACGACCCGGAATTCGACGAGGCGAGCTTCGCCGACGTGTTCAGCCGGATCTCGTTCTTCGTGAATGCCGGCATGCGGTTCGTCACCGAAATCTGCAAGATGCGGGCGTTCGCCGAGCTTTGGGACGAGATCGCCCAGGAGCGCTACGGCATCACCGAGGCCAAGAAGCGCATCTTCCGCTACGGCGTGCAGGTCAACAGCCTCGGTCTGACCGAGCAGCAGCCCGAGAACAACGTCCATCGCATCCTGATCGAGATGCTGGCCGTCACGTTGTCGAAGCGCGCCCGCGCCCGCGCCGTGCAGCTGCCGGCCTGGAACGAGGCGCTCGGCCTGCCGCGGCCCTGGGACCAGCAATGGTCGATGCGGATGCAGCAGATCCTCGCCTTCGAGACCGACCTGCTGGAATACGAGGACATCTTCGACGGCTCGAAGGTGATCGAGGCTCGCGTCGAGGCCCTCAAGGAGCAGACGCGGTCCGAACTGAAGCGCATCGCCGAGCTCGGCGGTGCGGTCTCGGCCGTGGAGGCCGGCGAACTCAAGCGGGCGCTGGTCGAGTCGAACGCCCGGCGCATCTCGGCGATCGAATCCGGCGATCAGGTCGTCGTCGGCGTCAACAAGTGGCAGCAGGGCGAGCCCTCGCCGTTGACCGCCGGCGAGGGTGCGATCTTCACCGTCTCCGAGACGGTCGAGATGGAAGCCGAGGCCCGCATCCGCGAGTGGCGCCAGAAGCGCGACGACAACGCCGTCGGCAAGGCGCTCGACGACCTCGAGCAGGCGGCACGCTCGGGCGCCAACATCATGCCGGTCTCGATCGCGGCGGCTCAGGCCGGCGTCACCACCGGCGAGTGGGGCCAGCGCCTGCGCGAGGTGTTTGGCGAGTACCGTGCGCCGACGGGCGTGACGCTGGAGACTGTGACCTCGGGGGCGGCGGAAGATGCGCGGCTCCTCATCGCCGATCTCGGCGAGCGTCTCGGCGAGACGCCGAAGCTAGTGGTCGGCAAGCCCGGCCTCGACGGCCACTCGAATGGCGCCGAGCAGATCGCACTGCGCGCCCGCGACGTCGGCTTCGACGTGACCTACGACGGGATCCGGCAGACGCCGGCCGAGATCGTGGCCAAGGCCAAGTCGACCGGCGCCCACGTCATCGGCCTGTCGATCCTCTCGGGCTCACACGTGCCTCTGGTGCGCGACGTGAAGGCGAAGCTGCGCGAGGCCGGGCTCGATCACATCCCGGTCGTGGTCGGCGGCATCATCTCGACCGACGACGAGTTGGTGCTCAAGAACATGGGCGTCACGGCGATCTATACGCCGAAGGACTACATCCTCGACACGATCATGGTCGGGCTGGCCAAGGTGGTCAGTCGGTCGCTCGACAAGCGCGACGCCGAGCGCGCCGACACCGAGGCCGGTGTGAGGGGCGCTGCGCCGCGCAACGAAGGCGCCGAGACCGTTTACTGATCAGGTCGCTTCAATCGCATCCAGAAAAAGCTCTCCCCTTTCGCCGGGGGAGGGCTTTTTGCATTGGGACGGATCAGACCGCCTGGCGTCGGAGCGCATGCACCGAAAACAGCGCGTCCGGGTCGGTCCAGACCTCGCCTGCCGCCCAGCCCGCCTGTGCCGCGAGTTCGCGAAAACTCGCGATCGAGTACTTGTAGCTGTTCTCGGTGTGGATCGACTCGCCCGCCGCGAAGCCGAATCGGCGGCCGGCGACGTCGATCTCCTGGGCTTCGCAGCTGACGAGATGCATCTCGATCCGTGATGCGGCGGCGTTGAAGAAGGCGCGGTGCCGGAAGCCGTCGTTCGTGAAGCCGCCGGCGAGTTCGCGGTTGATGCGGGTGAGCAGGTTCAGGTTGAAGGCAGCGGTGACGCCGGATGCGTCGTCATAGGCCGCCTCGAGCACCCCTGTGTCCTTCACCAGATCGACGCCGACGATGAGTTGCGCGCCCGTGCCGAGGATCGTGCCGAAGGTGTCGAGCAGGCGGATCGCCTCGTCGGGCCGGAAATTGCCGATGGTCGAGCCGGGGAAGAACCCGGCACGCGGCGCATCGCCGATGGATGGCGGCAGCGCGAAGGGTCGCGTGAAGTCCGCGACGATCGGCTCGACCGCGAGACCGGGGATGTCGCTGCGAAGACCTTCGGCCTGGGTGGTCAGGAACTCGCCGGAGACGTCGACGGGGACGTAAGCCCTGAGATCGCGCAGATGGCGCAGCAGCCGGCGAACCTTCACCGTGGAGCCGGCGCCGAACTCGACGAGGGCTGCGCCAGACGGCAGCGCGGCGGCGATCGCCGGGCCGTGCTCGTCGAGGATGCGCAGTTCGGTGCGGGTCGGGTAATACTCGGCCAAGCCGGTGATGCCCTCGAACAACTCCGAGCCGGCGGCGTCGTAGAAGTACTTTGCGGGAAGGGCCTTCGGTGTCGCGGCGAGGCCCTCCCAGACGTCTTCGAGGAACTGGCGGTCGTCCGGGAGACCAGCGATCGGGCTTGCGCCCTCGAAGCGGGGATTGACGGTCAAGAGACGTCCTCCGGCCGGGATTTCAGAACCCCGTGCGAGCGGTTGTGTTCAAGGGTGAGAAACGGGGTTCGAGAACGTTTGTTCACGGTGGCCGGATGCTTAGGCCCGGGCATCCGAGAGCCTCAGCCCGGTGAACTGCCAGCGCTGGTGCGCATAGAAGAAGTTGCGGTAGCCGACCCGGGCATGCCCCTCCGACGTGGCGATGGAAGACCCGCGCAGCACGTACTGGTTCGACATGAACTTGCCGTTGTATTCCCCGAGCGCGCCGGGTAGCGGGCGGTACCCTGGATAGGGGCCGTAGGCGCTGCGCGTCCACTGCCAGACATGGCCGAAGGCGTCGCCGAGCAGGCCGTCGCGGGCTGCGATCTCCCATTCGGCCTCGGTCGGCAGGTCGCGGCCGGACCAGCGGGCGAAGGCATCGGCCTCGTAGTAGCTGATATGGGTGACGGGCTGCGCGGGATCGATCGGTCGAATGCCGGCCAGCGTCATGCTCGACCAGCCGTCCTCGTTCCGGCGCCAGTAGCCCGGCGCCTCCCAGCCCTCCGCCTGCAGCTTCCCCCAGCCGTCCGACAACCAGAGTTCGGCGCGCGCGTAGCCACCGTCCGCGATGAAATCCAGCCACTGCGCGTTAGTCACCAGAGCTCGGTCGATGGTCGCCGGCAGCACCAGCACGTCGTGCCGGGGTGACTCGTTGTCGAAGGCGAAGCCCTCGCCGTCATGCCCGATCTGCGTGATGCCGCGAGACAGCTCCACGCGGCCCTGCGCGCCGTCCGAAGCCGGCCATCGCCAGGCCTCGTCGTAGGTGGGCCCGAGCGGGTTCTGCGCGAAGGCGTGCAGGATGTCGGTGAGCATCAGCTCCTGGTGCTGCTGCTCGTGATAGAGGCCGATTTCCAGGATCGGCAGGATCGTCTCGAGTGTCTCGGACGACGCCTCGCGCAGGAGAGCCTCGACGGCGACGTCCACATGGGTACGATAGCCCCGCGTCTCCTCCGCCGTGGGACGGGTAATCATGCCGCGCATGAAGCGGGGCTGCCGCGGGCCGGCCTGAACGTAGTACGAGTTGAACAGGTAGTGCAGGCGCTCGTCGTAGATCCGGTAATCCGGCCGGTGCGCGCAGAGCAGGAACTGTTCGAAAAACCATGTCGTATGGGCGCGGTGCCACTTGGTCGGGCTCGCGTCCTCCATGGACTGGACCTGCTGGTCCTCCGGCGAGAGCGGCGCCGCACGGCGCTCGGTCTCGTCGCGCACGGTGCGGAACGCGGCGATCCAGGCCTCGCGGTCCACAGGACGGGCGTCGAGACGGGGCGGGGGGAAGGCGGAGCGGTCGAAGGAACCGGGGAAGTGGGAAATCGCTGCGCTGGCGGCCATTCCTGGATTCTCTTTCTCTCAAGTGACCGGGATGTAGCCTCGAAATTCTTCCGGACAACGCCCGAGCGCCTGGGCCGTTCGTCGCGGCTTCGTCGGGACAGGCTGCACCGCGTTGCGATTCACAGGTTTTGCGTAGCCGCGCTCCGCTTCGGTTGCGAAGGCGCACCCGGTTTGCCGACATGGTGAGGCTGCGTTAACCCTCCCGCGGCGACACTGGCCCTTCGGGCGATGTCGGGTGACGTCATGCGGATCGATCTGATGGCCGGAGCGACACTCTCTGCGGCGTATCCCGCGCAGAGCCCCCAACCCCTGATCCTCGTCTTCGATTCCGGCCTCGGCGGCCTCACCGTGCTGGAGCAGGTGCGACGCGCCCGCCCCGACGCCCGCTACGTCTACGTGGCCGACGACGCGGGATTTCCCTACGGGGGATTGAGCGAGCCGGCCCTTGTCACCCGGGTCACGGCGGTGATGGAGCGCCTGCTGGCGCTGCATGCGCCCGATCTCGTCGTCATCGCCTGCAACACGGCCTCCACGGTCGTGCTGCCGAGCCTGCGCCAGCGCTTCGTCACGCCCTTCGTCGGCGTGGTGCCCCCGATCAAGCCGGCGGCGGCTGCGACGCGCTCGCGGGTCGTGACGCTGCTGGCGACGCCCGGCACGATCGCCCGCAGCTACACCCGCGATCTCGTCGCGACTTATGCCGGCGATTGCGACGTAGCGCTCGTCGGCGCGCCGAACCTCGCGCGCTTCGCGGAGGCCGAGATGGCGGGAGAGCCTGTCGACGATGCGGTGCTCGCCGCTGAGATCGCATCCTGCTTCGTGACCCTGGACGACGGCCGGCGCACCGACGTCGTCTGCCTGTCCTGTACGCACTATCCGCTGCTGCTGCCGCGCTTCGAGCGGCTCGCGCCCTGGCCGGTGACCTGGATCGATCCGGCGCCCGCGATTGCCCGGCGGGTGGTCCAACTGCTCGGGCCGCATGCGGACGAGGCCGCGGACGTCACCCACCCGGTGCTCGGCACCTTCACCGGAGGTGCGGGACTGAGCCCGGCGCTGGAGCGCTCGCTGGCCGTACGCGGGTTGAAGACGTTGACGGTCGAATCGATGCCGCTGGTCCGCCAGTGACGTCTTCGCCTGACCAACTCTCTGCGCACCATCGTCATTCCGGGGCCGCGCAGCGGAACCCGGAACCCACCTGAGATGCGACGTTGCGACAGGGCGTCGAGGCCTGTCGTGGGTTCCGGGTTCTCGCCTTCGGCAAGCCCCGGAATGACGGTGTCGATGTTGCGAACCATAGATTGCCGCACGGGCTGCGGAGCGTTCATCCCCGTCGGAACCCCGTACGCTCGACCGCTCTCATTGACCTGTCCCGGCTTTCCGTCTAGGCACGCGCGGTTCGCGGGGCTCCGGTTTGGGGCCCCGTGACGTTTTCAAGCGCACCCGCGAGCGGCCAAAGGCCGGTCTGTCGCCCCCGCGCAACGGCGAGGGGGAGAGGAGGGCGCGTTCCTCTAGCTCAAGTTTCTTGAGAGGAACCGCGAATGTCAAAACGCATCGAGGCGAAGCACAAACTCGATCGCCGGATGGGCCAGAACATCTGGGGCCGTCCGAAAAGCCCGGTCAACCGTCGTGAATACGGCCCCGGCCAGCACGGCCAGCGCCGCAAGGGCAAGATGAGCGACTTCGGCACGCAGCTGCGCGCCAAGCAGAAGCTCAAGGGCTACTACGGCAACATCACCGAGAAGCAGTTCCGCCGTTACTACGCCGAGGCGATCCGCCTGCGTGGCGACTCCGGCGAGAATCTGATCGGCCTGCTCGAGCGCCGCCTCGATGCCGTGGTCTACCGCGCGAAGTTCGTGGCGACGCCGTTCGCGGCCCGCCAGTTCGTCAACCACGGCCACATCAAGGTCAATGGTCGCCGGGTCAACATCCCGAGCTACCAGGTGAAGCCGGGCGACCAGATCGAGATCAAGGAGGCGTCCCGCCAGCTCGAATTCGTGGTCGTGGCCTCGCAGCTCCCCGAGCGCGACGTCCCCGACTACATCGAGGCGGACCACGCCAAGATGACCGCGCGCGTCACCCGCGTTCCGGCCCTCAACGAGGTGCCGTACCCGGTCCAGATGGAACCGAACCTCGTGATCGAGTTCTATTCGCGCTGATCGATCGATCGGCGTCGAGAACGAAGAAGGGCCGCCCGAAGGGGCGGCCCTTTTTTCATGGCCGGTCTCCAGCCGGGTCCAGAGCGCGGCCAAGAGCCTCGAAGGATCCTCCGAATGCCGCCGCGATCCCTGGAGGCCCCTTCGGAGGCCCGCTGGCGCGTGCACATCAGGGTGTGATTGCGGGTGGGACGCGACGAGCCGGCGGATCCGTAAGGGTCGTCTTCACGACGGGGAGGGCCACCCTTAGGCGAGCGGATCAGCGTTGCGGGGGCCGCTCGGCGCGGGAGCCGCGCATCGCCGGGGATTGCGATGCGGTGAGGGCGCTCGGCGGTAGGCTGCCGGCATCATCAGGGCGAGGCGAGACGTCGGGCAGGGCGTTCGGCCCACCGCGCTCATCCCGGCTACGGTCGAAGGCATAGCCGGCGTTCACGCCCGCATAGAAGCCCGTGAAGTCTTCCGCACAGGCCGACGAGGCCCCGAGGGCGAGGACGACCAAGACGAAAAGAGTGCGACTGGGCTGATCGATGCTCATGCGCGGATGCCTGCTCAGACGCTGTCGCTGGGCCGTTGTGGTTCCTGAAACCTTTGCCGTCATTCCAGGGTGCCGAAGGCGAACCCGAACTCCAGAATCGCTACCCGTGCCGAGCATGGCTCCATCGGCGGATCTGGATTCCGGGTTCCGCTCCGCGGCCCCGGAATGACGGGCGGCGTCGCTTTGGGCTGGTGTCAATCGCCATCACCTCGATCTCCAAGCCTAGATCCGCAAACGAAAAGAGCCGCGTTCCGGGTTAACCGGATCGCGGCTCTCGATTCCGTTCGCTGTCGATCAGTAATCGACGCTGACGCTCTGCGCCTCGCGGCCCTTCTGACCGTCGACCACGCCAAGGGTAACCGTCTGGCCTTCCGCGAGCGAATCGAGACCCGCACGGGAGAGAGCGGAGCGGTGGACGAACACGTCCTTGCCGCCGTCGTTGACCGAGACGAAGCCGAAGCCCTTGGCCGGATCGTACCACTTCACGGTGCCGGTCATCTCGACCGAGGGGCCGCTGGCGATACGTCCGCCGCCGCCACCGCCGAAGCGGTCGCCGCCGTAGCCGCCACCGCCGCCGCCGTAACCACCGCCGCCGCCATAGCCGCCGCCGCGATCGTCGCCGCCGAAGCGACCGGCAGGCCGGGCTTCGCGACGCGGGGGAGCGGCTTCAGCCGTCGAGGTGTCGACGCAGGTCACGGCCGTGACCTGCGGGCCCTTCTGGCCCTGCGCGGTCTGGACCGTCAGGCGGGTGCCCGGTTGCAGGTCGTCGTGGCCGGCAGCCTCGACGGCGCGGATGTGCAGGAAGGCGTCGCCCGAGCCGTCGCCGAGTTCGACGAAGCCGAAGCCCTTTTCCTTGTTGAACCACTTGACCGTCGCATCACGCTCCGGACCCGTCGGAGGGGCAGCTGCCCGGGCCGGACCGCGGTCGAAACCACCGCCGCCGCCACCGAAACCGCCGCCGCCGAATCCGCCACTGCTGGGAGGGAGCTGGTCAGGCCACCGCGGCTCTGCTCCACCCTCATCGAAGCCGCGCTTCGGCGACCCCCTGAAATCACGACCACGTCCCATAGAAAGCTCGCAAAACCCGACCGCTGACCATCTTGTCGAAAGACCGTGTGCACCCTGTCCCGGACAAGATGCTCCCACGCCACCATCACCATCGGTTGCGGCAACCGACAGCAACGCCTCAGTCCTGACGCAATCCCGGCCGCGCCGCAAGGACCTTCTGTTAACGGAAAGGCCCAACACAGCAAATTTCGTGGGCGAAATGCGCAGGCGTTGCAACCATGCTTCAGCTTCGCTCCCCGGTTCAGCCGAAGAGCCGGGCCGAGCCGCATCGGCGGGACGGTTAGGGAAGCGCAAACCACCTCCGATCTAGGGTGTGGAAGGCCGTCATTTCCGCCGAGGATCGCGCCCATGATCGCGACCCCGACTTTCCCCGATCTCTCGGCCCTCGTCGTGGACGAGAGCCTCTATATCCGCCGCACGGTGCGCGACATGCTGCTGCGCGTCGGCATCAAGCGTGTGCTGGAGGCGCCGGATGGCGCGGAGGCCCTCGGTGTGCTGGCCGAGAGCAAGCCGGACCTCACGATTCTCGACTGGGATCTCGCCATCCTGTCGGGCGAGGAATTCATCCGGCTGGCGCGTACGCCGATGACCTCGCCGTCGCCGACGGTGCCGATCATCCTGATGCTGTCGCAACCGCGCCGCAACGTCGTCGACCGGGCGATCTCGCTCGGCGTCAACGAGATCATCGCGAAGCCGTTTTCGCCGAAGACGCTCTGGTCGCGCCTCGACGAGGTGATCAATCGGCCGCGGCCGTTCTCGCAGGTGAAGAGCCTGCTGCGGCCCGTGCCCCGCGCCAACAGCGCCGCCAAGGCGCTGGCCTGAGGCATCCCGGCGGCCTGCTACCGCAATGGCTTGCGAAGGAGCCTTTGCGTTTCTTAGCAACGCCTGTAGCGTCAGGCACAAGTTGAAGGCCGGCTGCCTGCCGCAGCCGAGACCCTGAGGATCCGGCGTTGCCGATGAGGGATGAGAGCGCCGCTGCCGGTCTGGCCGCCGGTTCCGCCGTGATGCCGATGCGCACCCCCGCAGGGTCGCAGCTTCCGCACGAAGGAACGTCGCTCGCGCCGGGCGGGTACCCGGCCGGACCCGAGCCCGTCTATGCGCCGCGCCCGACTCACACGCGCACGGCGCGGCGCGGCGCCTACGCCGCCCTAGACCTCGGCACGAACAATTGTCGCTTGCTGGTGGCCGAACCGGCCTCCCATGGCTTTCGGGTGATCGACGCGTTCTCGCGCATCGTGCGGCTCGGCGAAGGCCTGAGCGCCTCGGACCGGCTCAACCCCGTCGCCATCGACCGGACCATCGAAGCGCTCCGGATCTGCCGCATGAAGATGGAGTCACGCGGGGTCGTGCGCTCGAAGGTGATCGCGACGGAAGCCTGCCGGCTCGCCGTGAACGGCGCGGAATTCGTCGAGCAGGTGCGCCGCGAGGTCGGGCTCGATCTCGAGATCGTCGATCGGCAGACCGAGGCCTACCTCGCGGTCACCGGCTGCGCCGCGCTGGCGGACCCGAACGCGGAATCGGTGGTGATCTTCGATATCGGCGGCGGCTCGACCGAGATCGCTTGGCTCGACGGCGAGGCCACCAACCCGTCCGCCGATCCGACCCTGCGCATCCGCGCCTGGGACTCGTTGCCCGTCGGCGTGGTGACGCTCGCCGAGAAGCACGGCGGTTTCGAAGTCACCCGGATGATGTTCGAGGGCATGGTGGAGGAGGTCGGCGACCTGCTCGCCCCCTTCGCGATACGGGCGGCCGCGGCGGCCACCGCGCCGTATTTCCACCTGCTCGGCACCTCCGGCACGGTGACGACGCTCGCCGCGATGCATCTGCGCCTGCCGCGCTACGAGCGCCGCCGGGTCGACGGGCTCTGGATGGCCGATTTCGAGGTGACCGACGCGATCGAGGACCTGCTCGACACCCGACTCGACCAGCGTGCCGACAATCCCTGCATCGGCCGTGACCGGGCCGACCTCGTGCTCGCCGGCTGCGCCATCCTCGAGGCGATCCGCCGGGTGTTTCCGTCCGAGCGCCTGCGCATTGCCGATCGCGGCCTGCGCGAGGGCCTGCTGATGAACATGATGCGCGAGGACGGCGTCTGGCGCCGGGGGCGTTACCGCTGACCCTCGCCGTCAGCGCGCCGGCATCAGGCCCCTGAGCAGGAAGGCGATCATCGCGTCGAGGGGCGGCACCGGCGCTTCCGGGCACTGGCTCACCAGGACCGGGTGGCAGTAGCGCACCACCGCCGCGTGGACGCAGGCGGCGGCCAGCCGCGTATCCTCGACCGCGAACTCGCCGCGCCGCACGCCCTCGGCGATGATCCGCTCGAAGACCGCGACGATGCTGTCGACGTGGTGCCGGCACACCACCCAGCTCTCCGTCATCGCCGCCTCGACCATCTCGTGCATGCGCGGAAAGGCCTCGCAGCGTTCCAGGCAGTCGCGGTGCAGGGCCGTGATCATCTCGGAGAGACGGTCGGCCGCGCTGAGGCCGGGCGCCTCCGCGATCGCCAGGATCAGCACCTCGACCTCGCGGGTGAGACGCCCGACCACGGCCTCGTTGATCGCCTTCTTCGAATCGAAGAACCGGTAGACGTTGGCCGGGCTCATCTTGAGCGTCTTGGCGATGTCGGCGACGGTGGTCTTCTGATAGCCGATCTCGCGGAACGACCGCTCCGCCGTCGCGATGATGCGGCAGCGCGTCGTGGGTGCGCTCTCCTCGGCAATCGCGCTGATCGGATCGACGGTGACGGTCATCCGTGGAGCTTAGTGACAGGGGCCGGTCGCGTCAAAAAGCGGCTGCAGATCAACAGGCTGAGCGCATTTCGGCGTCGCCGGATTCCCGGCCGCGATGGGTCGCCGAGAGCGTATCGTCTCCCTGATGCGGCGATCGGCTCTGGAGGCGTCAGCCGCAAGGGCGATTGCCGTCAGTAGCGCCTGTTGATGGCCAAGAGCTGTTGATCGAGATTGGCGAAGGGCTCCTGGATCAGGATGCCGACGCAGCGGCTCACATCCATGCCGTAGTAGAACTTGCCGCCGTCCTTGAAGCCCTGGCACATATATCGGGTCCGCGCGTAGCCCACGCCGGTCGTCAGCGCCAGCGTCAGCAGCAACCAGACGAATTTCGATCGAAAGATGTTAAAGCCGGACTTTCCGTTCGCCGGCAGACTGTCGCGATTGACATTGATATGAATGTTCACCGGCCGCATGGAGTCGCCGATAGACTGTTCGTAGGTAGGCTGAAGTCGTATCCCGCTCTGTTCTATGGTCTGAAGCCGGTTCCCGAACCTATTCTGCGTATCGTGTTCCACCAGCCCCCGCATGGTCCCCTCCGGCACTCTGCAACTGTTCTTCAGCACACCATCTTCAACCTACAATCGAAATGGTACGCAGCATATTGCTGCTGCCGGATTACCGGACGTTTAATGAATCGCGCCTGATTTACGACGTGTAGTCTCGAGCCATGAGGTTGCATGTCCGTTGTGGCGTCAACGCGGACAATCGGATCACATTCTCTAAGAATGGATGCCGATTCAGTAACTGCGGTTGATCAGATCGAGTTGGACGCCGACTCGTTCGAAGGGCTGCTTGATGAGCACGCCGATGCAACGATCGACGCCCATGCCGTAGAAGAATCGACCATTGTCCTTGAAGGACTGGCAGACGTACCGCGTCCGCGCATAGGCGGCAGTCATCGAGAGCGATAGCGCCACGATGATCCAGAACAGTTTCGAGCGGAGGAGATCGAAGCCGTCTCTGTCCTTGCGACGAGGGGCCTTGAACGCGCCGTCCCCGAGATTAATATGGATGTTGATCGGGGTTTGCTGTTCGGCGGCTTCGTGGCGAGACTGCGCAATCAGGCGCCGCACGTCGTCGACGGTCAGCAGCGTGGTGTCCCGTTGTCCGGAATCGATGAGGTCGACCGCTCGTTGCATTTCGGCCCCGCAGAACGAAGAAGATTACCAAATCGTTATAGCGGTATCATCGTCCGGCGGGAGCCGGGCCGTGTCGCCTGGGTGCGTAAGTTTCGGTTAAGGTTTACGGATGGCCGACCGGTCGTCTCGTTGTGTTCGTACAAGAAGCCGACGAGTGCGCGACGGATTCGTCTCGATTTATTCGGTTCGATGCGGCGCTTCTCAAGCACAGGACTCCGCAGGTGCCTCGACGCGCTGCAAATCGTCCGGCCGATTGTTGCGGTCGTATCACCGATAGCGTCATCCCGGGGCGCCGCAGGCGAACCCGGGATCCAGAGTCGCTGACCGAGCCATGCCCGGCACGCGGGGCGATGCCCGCCTCCGGCGTGCCTCTCCAGGTCCGGGTTCGACGGCGCGGCCCCGGTATGACGAGCGTGTGAATGGAGTCGTGGGCGACCGGCAGTAAGAAGCCCGGCGCTCAGGCCGCCGGCGTCAGTGCACCCGTGCGCTCGTGGAAATCAGGCCCGTTCGTCGTCTTGGCAACGTGCCCCGCCCGGATCAGGAAGTCGCCGAAGCGCTCGCCCGTGTTCCGACCTTTCGCATAATCCGCGAAGAGCGGATCGAGGGTGGTCTTGATCGCGGAGGCGTCGACGTCCTCGGCGTAGAGCTTGCCGAGGCGGGAGCCGTCGAAAGCGGCGCCGAGATAGAGGTGGTAGCGCTCGGGGCCGCGGCCGACGAGGCCGATCTCGGCGATGTAGGGCCGGGCGCAGCCGTTGGGGCAGCCGGTCATGCGGATGGTGATCTCGTCGTCCCTGAGGCCGTTGCGCTCCAGGCTTTCCTCGAGTTCGTCGATGAGGTCGGGCAGGTAGCGCTCGCTCTCGGCCAACGCCAGGCCGCAGGTCGGCAGCGCGACGCAGGCCATTGAATTGCGGCGGAGCGCCCCGGCACCCTTGGTCAGGCCGTACTCGTCGACCAGCGCCTCGATTTCCTGGCGCTTCTCGCTCGAGACGTTGGCGATGATGACGTTCTGGTTGCCGGTCAGGCGGAAGTCGCCCTCGTGGACCTGGGCGATGCGGCGTAGGCCAGCGAGGAAATGCGGGCCTCCCTCCACGTCCTTTATCCGGCCCGAGGGCACGTAGAGCGTCAGGTGATGGCGGCCGTCGTCGCCCTCGGTCCAGCCGTAGCGGTCGCCGTTGCCGTCGAACTTGTACGGCTTCGGGGCTTCCAGGGTCTTGCCGATCCGCTTCTCGACCTCGGCCCGAAAGGCGTCGAGGCCGTAGCGCTCGATCGTATACTTCAGCCGCGCGTTCTTGCGGCTCTTGCGGTTGCCCCAGTCGCGCTGGACGGTCATCACCGCCTCGGCGACCTTCAGGGCGTCCTCGGGCTTGCAGAAGCTCATGACGTCGGCAGTGCGCGGAAAGGTGTCGGTCTCGCCGTGGGTCATGCCCATGCCGCCGCCGACGGTGACGTTCCAGCCGGTCACCTTGTTCTTCTTGTCGAGGATCGCGATGAACCCGAGGTCGTGCGCGAACACGTCGACCTCGTTCGACGGCGGCACCGCGATGATGATCTTGAATTTTCGCGGCAGGTAGGTCTTGCCGTAAACCGGCTCGAATTCCTCTTCGCCGCCGACGACCTTCTCGCCGTCGAGCCAGATCTCGCGCCAGGCGTTGGTCTTCGGCAGCAGGCTGTCGGAGATCTCCTTGCCGAGATCGTAGGCGGCCTTGTGCGCGCCAACTTGAGCCGGGTTCGTTGCGGCCATGACGTTGCGGTTGACGTCGCCGCAGGCGGCGATGGTGTCGAGAAGGCACGAGTCGATCGCGGCCATGGTCCGCTTGAGGTTCGACTTGATGACGCCGTGATACTGGAAGGTCTGGCGCGTCGTCGCGCGCAGGGTGCCGTTGGCGTAGGTCGTGGCGATGTCGTCGAGGATCAGCCACTGCTTCGGCGTGACGACGCCGCCGGCGATCCGCAGGCGGATCATGAAGCTGTAGGCCTTGTCGAGCTTCTTCTTGGTGCGCTCGGGCCGCAGGTCCCGGTCGTCCTGCATGTACATCCCGTGGAACTTCACGAGCTGCCCGTCATCGTCCGAGATCGCGCCGGTGGCGTGCTTGAGAAGCCCTTCGGCGAGGCCGCCGCGCAGAAAGCGGCTGCCGATCTTCAGATGCTCGTTGTGCGCGAGCCCGGCCTCCCTGGCCGCCTCCGGGTCGTCGATCGGCCGGCCGGTCGGCGGCGTCTCGTAACGGCGCGCGCCGACGCCGGGCGTCTCTACGGCCGGGCCGTCAGCGGTGTCGATCGGCGTGTGGTCGTCCATGGTGAACTCTGCGGGCCACGTGTTGATCGGCTGCCGCGGCCGGACCATCTCTCGAGATGGCCGCGTCAGACGGCGTCCTTCAAAAAACCGTCCGACTTCGCGGACAAGGCCGGCAGGCTCCCTTCGGATCCTGGGACGGCCTGGGACAGGCGGGACGATCGTCCCGCCTGTCCGTTCTTTCAGTAAACGTCCTGCTGGTAGCGTCGTGCCCGCTCCAGCCCTGCAACATGGGCTTCCGCGTCGGCATCGCTGAGGCCCTTCTGTTTTGAGAAGGCGCGGACCACGGCGGCGCGGACGTCCTTGGCCATGTTCTTGGCATCGCCGCAGACATAGAAAGAGGCGCCCCCATCGAGCCATTCCACCAGCTCCCCGGCGTGCTGGTCGATCCGGTCCTGGACGTAGATCTTTTCCGGCTGGTCGCGGGAGAAGGCGACGTCAATCTTGCTGAGCGAGCCGTCCTCGAGCGCTTCCTGCCATTCGAGCTGGTAGAGGAAGTCGTGGGTGAAGTGCTGGTCGCCGAAGAACAGCCACGAGCGGCCGGAGGCCTCCGTCGCACGGCGCTCCTGCACGAAGGCGCGGAACGGCGCGACGCCGGTGCCGGGGCCGACCATGATGATGTCGGTCGCCGGGTCGCTCGGCAGTCGGAAGTGCTTATTGGGCTTAACACGCACCCGCAGCTTCGAGCCGTTGGCGATTCGGTCGGCGACATGCGTCGAGGCGACGCCGGTGCGGGCGCGGCCATGCGTCTCGTAGCGCACCGCAGCGACCACCAGATGCACCTCGTCGCCGACCTCTTTTCGCGATGAGGCGATGGAATAGGCGCGCGGCGGCAGGGGCCGGGTGATCGTGTTCAGATGCTCGGCCGTGAGCGCGGCCGGATAGGCTTCGATCAGGTCGATCAGGTGACGCCCTTCGAGCCAGGCCTTCACCTCGCCGCTCTCGATGAACTTCTGGGCATCCGCGTGCCCCGTCGCCTTGGCGAAGCGGTCGACTGTAGCGGCCGAGAGCGTGGTGATGTCGCGCTCGGAGAGCAGCGCTCTGCGCAGCGCCTCGTCGCCCGTGAGCCCCGTGGCCTTCAGGATCTCCTCGACGAGCTGCGGGTCGTTCTCGGGGTAGATCTCCAGGGAATCGCCCGGCTCGTAGGCCGGCGCGCCGTCCGCGAACTCCAGGGCGAGGTGGATCGTCTCCTTCTTCGAGCGAGAGGAATTGAGGTTCACGTGCTCGATCACTTCGACAACGACGGGATCTCGGCTGACCTCCTCGTCCTCGTCATGCGAATTGCTGCGGGCGAAATCGATGGCGACGACGTTGTCGGATGCGACCTCGGCCGGGGCCAGCGCCTTGAGCGCGCCCTTGATCCACTCGGCCGCCGGCTTGTCGAAGTCGAGGTCGAGGTCGGCGCGGTCGTGGGCGCGCTTGCCGCCGAGCGCCTCGAAGCGCGCGTCGAGCGCCTTCCCGATGGCGCAGAACTCCACGTAGGAGGTGTCGCCGAGCGCCAGCACGCCGAACTCGACCCCGTCGAGCCGCGGTGCAGCGTCGCTCATTAGCGCGTTGTAGGTCTCGACGGCACGGGCCGGCGGTTCGCCTTCACCCCAGGTCGCGGCGATTGCGACGAGCTTGCCGGCTTTCGGAAGCGTCGCGATGTCGAGGTCGGCGAAGTCGACGACCTTCGGCTTGAAGCCTTGCTTCTTGGCGAGCTTGGCGACGTTGCCGGCGAGCGTCTCGCAGTTCCCGGACTCGCTCGCGAAAATGATCGTCAGCGGCTCGGAAGCCTTGGGCGGGGCGGCGGGCTGGGCCGCCGGCTGTCCGCCGGCGGCGTCGAGGCCGGCCAGGAAACCCGCGAGCCAGGCGCGCTGGATCGGGGTCGCCGCGCCGAGCACGGCGTCGAGACTCGCCCGTTCGGTCTCGCCGAAGGGGGCCGTGCGAGGAAGGAGTGCGTTGCGTGCCATCGTGCCTGCCATGTCGTTCGCGGACGAGCCGCTGTCAACGACGGGATGTTCTTTTTACAGAACGCTCGCGACGGAGAACGTGTTGCCTGCCGCCGCGTCGCAAAAAAGAAATTTATTCTCCGACCACCGCCAGCTGCGGGGCGATGCGCCCGCGTGGTGGTGGAACCGGCAGAGGAAGCGCGGTGGTCGACTTCACCTTTTCCATCGCGAACCGCGAGGTCACGTTCTTGAGCGGCAGCGTCGCGATCAGGTTCTTGTAGAACAGGTCGTAGGCCCGCATGTCCGCGACCACCACGCGCAGCATGTAATCCACGTCGCCGGCCATCCGGTAGAACTCCAGCACCTCCGGCATCGCCGCGATGTCCGAGGCGAACCGCTCCAGCCATTCCTTGGAATGGTCGGACGTCTCGATGGAGACGAAGACGGTGAGCCCGAGGCCGAGCTTCACGGGATCGAGCACGGCCACGCGCCGGTCGATGACGCCGTCGGCCTCCAGCCGTTGGATGCGCTTCCAGCAGGGGGTCTGCGACAGCCCGACCTGCTCGCCGATGGCGGCGATCGAGAGGGTCGCGTCCTTCTGGAGAAGGGCGAGGATCTTCAGGTCGATGGCGTCCAAGCGGACCTCACGATATTCGGCCCCGATGCCGGGCCCTGGTTGGTGTCGGCACTGCCGATCTCGACGTGTGCTGCCGCACCGCACTTGAGAAGGATCTTCCGTGGAAAGGCAACGGATCGCCCCTTTTCCGGTTTCCCGCTCAGGATTTGCTGCGCTGCCAGATAGCGGATCGGCAGCCCGAGCGCCTTGACAGCGTTCTGTATAGCGAACATGTCAGGTCGTAGACAACCGGGTCAAGCTCAAGCGGCAAAAAGACACCTACGGACACACCGATATGACCGTCGCTCTCGCACAGCAGGCCGAGAGGCTCGCCGCACGGATGGCGGGGCTCGATCTCATCGCCCGCATCCGCCTCGTGGAGGCCGAACTCTCCGGCCGCCTCGTCTTCACGACGAGCCTCGGCATCGAGGATCAGGTGGTGACCCACGCCATCGCCATGGCCAAGGGGCGCACCGAGATCGTCACCCTCGATACCGGCCGCCTCTTCCCCGAAACCTATGATGTCTGGGCCGAAACCGAATCGGCCTACGGCATCCGTATCCGGGCTTATGCGCCCGAGCGGAAGGCCGAGGAGGCCTTCGTCGCGGCCGAGGGCATCAACGGCTTTCGCCATTCCGTCGCCGCACGGCAGGCGTGCTGCGGGTTCCGCAAAGTCGAGCCCCTGGGCCGGGCGCTCAATCAGGCGGCGGGCTGGTTCACAGGACTGCGCGCGGGGCAATCGGCCAATCGGGCCGACACGCCTCTGGCGGAGGCCGACGAGGATCGCGGGCTCATCAAGATCAACCCGCTGGCGGATTGGACCCGGGCTCAGGTCGACGCCTTCGTCAAGGATCAGTACGTGCCCTACAACGCGCTCCACGATCGTGGTTTTCCGTCGATCGGCTGCGCGCCCTGCACCCGAGCCGTGAAGGTCGGCGAGGATGAGCGAGCCGGGCGCTGGTGGTGGGAGCAGGAATCCAAGAAGGAGTGCGGCCTCCACGTCCACGCACCAGAGGCAGATATCGAGCCGGGCGAAGAGCCTGCGGCGTTCGAGGAGCCCGCCCGCGCTGCGACCTCACGCGAGAACAGAAGGGAACTGGTTTGATGAGCGGCGCTATTGCCGAAAAACCGTCGGGTCTGGCCGCGCCGTCTCGGGCGCGCCTGACCCATCTGCAGCGTCTGGAGGCCGAGAGCATCCACATCTTCCGCGAGACGGTCGCCGAGACCGAACTCCCGGTGATGCTCTATTCGATCGGCAAGGATTCGTCGGTGCTGCTGCATCTGGCGCTGAAGGCGTTTGCGCCCGGCAAACTCCCGTTTCCGCTGCTCCACGTCGACACGACCTGGAAGTTCAGAGAGATGATCGCCTTTCGCGACCAGCGCGTGAAGGACCTCGGCCTCGAACTCATCGTGCATACGAACCAGGATGGGCTCGCCAAGGGCGTCGGCCCCTTCAGCCACGGCTCGGAAGTCCATACCGACGTGATGAAGACGCAGGCCCTGCGGCAGGCGCTGGACAAGTACAAGTTCGACACGGCCTTCGGCGGCGCCCGCCGGGACGAGGAGGCGAGCCGCGCCAAGGAGCGGATCGTCTCGCTTCGGAACGCACAGCATCGTTGGGACCCCAAGCGCCAGCGCGCCGAGCCATGGCACCTCTACAATTACAAGAAGCGCCGCGGTGAGAGTTTCCGGGTATTCCCGCTCTCGAACTGGACCGAACTCGACATCTGGCTCTATATCGAGCAGGAAAAAATACCGATCGTGCCGCTGTACTTTGCGGCCGAACGCCCGGTCGTCGAGCGCGATGGCCAGCTCATAATGGTCGACGACGAGCGCCTGCCGCTCGAGCCCGGCGAGACCGTGCACAACCGGCTCGTCCGGTTCCGCACGCTGGGTTGCTACCCACTGACCGGTGCCGTCGAGAGCCCCGCCACGACACTTCCCGAAATCGTTGGCGAGACCCTCGCCGCCCGCACCTCCGAACGACAGGGGCGTGTCATCGACAAGGATGGTTCAGGCGCCATGGAGCGTAAGAAGCAGGAGGGCTATTTCTGATGACCATCCATCAGTCCCCCGAGACATTCGGCTACGAAGCTTTCTTACACGCGCACCAGAACAAGGAAGTCCTTCGCTTCATTGCCTGCGGCTCCGTCGACGACGGGAAGTCCACTCTGATCGGCCGCCTGCTGCACGACACCAAGCAGATCTTCGACGATCAGGTCACCGCGCTCCAGCGCGACTCGCGCAAGCACGGCACGCAGGGACAGGAGATCGACCTCGCGCTGCTCGTCGACGGCCTCCAGGCCGAGCGCGAGCAGGGCATCACCATCGACGTCGCCTATCGCTTCTTCTCGACGGACAGCCGCTCGTTCATCGTCGCCGACACGCCCGGCCACGAGCAGTATACGCGCAATATGGCGACTGGCGCTTCGACCGCCGACGTCGCCGTAATCCTGGTCGATGCCCGCCAGGGCCTGACCCGGCAGACCCGGCGCCATGCCATCCTGGTCTCGCTACTCGGCATCAAGCGTGTGGCGCTGGCCGTCAATAAGATGGACCTGTCCGGCTGGTCGCAGGACACGTTCGACCGCATCGTTGCGGGTTTCGGCGAGTTTGCGACGCCTCTCGGCTTCACGGAAATTCGCGCGATCCCGCTTTCGGCCAAGAACGGCGACAACGTCGTCCTGCCGGGCACCGCCGCCGCTTGGTACACGGGCGGCCCCCTGTTGCGGTACCTCGAACAGGTGCCGGTCAAGTCCGAAGAGCGTGCCGCCCCGTTCCGTCTTCCGGTTCAGTGGGTCAACCGGCCCAATTCGGAGTTCCGCGGCTTCTCCGGCCTGATCGCCTCGGGCTCGGCCGCGCCGGGCGACAAGATCGTCGTCGCGCCCTCGGGCAAGACCTCGACCATTGCCCGGATCTACACGGCCGACGGTGATCTGGCCCGCGCCAGCGAGGGGCAGTCGGTCACGATCGTGCTCGCCGACGAGGTCGATGCCTCGCGCGGCGCCGTGATCGCTGCCGTAGACGCGCCTTTGACGGTCACCGATACGCTGGACGTCCGCCTGTTCTGGGCTTCTGAAACCGACCTGACGCCGGGCGCCAGCCTCTGGGCCAAGGTCGGCACCGTCACCACCAACGCCGTGGTCAAGGCGATCCGCAGCCGGATCGACCTGGAGACGGGGCAGACGGTGCCCGCCGACAAGCTCGGCATCAACGACATCGGCGAAGTGACGCTCAACCTCGATCGCGAAGTCGCCGTCGATCCCTACGCCGACAACCGCGACACCGGCTCGCTCATCCTGATCGATCGCGAAACCACCGACACGGCGGCCCTCGGTCTCGTGAAGGCCTCGATCGCCGTCGAGCCCAAGGGTGGCGAGGCGGCCCGCAAGGGTGAGCCGCGCCCGGGTGGCGGGTTCCTGTCGCGGCTCCGCTGGGTGTTCGGCGGGATTTGAGGCAGTCTACGCCGCAATGATCGTGACTTGGCCTCTATAGCCGGGTCACGACGAAGCGGATGATCAGGGCGGCGACGAGCAGGCCGAACCAGCCGCCCAACGCATATCCGATCAGGGCGACGAAGCCGCCGAACAGGACCACGAGGGGTATCCCCAGACGGGTCCTGGCGAAGGCCGCGACACCGGGATCCTGGTGCGTCTCGTAGAGTTCGGGGGCGCCCACCGGCGGTTCGCGCCAGGGCGTGCCGTGGACGATGAATTCCGCGATCCGTTCCCAATGCGCTTCGGCGATGCCGGCGCTGTGGCCACCACGGACATATCTGAACTCCGTGATCTCGGGCCTCTTGCCGGCATCGCGAAAGCCGTCGAAGCCGGCGCCCCCGAGGTCGAACCATCGTATCCATTCGATGCTCTTCGGAAGCCAGGCGACCACCCGGTCGTCCGCCGAGCAGACGTTCTGGAAACGCACGACGCGCCCGCCATCGATCAGCGGCATCCAGTCGAAATCCCGTCGCACCACGCTGCCGGCGAAGAGGACGTGCTTGAGGTGCATGGCCGGATAGTCGCGTAGCGCGCGGGCGCCCAGATACGTTCCGTTCGAGTGGCCGACGTAGTGGAAGTCCGATCGCGGATACTGCGCGAAGGCGGTGACGTACTGGTCCATGAACCACTCGACCTTTTCGCGCCGGATCCACGGCAGCATGAACGGCAGCATGGCGAAGTATCCGTAGGTCGGTGTCCAGCTTCGGAAGACGGTCGTGTCCGTTCCGGGTGCCTCGCCGCTGAGCTGACGGACGCGCTCGGCGATACGGTGCGTCCAGTAGCCGTCGTCGCGAATGCCGTGAATGACGAAGACCGTATTCTCCACCTTCGGCTCGACGAGATCGATCTCGTCCGCGAGCAGCGACGGATCGAGGGCAATTTCCTTGAGATCTGCGCGATTGCTCGTCAGGGCGGCGATGAAGCGTTTGCGCCTCTGCACTGCGGCGGCGTCGCCTTCGAGGCGCACGGCGGCCTTGTGATCGGTGAAGGGTTGCTCGATCAGGAAGTAATCCTGTTTCTCGGCCGCCGTTTCCGTCCTGTCTTCCTGACCCACGGTTGCAGCCTGCCCGGTGCCGTCGACCGCGATGTCGACCTGGTCGAACGGGGACACGAGATCGTCCTGCGTGCCGAGAAGCTGGATCAGGATCGGGAAGTCGAGCGTATCCGCGGCCGTGTCCGGCCCCTGCTGCGCCCTCCGGTAGGCGAGCCAGTGCAGCCGCGTCTGGGCCATGAAGGGGGCGCCGAGGCGGAAATCGAACGCCGTTGGGGTCCAATGGACCGCGCCTGGCACGAGGTGTCCGACCAGACCGACCACGTTGAAGAGGATCGAGTACGACCAGCTCAACCGCGGCGAAATCTTCCATCCGCGATTGAACGCCGACAGCAGGACGACGCGCTCGACTTTACGGGCCCAGTCCCGCGCCTTTTCGCAAGCAAGGCCGGGTTCCGGACGGAAATTCGCCGGGCATCCCGACGCGACCAGAAAGGTTCGCCGCGCCAGCGTCGCGCCGACGCTGTGCCCGAGGAGCACGATCTTGTCGGGCTTCGCATCCGCGACCCAACGGTCGATGTCGGAGAGCAGGTCGGAGACGATGCGGGTCGCCCGCGCACCGGAGGTCCGGTGAGCGTAGGGCATCTCCGGAACGTGAACGACGGTCTCGGGTCCGTAGGCCTCTATGGCGGCGCGCCGGATGTCCTCCATGGCGCTCGGAAACGCGAAGAGTCCGTGCAGGACGACGACGAGCACCTTTCGGCCCTGGGGTCCCGCGATCTGTTTCGATGAAGGCTTCGGACTCCGCATGGCGATCGCTTTCTCCATTTCGGGCGACGCTAGCAATTGTGTCGTGGAACGCAATAGACATTTGTATTCGCCGAAGACTGATTGCCAGTAATTGATTTTTTTGATCTCGTTGGCTCAAATTGTCGATCGATGCGTCATATAATTGGGATTGGATTGAGTATGGATGGGTTGTTCGCGCGATAAGATCGATCCGGCGATCTTCCAAGCTCAAATTGTGCTTTCTGATGGAATAGTATTGCCGTTACGAAGGCAAAATCATGCGATGGAAGTCGCTGAGCCGGTCGGACATCTTGCCCGTCGCGGAATGGTTGCTCGGCAGCAGGCGCGCGACTAGGGTCCGCGCGCCTTCGGCTCGGCCGGGGTGAGACCGACGATCCTCGGAGTGCTTTCCATGGCCCTGTTGGCCGATGCCCTGTCGCGCGTGAAGCCATCGGCGACAATCCTGATGACGCAGAAGGCCCGCGAGCTGAAGGCTCAGGGCGTGGACGTGATCAGCCTCTCGGTGGGGGAGCCCGATTTCGATACGCCGGAGCACATCAAGCAGGCGGCTGTCGAAGCGATCGCCCGCAACGAGACGCGCTACACGCCGGTCTCCGGCATCCCGGCGCTGCGCGAGGCGATCGTCACGAAATTCAAGCTCGAGAACGGGCTCGACTACACGGTCTCGCAGACCATCGTCGGCACCGGCGGCAAGCATATCATCTACAACGCCCTGCTCGCGACGCTGAACCCCGGCGACGAGGTCGTCATCCCGCGGCCCTACTGGGTTTCGTACCCGGAGATGGTGGTGCTCTGCGGCGGCACTCCGGTCTTCGTCGAGACCGACATGGCGCACGGCTTCAAGTTGCAGGCCGAAGCGCTGGAGCGTGTGATCACGCCCAGGACCAAGTGGATCATCCTGAACTCGCCTTCGAACCCCTCCGGCGCCGCCTATGCGCGCGACGAGATGAAGGCGATCACCGACGTGCTGATGCGCCATCCGCACGTGCACGTCCTCACCGACGACATCTACGAGCACCTGACCTACGGCGACTTCGATTTCGTCACGCCGGCCCAGGTCGAGCCGGGCCTCATAGGCCGCACGCTGACCATGAACGGCGTCTCCAAGGCTTATGCGATGACCGGCTGGCGCATCGGCTATGCCGCCGGCCCCGAGCCGATCATCAAGGCGATGGACTTCGTTCAGGGCCAGCAAACCTCCGGCGCCTGCTCGATCTCGCAATGGGCCGCGGTCGCGGCGCTCAATGGACCCCAGGAGCATCTCGTCCGCTTCCGGCAGGCCTTCCTGGGACGACGCGACCTTGTCGTCTCGATGCTCAACCAGGCTCGCGGCCTGACCTGCCCGACGCCCGAGGGTGCTTTCTACGTCTATCCTTCCTGTGCGGAACTGATCGGCAAGCGCACCGAGGGCGGCACGGTGATCGAGACCGACCAGGACTTCGTCACCGAACTGCTCCAGGCGGAGGGGGTCGCCGCGGTCCACGGCTCGGCCTTCGGGCTCGGCCCGAACCTGCGGATTTCCTATGCGACCTCGAACGCGATTCTGGAGGAGGCCTGTACGCGTATCCAGCGCTTCTGCGGATCGTTGCGTTAGTGTCTCTCACGAAGCTCTCGTTCACCGGGAAGACTTCCGCGGCTTACCGCGGCGCGGCCGCGATTTGATCGGGAGCGTTATCCGGTTCGCCCGATTGAGCTTTCACCGCCCGACGACTTCGATACGCCGATCAGACTGATCGACGTATCGAGCCGATGTCGTAGTGCCGTCCCGGCTGCCGGAGAGACCGTCTCGTCGTCGTCTCCGTGGATCCGGTCCTAATTCTGCAGAGTTTACTAGAGCCAATACCGCACGACGTGTCGGCGACCTTTACGTCTTCACGATCCGGTCGAGCTTGTTGTTGACGAAGAAGTACAATTCCTTCGCACCGGGCTCGTTGTAAAGCACCTGTACCTCGCGTCCCGAGCGGCCTTCGCCGACGAGGACGTCGGTGGGCGGCTTGCCTTTGAGGCGGACGAGTTCGCACTCTCCGATGCCGGGTGCGATGGAAGCAGCCGTGGTGGAGACGGTGCCGGTACAGACGCCGCTGCCGTCGAAAACCGGGCCGGCGAAGGCTGGCGCCGAAGGCGCGGCGGCAGGCGGTGTCAGAGCTGCTTGCGGCGCGGGCGGCGTCGGGATGCGCTCGCTGCTTGTGCAGCCGGCCAGCACCCCGGTGACGACGGCCAGGATGGAGAAACCTCGGAAAGCATTCACGGCGTCGGCCGCTCCTGTGGTCGGTCGTGACGGCTTCCGGTTGCCGCCGCCGTGCCGTCTGAGCGATCCTGTAGCGCCCGGAGGTAGAGGTCGGCGGCGTCGGCATGGAAGGCGGCGCGGGATTCAGCCCTCGCATAGAACATGTGGCCGCCCGGGTACACGGCGAGTTTCAGGCGTTCGCCGGTGCCGTAGGGCGGCATCTGGTCGATCAGAATCTTCGAGGTAAAATACGGGGTGACGAGGTCCGTGTAGCCGTGGGCCACGAGGATGCGCAGCGACCCGTCCAGCGAGAGAATCCCTTTCAGTGCGCCCATGGCTTCGGGAGCACTGCGCCCCGATCCCCAGGACCAGCTCCGGTTCACCGCGCCGTTGAGCAGTTCGTAGCGCATGTTGGTGACGCGCCAGTTCAGCGTGTTCGTGTAGAGGTCGATCATCGCACTCGTCAGCGGCGCCTGGAGTCCGGTCAGGACCGGGTCCTCGAAGTTCGCTTGCGGCGCGGTCGGGTCCGGGTCCCATCCGGTCACCGACGCATCATAGGCGGACGACACACGCCCGAGGTCGCGGCCGATCTCCCGCTGATAGCTTCCGGCTGTCGGTCGTCCCGCCTGGCGCCGGACGACCTCGGGATCGAGCCCGGTCAGGGCCGAGACCTTCTCCGCGAGACGCGCGACGGCTTGCGGATCGCCGGGGCCTTTCAGGAGATCCGCGATGTAGTCGCCCGAGGCGTAGCGCTCGGCTTCCGCCATCAGGCTCGGGGTCGGCCGGGTGCCGGACCGTTCGAGAGCGGCCGCCGCGAAGGATGGCAGGCGGGTGACGAAGCCCCAGGGCGTGGTGCGGGCCGATTGCAGCCAGGCGAAGTCGAGCACCGGCGAGAGCAGCACGAGTCCCGACAGCCCGACGCCGATGTCTTCCTGGAGCTTCGCCGCGATCAAGGGGCCGCGAAACCCGCCATAGCTCTCGCCGACGTAGAACTTCGGCGAGGCCATGCGATCGTTCTGGCGTAGATAGCGGGCGATGGACGAGGCGAGCACCGAAGCATCGCCGTCGACGCTCCAGTAGCTCTTGCCATCGCCGTCGGCGGCACGGCTGTAGCCGGTGCCGACGGGGTCGATGAAGACGAGATCGGTGAAGTCGAGCCAGGTCTCGGCATTGGGCTGCAACGCGATCGTCTGGGAAGGGCTGATGCTCGGCCCGTCGCTCGGCAGACGCCAGGGGCCGATCGCTCCGATGTTGAGATAGGCCGAGGCCGCCCCCGGTCCGCCATTGATGGCGAAACTCACCGGCCGCCCGGCAATCTTCTCGCGCGACCCCTTCTTCACGAAGGCGATGAACGCGATCTCCGCCTGGAGTTTTCCCGACTCGTCGACGAGTCCGAGACTGCCGGCGGTGGCCGTGAACGTGATGGTACGGCCGCCGGGCAGCGCGAGGCTATGCTCGGTGGTGGCATCCGCCGGCAGCTTGCGGCCTTCGCTGCGGGATTCGCCGCCGCGCTCCGGTGCTTTGCGGGCGGCGTCGGGCGGGGCGTGCTGCGCCGACGAGGGGAGGGGGGAGAGGGCGATAGCGAGCACCACGCAGGCCGACAGGATCGCGCGAAAAAACCCTCCCCCCTCTGCGGGGGAGGGTGGCCCTCGCGTTAGCGAGGGTCGGGAGAGGGGAGCGCCCTCTCCGGAACCGTCGCTCCCCTCTCCCGGCCCGCTTCGCGGGCCACCCTCTCCCGCAGAGGGGAGAGGGGTTTCGCGTGGTGCCCTGAGATTGCTCATGAAAAACTCAAGCCTTCTTGCTCCACCGGCCGCCCTCGTCCTGCTGCCAGTAGGCGACGGTATGGCCTTGCTCCTTGGCGCCCTTCCACTGCTCGCGGGCGTGGAGAAGCGCGTCGGGATCGGTGCCGTCGAACAGGATGCAGATGCGGGCGTAGTCGTTCGCATCCGGCGGCAGGGGGGCGCCCTCGACGAGGAAGCGGATCGCGGCCTTGTTGGGGTTCGTCTCGCGCAGCGTCAGAACCACGGGTTGCGTCGCCGCATCCGGGTCACGCTCGGTGCCGTGGGGCAGGAAACTGTCGTCGGAATAGGTCCAGAGCCCGTCGTCCAACGCCGCCAAACGCTCCTCGCTCACCACCTGGATCGCGGCCTGCCAGCCGCGCTCGCGCGATTTCTCGACGAGGCTCGGCAGCACCTTCTCCAAGGGCTGGCGCTGCAAGTGATAGAACAGGATCTCGGTCACGATGATGCCAGCATAGCGCGGATCTGCGCGCTCCGCAGCGGCACGATCCGGCCTCGCGGCCTCAGGCCGCGGGCTCGATGACATGCGGCACGATCAGCGCATCGTTTCTGGTGATCGCGCCGCGACCCTCGCGCACGCAAAGGCCGCCGGGCGCATCGCCGATGATCCACGAACCAATCACCGGGCGGCGGTGATCGTCGAAGAGCGGCAGTTCGGCGAGCGCCTGCCGGATATGGCCTTCGCTGCCATAAGGCCCCGGCTCGTGCGCCAGCATCGTCCCATCCCGAACGATCGCGACGTTCGAGCCCTCTCGCGAAAAGATGGGTTTCCGCACGTAGGAATCACCGAGACCGGCTGCCTGCGGGTCTTCATCGAAGAAAGCCGGCAGCAGGTTGGGATGGCCGGGCTCCTGCGCCCAGACGTGCGGCAGCAGGCCCTTGTTCGAGAGAACCGCTTTCCAGGGCGGCTCCAGGAAGCGCGTCGGGCTGGCTGCCACCGCGTCGGCGAAGGCGTCGGCGAACGCCCATTCCCACGGATAGAGCTTGAACAGCCAGTCGATCGCCGTGCCGTCCGGCGCGCAGAAGCGGCCATCCGCCATCAGCCCGATCTCGGAGAGATCGAGCAAGCGCGTGGTGTGGCCGGCCTGGAAGGCACAATCGCGCAGATACTCCACCGTGCCGCGATCCTCCGGCGCGTCGGCCTCGGCTGCGAAGGCGGTGAGGGCCGTGGCGGGCAAGTCCCGAAACCGTGCGATCAGCCGCTCGTGCACGACGTTGAACTGGTCGCTGCCAGCCGGCAGGCGGCCGTCGCGCAGCATCTCTTCCAGCCAAAGCCACTGAAACACACCGGTCTCGTAGAGCGCGGTCGGCGTGTCGGCGTTGTATTCGAGGAGTTTCGCCGGGCCGGTGCCGCCATAGGAGAGATCGAGCCGGCCGTAGAGGCTCGGATCGCCCCGCCGCCAGCTGCCGCGTACCGCATCCCAGGCGCTTTCGGGAATGCGCAGCGAGGCGAGGATACGCTCGTCTTCGACCGCGCGGCTGACAAAATCGAGGCAGAGGGCATGCAATTCGCCGCTCGGCCCCTCGATGTCCTCCTCGATCTCGCGAAGCGTGAAGGCGTAGGCGTGGCTCTCGTCCCAATAGGGCGCCCCGTCCAGCGTATGAAACACGAAGCCGTTTTTTTGCGCGGTGTCGCGCCAATCCGGGCGCTCGCCCGTTTCGAGGCGGCGCATCAGCCGCCGCCGAAGCCGCCGCGCGAGGACGACGAGAACGACCGCCCCGTGCCGCCGAACCCGCCGAACGACGATCCGCGCAGGGCCGCAGACGACACCCGCGCGGCCGAGGAGCGGCCGCCGCCGACCGTCCAGATGCGGGCACCGGAGCCGGTGCAGTAGCCTGCTCCGCCAGGCCCTCCGCCCGAAAGCGCTTCGCCTTGCGGGGCATGGTCGTAGACCGGCTGCGGCGGCAGGTTCTGGTCGGCCGTGAGGCCAATCATGTATCCGGCCATCAGCGGTAGATATTGGCCACGGGCGGCTTCGGTAACGCTTTCGCCGGTCACGCATCGGCCGAGGCCGTGATGCGCCTCGCAGGTGCCACTCGACGCGTAGCGCGGCGCTGCGGTGGGGTAGAGCGCGCGAGCGGTCTCGTACTCGCTCAGGCACTCCGCTGAGCTGCGAAGCCGCGCGTCGATGCAGTCGGAGGGGCCCGCATAGAACCGTACGTCTTCCTCGTCCTGGGAGGGATCGAAGTGGGCGAAGCCGAAAGCGGCGACGCCTGCGCCTGCCAGCAGCACCAGGGAGACGGTGCGCGAGCGCTTCACCGGCGGCTTCGCCGCATCGACGACTGGTGTTCTCGTCCGCTGCCGCGTCATTGGATGCCGCCCGAGCCGCCCTCGATCCGGCGATCAATACGACATCGCCGCGGCGTTCACGATCCCGCCCGCGAGCGAGGCCGAGCCGAGCAGGATCGCGGCGGCGGTTTCGTTCGCTTCGATGCGACGTGAGAGATCGGGCAGCACGAGGCGCATGAGCCAGTAGATCAGGATCTGCACCACCAGGGCGACGAGGCCCCAGACGATGCAGTCGAGGATGGACTGTGCGTTGCGGATCGCCATCGAGAGCGGCATGGCGTAGCCGACGAGGCTACCGCCGAGGCTGAGTGCGGCGGCGACGTTGCCGGCGCGGATCAGCGTCACCTCCCGGTGCGCCGTCGCTGTCAGGTAGACCGCGAGGTAGAGCGCCACGAGGACGAGCGCGGCGGCAAAATAAGCGAGGAAGGCGGGCAACCCGGAGATCACGTGCATCGGGCCACCACCTTCATCAAACCAGGCGACTCTGCTCCACCGCCGCGGCGACGAAGCTCGAGAAGAGCGGGTGCGGCTCGAAGGGGCGCGACTTCAGCTCCGGGTGGAACTGCACGCCGACGAACCAGGGGTGACCCGCATGCTCCACCGTCTCAGGCAGCAGCCCATCCGGCGAGAGGCCGGAGAAGCGCAGGCCCTTGGCCTCCAGCCGCTCGCGATAGGCCATGTTGACCTCGTAGCGATGGCGGTGCCGCTCGGAAATCTCGGTGGTGCCGTAGATCTTGGCGATCCGGGTCTCAGGGCCGAGCGTGGCCTTGTAGGCGCCGAGGCGCATGGTGCCGCCGAGATCGCCCTCGGCCGCACGGCGCTCCAGGGCCTCTCCCTTCATCCATTCGGTGAGCAGGCCGACCACGGGCTCTGTCGTCGCGCCGAACTCGGTGGAGTTGGCCTCGGTGATGCCGGCAAGCGCGCGGGCGGCTTCGATCACCGCCATCTGCATGCCGAAGCAGATGCCGAAGTAGGGGATCTTTCGCTCGCGTGCGTAGCGAGCCGCCCGAATCTTGCCCTCGGCGCCGCGCTGGCCGAAGCCGCCGGGTACGAGAATGCCGTGCAAGCCTTCGAGGAAGGGCGCGGGATCCTCGCGCTCGAACACCTCGGCCTCGATCCATTCGAGGTGGACGCGGACGTTGTTGGCGATGCCGCCGTGCGTGAGTGCTTCGGTCAGCGATTTGTAGGCGTCCTTGAGGCCCGTGTACTTGCCGACGATCGCGATGGTGACCTCGCCCTCGGGGTTCCTGACCCGGTGCGAGATGGTGCGCCAGCGCTCGAGGCTCGGCTCGCACTCGGCGTCGAGGCCGAAATGCTCGAGCACCTCGCGGTCGAGCCCCGCGCCGCGATAGGAAAGCGGCACGTCGTAGATCGAGGGCACGTCGAGAGCGTCGATCACCGCCGTCTCGCGCACGTTGCAGAACAGAGCGAGCTTGCGCCTCTCGTCGTTCGGGATCGGCCGATCGCAGCGGCAGAGCAGGATGTCGGGCTGGATTCCGATGGAGCGCAGCTCCTTCACGGAGTGCTGCGTCGGCTTGGTCTTGAGTTCGCCGGCCGACGGGATGAACGGCAGCAGCGTCAGGTGGATGAACAGGCAGGTGCCGCGCGGCTGCTCCTGGCCGAGCTGGCGGATCGCCTCGAAGAACGGAAGTCCCTCGATGTCGCCAACCGTCCCGCCGATCTCGACGAGCACGAAGTCGTAGCCCTCGTTGCCATCGAGCACGAACGTCTTGATGGCGTTGGTGACGTGCGGGATCACCTGGATCGTCGCGCCGAGGTAGTCGCCGCGGCGCTCCTTGGTGATGATGTCCTGGTAGATCTTGCCGGTGGTGATGTTGTCGGCGCGGCTCGCGGGCAGACCGGTGAAGCGCTCGTAATGGCCGAGATCGAGATCGGTCTCGGCGCCGTCATCGGTGACGAAGACCTCGCCATGCTGGGTCGGGCTCATCGTGCCCGGATCGACGTTGAGGTACGGGTCGAGCTTCCTTAGGCGCACACGGTAGCCGCGGGCCTGGAGCAGGGCCGCCAGCGCGGCGGAGGCGAGCCCCTTCCCGAGCGACGACACGACGCCGCCGGTGATGAAGACGTACCGCGTCGTAATCCCAGGCGTCATGTATTGCGTCATGGGCCTCGGCTCATAAACGGGGTTTCACGATTCGCCAAACCGCAAAGGTTCACCCGCCGCGACGCACATGGAGCGTGCGCTGCGGGGCCACACCGCTGACGACATTGAAGAATATGTGTGGGCGAATGCCCGGATCGGCCGGCCTATGCGCCGGCCGCAACTCTCTTTCGCAGTCCGGAAATCTGCCGCGCGACGAGCAACGCGCAACGTTGTCTCAGCGCGACTGCGGCGCCTCGGGAGTTCCAGGGGCCGGAGCGGCCGGTGCGTTCTCGACCGGGGCCGCAGGCGCAGCCGGAGCGGCGGGAACCGGAACCTGCGGTGCAGCGGCGCCGTCGGCCGGCTTGCCGCCCTGCTGGCGAAGCGTGTCGAGCAGGTTGTCGGCGTTGGCCGGCTGCTTCTGGGTCTGGCCCGGCTGCGCCGTGCCGTCGTCGAGGATCGAGCGCGGCGCCGAGGTGTGATGCGCCATGATCGCCAGGGTGATGCTGGTGGCGAAGAACAGGGCCGCGAGGATCGCGGTCGCCCGCGTCAGCGCGTTGGCCTGCCCGCGTCCGGTCATGAAGCCCGAGACGCCGCCGCCACCGCTACCGCCGCCGCCAAGGCCGAGACCGCCCTCGGAGCGCTGCAGCAGCACCGTGACGATGAGCGCCAGGACGATGAAGAGGTGGACGACGATCAGGACGGTCTGCATCGGGGTTCCGGCAAGTCCGCGATCACGGACGCAAATCAGGCGATCGGCAAAGCCGAACAGCCGCCCGGAGGCGTACTCCGTTCGACGACCGGGCTCGTACACCAGTTGGGCACGAGCGCCAACCGCTGCCAGGGTCCTCCAGCGGGACAACCGCATGGTTGGCCGCCATGCTTTCGAACGAGATCGTTGGCTATCGGCGACGGGAAAGACGGAGGTTGAGTAAGCGTTCGGAAGCGCAGGCTTCCTGCCGCTCAACCTTGCTTGCCGATGCCCAACCCGCGCAGAATGTTGCCGATCGGGTCGATGCGCTGCGACGTATTCGGTGCCGTCGTCGGCGAGACCTGGGCCTCGTCGCCGCTCGGCGCCGTCTGCCGGGCAACGGCCTGACGCTCACGGGCTGCGGCAGCACGGGCGATCTTGCGACGGCGTGCCTGCTCAGCCTTCTGGGCAGAGGCCTGCAGGGACACGTGGCGCACGGGCGGGGGAGCGACCGTGACCGCCGAAGGCGTGCTCTCCTGGGCTGTCGGCGCACCCGTGTCCGAGGCGGCGAGCACCAACGGCGCTTCGACGGCGGCCTGCTGCTTGACCGGCGGATCGGCCCAGGACGTCACTGCGGCCGGGCTCGCGGCAGCTTCGACGGCAGGTGCGATCTGCATCGAAGCCGTACGGCGCGGTTGTCTCGGCTCATGGTCGCTGGCGTAGGGGAACGGCGAGGCCGCCACCAAACCGGTGAGCATGATCGCAGAGATCGCGAGCGTTGATTTCAAGTGGATCATGACCGGAAAACTCACGGTCAAGCTCATGGTTCCGCTTGTTTGACGCAGATTCATGCGCCGACGCGGTCTCCAGGTACTCGTTACTGATTTCGCGCCGCGCCCCGCTGCGCGGGGCCGCTCAGGAATAAGCGGCGCAGATCCCCAGGAAGTCCTCGGCAACGAGGCTGGCGCCCCCGACGAGGGCGCCGTCGACGTTCTCGACCGCCATCAGCTCGCGGGCGTTCTTGGCCTTCACCGAGCCGCCATAGAGGATGCGGATCTTGTCCGCTTCGGTCTTGCCGACCATGGTGCCGAGCATGTCGCGCAGGGAGGCATGGACCTCGGCGATGTCGGCGGTCGAGGGCGTCTTGCCGGTACCGATCGCCCAGACCGGCTCGTAGGCGAGGACCGTGTCGGCGGCCGTCGCGCCCTTCGGTACGCCGAGGCCCAGTTGCGCGCGCACGATGTCGAGGGTGCGGCCCTCCTCGCGCTCGTCCTCGGTCTCGCCGACGCAGATGATGCCGCAGAGGCCGGCACGGCGGGCGCCGAGGGCCTTGGCGTGAACGCCGTTATCGGTCTCGTGGTGGTAGGCGCGCCGCTCGGAATGGCCGAGGATGACGTAGCGGGCGCCTAGGTCGGCCAGCATCTCCGCCGAAATCGAGCCGGTGAAGGCCCCGCTCGCCCGGGCGTGCAGGTTCTGGCCGCCGATGGCTATGGCCGAGCCGGTCACGGCGGCGACGCAGGAGGCGATCAGGGTCGCGGGCGGACAGATCAGAACGTCGATCTTGTCGGTCAGCGCCGGGGTGAGCCCCTCCAGCACCTTTTCGACCGTGTCGATCGAGGAGCGTAGGCCGTTCATCTTCCAGTTGCCGGCAACCAGCGGACGTCGTCCTTCGCTCGCCATGGTGATCCCGTATCCCTCGATGCCGTTCTCGTGAGCCCGGCGGCGTAACAGAGCAAGCTTGGGCGCGCAAACCGCCTCACGCCCGGTTCCCCGCCGCTGTCGCCACCCTTTGCGCGGGGGCTCGGATGGTCTATCGCGAGCCCCGAATTCGAAAGCCCTTTTCCCCCGTGGAACTGGGCGCAAGAGCACAGATCCGGACCACACCATGCTCCAGAGCATCCGCAATGCCAGCCAGCACTGGCTCGGCAAGATCGTGCTGTCGATCCTGTTCTTCTTCCTGATCGCGGGCGTCGCGATCTTCGGTGTGGAAGAGTTCTTCCGCGGGGGGAGCGCCCAGACCGTCGCCACCGTGGGCAAGACGCCGATCTCGGCGGAGGCCGTGCGCTCGGCCTACCAGAACCAGCTTCAGCGCTATCAGCAGCAGCTCAAGCGCGTGCTGACGCCGGACCAGGCGCGGGCGATGGGGCTCGAGCGGCAGGTGCTGAGCCAGCTGATCACCGAAGCGGCACTCGACCAGAAGACCCACGATCTCGGCCTCGCCATCTCCGACGAGGCCGTCCTGCGCGCGATCCGCGACGAGCAGGCCTTCAAGGGCGCGGACGGCAAGTTCGACCGCGCGCTGTTCTACCAGACCCTGCAGCGAGCCGGCATCAACGAGCAGACGTTCGTGCGCGAGCAGCGCTCCGTCGCCGCCCGTCTCCAACTGGCCGAGGCCGTCACCGCCGAGCTTCCGGTGCCGCAGGCGATGCGCGAGGCGGTCCACCGCTATTCCACCGAGCGCCGCACCGCCTCCGTGCTGATGCTGAACCCGGCCGCGGCCGGCGACATCCCGGCGCCGACGGACGATGAACTGAAGGCCTATTACGACAACAACAAGGGCAGCTTTCGCGCGCCCGAAACGCGCAGCCTGAACCTGCTCGTTCTCGACCCGGCGGCCATGGCGAAGCCCGACGCGATCACCGACGAGGAAGCCCGCAAGATCTACGACGCCAACGCCGCGAAATACGGCACCCCCGAGCGCCGCACGATCCAGCAGATCACCTTCCCCGATCAGGCGACCGCCGAGACCGCCGCCAAGCAGATCGAGAGCGGCGAGGTGCCCTTCGAAGTCACCGCCACCGCGCGCGGCGTCGATCCCAAGAACCTGACGCTCGGCACCCTGACGAAGGCGGAGCTGTTCGACCCCGCCGTGGCCGATGCCGCCTTTGCCCTCGAGAAGGACAAGATCAGCCAGCCGGTAAAAGGCCGTTTCGGCACGGTGCTCCTGCGCGTCACTGCGATCGAGCCCGGCTCCCAGAAGCCTTTCGACGACGTCAAAGACGAGATCCGCAAGTCGATGGCATTGCAGCGCGCCCGCGACGGCATCGAGCCGGCCCACGACGCGATCGAGGACGCCCGCGCCAGCGGCAAGCCGCTGGCCGACATCGCGAAGGAGCGGGGGCTGGCGCTCGTCGCGGTTCCCGTCGTCGACGCCAAGGGCAATGACGCGTCGGGCAACAAGGTCGAGGGCATCCCGGATCCCGACACGACGCTGGCCGCCGCCTTCCGCTCCGAGATCGGCGGCGACAGCGAAGCCCTGCGCACGAAGTCCGGCGGCTACGTCTGGTGCGACGTCGCCAAGATCGACGCGGCCCACGATAAGCCGCTCGACGAGGTCCGCGACGAAGCCGTGAAAGGCTGGAAGGAGGCCGAGACGGCCAAGCGCCTCACCGCGAAGTCGAAGGAACTCGTGGAGAAGCTCGACAAGGGCGAGACCGTGGAGGCGGTGGCCGAGGCGGCCGGCCTTCAGGCGAAGACCGTGACCGACATCGCCCGCAACCAGCCCAAGGACGACCTCGCCAACGACGTGATCGAGCGCATCTTCGCGACCGCCATCGACAAAGCCGGCTCGGCTCCCTCGGGCGAGGGCCGGGCGGTCTACAGGGTCACCCGGGCCGAGATGCCGGCCTACGTACCGGGCGCGTCCACCGACAAGACCGTCGAGAAGAATTTCCGCACCGCGATCGCCGACGACGTCTTGGGCGAGTACATCGCCGAGGTCCAGAAGAATGCCGGCGTCAGCATCAACCAAGCGGCCTTCAAGCGCGCGCTGGGCGGCGAATATTGATGCAGGCCGAGACCGACCGTTTCGACGGCTTCGCGCGCGCCTACGAGGCGGGCCGCGGCAGCCTCGTCAGCCTGACGCTGGTGGCCGATCTCGAGACGCCGGTCGCGGCCTTCCTCAAGCTGAAGGGCGGCACGCCTGGGCCGGGATTCCTGCTCGAATCCGTCGAGGGCGGCGCGGTGCGCGGGCGCTACTCGATGATCGGCCTCGACCCGGATCTCGTCTGGCGCTGCCGCGACGGCCGGCCGGAAATCGCCCGTGACGCCGCGCTCGAAGCCTTCGTCCCCGACGACCGGCCGCCGCTCGACAGCCTGCGTGCCCTGATCGCCGAGAGCGCCATCGGCGCGGACGACGCGCAGGAGCTGCCACCGATGGCCGCCGGCCTGTTCGGCTATCTCGGCTACGACATGGTGCGCGCCATGGAGCGGCTGCCCGAACCGAACCCGGACCCGCTCGGCGTGCCCGACGCCGTGATGATCCGCCCCCGCGTCATGGTGGTGTTCGACGCGGTCGCAGACGCGCTCACCGTCGTCACCCCCGTGCGCCCGGCCGAGGGGGTCTCCGCCAAGGCGGCCTACGAAGCCGCATTGGAGCGGATCGACCGCGCCGCCGCCGCGCTTGAAGGCCCCCTGCCGATCGAGGCACGTGCTGACGTCGCCGGCCTCGCGGTGCCCGCGCCCGTTTCGAATACCGCGCCGGAAGCGTATCTCGGCATGGTCGCGCGCGCGAAGGAGTACATCGTCGCCGGCGACATCTTCCAGGTGGTGCTGTCGCAGCGCTTCGAGGCGCCGTTCACGCTGCCGGCCTTCGCGCTCTACCGGTCGCTCCGCCGCACCAACCCGGCGCCCTTCCTCTGCTACCTCGATTTTTGCGAGTTTCAGGTCGTCTGCTCCTCGCCGGAGATCCTGGTCCGCGTGCGCGACGACAAGGTGACGATCCGCCCGATCGCCGGCACGCGCCGCCGCGGCGCCACGCCGGCCGAGGACAAGGCGCTCGCCGACGAGTTGCTGGCCGATCCTAAGGAGCGCTCCGAGCACCTGATGCTACTCGATCTCGGCCGCAACGATGTCGGCCGCGTCTCGCGGATCGGCACGGTGCGCGTCACCGGCTCGTTCTTCCTCGAATTCTACAGCCAGGTCATGCACATCGTCTCGAACGTCGAGGGCGATCTCGACCCGGCTCACGACACCCTCTCGGCGCTGGCCGCCGGCTTCCCCGCCGGCACGGTCTCCGGTGCGCCGAAGGTGCGCGCCATGGAGATCATCGACGAGCTGGAGCGCGAGAAGCGCGGACCTTATGGCGGCTGCATCGGCTATTTCGGTGCGCGCGGCGAAATGGACACCTGCATCGTCCTCCGCACGGCCATCGTGAAGGACGGCCGCATGCACGTGCAGGCCGGTGCCGGCATCGTCTACGATTCCGACCCGGCCTCCGAGCAGCAGGAATGCGTCAACAAGGCTAAGGCGCTGTTTCGCGCGGCCGAGGATGCGGTTTCGTTCGCGAGCCGGGCACGGCGGGGGCAGTAGCGGGCATGTCCAACGTCCTCGTCATCGACAACTACGATTCCTTCACCTGGAACCTCGTCCACCTGATCGGCCCGCTCTGCGGCGGCATCGACGTGGTGCGCAACGACGGGATCACGATCGAGGGCATCCGCGCACGGGCACCAGACGCCATCGTGCTCTCCCCCGGCCCCTGCACGCCGAACGAGGCCGGGATCTGCCTCGACGTGGTGCGCGAACTCGGCGGCGAGATCCCGATCTTCGGCGTCTGCCTCGGGCTGCAATCGATCGGGCAGGCCTATGGCGGCGACGTGGTGCGGGCGCCGGCTCCGATGCACGGAAAAGTCTCGACCATCAGCCACCACGCCGAGGGCATCTTCCGGGGTTTGAACGATGCGTTCTCGGCGACGCGGTACCACTCCCTCGTGGTCGATCGCGCCACCTGCCCCGACGCGCTCGTCGTCACGGCCGAGGCGGACGGGCTGATCATGGGCATCCAGCACGCGACGCTGCCGGTGCACGGCGTGCAGTTCCACCCGGAGAGCATCCTCTCGCATCACGGCGCGCGGATCGTGAGCAACTTCCTCGACATCGCCGCGGCGTGGCGGGCGGGACGTGACAAGGCGCAGGTCGGCGTGCATTGAAGCCTCGTCATTGCGAGCGAAGCGAAGCAATCCAGGGCAACGTCCTCGACAACCAGGGCGTTTGCCCTGAATTGCTTCGCTTCGCTCGCAATGACGGCGATAGCAGACGCCGTTCGGAACAGTGCAGCCGCCATCCACGATGGACACCTTCAAACCCCATCTCGCGACGGTCGCCGCCAGCGGCTCGCTCACGCGCGAAGCAGCCCGCGCCGCCTTCGACGACCTGCTCTCGGGGGAGGTGACGCCCGTCCAAGCCGGCGCCTTCCTCACGGCTCTGCGGGTCCGTGGCGAGTCCATCGACGAGATCGTCGGCGCGGTGCAGGCCATGCGCGCACGCATGATCCCGGTGGAGGCGCCGGAGGGCGCCATCGACATCGTCGGGACCGGCGGCGATCATTCGGGCAGCTACAACGTCTCGACCCTGGCCGCGATCCTCACCGCCGCCTGCGGCGTGCCGGTGGCCAAGCACGGCAACCGCGCTGCGACCTCGCGCTCCGGCGCGGCCGACGTGCTTGCGGCGCTCGGCGTCAGGCTCGAACTGCCGCCGGAGCGCCTCAGCCATTGCTTGGCGGAAGCCGGCCTGTGCTTCCTGTTCGCGCAGACCCACCACGCCGCTATGCGCCACGTCGCGCCGGTGCGGAAGGAGCTGCCGTTCCGCACGATTTTCAACATGCTCGGGCCGCTCTCGAACCCGGCCGGCGTCACAGCGCAGGTGTTCGGTGTTTCGATGCCGGCCTGGGCCGAGCCACTGACGCGGGTGCTGGCCGAACTCGGCTCGAAACGCGTCTGGACCGTGCACGGCTCCGACGGTCTCGACGAGATCACCGTCACCGGCCCGACCGGCGTGGTCTCGCTGGAGGATGGCCGCATCGCGTCCTTCTCGGTCGACCCGCGCGAATGCGGGCTGACGCTCTCGAGCCTTGAGGATCTGCGCGGCGGGGACCCCGACCACAACGCCCGGGCCCTCGTCCAGGTGTTGGAGGGCGCGCGGAACGCCTATCGCGACATCAGTGTGATCAATGCCGGTGCCGGATTGCTCGTCGCCGGCCACGCGGAGACGCTCGCCGAGGGCGTCGCGCGGGCTCAGGGAGCGATCGATACGGGCGCGGCGCGGGCGACCCTCGCGCGCCTCGTGGCAATTTCGAACGCATGATAGAGGGCTGACCGCGCCTTCGTTTCTCCGACCCATCTCGGGATGAGGTGGTCTGGTTGGATCGGCTGCGCTGGTACGGGTCGAGGACAGAACGATGGACGACATCGTCGCCGAAGTGACGACCGGTCTGGCGGCCGACCGTGCCTCCGTGCTCGCGCGGATCGAGGCCTACAAGCGCCGCGAGATCGCCGAGGCGAAGCTGCGGGTGCCGTTGGCCAAGCTCGAAAAGCAGGTCGCCAAGGCCGATCCGCCCCGCGGCTTCGCCGATGCCATCGCCGCGCATATCGACGAGGGCCGGCCGGCGCTGATCGCCGAGATCAAGAAGGCGTCACCGTCGAAGGGCCTGATCCGCGCCGATTTCGATCCCGCAACGCTGGCAAAAGCGTACGAGGAGGGCGGCGCGACTTGCCTCTCCGTGCTCACGGACACGCCCTCGTTCCAGGGAGCGCCTGAGTACCTGATCGCGGCGCGCGCAGCCTGCGGGCGGCCGGTTCTGCGCAAGGACTTTCTGTTCGAGCCCTATCAGGTTCTGGAAGCACGGGCCTGGGGCGCCGATTGCGTGCTCGTGATCATGGCCTGCCTCGACGACGACGAGGCCCGCGCGATCACCGAGACGGCGCACGATCTCGGCATGGACGTGCTGGTCGAGGTGCACGATCAAGCGGAGTTGGAGCGGGCTTTGCCCCTCGGCACGCGGCTCGTCGGCGTCAACAACCGCAACCTGAAGACCTTCGAAGTTTCGTTCGAGACCGCGATCCGTCTCAAGCCCGGCATCCCCGACGACCGCATCGCGGTCGCCGAGAGCGGGATCGGCAGCCATGCGGAGGTCGCGCGGCTGCGCGAAGCGGGCCTTCACACCATTCTCGTCGGCGAGAGCCTGATGCGGCAAGCCGACGTCACCGCCGCGACCCGCGCCCTGCTGTTCGGCGGGGGCGCATGAGCGCCCTTACCCATCTCGACGCCGCCGGCGCCGCAAACATGGTCGACGTCTCCGATAAGGCAGCGACCTCCCGCACGGCGCGGGCGGAAGGCGTGGTGGTGATGCTGGCGGAAACGCTTCGTCTCATTCGCGAGGGCGACGCCAAGAAGGGCGACGTGATCGGCACGGCCCGGCTCGCCGGCATCATGGCGGCCAAGCGCACGCACGAGTTGATCCCGCTCTGCCACCCGCTGTTGCTCACGAAAGTCCGGGTCGATTGCGAGCCAGACGACGCGCTGCCGGGCCTGCGGGTCACTGCCGAGGTGCGCGTCACCGGACAGACCGGCGTCGAGATGGAGGCGCTCACCGCCGTCTCGCTCGCCTGCCTGACGATCTACGACATGGTGAAGGCGGCCGATCGCGGCATGCGGATCGAGGGTATCCGGCTGCTGGAGAAGGACGGCGGCAAGTCCGGCTCATGGCGGAGCGAACCGCGATGAGCGGTCTGATTTCCGTCGCCGAGGCACTGGCGCGGATCCTCGCCAGCGTACCCGGCCCCGTCGAGGCCGAGACCGTAGCGCTCGCCGAGGCGCATGGGCGCACGCTCGCGGCCGACATCGTAGCCACGCGCACGCAGCCGCCGTTTCCCGCTTCCGCCATGGATGGCTATGCCGTGCGAGCGGTGGACCTCGCCACCGTTCCGGTAAGCCTTCGCCTCGTCGGTATCAGCGCTGCGGGCCACGGATTTTCGGGCTCGATCGGACCCGGCGACACGGTGCGGACCTTTACCGGCGCTCCCGTGCCGGACGGTGCCGACGCCATCCTGATCCAGGAAGATGCGGATGCGAAGGGCGAGACCGTCACAGCGCGCGAGAGCGTGACGGCCGAAAAGTTCATCCGTCCGGCCGGCCTCGACTTTCGCGATGGCGACGTCCTGATGCGCGCCGGCGAGACGCTCGATGCGCGCCGCCTCGCCCTCGCCGCCGCCTCCGGCCACGCGATGGTTGGCGTCCGCCGCCGTCCGCGCGTCGCTATCCTCGCCACCGGCGACGAACTCGTGCGCCCCGGCGAGGCCGCCGCCTGGGACCAGATCGTCGCCTCGAATGGCCTCGCGGTGGCCTCGCTCGCCCGCGAGGCCGGCGCCGACCCGATCGACCTCGGCATCGCCGGCGACGACCTCGATAGTTTGAAAGCGTCCGTCGGCCGGGCGCGGGACGCCGGTGCCGATCTTCTGATTACCCTCGGCGGTGCCTCGGTCGGCGACCATGACCTCGTGCAGCGGGCGCTGTCGGACGAGGGCATGGAACTCGGCTTCTGGCGGGTCGCGCTTCGCCCCGGCAAGCCGCTGATGCATGGCCGCCTCGGCCCGATGCTCGCCATCGGCCTGCCGGGTAACCCGGTCTCCTCGATCGTCTGCGGCCTGCTCTTCGTCGTGCCGGCGATCCGGGCGCTGCTGGGCGATCCCCATGCAGGCGCCGACCGCAGCGAGCCGGCGACGCTCGGCCGCGACATGGCCGAGAACGACAAGCGCCAGGACTACCTGCGGGCCCATCTGGACATGGCCCCAGACCGCGTCCCGATCGCCACCCCTGAAACACGCCAGGATTCTTCGATGCTGGCGGTGCTCGGCCGCTCGGAGGCGTTGCTCATTCGTGAGCCGCACGCGCCGGCCGCACGCAAGGGCGATCCCTGCCGGATCATCCGGCTCGATCGGCGGATCATCTGACGAAGCGTCGCTCGCACTGCCCGATACCGCCCAATCTCCCCGAAAGTCTTGCATCTGCCGGATTTTCTCCCCAACAGGGCCGCTTGCTGAGACAATCGAGCAGCAGGGGCGGCGCCGGGACCGTCCGTAAACGCGTGGGGCGGGTGGAGTTTCGATGATGGCGGAGACGGCAACGGAACTCGCTTCGGCCGACATCCAGAAGGTGATGCAGTACCTGCCCCACCGCTACCCGTTCCTGATGATCGACAAGATCATCGAGATCGACGGGGACGACAGCGGCATCGGCATCAAGAACGTCACCGTCAACGAGCCGCAATTCACCGGTCACTTTCCCGGCCAGCCGATCTTTCCGGGCGTCCTGCTGATCGAAGCCATGGCGCAGACGGCCGGCGCGATCTGCTGCCGGCACATCGCCGAGACGGACGACGTGAAGTCGAAGCAGGTCTTCTTCATGACCATCGACAAGTGCAAGTTCCGCAAGCCCGTCGTCCCCGGCGACCAGGTGAGGTTCCACATGAAGAAGATCACCCGGAAGCGGACGATGTGGTGGTTCCGTGGGGAGGCGCGTGTCGATGGCTTCCTGGTCGCGCAGGCCGAGATCGGCGCCATGCTGGTGGCGGAATGAGCGCCTCCGCCACGATCCACCCGAGCTCCGTCGTCGAGGACGGCGCGCAAATCGGCGATGGGGTAACGATCGGCCCGTTCTGCCACATCGGGCCGCAGGTGGTGCTCGGCGAGGGCTGCGAACTCCTCAGCCACGCGGTGGTGGCCGGTCTCACGACGATCGGCCCGCGCACCAAGATCTATCCCTTCGCCTCGCTCGGCCACGCGCCGCAGGACCTGAAGTACCGCGGCGAGGCCTCGACCCTCACGATCGGCGCCGATTGCATGATCCGCGAGGGCGTCACCATGAACCCCGGCACGGCCGGCGGCGGTATGAAAACGACGGTCGGCAATGCCTGCGCCTTCCTCGCCAACAGCCATGTCGGCCATGATTGCCGGGTCGGCGACAACGTCATCTTCTCCAACAACGTCATGCTCGCCGGCCATTGCACGGTGGGCAACTACGCGATCCTCGGCGGCGGCGCCGGCGTGATCCAGTTCGCGCGGATCGGCAACCATGGCTTCGTCGGCGGCTGTGCGGCGCTCGAGAACGACTGCATCCCCTACGGCATGGTGCTCGGCAACCGGGCCTATCTCTCCGGTCTCAACATCATCGGCCTTCAGCGCCGCGGTTTTTCGCGGGACGACATCCACGCCCTGCGCCGCGCGTACCGGCAGCTCTTCGCGCCGGAGGGTACGCTGATGGAGCGGGTCGAGGACGCCGCCGCCGAATTCGGTTCGCATCCGGCCGTTCAGGAAATCCTCGCCTTCATCCGCGAGGGCAGCAAGCGCTCGATCTGCACGCCGCGCGGTACGGCGCAGGCGATCTGAAGGCCACGGCGATGAACGCGAGGGTCGAAACGGGTTCGCTCGCGCTGGTGGCCGGCGCCGGCCGCCTGCCGGAACTCGTCGCGGAGTCTCTGGAGCGAGCCGGGCGGCCGTTCCGGGTGCTGGCGTTGCGCGGCTTCACCGAGCGGCCGATGCGGGCGAGGGCGTCAGCCACCATCGATCTCCTCGATATTCCCGGGTTGCTGCGCATCCTGAACGAATGGATGCCTTCCGGCGTCGTACCCGCCGGGGGCGTCTCGCGGCCGAGCCCGGCGGCATTGCTCAATGCGTCGCACGCCCTGCGCAACCGCGATCTCCTTCGGCAGATCACCGGTGGCGACGACAGGTTGCTGCGCGGCGTGATCGGCCTCCTGGAAGACGACGGTCATCGTGTCGTCGGCGTCAACGAAGTCGCACCGGATCTGCTCGGCCGGGCTGGGCAACTGGGGCGCCACGCACCGGATGCGGCGGCGCAGGCCTCCATCGGCACCGGTGAGCTGATGCTGAATGCGCTCGCGCCCTATGACGTCGGCCAGGCTGCGGTCGTGATCGCACAGCGGGTCATCGCGGTAGAGGGCCCCGAGGGCACCGACCGAATGTTGAAGCGGGCCCGCGCCATCGGCCGCAGGCCGTTCGGGCGCGGGTCGGCACCCGCTGGAACGGTACTCATCAAGCTGCCGAAGCGTGGCCAGGATCTGCGCATCGACCTGCCGGCGATCGGCCCGCGAACCGTCCGCAATGCTGCGGACGCCGGCTGCGCCGGGCTCGCCATCGGCGCCGGTCACACCCTGGTCATCGACGAGGGCAAGACGATCGCCGAGGCCGACCGCCTCGGCCTGTTTCTCGTCGGCCTCGACGTGGCGCCCTGATGCACCGGAAAATCTGGCTCGTGGCCGGCGAGGATTCGGGCGACCAGCTCGGCGCCAAGCTGATGCGGGCGCTGCGGGACCTCTCGCCGGACGCGCTCGATCTCCAGGGCGTCGGCGGCGATGCGATGATCGCCGAGGGACTGACGTCGCTCTTCTCGATCGATGACGTCGCGGTGATGGGCTACCTGCCCGTGCTCTATCGCCTGCGTACGCTGCTGCGTCGGATCCGAGAGACGGTGAACGCGATCGTGACGAGCCGTCCCGACGTGCTCGTCATCATCGACAGTCCCGGCTTCACGCACGCGGTCGCCACGCGCGTGCGGAAGCGCCTGCCGGATCTGCCGATCGTCGACTACGTGTCGCCGAGCGTCTGGGCCTGGCGGCCCTGGCGCGCGAAGGGGATGCGTCCCTTCATCGACCATGTGCTGGCCTTGTTGCCTTTCGAACCGGCGGCGCATCAGCGGCTCGGCGGCCCGGCCTGCACCTATGTCGGGCACCCGCTGATCAAGCGGCTTGACGCCCTGCGCCCGAACGCCGAAGAATTGCGCGCTCGCGACACGGACCCGCCGCTGATCGTCGTGTTGCCCGGCTCGCGCCGCTCGGAGATCGAGCGTCTGATGCCGGTGTTCGGGCAGGCGCTGTCGCGCGTCGCCGCCCGAATCGGACCGCTCGAAGTCGCGTTGCCGGCCGTGACCCGCCATCGCGCCTTGATCGAACGCCTCGCACTGGCCTGGGACGTTCCGGTGCGGCTCGTCCACGGCGAAACCGGCAAGCATGCAGCGTTCCGGCGCGCGCGCGCCGCGCTGGCGGCTTCGGGTACGGTGACGCTCGAACTGGCGCTTGCCGGCGTACCGATGGTGGTCGGCTACAAGGTCTCGCGAATCGAGGAGATCGTCGCGCGCCGCCTCATCCAGGTGCCGACCATCGTATTGCCGAACTTGATCCTGGCCGAGAACGCCATGCCGGAATTCGTCCAGGCCGACTGCACGCCGCGCCGCCTGGCGGAGACACTTGCGCCGCTCGTCGTCGGTGGCCCGGCGCGATCGAAGCAGCTCGACGCCCTGGCACGGATCGATGACCGCATGAGCCTGCCCGGCGACGAGGAGCCCAGCCGGGCCGCCGCGCGCATCGTCCTGGGAGCATGCCGGGCTGCGTGATCGGACATCGTCGCTGGCACATCATTTCCGACTTCGATCGAGCGACGGCCGGAGGTCGGCAAAAACGAAAAAGGGCGCCACCCTTGCGGGTGACGCCCCAACATCTATCGGCCGGTGCGGCCTGAGACGACCTCAGTTGAAGGTGTCGATCTCGGCGGACTCGTAGCTGGTGACCTCCATGCCGACGCAAACTTCCTGAACGATCGGGGCAGACCACTTCATAACAAATCTCCTGTTTGGCGTTTGACGAGAAAAACGTGTCGGCTGATACCAGCCGGAGACGACCTTAGTTGAAGGTGTCGATCTCGGCGGACTCGTAGCTGGTGACTTCCATGCCGACGCAGACTTCCTGAACGATCGGGGCAGACCACTTCATGACGTTTCTCCTCGTTTGAATTTAAATGAGACACAAAGGCTTGGCTCTGATGAGCCGCCGTCACCTCAGTTGAACGTGTCGATCTCTGCCGACTCGTAGCTGGTGACTTCCATGCCGACGCAGATTTCCTGGACGACCGGGGCAGACCACTTCATGACCATCTCCTGCGCTCTTCGATGGACCCAACATAGGCGATCTGTTGGGCGCAATTCAAGCGGGCACTACACTTATATTTCTCATAGAACATGGGGGAAAGAGAGGATTCGTGCAGCGCAGGCGAGATTCCCGAAAAAGGGTTTCGATACAACGGCTTACGTCGGCGCTTTTGTTCGTGGCCGAGCGCGCTTCCTGGACCGAAACATGCCTGGGCACCCCTCATGATGACAGGTAACGCCTAGGGTCATAGGCCGGTTGCTCCCTTCGCCAGCTCTCGGTTCCAACTGGGGTTCCGCCATGTGGCCAAACGAACGGGCGTCGAAGGACACGCATTCTGGCGGGCAGGGTGATTGCCGAACCTTCCCAATCCGCAATGCCGCATTGCAGTATCCTGCGATGCCGCCCGTAGCAGCCATGGTACGCAGTGAGCGGTTCACAACCGATCTACCGACCCGGAGGCTCTATCGATGACCACCCCGTTCCGTGCGACCGCGCTTCTCGCCGCCGCAGCATTCCTGTTACCGGCCGCAACCCTCACGCCCGCCTTCGCCAAGAAGGTTGCCGGCAGCGCCGTTCTCAAGGCGGTCGATACCGACAACGACGGCACGATCGACCTCAAGGAAGTCGAGGCCGCCGCCTCCGCCACCTTCGATACGCTCGACCCGGACAAGGATGGCACCCTCGACGTCAAGGAGCTGAAGGGCCGCCTCAGCCCGGCCGCCCTCAAGAAGGCCGATCCCGATAACGACGGCACCCTCGACAAGAATGAGTTCGTCGCGCTCGCCGGTTCGCTGTTCAAGGAAGCCGATCCGGATAACGACGGCACGGTCGATGCCAAGGAGCTCAAGAGCCCGGCCGGCGAGGCTCTGGCCAAGCTGCTGAAGTAGATTTATCGGCAGTGGCCATCGGGGCTGGTGCTCCGATGGCCGTCCGCCGCATCGGCGGCGCCGCGCGACTATACGCAAAATAAGAATGCTTGAGCGTCATTCGATTGCGCGCAAGCTTGTCTGGCCCTGTCGGCGCCCCATAATCGCGGTGCACGCATAGGGAGACACAACCATGAAACGCACCACGCTCGCAGCCTTCGCCGGCCTCCTGGCCCTTACGAGCGCCAGCGTCGCCGCCCCCGAGCTCCAGCGCGTTCGCGGCACCATCGAGAGCGCCGACGCCGGCTCGGTCGTCATCAAGACGGCGGACGGGAAGTCCGAGACCATCGCGACATCGGGCGCGAAGTTCGCCTGGGTGGTCAAGTCGAGCCTCGACCAGATCAAGGACGGCGTCTTCATCGGCACCGCCACCAAGGGCGATAATCCGCCCACCGCCCTTGAAGTCGTGCTGTTCCCCGAGTCGATGCGCGGCACCGCCGAGGGCCATTACGCCTGGGACGAGATCGTCGACACCACCGAGGGTGGAACCAAGACCAAGAGCTCGATGACCAACGGCACCGTCAAGGCGAGCTCCTCGGCCGCCCCGAAGGTCAAGAGCTCGATGACCAACGGCACCGTGAAGGCCGCCTCGGGCGAGGGCGGCGAGAAGACCCTCACCGTGACCTACGACAAGGACGGCTCGAAGACGATCGCCGTCCCGGCCAAGGCACCGATCGTGGCCTTCGAGCCGGCAGATGCCGGCATCCTGAAGCCCGGCAGCCACATTTTCGTGGTCGCCGCCAAAGACAGCGGGAAACTCGAAGGCAAGCTGGTCGCCGTCGGCAAGGACGGCCTGACCCCGCCGATGTGATCGGCCGGTCGTCAGAGTACCGAGGTTATGCGGCGCCGGGACGATCCCCCGGCGCCGTTTCGCTGAAACCGCCGCGAAGGCAGGGACTTATGCCCGTGTTGCGGCACAGGCCGAATTGCCAATCGTACCGGAACCTCTCAGGGTTCTGCACGTCGTCCGTCAGGCTTAACCGTTCCGGTTGCGAGGCCGCGTCATGCGCTCATCCACCACCGTCCTGCTGTCGAGCGTTCTGCTCGCTGCCCTCACGACCTCGGCGTCCGCCGAGCTCCGTATCGACGTCGACAAGGCGTCCCAGCGGATGACGGTCACAGTCGACGGGCAGCCGCGCTACACGTGGCCCGTCTCCACCGGCGTGTCCGGCTACGACACGCCGAGCGGCAGCTTCAAGCCGTTCCGGATGGAGGCCAGCCACTTCTCGCGCGAGTTCGACAACGCGCCCATGCCGCATGCGGTGTTCTTCACGCAGATCGGTCACGCCATCCACGGCACCAACCAGGTGCGCAGTCTCGGCCGCGCCGCGTCGCATGGCTGCGTCCGGCTCTCGCCCGGCAATGCCGCGACGCTCTACAGCCTGATCAAGGCTCAGGGCATGGCCAATACGCGGATCACCCTGCAGGGCGAGGTCGAAGACCGCGTGGCCGGCGGCGGACGCGGGCGCGGATATCGCACAGCTCCGCCGCGGCGCGGCTACGACGATGGCGACGTGATGCCGGCCGGCCTGCAGGCCGCGCGCCCGCCGCCCGGCTACCGCTACGCGCCGCGGCAGCGCACGTATGATCCGTTCGGCGATGGCTATTACGGCCAATCGAGCGGTTACGGCGAGTATTAAGACGCGTCCGTCTGCGATTGTACTGGCCGATCCACCGCACCGTCTTTGCGAGTGCAGCGAAGCAGACCAGGGCCACCTGGCAAAAATTTTTGGATGTGCCCCTGGGTTGCTTCGCTCTGATCGCAACGACCGAGTTCGCGCTCAGGCGTTACGCGATAGCTATCGAAGATGCGGCGTCACCTTCGCCTCCAGCAGCCGCACCAGCCCAGGCTCCGTGAGCGCAAAATTGTCCGGGATGCCGAGACAGGTCAGCCGAGCGTTCTTGAGCGCCGTGCCGAATCTCTGCTGAAGCTTCCGCCGATGTGAGCGTTCCATCACGAAGACGATGTCGGCCCATTCGAGATGCTCGGCCGTCACCGGCTCGTCGGCATCGGCGGATACGCCGGCCGAGGCGACCTCCAGCCGCTCCCACTGCGAAAAACTGCTCTGCGGTCGGGCTCCGGAGCCGGGCCCGACCGCAGACAGCACCCTCACGCACTCTCCGCCAGCACAGCCTGCCGCTCGAACAGGGCGCGGTAGGTGCCGTTCGGGCGGCGGATCAGCGCGGCGTGGGGGCCGTCCTCGACGACGTGACCCCGGTCGAACACCAGGATCCGGTCGAGGGCCTGCACCGTCGAGAGCCGGTGCGCGATAACGATCGCCGTGCGACCGCGCATCAGCCGCTCCATCGCCTCCTGGATCAGCGCTTCCGATTCCGAATCGAGGCTGGAGGTCGCCTCGTCGAGGATCAGAATCGGCGCATCGGCCAGGAAAGCGCGTGCCAGCGCAACCCGCTGGCGCTCGCCGCCGGACAGCTTGATCCCCCGCTCGCCCACCAGCGTGGCGTAGCCTCTCGGAAGCCGCGTGATGAAGTCGTGCGCATTGGCCAGCTCCGCCGCCCGCTCGATCTCGGCCGTCGTGGCGTCGGGCCGGGCATAGGCGATGTTCTCCGCCAGCGAGCGGTGGAACAGCACCGGCTCCTGCGGCACGATCGCGATCTGCGAGCGCAAGCTGCCCTGCATTGCCCCGGCCACGTCCTGGCCGTCGATCAGGATGCGACCGCCGGTAACATCGTGGAGCCTCTGGATCAGCTTGACGAAGGTCGTCTTGCCGGAGCCCGAGCGTCCCACGAGACCGACTCGCTGCCCCGCCGGGATGGTCACGGAGAAGTCCCGGTAGAGCGGCGTGTCGTGACCGGCATAATGGAAGGTCACATGGTCGAAGCGCACCGCACCGCCGGACACCGCGAGCGACCGCGCATCCGCCCGATCCGCGACGCCATAGGGCTCGGCTTCGAGGGCGACCAGTTCCTCCATCTCGTTCACCGCCCGCTGCAGGTGGTTGATGTGGCCGCCGATGTCGCGCAGGTAGCCGTGCAGCACGAAGTAGCTGGTCAACACGGTCGCCACCTCGCCGGCGCTCGCCGCCTCGTGCCACCACAGCCAGAGGGCGAGCCCCACCAGCGCCGTGCGGAAGACCAGCAGCAGCGCGAATTGCGCGGTGCCGCTCCAGGTCACGCGCATCCAGGTGCGCCAGGTGCGCCTCTTCCATTTGCCGAAGGTACGGGCGAGCCGCGCGTCCTCCCGCGCCTCCGCGCCGAAGGCCTTCACCACGGCGTTGTTGCCGATGGCGTCGCTGAGCACGCCGCCGAGCCGGGTATCGAGGGCGTTCGAGAGCTGTGCCGCCGGCGCGATCACCCGCGTCGCGAGGGTGCCCGCGGTGCCGACATAGATCGCCGTCGCCACGCCCACGAGCGCACCCATGGCCGGCCAGTGCAGGCCGAGCATCACCATCGTGCCGAGCAGCACCACGAGGGTCGGCACCAGCGAGAGCAGCACGACGTCGTTGAGCCCGTCGAGCGCCCACATCCCGCGCGAGATTTTCCTGACGGTCGAGCCGGAGAAGCTGTTGGCGTGCCAGTCGGTCGAGAGGCGCTGCACGCGGCGAAAACTCGCCTGTGCCACGTCGGACATCATGCCGAGGGTCAGCGGCACCACCAGGCTCCAGGCGAGGTGGCGGAAGCCGATCGTGAAGAAGCCCAACACGGCCATCGCTCCGAAGGCCCGCAAAGCGGTATCGAGAGCGATCGCGCGGTCGGCGTGTGTCAGCGCATCGACGAGACGACCGGCATAGAGCGGTAGCAGCACGTCGGCGAGCGTCGCCAGCATCGTCGCCGCGAGGAGCGCGGAGACGAGGCGGACGCGCAGGCGCCATTGCCGGGCGACGAAGACGAGGACGCCGCCGAGCGCACCGTCGCGCCGGGGAGAACGAAGGGTCATGACGTTGTCCCGACGCGCGAAACCACGCCGGCTCCATCAACGGACACGCGTCGAAGCGGCAGAACGCCGTCGGTCGCGGTCGGATCGGAAGGAAAGATTGCGAAGTCCGCGGCGGCCGTCGGGCCAATGCGGAAGGCCGGTTCTGCGCGCTAACGCGGGCCGGCGGGGGAGACGAAACGAACTGTAGACATGCGGCCTCCCTCCCGTGAATTGCAACCGGCCGGCTGGATAGCAGCGCCGGGTGCATTTCGCAAATCCGAGATCAACGTCGCGAATGTTTAACTTTTTCTGGTGTTATAATTATAAATCTCAAATTACTCTGAACTTATTAGAATAAAACGACACGTTATAAGTACATGGACGCAGAGTTGCTCTTGATTATGACGTAAAAACCCCAGGCCTCGATGTGTGGCATCGCACGGCGCCATGCGTAACCGAACGCGACTACCCTCACTTCGAATGGGCGAGCCAATCCAGATTGACTGAGAAATTCGCGTATCCGCCCGAAATTCCATGATCGAGCACGCGCGATTGCTTGAACGTCAAGTCGGCATCCGCTCCCCGGTTGACGAGAGAATAGTGCAGACAAATCGGCGTATTGCATCGGGTCGTGCGCAGAACGAACAAGCTGTCCTTGCATAGGGCCTGCGCCCGTCGGTAGCCGAACGACAGCACATCGCCGGCCGCCGCCGACCAGCATTCGAGATGGGTGATCGGGAAGAAGCCGAGCGCCGGCGGCAGCTCGGTGTTGATCCCGGCGTCGAGGCTGATGAGCTTGATCGTCTCGCTCGTGCCGATGCGCGACACGGTGCTGACCGCGAGCGCCGCTCCCGAGGAATGGCCGGCGACGACGATGCGACGACCCGGCATCGCCCGAAGCCTGTTGGCGACGGCGTCGAGGGTCGGCTCCGCGACTGCGACGGCGCGCAGGACGTTGCTGCCGGCTTCGTTCGGGTAGGGGATGCCTTCGAAATCGAAGGTCCGGCCGTAGACGGGGTCGGCGGCGGCGGCCTGCTGCCAGAGGCGCATGTCGGCCTCCGTGGCGCCGTAGCCGCCGAAGAAGACGACGAGGGGCTTTTCGGCAGCGACGGAAATTCCTGATGCGCAGGTCGCAATGACGAGGCAGAGCCGCGCCAGTCGACGTGCCCATAGTCGGTGGCGAGGATCGGGCAAGGCGACAATCCAACTCTGTCCGGCGACGAAGCTCACCGCGTCAATGCGAGCGCAGCGAGGCAATCCGGCACCGATTTTCTGCCGTTTCGGATGTGTCCCTGGGTTGCTTCGCTGTGCTCGCAATGACGCAGGTGGATCCATCGACCGAGACGGGAAGCACAGGAAGGCCGCCGCTCCTGCCGTCCGCCCCCATCGTCGATCAGGCGAGCGCACCTTCTAAAAGCCCAAGCGCATCCTCGACGGCGCGCCGTCGGATCTCGCCGCGATCCAGGACACCGTAGCGCCGCTCCAGGTGCCGGGACTCCATACCGTTTCCGGCGAGGCCGAAATGGACGAGCCCGACGGGTTTCGCGGATGAGCCGCCGCCGGGGCCGGCCACGCCGGTGATGGACACGGCGACATCGGCGCGCGAGCCGGCAAGCGCACCCTCGGCCATAGCGCGGGCGGTCTGTTCGCTCACCGCGCCATACGCGGCAATTGTCGCCTCGGGTATGCCGAGCATCTCGTGCTTGGCTTCGTTCGAGTAGGTGACGAAGCCGCGCTCGACGACGGCGGACGAACCGGGGATTGCGGTCAGCAGGGCGGCGACGAGGCCGCCGGTGCAGGATTCCGCCGTCGCGAGTGTCAGGCCCGCCGCCATGTAAGCTTGTACCAGCGCTTCGGCGCGGGCGAGCAGCGCGGCGTCGTGGATCACGACTGGCGCGCGGCCTGCTCCGCCTCGGCGTCGAGTTCGGCGCAGATCTCCGGAAGGCGCACGCTGGCAGCAGCCTGGGCCGCGAGGCCTTCGGCTCGTCCGACGAAGCCGAGGGTCTCGGTGGTGGTCGCCTTGATCGAGACGCAACCGATCGGAATGCCGGCGATCTCGGCGACGCGGGCGCGGATCGCCTCGCGGTGCGCGCCGATCCGCGGGGCCTCGGCGAGTACGGTGATATCGAGATGATCGATCCGGCCGCCCCTGGCGCGCACGAGCGCAACGGCATGCGCCAGGAACTGGTCCGAGGCTGCGCCGCGCCACTTCTCGTCGCTCGGCGGAAAATGCGTGCCGATGTCGCCGTCGGCGATGGTGCCGAGCAGGGCATCGGTCAGCGCGTGAAGCACCACGTCGCCGTCGGAATGTGCGATGACGCCGCGATCGGCCGGGATCTTGATCCCGCCGAGCCAGACATGGTCGCCCGGTCCGAACTTGTGGACGTCGAAGCCGGTGGCGAGGTGGGAGACCAGTGTTGTCATAGTCGACGCAGATACCGCGTCGGCGCCTCCCGAGAAAGTCCGATCGGCGTCGATCAGGTCGCTCGGCTGCGTGATCTTGCGGTTGGCGGCATCGCCCTCGAACACCACCACCGAGAGCCCGGCCCATTCGGCGAGCGCCCCGTCGTCGGTGAAGCCGTCGCGGCCTTCCGCGACGGCGCGGCGATGCGCGTCGATCAGGGTGGCATAGACGAAGGCTTGAGGGGTCTGCACGGCGCGGAGCGACTCACGGGCCGGCGTCTCGTGGACGCGGCCGATGCCGGGAGCGATGGGCTCGACCAGCTTGATCGTGTCGGAGACCGCGACGCCCGGTACCGCCGCCCCATGCTCGCGGCCGGCCTGGATGGCGCGGTCGATCAGGTCGGTCGCGACGTAGGGGCGGGCAGCGTCGTGGACGAGCACCAGATCCGGCGCTGCGCCCGACGCGGCCAGGGCCTCGAGGCCGGCGCGGACGGATTGCTGCCGCGTCGCACCGCCCGCGACGGGCTCGGAAAGCTTTTTACCGAGATCGGGTTCGAGATCGGCGAGGCATTCGCGATAGAAGTCGGTGGCATCGGGCGCGATCACCGGCTGAATGCGGTCGATGCCGGGATGGCTTGCCAATGCCGCAAGCGTCCGGGTCAGGACGGCCCGGCCACCGACGCGGCGATATTGCTTGGGCAGGTCGCCTCCGATGCGCAGGCCCTTGCCGGCTGCAACGACCACCGCGGCGGTCAAAAGCCTCGCGGCGGGCTCGGTCATCAGGGGCCTCTGCGACATCATGGCGAAGTCGGCTGCGCTCATAAGCGGTGCCCAAGGTGAAGGCAAACCTGAGAAGGCGCTTGCATCGAACTGCCTTTGTCTATTTATTGTGCAAAATGTCGCCTGATCATTATTTGAGCGTTCTGAGCGCAGCTGGGGTTGCCGCAGTCGCTCCACCCCCGGTGCTGTTGGCGCCGTTGTCAGGTGTCACCGATCTCCACATGCGCCGGATCGCACGTCGCACCGGAGCGAGCGCCGTAGTCTCCGAGATGGTGGCGGCGGCCGAGCTCGCCCGGGGCGATGCCGAATCGCAGATCCGCGCAGAAGGTGCCGGGGTCTCGCCGCACATCGTCCAGTTGGCGGGCTGTGCGCCCGAGCCGATGGCTGAGGCGGCCCGCATTGCCGTAGAGAACGGCGCCGACGTGATCGACGTGAACATGGGCTGCCCCGCCAAGACCGTCACCGGTGGTGCTGCCGGCTCGGCCCTGATGCGCGACCTCGACAACGCTGCCCGCCTCCTCGGCGCCGTGCGCGACGCGGTCGCTGTGCCGGTCACCGTCAAGATGCGGCTCGGCTGGGATCATGCGAATCTCAACGCGCCGATGCTGGCGCAGCGGGCCGAGGCGCTCGGCCTGAATGGCGTGACGGTCCACGGCCGAACCCGGCAACAATTCTACAAGGGCAGCGCGGACTGGTCGGCGATCCGGGCCGTCGTCGAGGCGGTGCGCATTCCCGTCTTCGCCAACGGCGACATCGCGAGCCTCGACGATGCGCGCGCCTGCCTGACCGACTCAGGCGCGGCCGGCGTGATGATCGGTCGGGCGGCTTTGGGCCGGCCCTGGCTCGTCGGCGCCATCGCGGCCGGACTTGCCGGAGCGCCTCGGCGCGATCTCTCGCCGGAAGACCGCGAGAACATCGCCCGTGAGCATTACGAGGGGCTGATCGCGCTCTACGGTCCGGCGATGGGCGTGCGGCACGCTCGCAAGCATCTCGCGGCCTATGTCGATCACGCGGGCCCCGGCGCGCTCGCCCCGTCTGAGCGGACCCGCCTTCTTACCACAAGCGATCCGGCGGAGGCCCTCGCGCTCCTGCGCCGGGCGTTCTTCGATCCCGCCGGCGCCGTTCTCGAAACAATCGGCCAGGCGGCTTAGGCACGATGGCCAGTGAGAACAGCGCCTTTCCGATCGGAAGCCTGACGCCGGAGGCGATCATCAACGCGCTGCCGTTGCCGGTCATCACCATCGGCACCGACGAGCGCATCCTGCACGCCAATCATGCTGCCGAGAACTTCTTCGACGCCTCCGTGCGGCTGATGAAGCGCGGGCGGCTGCGCGACATCTTCCCCTTCGCCTCGCCGATCATCGCGCTGGTCGCCGAGGTGCGGAATCGCCGCTCCAGCGTCAGCGAGTACCGGGTCGAGCTGATCCAGCCGCGGACCGGCCTGGAGCGCAGCGTCGATGTGTTTGCGACGCATCTGGGCGATGGCGGCGACAACGTGGTGCTGATGCTCCAGGAGCGCACCATCGCCGACAAGATGAACCGGCAGCTCACCCATCGCGGCGCGGCCCGCTCGATGGTGGCGCTCGGCGCCATGCTCGCTCACGAGATCAAGAACCCGCTCGCCGGCATCCGCGGGGCCGCGCAGCTTCTCGAACAGTCCGGCGTCGAGGAGGACCGTGTCCTGACCCAGTTGATCTGCGACGAGTCCGACCGGATCGTGCGCATCGTCGAGCGCATGGAGCTCTTCGGTGAGGAGCGCCCCGTCGAGCGTGGACCGGTCAACGTCCACGGCGTGCTCGATCAGGTTAAGCGCTCGGCTCAGTCGGGCTTCGGCCGTCACATCCGTTTCGTCGAGAACTACGATCCTTCGCTGCCGCCGGTGCTCGGCAACCGCGACCAGCTCGTCCAGGTGATCCTGAACCTCGTGAAGAATGCAGCGGAGGCCATCGGGGCCGATTCCGTCGAGGGCGAGATCACCTTGTCGACCGCATTCCGGACCGGCCTGCGCCTGCAGGTGCCGGGCTCGCGCGAGCGCGTCAGCCTGCCGATCGAGGTGGCAGTGCGCGACAACGGACCGGGTATCTCCGCCGAGCTGCTTCCGGATCTGTTCGATCCCTTCGTTACCACCAAGTCGCAGGGTTCAGGCCTGGGACTTGCATTGGTCGCGAAGATCGTCGGCGACCATGGGGGCATCGTCGAATGCGATCCCGTTCCCCGCCGTACCGCCTTCCGCATCCTTCTGCCCATGTCCAGCGCCCGGGACGGGCGTGCCTCGGCCGCGGAGCCGTGAGTCCGGAGCTCGAGTAAAGCGATATGCCGAACGGCAACATCATCGTCGCGGACGACGACGCAGCGATCCGCACCGTGCTCAACCAGGCACTGTCGCGGGCGGGCTATGAGGTCCGCTCCACCGGCAACTGCGCGACGCTGTGGCGCTGGGTGGCGCAGGGGGAGGGCGATCTCGTCATCACCGACGTGGTGATGCCGGACGAGAACGTGTTCGACCTGCTGCCGCGTATCAAGCGGGTGCGGCCGGACCTGCCGATCATCGTGATGAGCGCGCAGAACACCTTCATGACCGCAATCCGCGCCTCGGAGCGCGGCGCCTACGAGTATCTGCCCAAACCCTTCGACCTGAAGGAGCTGACGGCGATCGTCGGCCGCGCCCTCTCGCGGCCCCGCGGCATCGCGCCGGCCGGGGCACCGCCCGAGAACGACGACATCCCGCTGGTGGGGCGCTCCCCGGCCATGCAGGAGATCTACCGGGCGCTCGCCCGCCTGATGCCCACCGACCTCACGGTGATGATCACCGGCGAATCCGGGACCGGCAAGGAGCTGGTCGCCCGCGCGCTGCACGATTACGGGCGGCGCCGCGCCGGCCCGTTCGTGCCGGTCAACATGGCGGCGATCCCGCGCGACCTGATCGAGTCCGAACTGTTCGGTCACGAGAAGGGCGCCTTCACCGGCGCGCTGACCCGCTCGGCCGGCCGCTTCGAGCAGGCGGAGGGCGGCACGCTCTTCCTCGACGAGATCGGCGACATGCCGATGGAGGCGCAGACCCGCCTCCTGCGCGTTCTTCAGCAGGGCGAGTACACCACCGTCGGCGGGCGGGTGCCGATCAAGACCAACGTGCGCATTATCGCCGCGACCAACAAGGACCTGCGCGTCTCGATCCAGCAGGGCATCTTCCGAGAGGATCTGTTCTTCCGCATCAACGTCGTGCCGCTGCGGCTGCCGGCGCTCCGCGAGCGCTCGGAGGACGTTCCCGACCTGATCCGGCACTTCTTCGTGCTCGTCGAGCGCGAGGGCCTGAGCCGTAAGCAGCTCGACGGCGAGGCCATGGAGCGGCTCAAGCGCTACCGATGGCCCGGCAACGTGCGCGAGTTGGAGAATCTCGTCCGCCGTCTAGCCGCCCTCTACCCGCAGGAGACCATCACCGGCCCGGTGATCGAGGCCGAGCTCGACACCCTGCCGCTGGCCCAGCCGCAATCGATAAACGGCAGCGGTCGCAAGGTTGCCGACAACGAGACGTTGTCCGGCGCGGTCGAGCGGCACATGTCGGAGTACTTTTCCGGCTACAAGGATACGCTTCCGCCGCCCGGCCTCTATCACCGCGTCCTACGCGAGATCGAAGGTCCGCTGATCGGCGCGGCCCTGGCGGCGACACGGGGCAATCAGATCCGCGCGGCGGAGCTGCTCGGGGTGAACCGCAACACCCTGCGTAAGAAGGTGCGCGACCTCGACCTGCAGGTATTTCGAACATCGCGCTGACCCGCAGCGCCCGTACGGCACTTCCAGCCGCCCGCTCAATCGGGCAGCATTTCGGCGCGATTCGTATTAATTTCGCCACACTGTTGTGGCCCTGCATCAGCCATGCCGCTGATGCGATGGATCAGGAAAAGTTCCGCCTCCGGTGCGGAAGCCGGAAGGGCCGGGGCGGGGTCCGCCACGCCCCGCGGGCCGGGCTGGATCGGGGCGGCCGTCGTCGCCACGGCGCTCGTCTCGGCAAGCATCACCTTCATGATGCTCGCCGGCCTGATCAAGGTCACGCCGAAGCCCGCCACCGGCGTGGCGCTCCTGGCCATCAACGCCGCCCTGGTCCTCGGTCTCGTCTTCGTGATCGCCTGGGAAGCGCGGGTCTTCTTGCATGCCCGCAAGGCCCATGCGGCGGTGGCACAGCTGCATTCGCGCATCGTCGGCTTGTTCAGCCTGATCGCGATCCTGCCGACGATCCTGCTCGCCATCGTCGCCTCAATCACCATCGACCGCGGCCTGTCCCTCGGCTTCACCGACCGGGTTCGCGACGTGGTGCTGAAATCCGTCGAGGTCGCCGATGCCTACCAGGAGAACCAGTGCCAGTCGCTGGCGCGCGAGATCCGCATCCTCACCGACGACCTGACTCGAGCCCGGCCGCAATTCGACGTGAATCGCGAGTGGTTCGAAGGCTTCATGACCACGCGCGCCCAGGCGCTCGGCCTGCCGATCGCCAAGATCATGCGCGGCCCGAACGACGTGGTCGCCCGCGCCCAGATCGACATCCTGAAGCAGACGCGTTTGCCCTCCGCCGCCGCCTTCGAGGATGCGGCGAAGTCGAGCGACCCGATCTGCCTGCTGCCGAACGAGGGGCGGGTCTTCGCCGCCCTGCTGCGGATGCCCGCCTACGACAACGCGGTGCTGCTGGTGCAGCGCGAGGTCAGCCAGCTCGCCATCGACTTCCCCGGCGTGTCGCGTGCCGCGGCGGCCGAATACCTCACCTACGATTCGCTCAAGCGCTCGATCCAGATCGCCTTCGCCTCGGTCTTCCTGCTGATCGCGCTGATCACGCTGCTCTCGGCGGTCTGGTTCGGATTGAGCTTCGCCAACCGCTTCGTCGAACCGATCCGCCGGCTGATCAACGCGGCCGATCAGGTTGCCTCGGGTAATTTCTACGCGCAGGTGCCGGCGCGCCGGGACGACGGCGATCTCGGCCATCTGGGCGAGAGCTTCAACAAGATGACGCAGGAGCTGCGGCGCCAGCATGACGGGCTGACCGCTGCGAGCGAACTGATCGACCGCCGCCGCCGCTTCACCGAGGCCGTGCTGTCGGGCGTGTCGCCCGGCGTGATCGGCGTCGATGCCGGTGGCATCATCACCATCGCCAACCCGTCGGTGGAACGCACCCTCGGCCTCACCTCCGGCGAACTCGTCGGCGTGCCCCTGACCCAGGCCGTGCCGGAGCTCGCCTCGCTGTTTCCCGAGGAAGGAAGCGGTCGCGAGGGTCGCCAGCGCGCGTTGCAGCAGCAGATCCAGCTTCAGCGGAATGGCCGCGAGCGCACCATCGCGGTCCGCGTCACCAGCGAGCAGGCCCAGGGCGGCTCGCGCGGCTACGTGGTGACGCTCGACGACATCACCGATCTGGTCTCGGCCCAGCGCACCTCCGCCTGGGCCGACGTGGCGCGCCGCATCGCCCACGAGATCAAGAACCCCCTGACCCCGATCCAGCTCTCGGCCGAGCGCATCCGGCGCAAATACGGAAAGATGATCACCGTCGACAAGGAGATCTTCGACCAGTGCACGGCGACGATCGTGCGGCAGGTCGACGAGATCAAGCGCATGGTCGACGAGTTCTCGTCCTTCGCGCGGATGCCGAAACCGGCCATCGCCCGGCAGGACCTGACCGAGATCGCCAAGCAGAACCTCTTCATGATGCGGGTCGCGCATCCCGACTTCGATTTCCCGTTCTCGGTGGACGGCGTCGGCGAAGAAGAACGGATCGAGGCGGCCTTCGACATCCGCCTTCTGTCCCAGGCGCTCACCAACATCCTCAAGAACGCCGTCGAGGCGGTCCAGGCGGTGCCCGAGGACGTGCTGACGGCGGCTGGTGGGCAGGGCCGCGTGAGCCTGCGTTTGCTGGTCGAGCAGGACTTCGCGGTGATCGAAGTCACCGACAACGGAAAAGGCTTTCCCGCCGAGGGACGCCAGCGCCTGCTCGAGCCCTATATGACGACCCGCGAAGGGGGGACTGGCCTCGGACTGGCCATCGTCAGCAAGGTGCTCGAAGAGCATGGCGGCGGGATCGAATTGAACGACAATCCCGACGGACGGGGCGGTCAGGTCCGCATGAAGGTGCCGCGCGACGTCTCGCGTGACGCGGGCACCGGTGCGGCGGCACCGTCCGAGCGGACACCCCACAAGAACACCACTGGCAGGGAGGGCGCCGTCATCAGCGCGCCCCGCGTCGCGGAGATGCAGTCATGAGCGCCGATATCCTGATCGTCGACGACGAGGCCGACATTCGCGACCTCGTCTCCGGCATCCTCGACGACGAGGGCCATCGCACCCGCACGGCCTCGGGCTCGGACGAGGCGCTGGCCTCGATCGAGAGCCGTCGGCCGCACCTCGTCTTCCTCGACATCTGGCTGCAGGGCTCGCGCCTCGACGGCCTGCAGGTGCTCGACCTGATCAAGGCCGGCCACCCGGACCTGCCGGTGGTGATGATCTCGGGCCACGGCAACATCGAGACCGCCGTCGCTGCGATCAAGTCGGGCGCCTACGACTTCATCGAGAAGCCGTTCAAGGCGGACCGGCTGATCCTGGTGGCCGAACGTGCGCTGGAAACCTCGCGGCTGCGGCGCGAGGTGCGCGACCTCAAGACCCGCGGTGGCCAGACGAACCGCATCGTCGGCGCCTCGGTCGCCGTGAACCAGCTGCGCCAGACCGTCGACCGCGTCGCGCCGACCAATGCCCGAGTGATGATCTCCGGCGCGCCGGGCTCCGGCAAGGAACTCGCGGCCCGGACCCTGCACACGACCTCGGCGCGCGCCAGCGGGCCCTTCGTGGTCATCAACGCCGCCACCATCACCCCGGACACGATGGAGGCGGAGTTGTTCGGTGTGGAAGCCGGCGAGGGCCGCACCCGCCGCGTCGGCGCGCTGGAGGAAGCGCATGGCGGCTCGCTCTACATCGACGAAGTCGCCGACATGCCGCGGGAGACGCAGAGCCGGATCCTGCGCGTCCTCGTCGACCAGAATTTCCAGCGCGTCGGCGGTACGACGCGGGTGCATGTCGACGTACGTATCATCTCGTCGTCCTCGCGTGATCTCGCCGAGGAGATCGCCGGCGGACGCTTCCGGGAAGACCTCTTCCATCGGCTGTCCGTGGTGCCGATCCGCGTACCGTCCCTCGCCGAGCGCCGCGAGGACGTGCCCGAGCTGATCAGCTTCTTCATGGAGCAGATCTCGGGCGCCACCGGCCTGCCGCGCCGTCGGATCGCCGAGGATGCGATGGCGGTTCTGCAGTCTCACGACTGGCCCGGCAACGTCCGGCAGCTGCGCAACAACGTCGAGCGGCTGATGATCCTGACTCAGACCGACCCGGAGCAGGAGGTTACCTCGGAGATGCTTCCCACCGAGGTCGGCGCCCTGGTTCCGACCACGCCGACGGGCGCGGGCGGCGAGAAACTGATGAGCCTCGCGCTCCGTGAGGCCCGCGAGATCTTCGAGCGCGAGTATCTGATCGCTCAGATCGCGCGATTCTCCGGAAACATTTCCCGCACCGCAGAGTTCATCGGCATGGAGCGTTCGGCGCTCCACCGGAAGTTGAAGTCCCTCGGAATCGGTCCGTAGACGGCGCTTCGTTCAGGACCGGACCACGTCGCTGTGGACCGGTCCAGGAAGACGCCTTCCGCAGCGCAAACCTCTTGCATCGTGGGAGGCTTCGCCCTGTAATGGAGACGGCTGGAGAGTCAGACCCGCATTGTGGGTTCGGATGGTTCGACTCGCGTTGCCAATTAAGAGAACCTACCCCGAGTGGTGGGCGCAAACTAAAAAAGGATAAGAAAAATGGCGGGCGAGCGGGCACAGAACCTCCAAGACACCTTTCTGAACCACGTTCGCAAGAACAAGATTCCGCTCACGATCTTTCTCGTCAACGGCGTCAAGCTTCAGGGCGTCGTGACGTGGTTCGACAATTTTTGTGTGCTGCTGCGCCGCGACGGACATTCGCAGCTCGTCTACAAGCACGCGATTTCGACGATCATGCCGGGTCATCCCGTGCAGTTGTTCGAACCGGACGAGGCGGCGCCGGCCGAGAAGGTCTGAGCCGATCTGCGCCATATTCGCGGTTGCAAGGGCCTGCCCCGTGCGAAACGGCATCGGCATCACGATATGTCATCGTGATGCCAAGAGGACTTCATGACTGAGACGCTGACTCCCGGCGAAGCGCGGCTGCGGCGTCAGGCCGCGCCCGAAGGCGATATCGCGGCTGCAACCCGCACATTGGTCGTCGGACCCTATCTGACCCGTGCTGCGGAACGATCGGCCAGCGCCGGCGAGACGCCGCGCTCGATCGAGGCGCGCCTCGACGAAGCCACTGGTCTCGCGGCGGCGATCGAACTCGACGTGACGCAGGCGATCAGCGTCCAGATCCAGCGCATCCGGCCCTCGACCTATCTCGGCAAGGGCCGGGTCGAGGAGATCGCAGGGTTGATCGCGGCCGAGGAGATCGGCCTCGTGGTGGCCGATTGCGCGCTCTCGCCCGTGCAGCAGCGCAACCTGGAAAAGGCCTGGGGCGCCAAGGTCATCGACCGCACCGGCCTGATCCTGGAGATCTTCGGCCGGCGCGCCTCAACGCGCGAGGGTACGTTGCAGGTCGAACACGCCCATCTTTCCTACCAGAAGAGCCGGCTCGTTCGGTCGTGGACCCACTTGGAACGCCAGCGCGGCGGCTTCGGCTTCCTCGGCGGTCCTGGCGAGACCCAGATCGAGGCGGATCGCCGTCAGATCCAGGAGCGCATGACCAAGATCGAGCGCGATCTCGATTCGGTCACGCGGACCCGCGGCCTGCACCGTACCAGCCGGGCGCGGGTGCCGTACCCGATCGTGGCCCTCGTCGGCTACACCAATGCCGGCAAGTCGACGCTGTTCAACGCGCTCACCAAGGCCGAGGTGAAGGCGCAGGACATGCTGTTCGCCACCCTCGACCCGACGGCCCGCGCCACCAAGCTGCCGCACGGCGAGACCGTCATCCTGTCGGACACGGTGGGCTTCATCTCCGACCTGCCGACCTCGCTGATCGCCGCCTTCCGCGCCACTCTGGAAGACGTCATCGAGGCCGACATCCTGCTGCATGTCCGCGACGTCTCGCACGGCGATACCGAGGCGCAGCGCGAGGATGTGGATACGGTGTTGCGCGAACTCGGCATCGAGGCGAATGCCGACCGGATCATCGAGGTCTGGAACAAGGCGGATCTGCTGCACGAGGGCGAGCGCACGCGGCTGGCCAATCTCGGCAACCAGAGCGGAGGCGCCGCCCCGGTGCTGGTCTCGGCCCTGACGGGGGAGGGGCTCGACGCGCTCTCCGCGCGGATCGAGGCGCGCATCGCCACCGCCCGCTCGACCTTCGCCGTGAAGCTCGGACCGGAGGAGGGTGCTGCGCTGAATTGGCTCTACGAGAATGCGGAGGTGCTCGACCGCAAGTCGGAGGAGGGCGGCACGATGCATCTCGCCATCCGCATCGCCCCCGAGAAGGAGCCGCGCTTCCTCAACCGGTTCGAGGGCGCGCGCCGTATTCGTTCCGCGGCACGCTGAACCTTTCGGCGGCTCCGACACGAACAAGAGCCGGCGCGGTGACCCCGCGCCGGCTCTTTTTGCGTTTCGGTTCGGTCAGTGCGCCGGAGCGGGATGAAGCGCCGCCGAAAGCTTTTCCCTGAGACCGGCGGAGCCGCCGACAACTTCGAACGTGGTGCCCGCCTTGGCCCGTCGGGAGGCCCAATCCTGGATCATCTCAAGACAGGTATGGTCCACGTGGCCCAGCTTGTCCGCCGAGACGCGGACCGGGCCGCCCGACGGCGTCAGCTCCAGCGCCTCGGTGAGATGTGGCAGCTGCAGGAAGGTCGCCGAACCCGAGAGCCGGACCTCGGGGACCGCGGCGAGACCGCCGGCGGGCTGGAAGGCGGTCGCCGCGCCGCCCTCGATCTTGAGCAGGCCCTTCTTGAGCAGGTGCGGAACCACCTGGATCAGGCTGAGCCCGAGCCCCACCAGCACGCCGGTGAGGAGGTCGGTGCCGACCACCGTCAGCATGGTCACCAGCCAGATCGCCGCGGTGGCGACGCCATGGCGTCTGTGCAGGTGAAAGGCGTGCTCGATGCTGATGAGACGGACGCCGGTGACGACGAGGATGCCGGCGAGCGCCGCCGTCGGCACCAGTTCCAGCGCCCAGGGTAGGGCCATCAGGAAGGCCAGGATCCAGGCGCCATGCATCACGGCGGAGGCGCGGGTGACGGCACCGGCCTGGACGTTCGCCGAGGAACGCACGATCACGCCGGTCATCGGCAGGCCGCCGACCAGACCGCAGAGCATGTTCCCGACGCCCTGCGCGCCAAGTTCGCGGTTGTACTGAGTGCGCGGGCCGTCATGCATCCGGTCGACGGCAGCGGCCGAGAGCAGGCTCTCCGCGCTGGCGATGATCGCCAGCGTCAGGGCCATGACGATCATGGTGGGCTCGGAGAGCCGGCCCCAATCGCCCGTGGCCGGCAACGCCAGTGTCGAGAGGATCGCCTCCGGCACGTCCACATGCTTCACGGCGAGACCGGCGACGGCGCTGACGATCGTGCCCGCGACCACGCCGACGAGCGCGCCCGGCAGCATCTTCAGTCGTGTCGGGCGTATCTTCTCCCATCCGAGCATGGCGACGATGGTCGACAGGCCGACGATCACGGCGCCGGTCTTGTTGCCCTCGCCCTGCACGAAGTCGAAGAAGGCGGCGGGGATAGCGACCAGATTGTCGAGGCCGCTCGCCTGCGGCAGAGCGTCAGTGAGGACGTGGATCTGCCCGAGCACGATCAGCACGCCGATGCCGGCGAGCATGCCGTGCACCACGGCGGGCGAGATCGCCCGGAACCAACCGCCGACGCGGAGCGCCCCGGCGATGATCTGGATAGCGCCGGCGACCACCAGCACGGGGCCGAGCATGCCGATGCCGTGCTCCCGCACGAACTCGAAGACGATTACCGCAAGGCCGGCAGCCGGGCCGCTGACCTGGAGCGGCGAGCCCGCGAGCATGCCGACGATGAGACCGCCGATGATGCCCGTGATCAGTCCGCGCTCGGGCGGGACGCCCGAGGCGATGGCGATCCCCATGCACAGCGGCAGCGCCACCAGAAACACGACGAAGGAGGACGGTAGATCCCGCGAGAGCGACGCAGGCAGGATCCGCGAAAGCGACTGAGGCATCGGGTGCTTCGTCCTTATTCGGCCGCGACGGACATCGGGCCGGCGTATTCCGGAGCGGCGACCCTGACCGAGGGCGCCTGCGCCACCTTGATCTCGGTATTCTCCTCGATCGCCACGAAGCGACCGTCCTCGCCGTCATAGGCAAGCACGGTGCCCTTCTCGATTTCGAAGAACCAGCCGTGGAGGCGCAGCTGCCCCTTGGCGAGGCCGGAGGCGACGCTTGGATGCGTGCGCAGGTTGCTGAGCTGGACGACGACGTTCTCCAAGGCCAGGGCGCGGTGCCGATCCTTCGGGTCCATGTCGGCGGGATAGGCCTCGCAGACTATCCGGCTCGCGGCCTGGCTGTGCTTCAGCCACGCAGCGACGTTCGGCATCCTCTCCAGCGCCTCGGGCATCATCAGCCCCTTCATCGCGCCGCAATCCGAATGGCCGCAGATGACGATGTCGCGAACGCCGAGCGCCACGACCGCATACTCGATGGCCGACGAGACGCCGCCGTTCTGCTGGGAGTAGGGCGGTACGATGTTGCCGGCGTTGCGGCAGACGAAGAGATCGCCGGGACCGGACTGGGTGATGTGCTCCGGCGAGACGCGGGAATCGGCACAGGCGATGATGAGAGCCGACGGCTGCTGCCCGTCGCGCACGAGCTGTTCGTAGACTTTCTGCTGGCCGGGAAATATATTGCCGCGAAAGTTCGATATCCCTTGGATGATATTGTCCACAATGGCCCTCGTCGTCTCGAATGGAAGCTGGATCGGCCGCATTCGCAACACCCGTCATAGACGATGGAGCGATTGCAGAGGTTCAGGACGTATCGAAAGACTTTGTAGGCGCCGATCCGACCGAGAATCGAACGCGCACGACCGATCCTGTTCGGTCGCAGGCGACATCAGTTCTTCGGCGCACGATGTCCGCGCTGCCTCCATCCCGGGACGGCGAACGTGCCGCGCGCCCCGTTCAGCGTTGCCATGCGGGCGCCAGGCCGCCGAAGGTCTTCGCCCTCGGGAGCGCGCACGACGATGAAGCGCAGGATCGGTTCAGGCTTCCATGACAGTCGCTGCCCCGGCACAAAGTCTTTCGGTGTGCTCCGGTGTATAGCGACGTATATCTCAAGGTTAAGTGCGAAACCGCACCTCGATATACTTGAGGTTTAATCCCGAGATCGGTCCGGTTGCGTGCCAAAGCGCACGCCTCTGCAGCGGACAACGGATCGTGAGGGATGAAATTCCGACCGGCACCGCCGGAATGCCGTGCTAGCTGTATCGTTCAGGTAGTGTCAGATCTGCGCAGCGCACGCCGCGCCTCTCCTCGCCCGCTGGGCGAGGGGGACCGCGCGAAGCGTGGTGGAGTTGGCAGCGCCGAGCGCAATCGGAAACGCCGCACCTTCCGTCCCCTCCGCGGCCACCTCCTCAAGGGTCGAGGATTGGCGCACCGGAGACCGAAGCGATCGATCGGCACTTGTTCGAACCGCCCTCAGCCGAGCAGGCGGTCCAGCGTGATCGGGAATTCGCGCACGCGGATGCCGGTGGCATGGAAGATCGCGTTGGCGATGGCGCCGGCCGTGCCCGTGATGCCGATCTCGCCGACGCCCTTGATGCCCAGCGCATTCACGTGGGGATCGTCCTCCTCCACGAGGATCGCCTCGATCGACGGCACGTCGGCGTTCACCGGCACGTGGTACTCGGCGAGGCTGGCATTCATGATCCGCCCCGACCGGGCATCGGTGACCGCGTGTTCGTGGAGCGCGAAGGACACGCCCCAGATCATGCCGCCGTAATACTGGCTCCGCACGAGGCGCGGATTCACGATCCGGCCCGCAGCGAAAGCGCCAACGAGACGGCTGACGAGGATCTGGCCGAGCTCGGGATCGACCTTCACTTCGGCGAAGACCGCGCCGTGCGCGTGCATGGCGTAGTGGTCGCGCGCCGCTGGATCGCTCGCGGACTTGGCCGTGGCGACGATCTCGGCGCGCCCGGCTCTGCCAAGAATCTCCGAAAAACGCTCGCCGCGGCTCTCGTCGTCCCGGCGCAGCAGGCTCCCGTCGCGGGCGATCACGCCGGCATTGCCGGCGCCGAACAGTGGCGAGGCCTCGTCGTTGGTGGCGAGGTCGGCGAGCTGCGCGATCACGGCGCGTCCCGCCTCGTGGATCGCCGAGCCGGCCGTGGCGGTATGGGCCGAGCCGCCGGCGATGCCGGCATTCGGCAGGTCCGACGAGCCCATCTCGAAGGTGACCGCGTCGAGATCGAGCCCGAGGCTGTCGGCGGCGATCTGGGCGAGCGCCGTCCAGGCGCCCTGGCCCATATCGTGCGCGCCGATGAGCATCGCGCCCCTGCCGTCGGCGCGCAGGATCGCCCGTGCCTCGGCCTGCATCATCAGGGCGGGGAAGGTCGCGGTGCCCATGCCCCAGCCGACCAGAAGGCCGGCCTCGTCGCGCATCGAGCGCGGCGCCGGATTTCGCGAGCCCCAGCCGAAGCGCTCGGCGCCCTGTGCGTAGCATTCGCGAAGTGCTTTGGAGGAGAACGGCTTGCCGGAGATCGGCTCGATCTCCGCATAGTTCTTCAGGCGAAATGCCAGCGGGTCCATGCCGCAGGCTTCCGCCATTTCGTCGACCGCGCTCTCGAGAGCGGCGCTGCCCGAGGCTTCGCCGGGCGCACGCATGAACATCGGCGTGCCGATGTCGAGGCGCACGGCCTCGTGCGTCGCGGAGATGTTCGGGCTCGCGTAGAGGGTGTGCGAGACGCCACCGCTGGGCTCGAAAAAGTCGTCGTAGGTGCTCGACGCCGTCAGCGTCCGATGCTCGAGCGCCGTCAGCCGGCCCTCGCCGTCGGTCCCCATTCGAAGGGTCTGGCGGGTCTGTGCGCGATGGCCGACCGGGCCGAACATCTGCTCCCGGCGCGTGACGAGTTTCACAGGCCGCCCGGCGAGCTTCGCCGCCATGATGCCGAGCACCTGCGGCCCGGCCGCACCGGCCTTCGAGCCGAAGCCGCCGCCGAGGAAGGGCGAGCGGATCAGAATGTTCTTCGGATCGATATCGAACAGGCCGGCGATGCGGCCCTGCGCCATCGCCAGCGCCTGGCTCGGCGTGTCCAGGGTCAGGCGGTCGCCGTCCCAGGCGGCGACGATAGCGTGAGGTTCCATGGCGTTGTGGTACTGAGACGGCGTCTCGTAGGCGACCTCGATCCGGCGGGCTGCCGCGGTCAGGCCAGCCTCGACATCGCCCGTGCTCGCGCTCGGCTCTTCGCCGGCCCCGACGGCGGGCGGTACGAAGGGCGTGTCCGTATCGAGCGCGGTGCGCGCGGCTTCCGCCTCGTAGCGCGGCGCGAGCAGCCGGGCGCCCTCGGTCGCGGCCTCCACGGTCTCGGCGATGACGACGGCGATCGGCTGGTTGGCGTAGCGGACGTTCGCGTCCTGCAGCAGGTCGAGCCGAAAGGCGAAGGGGTTGTCTTTCTTGTCCGGGTGTTGCGCGAGCTTCGGCGCGTTCTCCGGCCGCATCACCGCGACGACGCCGGGGTGCGCCTCGGCCGCCGCCACGTCGAGATGGGTGACGCGGCCTCGCGCGATCGCGCTGACCGCCATGACGGCGTGCAGCAGGCCCTCGGGATGGTTGTCGGCGGCGTAGGTTGCCGCGCCCGTCACCTTGAGCAGGCCGTCGCGCCGCGTCAGCGGCTGGCCGATGCTCGATCCGTGGCGAATGCGCGTGACTGCGGTCTCAGGCATGGAGCGGGTCTCCCGAAGCGGGGGCGAAGACGGAGGCCGGCAGGGCGGGCATGCGCTCCGGCGTGCCCGCCGTCGCGAGCGTCAGCGCGCGCACGATCAGCCGGCGAGCGAGTTCGATCTTGAAGGCGTTGTCGCCGGAGGGTCTCGCGCCGGCTAGCGCGGCATCGGCCGCCCGGCGGAAGGCCGCCGCGTCCGGCGCGGCCCCGACCAGGGCCGTTTCCGCCTCCCGTGCCCGCCACGGTTTCAGCGCGACGCCGCCGAGCGCGATGCGGGCCTCGCCGATCCGCCCGCCGTCGAGGCGCAGCGCGGCGGCGACCGAGACCAGGGCGAAAGCGTAGGAGGTGCGCTCCCGGACCTTGGCGTAGCGGCTGTGCGCGGCGAAGCCGGCGGCCTCGCCCGGCAGGCGCACAGCGGTAACGAGCTCGCCCGGCTCCAGCACGCTCTCGCGCTCGGGTGTGTCGCCGGGGAGGCGGTGGAAGGCTTCGAGCGGCACCTCGCGCCTGCCGGCTCGGCCTTCGATCTCCACCACCGCATCGAGGGCGACGAGCGGCACGCAGAAGTCGGATGGGTGCGTGGCGATGCAGTGCTCGCTCCAGCCGAGGATCGCATGGCCCCGCGTCTCGCCGCCTAGCGCCTCGCAGCCGGCGCCCGGCTCGCGCTTGTTGCAGGCGCTGGCCGGGTCGTAAAAGTATGGGCAGCGGGTGCGCTGCAGCAGGTTGCCGGCAGTCGTAGCCGCATTGCGCAGCTGGGCCGACGCCCCCGACAGCAGCGCCTCGGCCACCGACGGATAGGCCCTGGCGAAGTCCGCATCGTGGGCGAGGTCGGCGTTGCGCACCAGCGCGCCGACCCGGACACCGCCGTCCGGCAGCCGCTCGATCCGGTCGAGCCCGGGAAGGCGGGTGACGTCGACGAGGCGGGTCGGGTGTGTGAGGCCGCCCTTCATCAGATCGAGCAGGTTGGTACCCGCAGCGAGATACGCGGCGCCGGGCTCGGAGGCGGCCGCGATTGCCTCGGCGATCGATCCGGCACGGACGTAGTCGAAGCGGTTCATGCGGCGTTTCCCTGGTTCATGCGGGATTGCGCGTCGCGCACCGCCTCGGTGATGCCGAGATAGGCGCCGCAGCGGCAGAGGTTGCCGCTCATCGCCTCGCGGATCCGCTCGGGATCGTCGCCCGCCTGCGCCTCACGGATGAGCCCCACCGCGCTCATGATCTGGCCGGGCGTGCAGAAGCCGCACTGGAAGCCGTCATGCTCGACGAAGGCCGCCTGCACCGGATGCAGCGCATCGCCCTCCGCCAAGCCCTCGATGGTCAGCACCTCCGCGCCGTCGAGGCTCGCTGCCAGCTGGAGGCAGGCATTGATCCGCCGCCCGTCGACGAGGACGGTGCACGCCCCGCACTGGCCGCGGTCGCAACCCTTCTTCGAACCGGTGAGGTGAAGGCGCTCGCGCAGCAGGTCGAGCAGGGTCACGCGAGGATCGTCGAGGGCGATTTCGCGGCGCGTGCCGTTGATGGTCAGGGACAAGGGGATGGTCATGCCGGGCGTCTGTCCCGCTTCACTCTGGAAGCGTTACAGATAGCCCGCCCGGCGATGCCGGGTAGGGCCGCCGCGACTGCCGGTCGCGCGACCGAGTTCAAGCGAGGCCGACGGGCTGGTCACCAAGACCCGCCCGTCGAGGAGATATCAACTGCCGAGACAGCCCTTCTCGGCTTCGGCAATTGAGCCGGGCTTGTCCTCGTGGCCGCCGGGGCGCTGGCGTCCCCAGGCATCGTCGGCACGGGCTTTGAGGTAGACGTAGAGGTCGTCGACGTAGCAGGCTACATTCTTGTTGCCGCCGAAGGCCGGCATGACCTTGTTCTCGGACGCATTCACGTCCTGCTTGCCGCCCATCACCGTCTCTTGAAACTTGTCGTAGGTCAGTGTCTTCAGCGATTCGGCGAGGGCGGGCGCATAGGTCGAGCCGGCACCGTCGGGGCCGTGGCAGGTGTGGCACTCGGCGTGATAGCGCCGGTAGCCCGAATAGGTCAGCCAATCGACCTTCTTGCCCTCGTCGGAGATGTTGTAGGTCGGATGGCCGTCGGCATCGAGATACTTGCCGTCTTCCGTCTTGGCCGGCTTTTTCGGCTCCGCATGGGCCGCGTTCATCGCCAGCCCCGACGCCGCCGCGAAGGCTGCAAGCAGAGCGAGCTTCCGTAATTTTTGGGGCTGTCCGTGTCTCAAGGCGTTCTCCCTGTTCTGGCGATCAGCGTCCGAGAGACGGCATCGATTCCGATCGCCGTGGCAGGGCCTGTCGCTTCATGGCCGTGGCGTTCGGCCGCACGGGGGAAACTCTGAGGTCCGCATAAGGATGCAGCGCAAACTCGAATTCGAGAAATTCTAGTCTGTTTGTCCGGTATGATACAGTCTAATTCTCTGCTTTATATTGCGGTGCAACTTTAGAGTTTCCGTTCGGCGCAACATTCGATCCCCTCGGAAATTTTGCAGTGCAGCTTTTGCTTCAGGCGGTGATCAGCCGTTCGATGTCGGCGCTGCGCTACGATCGATTGCAGGCTTCGATGTCGTGCTCGACGCGGTTTTGGGGCCGGCCGGCGCCGGCCGCTTGCGGTCGAGCAATCAGCGCCCCGGCGAGGTCTGCTGGCGCTTCAGGAAATCCTGCATCTGCGCAATCTCGACGTCCTGCGCCTTGACGATCTTTTCGGCGAGCCTGCGGATCTCCGGGTTCTGCGAATGCGCCAGCGCGACCTTCGCCATGGCGACGGCGCCCCGGTGATGCGGGATCATTCCGCGGACGAAGTCGAGGTCGACGTCGTTCGAATAGCGAATGGCCATATCCTTGTGCATCTGCGCATCGGCCTCGCGAAACGCCTTGGTCGCCGGCGTGTCGGTGGTCTTGGCCTCCGGCATGGCATGGTCGTGGTGGTGGCCGCCCTCCGCGAGGGCGACCGCCGCGGTGAGGGCTGACGCGAGGACGAAAGCTGTCAGGACGGAGGCTTTGTGCATGCGGGTTCTCGTCGCGTGAGGTGGGATCAGTAGGCTTCGCGCAGGGCGCCGGCCGGCTGCGGCTCCGTCTTCAGCCCGGCGAAGGCGCGGCGGCCGAAGCGCAGGACCAAGACAGGGGTGAGCACGGCATCGAGCAGCGTCGCGCTCACCAGGCCGCCGAAGATGGTGACGGCCACCGGGTGGAGGATTTCCTTGCCCGGCGCGGTGCCGTCGACGAGGAGCGGCACCAGCGCGATTCCGGCCGAGAGGGCCGTCATCAGCACCGGCGTCATCCGCTCGAGGCTCGCCCGCACGACGAGGGCAGGTCCGAGCGCGATCCCCTCGCGGGCCGCGAGATTCAGCATGTGGCTGATCTTGAGGATGCCGTTGCGGGCGACGATCCCGGTGAGCGTGACGAAGCCGATCATCGACGCCACCGAGACCGGCAGCCCTGCAATCCACAATGCCGCCACGCTGCCGATCATGGCCGCCGGCACGTTCGCGATGATGATCAGGGTCAGTGCGACGGAGCGGTAGCGGCCGTGCAGCAGGGCGAAGACCAGGGCCAGTGAAACGAGCGAGAGGAGAAAAATGGTCCGCGCGGCTTCGCCCTGCGCCTGATACGTCCCCTCGAGGGTCGCGCTGACGCCCTGCGGAAGCCGAGCGCCGTCGAGCACACCGCGGATGCCGGCGACGATGGCGGTCATGTCGGTGCGGCCGTCGGAATTGGCCTGGATGACGATGCGCCGCCGTCCATTCTCGCGAAGAATCTGGTTCGGCCCGTCGGTCTCGCGGATGTCGGCGATCTCGCGGGCCGGCACCCAGCCGGACGGCGTCTCGACCAGGAGGTCGCCGAGCGCCTGGGGCGTGCGCCGGGCTTCGGGCAACCGCAGCGTCACGTCGAAGCGGCGCGGGCCGTCGGCGATGGTCGAGACCGTGCGGCCGTTGGCGAGCCGGCTGATCGCCTCGACGACGCTGGAGGGCGAGACGCCGTAGAGAGCGGCGCGGGTGTGATCGACGCGGATGTCGAGTTGCGGGATCAGGACCTGCCGCTCCACCTGCAGGTCGTGCAGCCCCGGAACCTCTTTGGCGATGCGTTCGCGCAAGGCTTCGGCGCTGCTGCGCAGGGTATCGAGATCGTCGCCGAACAGCTTGAGCGCGAGCTCGGCCCGGACGCCCGAGAGCATGTGGTCGAGCCGGTGCGAGATCGGTTGTCCGATATTCACGGAGACCGGCAGGACCGCCAGCCTATCGCGCAGGTCCGTCACCACGGCCTCGCGGGCGCGGCCGCCCGGGCTCATCCGCACCTCGAGATCGGAGGAGTGGACACCCTCGGCATGCTCGTCGAGCTCGGCCCGGCCGGTCCGGCGGCCCACCGCACGCACCTCGGGCACGTCGAGCAGCAGGCGTTCGGCGATCGCCCCGACACGGGCGCTCTCGGCGAGCGAGATCCCCGGCCGGAAGGTGAGGTTGATCGTGAACGAGCCCTCGTTGAAGGCCGGCAGGAACGCCCGCGGCAACCGGCTCGCGCCGATCCCTGCGGCCGCCACGGCGAGCACGGTTGCCACGATCAACAGGCGCTGATGCGCGAGCGTCCCCCGGAGCAGCACCGCGTAGCTGGCCTTGAGCCCGCGCACGAGCCGCGGTTCGTGGTTGGCGAGGCTCTTCATTCTCGGCAGCAAATAAGACGCCAGCACCGGCGTCAGCGTCACCGAGACCAGAAGGCTCGACAGGATCGCGACGATGTAGGCTTGCCCCAGCGGCGCGAACAGCCGGCCCTCGATGCCCGACAGCGCGAAGAGCGGCACGAAAACCAGCACGATGATCGCCGTGGCGTAGACGATGCCCGAGCGCACTTCGCTCGATGCCGCCACCACCACATCGAAGACCGAGCGCGGCGAGCCGGCGGCCCGGTTCTCGCGGAGTCTGCGATGGATGTTCTCGACGTCGACCACCGCGTCGTCGACGAGTTCGCCGATGGCGATGGCGAGGCCGCCGAGCGTCATCGTGTTGATCGACAACCCGCAGCCCTTGAAGACCAGGGCGGTGGCGAGGATCGAGACCGGGATCGCGGTCAGCGAGATCAGCGTCGTGCGCGCGTTCATCAGGAAGGCGAACAGCACCAGCGCGACCACGGCGACGGCCTCCAGCAGCACCCGCTCGACGTTGCCGAGCGAGGTCTCGATGAAGTCGGCCTGCCGGAACAGGATCTTCTGGGCGTTGATGCCGGCGGGCAGGCTCGGGCCGATCTCCTTCAGCGCCGCCTCGACACTCTCGGTGAGGCGCACCGTGTCCACGCCCGGCTGCTTCTCGACGGAGAGGATCACAGAGGGTTTGCCCATGTAGCCGGCGTCACCCCGACGGGGTTTGGCCGCGTAGGCCACCTCGGCGACCTGGCGAAGATGCACCCGGCCCTCGACCGCCGGATTGCCGGTGCCAGGCAGGTCGGCCGCCTGGGTAGCGCCCTGCGCGCCGGTCGGGATCACGACGTTGCGCAGATCGTCGAGGCTGAGCGTGCGGCCGACGTTGCGGATCAGGATCTCGCGGGCGCTGCTGTCGGCGAAGCCGCCGCCGGCATTGGTGCCGAAGCCGGCGAGTGCGTTGGCGAGGCCCTGATTGGTCACGCCGAGCAAGCGCATCGCGGCCGGGTTCGGGTTAACCCGGAACTGGCGGACCTCGCCGCCGATCGGGATCACCTGCGCGACGCCGGGGATCGAGAGCAGACGCGGCCGCAGGGTGAAGTCGGCGGTTTCGCGTAGCGCCATTGGCGTCGCCGTCTCGCCGGTCAGGGCGACAAGCAGGATGCCGCCCATGATCGAGGCCACCGGCCCCATGGTCGGCTCGACGCCCGCCGGCAGTTCGCTGCGCACGAGAGCGAGCTTTTCGGCGACGAATTGGCGATCGCGAAACAGGTCGGTCTCCCAGTCGAACTCCACCGTGACGATGGAAAGCCCCACGCCGGAGACCGAGCGCACGCGGCTGACGCCGGGCAGACCGTTCATCCGGGTCTCGATGGGATAGGTGACGAGTTGCTCGACCTCCCGCGGCGCATAGCCGTCCGCCTCCGTCATCACCGTGACGGTGGGCCGGTTCAGGTCGGGCAGAACGTCGACAGGCAGCAGCGTGAGCGCGAAGCCGCCGCCGAGAACGACGGCGGCGCAGAGGGCGAGGACGAGGACGCGGTTCAGCAGAGCGGCGCGGACGAGGAAGGCGAACATCAGGGTTTGCTTCCGCACTTGCACGCTAAAGCGTTGGCGTCTGACGATCGATGCAAAGCCATCGTCACCGCACCTGATCCAGCAGCTCGGCGCCCTGCGTCACGATCCGCCGGCCCGCCGGCACGCCCGCCGCCAGCAGCACCCGCTCGGCATCCAACGGCTCGATTTTCACCGGGCGCGGCGCGAAGCGCTCGGCCGAGACGTGCTCGTAGACGACCGCGCCGCCCTCGGAGCGGATCACGCTGGCGCGGGGCAGCGCGAGTCCGTTGGCCGTGGTGCCGGTCGGCGCGAGCACGGTGACGAACTGGCCCAGCCGCACGCCCTCGCCGTCTCCCGTGATCGCGAACTGCACCGGCACCGCCTGGGCGCGGTCGGCAAGGCCGGCTCCGCGATAGGCGAGGGTCAGGGTTCGGCCGTCGGGCAGCCGTCCGGTCGCTTCGGCGCCGGGCTCCAGGGCCTCGAAGCTCAAGGCCTCGACGTAAAGTTTACCGGGATCGACGATACGAAAGACCATGGTGCCGGGCGCGGCCATCTGGCCGGCGGTCGCCGCACGTTCGGCCACCACCCCGTCGACCGGGGCGGTCAGATCCTCGGGTTGACGGCGGAGGGTGTCGAGAGCGCTGCGGCGATCCTTGAGGCCCGAGAGTTCGGCCCGGGCATCGTCCAGCGCCGTCTGCGCGATGGCGCCGCTCGGCGCGAGCTTTTCATAGCGGGCCACACGACGGGCGACGATGGCGATCTGCTGGTCGAGATCGCCTTGCGTCTGCCGCATGTCGGAGGCGTCCACGGCCTGGACGGGCGGTGTTACGGTGGCAAGCACGTCGCCCCGGCGCACCCGCGCCCCCAGGTTCGGAAAGCCGCCCGGCGGCGGCGACAGGCGTCCGCCCACCGAGGATTGCACGACCCCGCTGGCGTTCGGATCGGCGATCACCCGGCCCGGCAGCTCGATGGTCCGGCGATGGCCGGCCTCGCTCGTCACGCCGGTGCGGACGGCGAGCAGGTGCTGCGTCGCCTTCGGCACGAAGACGATGCCGTCGGGCAGCCGGCGGGCCTGCTCGAAGATCGTGGCGACGGGATCGAGCACCGCGGAGCCGCTCACGTCTGACGTTGCGTGATCGTGGCCGTCACCGGCCATGGCCGCGCCGCCGATCAGCAGGGTCAACGCCACGGCGAAAACGGCCAGAGCCGGGAACGCACGCCGGGAGCCCATCAGCGCGATCGTCGCGAGGCCGAGCAGGAAGCCGGCCGCCCCCGCACCGACGAGGCCCTGGTGTCCGAGATGGTCTCGGATTTCGGCGAGAAGGGCGGAGGTTTCGGATTTGGCGGGGGCCGCAGCCGGATCCGACGGAGGCGGCGGCAGATCGAGATCGAGCGTCAGCGTTTCCTCGACGCCGTCCGCCTTCACCGTGACGGCGAGGTCGTGATGGCCGCCGGCTGCGAGCCAGGGTGCGGCGAGGCGATAGCTGCCATCGCCCTGTGCCGTTGCCTCGACGAAGCCCTCGGGCGTCTCGACGTCGATATCGGCTCCGGTTACAGGCGCGTTGCTGGCGAAGGCGTCGAGATAGAGCACGAGCTCGCGTCCGCGCGGGATCGCGACGAGCTCGAAGGCAGGGGACGCAGCTTCGGCCCGAGGCCCGACATGGGAGGGGACGGGCGCCTCGGCGGCGCCGTCGTGCCCCTCATGGGCCAGCGCCGGATAGACTCCGAAAACGGCCAGCGCCCAGAGCGCTGCCGCAACAAATCGAAACATGACGGAAGACCTTCACCGGAGGGAGGCCGCCGGCGGCGCGCAAGCGCGGCCCTGGCGGCGAGGCTCAGGCGAAGGGTCTGGGGGGCTCGGGGAGCGCCTCGAGCACGATTCCGTCCGGGCTCGCATGCTCGCGCGACAGCGAGCGGGCCGATGCCATCGGCGGAAGGGCTGCGTCCACGCCCTCGCAGGCGAGGCCGGTCGCACAGCAGCACGAGCCGTGATGACCGCCGGTGGTGCAGCAGGGGCCGACGCAATCAATCCTGGATTCGGCCTGAACCGTTACCTTGGGGTCGCGCGCATGGTGGCTGGACGCAGCATCTGCGGCCTGCGTGGCGACGGCGTGAGAACGACCGTCATGCGCCTGCGCCGAGGACGGCGTCAGCGAGACCGCGATCGTTGCGACCGCCAGCGCCAGCAGCAGCGCGATGTGTCGGACCATCACCATTATGGCGTATGCGTAGCACGATCCTCTCCGGCAAGACAGCTCCTGCCTGCGACAGGCTTAGGCTCGATGAAGTCTGCGCAGATCGGGCGAATTCGGTAGCGATAGCCGGGATAAAACGGTAACTCGATGACGGGATCAGAACAGCTTACGCCAAACGGCGAGCGGACGGAGAGCGCGCGTGGTTCGGTTTCGCAGTGAGCGGCGTGATCCTCGCCGTTCTTCCCGCCCGGTGGGGTCTTCGAGCTGCGTTGACTTGATCCGCAATCCCACTCTCGCCTTAAGCCTGACGTGCCGTGCCGTAGCGGCGGCCTCGATGGGGCCTCCAGCACCTGTCGCGATCGCGGGCGGACCCTTCGAGGCCCGGCGGCGCGGGGACTTCAGGATGAGGGTGGCGGTGGGGAAGAGAACATTTCCGCTCGTTCCTCCGATGGTGCGCTCGTGAAGACACGTCGCAACACCGCCGCTTGGTGGATCGCGGGCCTGCTGCTCGTCCTGGCTCTCGTGGTTCTGCCGTGGCCTATCCCGCAAGGCCCTATAGCTCCAAAGCCAACGAGCTCGATCGCGCCGGCAAGATCCGAAGCACCGCATCTTCCCGCGATGCGGACTTCCGTCGAGGGCGGCCGCGTGGTCGTGAAACTCACCGACGCGGAGCGTGAGCGTATGGGTGTCGAGACGGCACGGCTCGTGCCGAAGGCGCATTTCACCGAGATCCAGGCCTATGGCAGTGTGCTCGACATCGCGCGCATCACCGATCTGACGAACGCCTATGCCAGCGCCAAGGCGGCGTTGCAGACGGCGCAGGCGCGGGCCGAGGTTTCGCGCAGCGCCTATGCGCGAGCCAAGAGTCTCGGCCAATACGCGACGCAGGTTCAGGTCGAGACCTCGGAGGGTACGTTTCGCACCGACGAGGCGGCGCTCGCCGCCGCGCAATCGCAGCTGCGCACGCTGGCGGCGACGGCCCAGCAGGAATGGGGCGGGGTGCTCGGCAAGGCGATCGTCGAGCGGGCGCCGGCGGTGACCCGGTTGATCGAGCGCGCCGACTTTCTGGTGCAGGTGACTCTGCCGCCGGGCGAGACGCTGAAGGGGCAGCCGGGGGCCGCCTTCGCCGAGGTGCCGCCGCAGAGCGAGCGCGTGGCGCTCCGCTTCGTCTCTGCCGCGACCCGCACGGACCAGCGCATCCAGGGCCTCAGTTTCTTCTATACCGTGGCCGGCGACAGCGGCCTTTTGCCCGGCATGAGCACGCTCGCCTTCCTCACCTCCGACAAGGTCGCCAACGGCGTCGCCGTGCCCGAGAGCGCGGTGGTCCACTGGCAGGGCGGCGCCTGGATCTACAGGGCCGTCGGCGACGATAGCTTCGCGCGTCATGCTCTCCGGTCCGACGCGCCGATGGCCGACGATGCCTACGTCGTGGCCGACCTGACCGCCGAGACCGAGGTCGTCGTGACCGGGCCGCAGGCCGTACTCTCCGAAGAGGTGAGGGCACAGGGGCAGTCCGGCACCGCCGACGACGACGATTGAGCGCGAGCCCGGTGACCCGTGAATCCTCCGGCCCGCAGGCCGCCCTCGTCGCCTTCGCCGTGCGCCGGCCCGGCATCGTCCTGGCGCTGGCGATGGCGCTGGCCGTCTACGGCATCCTCGGCCTCGGACAGGCCAAGTACGACGTGTTTCCGGAATTCGCGCCGCCGACGGTGACGGTGCAGACCGAGGCGCCCGGGCTCAACCCGGAACAGGTCGAGGTGCTGGTGACGCAGGCCGTGGAGGTGGCGCTGAGCGGCCTGCCGGGGCTCGCAACCATGCGCTCGAACTCGATCCAGGGCGTCTCGGTGATCGTCGTGACCTTCGGGACGGGCAGCGACATCTACCGGGTGCGCCAGCTGGTGACGGAGCGTCTCGCGACCCTGGCAGGCCGCCTGCCGCAGGGCGTGCTGCCGCCGGCGATGACGGCGCTGACTTCCTCCACCAGTTCGGTTCTCCTCGTCGGCCTGACTTCGGACACCCGCTCGCTGATCGAGTTGCGCACCGTTGCCGACTGGCGCGTGCGCCTTCGGCTGCTCGCGGCCCCGGGCGTCGGCGAGGTTCTGGTCTATGGCGGCGAGGTACGCTCGTTCCAGGTTCAGGTCCGGCCGAAGGACCTGATCCGCTTCCGCATCGGCCTCAACGACGTGCTGGTGGCGGCGCGCAAGGCCACCGGCGTGCGCGGCGCCGGCTTCGTCGACACCGCGAACCAGCGCATCGCGCTCCAGACGGAGGGTCAGTCGCTGACGCCGGAGGAAGTAGCGCGGACGGTGCTCGTCAACGAGGGCGGAGCCAGCGTGGTCCTCGGCGACGTCGCCGACGTCGTCACGGCGCCCGAGCCGGCGATCAGCGCCGCCTCGATCGACGGCAAGCCCGGCGTACTTCTCATGGTCGGCGCGCAATACGGCGCCAACACCCTCGACGTCACCGAAAAGGTCGAGACGGCACTGGCCGAGCTGCGCCCGGCTCTGGAGCGCGACGGCATCACCCTCCGGGCCGACCTTTTCCGGCCCGCGAACTTCGTTTCGGTCGCCAACGCCAACGTGTTGCAGGCGCTGGCGCTCGGCGGCGTGCTCGTGGTGATCGTCCTGTTCGTCTTCCTGCTGGATTGGCGCACGGCGCTGATCAGCGCGGTGGCGATCCCGCTCTCGCTGATCAGCGCCGTGCTGGTGCTGGCGATTCTCGGTGAGAGCCTCAACACAATGACGCTTGGCGGCCTCGCCATTGCCATCGGCGAGGTCGTCGACGACGCGGTGATCGGCGTCGAGAACGTGGTGCGGCGGCTGCGCGAGAACCGCCGTGCCGGCTCGACGTCGAGCGAATCGCGCATCATCTTCGACGCGATCCTCGAGGTCCGCGTCTCGGTCGCCTACGCGACCTTCGCCGTACTGCTCGTGTTCCTGCCGGTGCTGGCGCTGACCGGCGTCCCCGGCCGGCTCTTCGGCCCCCTGGCCATCGCCTACATCCTCGCGGTGCTGGCTTCGCTCGCGACCGCGCTGACGGTGACGCCCGCTCTGTCGCAGTTGCTGCTCGCCGGCCGAAAGAACCTGCCGACCCGCGATCCGCCGGTGATGCGCGGCGCCCGCGCCGTCTACACACGCTGCCTCGCGCGGATCGAACACCGGCCGAAGCTGGTCCTCTCTCTCGCCCTCCTGATCACGCTGGCCGGCGCGGCGGCGGCCCCGTTCTACGGCGGCGCCTTCCTGCCCGATCTCAAGGAGGGGCACCTGATCCTGCACATGACCTCGGCGCCGGGGACCTCGCTTCAGGAATCGCTGCGCCTCGGCGGGCATCTCGCGGCGGAGCTGAAGGCGATCCCCGGCGTGCGCGCCGTCGCCCAGCAGACCGGGCGGGCGGAGGCCGGCTACGACGTCGGCGGACCGCAGGACAGCGAGATCCACATCGATCTCGCGAGCGGCCTCGACGGCGCCGCCCAGGATCGCGCCCAGGCCGGCATCCGCGCGCTGATGGCCGCAACGCCCGGTGCGAGCTTTTCCCTGAAAACCTTCCTGACCGAGCGGATCGAGGAGACGGTGTCGGGCTTCACCGCGCCCGTCGTCGTCCAGGTCTACGGCTCGGACCTCGACCGGATCGAGGCGGCCGCCCGCGATGTCGCCCGCGAGCTCGCCGAGGTGCGCGGCGCAGCCGATGTTCAGCAGAAGTCGCCCGCCGGCCTGCCGCAGATCAACGTCGGCTTGCGCCCGAACGACCTGCGCCACTGGGGTCTCGACGCGATCGAAGTCCTGGAGATCGTGCGCACGGCTTACCAAGGCGACACGGTGGGTCAGGCCTACGAGGGCAACGCCGTCTTCAACGTCATCGTCATCCTCGAACGCGCAGCCCGCGCGAAGCTCGCCACTGTCGGCGACCTGCCGCTGCGCACGCCGAGCGGCAGCTATATTCGCCTCGCCCAAGTCGCCGACGTCTACGAAACCTCGGGACGCTATGCCGTCCAGCATGCCGGCGCCCAGCGCGTGCGCACGGTGACCGCCAACGTCGAGGGCCGCGATGTCGCCTCCTTCGTCGTTGCCGCCAAGCGCAAGATCGCCCGCTCCGTGAAGCTGCCACCCGGAATCTATGTCGGGTTCGAAGGCGCCGCTGCCGCGCAGGCGAAGGCCCGGCAGGATCTGCTGCTGTATTCGGGGCTCGCTGGCCTCGGCATCCTGTTGCTGCTGGCCGTCGTTACGGGATCATTCCGCAATCTCGCGATCGTTCTCGTCAACATGCCCTTCGCCTTCGTCGGCGGCGTGTTGGCGGTAGGACTGACCGGTGCTGTCGTTTCGCTCGGCTCGATCGTGGGATTCGTCACGCTGTTCGGCATCAGTCTGCGCAACACCATCATGATGATTTCCCATTACGAGCATCTGGTGCGCGTCGAGCGCCGGCGTTGGGGGCTCGCGACGGCAATCGAGGGTGCGGCGGATCGCCTCGTGCCGATCCTGATGACCTCCCTCGTGACCGGTCTCGGACTGCTTCCGTTGGCCTTGGGGGCCGGCGAGCCGGGCCGCGAGATCGAAGGCCCCATGGCTATCGTCATCCTGGGGGGGCTGGCGACTTCCACGATCCTGAACCTGCTTATCGTGCCGACGCTCGCCCTGCGTTACGGCCGCTTCGCAACCGCGCGCGACACCTGATCTCGCGACATCTGCTCGACGGGAGCTTTGCGGAGGCAGTGCCGATCACATCGAGTTGATCGGCAGAGCCATCGCCTTCCGTGTGTTTCTCGACATATCTGTTTGTTTGCAGTGCTCGAACCATACAATTTTACGTCGTTTGCGCCCCGCGTAGGCTGTGCTCGAATTCGTCCATCGTAATGTCGGTGGACTTTGCATGATCTCTTCGGATCGTCTCTTGATTTTCAGAACCATTTGTATGATCTTGGTCGCGAGGGGCACTCATTCGGACCGTGAAAATGGCAGAAGAACAACAGACAATGAACACAGACTTCGTCACCCTCGCAGGTGACATCGTGTCCGCCTACGTATCGAAGAATTCTCTGCCAGCCGCCGACCTTCCGGCCCTGATCGGCAGCGTCCACACGGCTCTCGTCGGCCTGTCGGGCAGCGTCGAGGCCGCACCGGTCGCCGAGAGCATCGAGAAGCCGTCCTCAGGCCAGGTGCGTAAATCGATCACGCCCGATGCGATCATCAGCTTCATCGACGGCAAGTCGTACAAGACCATGAAGCGCCATCTCGGTACGCATGGTCTCGACCCGCATTCCTATCGCCAGCGCTACGGCCTGCCGAGCGACTATCCGATGGTCGCCCCCAATTACGCCGCGCAGCGCTCGGCACTCGCCAAGTCGATCGGCCTCGGCCGTCCGGGCGGCCGTCTTCCCGAGGAAGTCGTCGAAGAGCCCAAGGCCCGCGGCCGCCGCAAGGTCGCCTGACGCGTTGAAGACGCGTTCGTCGTCCGCGAGGGTGGCACGACACTATAGAGCCGTATCCGATCCGATCGGGTGCGGCTTTTTCTTTGGTTCGACTGATCGATAAATAAATAACGCCACCGTCGTCATTGCGAGCGAAGCGAAGCGATCCAGGGCCAATTCCCTGACGCTCCTGCAATGACCCTGGGTGGCTTCGCTCCGCTCGCAATGACGGAGTGGAATAGCGCCTCAAAACTCCGCGTGCAGCCGCGTCCCGAAAAAATCTGCCGGGCCGCGGTCGCGGTTATAGGCCGGGTTTTCCACGTGCTGGTAGTCGAAGGACATCGTCACCGACTTGGTCAGGCTCATCGCGTAATACGCTTCGACCGCCCGCTCCGGTGAATAGTTGAGCTGCCCGTCGCCGATCAGCAAACCGAAGCCGCCGGCCGCGAAGAACGCCCGGTGCGAGGGCGAGAGCTCGTTCATCGAGGTGCCGATGCCGACCGTGTCGGCCGGCCGGCCCCAGGCGGTGCCCTTGAGCGAGATGCCGCCTGAGTAAGAGCGGTCGATATCCGTAAAGGACAAGTTTTCGTTGCGACCGTCCCCGGCGCTCGCGCGGGCGAACACGCCGAGATCGCTCGTCACCGCCTGTTCGAGATTGACGTAAAATCCGGTCTTCCGCCGGGGTGCGCGGGTTGCGGCCGCCGCGTCGTTGACGTCGACGAACAGGCCCGCCTGGGTCAGCCCGACGACCTGCCGATAGTTCGCGGTATTGCCGACGTTCGAGAACAGGCCGAGCCTGACTTTGCCGGGCTGTTCCAGCCACGGCAGCGTGTGGCGTTCCTCGAACTCCGCCGTGAGGCCCTGCCGGTCGAGCACCCGCGGGTCGAGCACGTCGCTGGAGGGTTGCTTCGGCACCTGCGTATAGGCGGCGCGCACGGCGAACTCGGCCCTGTTGTACTCGACCATCAGACCTTGCGTGTAACCGGGCAGATTGGCCGGGAAATCCCAGGCCGCCGAGCCCCACAGGCCCCAGTTCATGAAGTCGAGACGCGGGTCGTGGGCATAGGCGTTGCCGTCGAAGTAATCACCCATCGCGAACTTGCCGGCGATCACCGTGATACGCTCGACGTCCCGCGTGCCGGCGATGGAGTTCGGGCCGTCTGGCACCTGTTCGGTCTCGCCGCCGAGCCCGAACGTCTGCTTGATGAAGTAGCGGTTCGAGCGAAGTTTCGGGAAGGGCGCTCCGGCCTTCTGCGCCTCGCCGTTGACGAAGCCGGCGACGCCGAGCGTCCGGGACAGGCCGAAACCCTGGCTGAATTCCGGGTTGTAGTAGAGTTCGGTGCCCTCCCAGAGCTTGAAGCCAATGAAGGCCGTCGCCGTCGTGGTCGCCTGCGCTTGCTGCGGCACGAGGCTCTGGTCGCCCCGATAGGGCGAGCGGAAGCCGGTGACGCCCTGGTTGATGAAGGTGGTCTGGCCGTGCAGCGAGAACCGGCTCGGCTCGCTCGGCGCCTCGTCCTCGCTCTCCGGCGGAAGCTTCAGGCCCTCGGGGTGCCAGTACAGCCGCAGCATCATCTCGTTCGAGACGAAGGCGCTGCGTGTCGTGACCGGGCCGCCGTTCACCCCCGGCAACACGCCGAGATCGAACCGGCCGCTCTGGCCGAAGTCCACGTAGCGATAGTCGAGCCCGAGCGAGAAATCCGGTGTGATCGCGAATTGGACGCCCGCGCCCAGCGTGAAGCCGAGATACGACACGTTCCGGCGGGCGCCGGCGACGCCCCCGGTTGCCGGATCCGGGTAGGTTGCGAGCACGCGCCCGTTGCTGCCGGCGAGACCGAAGCTCGCATAGACGAGGTTCCGGTCGAAGGCGTAGCCGAACCGCGCGCGGCCCGTGCCGATCACGTCGGTCTTTTCGCGGATCAGGGCGAAGGCCGGGTCGAGCGCTTCGTACCCGAAGCCCGGCGCGGTGGAGGAGGCCGGCCGCTTGAGGTTCGCGCCGACGAGATCGGCTTCGATTCCGTAGACGAAGGCGCCGCTCTGCCAGTTCCAGCCGCCGAACGCGCCGCCGACGGCCGAGGTCGCATCGCGGTTCAGGTTGTTCCGGCCGGTGGCGTCGCCGGTTTCGAAGGCCCCGACACGGCGCCCACCGACGGTCGATGGCCCGAACTCGTAATTGGCGAAGGACGCGCCGGCGCTCCCCTGCAGGCCGAGATAGCCGCCGGACCAATCGACGAAGCCGGGCACAGGCGAGGGCCCCGCCAGATCGGCAGCGTGGGCTCCATCCGCGATCAGGCCGGCGGCGGCGATCATCCAGGCCGCGCGGGGCCATGCCCGGCGGAGGCGACACGCCTCGATCCGTCCGCTGACCCGTCCCACCGACACGCACTCCCATCATCGCCGTCAGCGAGGTATAGCCAATGCTATAATCTCGGCAATCGCTGGGGAGTGAGTCTCCACAGCCGTTGCTCCTACGCCACATGGCGATCAAGCAGGGCTGTCCGACAGGATGATGACAGATGCGCGGACGTCCGCACGAGCGAAGCGCCCCGATCACGAGAAGGGCGCGCCGGAACCGGCGCGCCCTCGTTCGTTCAGCGTAGCGTCGTCGAAGGAAGCCTGGGCGATCAGTCTTCGGGTTCGGCTTGCGGCGCAGCCTTCACGGCCGGCTTGGCGGCCGCCTTGGGGTCGGTTGCCGTCATCGCGGCCTGCTGGTTCACGTCGGGTACGCGGTTCCAGGTCTGCGAGCCGCACAGCACCTTGAGCAGGCAACCCGAAATGTTCAGCTCGGACGCGCTCTCGCGCTCCAGGCTGACCGAGTACATCTTGCCTTCCTCGGCGTTGTAGATTTCGCCCGAGAACTTCGCCTCTTCCGGCTGGAGGTTGTCGAGCAGCGTCAGGCCGATCACCGGGCGGTTGCGCTTCTTCGGGTCGGGATTCTTGAGATCGGTACGAGGACCGCCGCCGGGGGCGGTCGGCGTCTTCAGCCACACAACCTTGCCGCAGATGTTCGAAGCGCTCGGGCCGCAGCGGTCGATGCGGACCTTGGCGCGCCCGTCCTCCGTCAGCCAGGTGCCGGTCGGGTCCTTCGGCGCGGCGAAGGCCGCGGAGGCGGCGCCGAGCGCTGCGAGGACGAGGGCGGATCGAAGGGCGATGCGCATGGGCGGTCTCCGTGTGCCTGCCAGGGGAAGCTGTGCTGCAGGGCCGAACCCCGCGTCGTTCACCGATCAGAGCGTCGCAATGGGGCGAATTTCCGGCACTGTTGCGCTGAAGCCATGACGGTGGCCCGTCACGGCTTGGTTGAGACCGCCGTTGCCCCCCGCTATAAGCCCGGCGCGACGGCCGTTTTCGGCCTCACCGACCTCTCATAAAAAGTCCGTACCGATCATGGCCACCGAGCGCACCTTCTCCATCCTCAAGCCCGACGCGACGAAGCGGAACCTCACCGGCGCGGTCAACGCCGTGATCGAGAAGGCGGGCCTGCGCATCGTCGGCCAGCGCCGCATTCAGATGAGCAAGGCGCAGGCCGAAAAGTTCTACGAGGTCCACAACGCGCGTCCGTTCTTCGGCGAGCTCGTCGAGTTCATGACCTCCGGCCCTGTCGTCGTGCAGGTGCTCGAGGGCGAGAACGCCATCGCCAAGTACCGCGAAGTCATGGGCGCCACGAATCCGGCTCAGGCCGCCGAGGGCACCATCCGCAAGACGTTCTCGGAGTCGGTCGGCGAGAACACGGTGCACGGTTCCGACAGCGCCGAGAACGCCAAGCTCGAGATCGCTCAGTTCTTCCAGGACGCCGATATCGCCGGCTGAGTCTTTGTCTGAAGAGGCCTCCGAGACCGACGTCTCGGGGGCCATCCACCGTCTGGCGGCGACACGTTGAAGTCGCATTCCCGCCACGGTGTGGCCTCGCTGCCCTAGCGGCGCACAGGTCGGCGAGACGAGAAGGATTCCGTTGACGAATCTCTCTCGCGGACAAGATCCATGCGCCTCGTTTCCTCGCGCGCCAGCAAGCTTCTCGCGGCGGCCGCCCTCGCTTCCCTGCTCGCCGCCTGTCAGTCCGGCCGCACGCAGGTCGCCTCGCTCGAAGGCTACACGCCCGACCCGGCGCTGAAGACTGCCTCCAAGAGCAACCTCAAGGGCCGTGTCAGCCACGCCTGCGTCGTCACCCAGGCCCGCTTCCAGAAGGTTGCCGAAGCGTCCGTCGAGCAGCCCTGCGGCTGCTACGCCGACCGCACCCTCAGCAGCCTCGACGGCGGCGAGATCCAGTCCTACCGCGCCACCGGCTACTTCAACGACAGCGCCAAGGCGAAGGCCCTGAACGCGCTCGACAGCTGCAAGCTGCCGCGCCCGGCTTGAACCATTGCGGGGCTCTGTCCCCGCGCCCCGCCGAAGGGCTGGGCCCTTCGGGATCGCGCTACAGCGAGTGCAGGGTGCCTTCGGTGCCCTGCCCGGCGGCGAACGCCACACGGCCGCCTTCCAGCGGCGCTCGGCCCGACGCGACGAGGGCGAGCGCCTTCGGATAAAGCCGGTGCTCCTGCGCGATCACGCGGTCCGCGAGGCTGTCCGGATCGTCCCCGGCCATGACCGGTACGGCCGCCTGCGCGATGATCGGCCCGGCATCGAGCTCGGGCACCACGTAATGCACCGTGCAGCCGTGCAGCCGTACACCCGCCTGGAGCGCCTGCTCGTGCGTATGCGTGCCGCGAAACAGCGGCAGCAGCGATGGGTGGATGTTGATCATCCGCCCGGCCCAGGCCTCGACGAACCCGGCGGAAAAGATCCGCATGAAGCCGGCGAGGCAGACGAGCTCGGTCCCGGCCTCGCGCAAGGCCGCATCGAGCGCCACATCGAAGGTTTCGCGATCCCGAAAAGCCTTGTGGTCGATCGCCTGCGTCGGGATCCCGGCCTCGCCAGCCCGCGTGAGACCCGCCGCATCCGGACGATTCGAGAGCACCAGCACGATCTCGGCCGGATAATCCGGGGCCTTCGCCGCCTCGATCACCGACGCCATGTTCGAGCCGCGCCCCGAAATCAGGATCGCGACGCGTTTTCGCTTCGGAGCGCTCACGACGCCAGCGAACCCGTAAACGTCACCGGCTCCGCTCCACGCTCCGTGATCTGCCCGAGCCGCACCGGCGTCTCGCCGGCCTGGGTAAGGGCGCTCGCCACGGCGTCCACGGCGTCGGCGGCGACCACCACCACCATGCCGATGCCGCAGTTGAAGGTTCGCAGCATTTCGGCCTCCGCGACCCCGCCCTCCCTGGCGAGCCAGCCGAAGACCGGCGGTACCGCGATGGCGGAGAGGTCGATCTCGATGCCGACGCCGTCCGGCAGGACACGGGGCAGATTGTCGGGAAAGCCGCCGCCGGTGATGTGGGCGAGCGCGCGCACGCCGCCGGCGCGCTTCATCGCGGCGAGCAGGGCCTTCACGTAGATCCGCGTCGGCTCCAGCAGCGCCTCGCCGAGCGTCCGACCCGGCGCGAAGGGCGCGGGCGCGTCCCACGCCAAGCCGCTCCGCTCGACGATCCGGCGGACCAGCGAGAACCCGTTCGAATGCACACCCGAGGAAGCGAGGCCGAGCACCGCGTCGCCGGGCTCGATGCCCGGCCGCGGCAACAGCGTGCCGCGTTCGGCGGCGCCGACCGCAAAGCCCGCGAGATCGTAATCCTCGTTGGCGTAGAGGCCGGGCATCTCGGCGGTCTCGCCGCCGATCAAAGCGCAGCCCGCTTGCCGGCAGCCCTCGGCGATGCCGCGGACGATGTCGGCCCCGACGCCGGGCACCAGCTTGCCGGCGGCGTAGTAGTCGAGGAAGAACAGCGGCTCCGCGCCCTGCACGACGATGTCGTTCACACACATGGCGACGAGATCGATGCCGATCGTGTCGTGCCGTCCGGTCTCGATGGCGATCTTCACCTTCGTGCCGACGCCGTCATTGGCCGCCACTAGGATCGGGTCCTTGAAGCCGGCGGCCTTCAGGTCGAACAGGCCGCCGAAGCCGCCGATCTCGGCATCCGCACCCGGCCGGCGCGTGGCGCGCACCAGCGGCTTGATCGATTCGACCAGAGCGTTGCCGGAGTCGATATCGACGCCGGCCTGCGCGTAGGTCAGCCCGTCTTGATCTGCGGCCGTCATAGGCACTCCGTCCTCGTGTTGCGGCCTCTTTAGCCGATTTTCGCGAAGGTCCACCCCATCCCGGACGCAACCGCCGAGATCGCTGTCGACAACACGCGCAGGACCGGCGTCCGTTTCGGCTGCCGCGGAGCGCGGCGTCGCGCCATGGAGCATCGCATCGCCCGGGGCGAGGGCCTCGCTGCGACCGACGTCTTGGCGGAAGCTGCCGCCGCACGGATGTTTTCGCGACTTTACAGCAGGAAGTGCCTCCGGTGATTGGCCATGGCGCGCCGCGGCGTGCTACATCCGACGACGTCGCCGGTGCCGGGTTCCGCTGCTCGGCGCCACTTCTTCCCGACGCAATCCCCATCTTCGTGGAGAGCGAAATTCGGCGTGCGCCGCGTCGCGCCGACGGATGGGCACCGGACGAGTACCGAAAGACAGCGATGACGACCACCACCACCGACGACCCGACCGCGAAGAACCGTGCCGAGGATCGCGCTGAGCGCGCCGAGCGCATGGCACGCGACGGAGCCCAGGCCATGGCCGATCACAAGGCTGCGACCAAGGCCGTCGACGATCGCACCGTCCGCCTGCGCGCGATGCGCCTCGCCAAAGAGCAGGAAGAGGCCGAGGCGGCTGCTCAGGCGCCCAAACCCGCGCCGGCCAAGGCGAAGCGCAAGCGCGTCGTGAAAGGCTGAACGCGCCCCCTCGGGCCCGTTGGCATTGCGGCGAAGGTTCAAATCCTTCGCCAGCAGATCGGTGACGTCGCTCGATACGGCGCAAGTTCTACCAGGTCGATGCTTGGTAGACCGACCGAAAATCTGCCGTACAGCCCTCCGCTTTGATCAATAGCGCCGATTTTACGTCGCATTTACCGATGCGAGTAAATCGCAAATTCATCTTGTCGCTTAAATCGCCTTTCATTCGTCTGGGCCAGATTGGTTGCATAAGCGGGGCCGAGCACAACGGCGCACCGGCAGAACAGACCAAGTGAGGCGTCAGATGAAGTCCCAGGCCGCGAGGATCGTCGAGTCCGACACCGCTCCCGAAGCCGCTCCGGCGGCTGGGTCCTACCTGGAGGCCCTGCATCTCGTGGAGCGGCTGCACCGCCGTTTGCTCGACGTGATCAAGGACGAGTTCGAGCGCCGCGGCCGCGAGGACGTCAACAGCGTCCAGGCCCTGTTGCTCTACAACATCGGCGACAAGGAGCTCACAGCCAGCGAGCTGCGCTCGAAGGGCTACTATCTCGGCTCGAACGTCTCCTACAACGTCAAGAAACTGGTCGAGGCGGGCTTCCTGCACCATGCTCGTTCCAAGCTCGACCGCCGCTCGGTGCGGATCAGCCTGACCAACAAGGGCCATGAGGTCCACGAGATCATCCGCGGCCTCTACGAGAAGCACGCCCGCACGATCCAGCCGATCGGCGGCATCTCGATCGACGATTTCGGCCGCCTCAACCAGGCTCTCGGCCGTCTCGAGCGCTTCTGGACCGACCAGATCCGCTACAAGCTCTGAGGCCGCAGAGGCTACGGGGCTCTCGCCTGACCGGTCGTGCTGTGCTCAAAGGGCGGCGCATTTCCCGACCGGACAAGGCTCCATGATCCGCCGCCTCTACGAGTGGATACTCGCGCTCGCCGCCAAGCCCTCGGCACCCTGGGCGCTGGCTGCGGTGGCCTTTGCGGAGAGTTCGTTCTTCCCCGTGCCGCCGGACGCCATGCTGGTGCCGATGGCGGTGAGTCGGCCCGAGAAGGTTTGGTTCTACGCGACCATCGCGACGATAGCCTCCGTGCTCGGCGGCATCCTTGGCTATGCCATCGGCGCGCTGCTGTTCGATTCCGTCGGCCAGTGGCTGTTCAATCTCTACGGCCTCGCGGACAAGGCCGAGACCTTTCAGGCCTCCTACGCCAAGTACGGGCATTGGGTGATCCTGCTGAAGGGGCTCACGCCGATCCCCTACAAGCTCGTCACCATCACCTCGGGCTTCGCCCATTACGACCTGTTCTGGTTCGTGGTTCTGTCGGTGATCACCCGCGGAGCCCGCTTCTTCATCCTGGCCGGCCTGCTTGGGCGCTACGGCGTCTCGATCCGCGCCGTGCTCGACCGGCACCTCAACGTCGCCGTGGCCCTGTTCGCAGCGGTGGTGATCCTCGGCTTCGTCGCCTTCAAGGCGATGCTCTGATGCGCCTCGGCAGCCTGCGCCAGCTCCGCATCGCGGCGCTTGTCGTGCTGCTCGGCGCGGCCTCGACGGTAGGCGGAGCGCTCTTCTTCGAGCACGTACTCGGTTACGTGCCGTGCAAACTCTGCCTGACCGAGCGCGTGCCCTACTACCTCACCATCCTGTTGGCTCCCCTCGCCGTCGTGATGCCTGGCCGCGGCGCGCGACTGGTCCTCGGCCTGATCGCCCTGGTGCTGCTCTACGGCGCCGGTCTCGGCGCCTATCATGCCGGCGCCGAATGGGGCTTCTGGCCCGGCCCGAACGATTGCGGCGGCGGCTCGGGCGCCGGCCCCGCCGACGTCGGCGATTTCCTGAAGGATCTCGCCGTCAAGCAGACCGTCGACTGCACCAAGGCCGCTTGGCGTCTTCTCGGTGTTTCCTTGGCCGGGTGGAACGCCCTCATCGCCCTAGTGGTCGGGGTGTTCGCCGGCATGGCAGCCCTACGCAGCCGATGAATGACCGGGCGCGAAGCCGCAGGTTCGCATCGGCGATGCTGTCCTCATCGATCTCGGAAACGTCCGAAAAACGACCGCGTGCCGCAGTGATGGAACGGCCGAAGCTCCTGCTGACTCGCGCTCGCGTCCTTCGTCGGTGATCCGCGTACCGCGCTGGTGAAAACGACCGAGGTACCGGCCCCGCGCCCGATGCTCGAACCGACTGAAGAACGTCGCTTTCACAGAAGCGGAAGTGTGCGGCTCCGTTCGGACCTCAACCAGCACGTTACGACCGCATGACACAAACCCATATGCCGTGTCGGCAGACCATATCGGTTCGGCGACGCTGAGTGTGCTTCGCCCTAAACGCGGATGATCGGTGTGTCTCGATGGAGTCGCAATCGACGTCGCGTTTTGCGCTCCGGCACTACTGGATGATATGCGCGACCTGAAGCGCTTGATCGAACATGGCGTTGAGTGCAGCGGTAATATCGGTCGGAGTATTCGCCGTATAAAAGAAGCCGGATGATGCGCAAGATTTCAGAGGATTCGAGAGTGTTGAGCTGAATCCGTTGACGATGTTGTTTTCCCAAGCAACACCGCCGCCTCGGTCTACGTACTTGATCGGATTGTACGGAATATACAGTATCGAGATGGTCGCGCCCGCATTCTTCAATGACTGGCACAACGATGGGTCCATCGGGGCCGGCTTGGATCCGTCCCACCAAGCGTTGGCATACCCGGCGAACGTGGATGGGTTGCCGGGATAGGCATACTTGCCGCCAGAGGCCGTAAAGTAATACTGACTGTTCTGCATGCCATCCGTCACCAGGAAGACGAATGGCCTGGGAGTGGATGCGCTCGAACCATCGCCAAAGCTTGATATCGTGGTTTTCATCTGCGGTAAGGAAAGCTCGAAATGTGTTCCACCGCTTCCGGTACCTGTAGTCGGATCTCGACCAACCGGAAGCTGGGTAGTTCCCGTATCCAGCAGCGAGGTGAATGCAAGCGGCCATGATGCGCTACACTGCGCTGCCGTACTCACGGTAGACATCGTTCCGGTCAACGCTGCCAGTGTACCCAACTGATTGATAAAAGGATAGATTCCGACGCGATACTGATTTGGCACCGTAGGATTGGCTGCGCGAGTGATCAGGGAACAGACGGCTGAATTCACGGCATCGGAACGCAACTGTATCGTTCCGGCGGCTTTGCTCCAGCCGACAAAACCCGGGAAATGACACGCAAACTGGCAGCCCTGTTGATAATCACTGTACATATCGTTGTTGGCGCTGGCCAGCTGCGTCATGCCGCTATCCGTTGACGGCAGGCCCATCGAGCCTGACACATCCACCATCAAATAAAAATCCAGGTAACTCGAAACATCGGCGGCAGCCGATGCAGTATTTCCCAGATTGATTGTTGATGAATTGAATATCGTTCCGAAATTGTTTTTCACTGTAGCGGTGTATTTCACGACCGACGTAAATGTTTGCTTCGTTCTGGTGACTTGAGGTGTTTGCAGTTGGAACGTTGTGAAGGGTAGATTGCCAGCATTGACTTGAAACACACTGTTAGCTTGGGCGACGCCAGCCGCGATGGCCTTCGTTGTTACGTTGACTTGATTGGGATTGTTAGCAAGATAAGCTTTTGCGGTGACAACAGCCGCAACGGCTGCGGCATCGGCTGCGCGATCCAACTTCGCTTTGTTGCTTGTCGCGACGCCATAGTCGACACCAAGGCCAATGATGCCGATCAACGGTATCAAGCATAGGCCAAATATAACTCCCACGCTCCCTTCAGTGTTTCTTGAAATCGAGATGGTGTGGAGCTTTGAATAGTTTTGCGGATTTAAAACCCAGGACATTTCGAGGCTATTCCATCGTTATTCGTGGTGTCGAAGTTTATAAGTGTCGCGTAGCGAGGCTGGACATAGGCTGTACGGGCAATTTTGATCGCTGGAACGATGCCTGCGCCGAATGTGGGTCTGAACGTAAAGACGACATCGACGACGATGATCGACGGTGATCCGAAAA
>NZ_BJZT01000036.1 GCF_007992175.1 Methylobacterium haplocladii | reverse complement strand
CGCCTCGCGGGTAACGTCCTTCCACCACGACAGCATCGTGTAGAGGATGCCGAGGAAACCGGCGGAGAACATGTACGGGCCGACCGCGAGGCCGCCCAGCGTCAGACCCTTCATCCAGAACACGGCGCCGGTCGTCGTGACGAAGCCGGAGAAGGCGCCGATCAGCGGCCACGGACTCGGACTGAGGATGTGGTAGTCGTGATTCTTGGCGTGCGCCTCGGCCATCGAAAAGCTCTCCTCACCCCCGGCCTTCGCCGCCACCGGCGGGCCCTGTTTCACCTTGTCGAGGATCGACTTAGTCGCGACCCTCGAACTCGAAGCCTTACTTCGGGCCTGCGCCCGTTGTCACGCTTGCGCGCTCAAAATTTCGTCGGTCCCTCAGCCGCCATCCGGCTTGCCGGAGGCGGGCGTCGAGATTGCCGCCTGGGGCGAGCCGTTGCGCGACACGAAGTACGTATACGACAGCGTCATCTCGCCGAGATCGGCGATGTCGGCATCCTGGCGCAGCTTCGGGTCGACGTAGAAGACCAGCGGGAAGTCCATGGTCTCGCCCGGCTGCAGCGTGTGCTCGTCGAAGCAGAAGCACTGGATCTTCACGAAGTAGCTGCCCATCAGCCCGGGCTGCACGTTGAAGGTCGCGATGCCCGTCGCCGGCTTCGGGCCGACGTTCTTCACCTTGAAGAAGACCGTCTTGGTCTCGCCCGGCACGGCCTCGACGCTCGGCGTCTCCGGCTGGAAGCGCCAGGACAGGTTCGGGGCGACGTTGGTGTCGAAGCGGACCGTCACGGGCTTGGTGGCGGACGTGTCGCCGGAGGCCGTGAGCGCCAGCCCCTTGCGGGGCGTGCCGTCATAGCCGGTCGCCTTGCAGAACAGGTCGTAGAGCGGCACCGAGGCGAAGGCGAGCCCGGTCATGCCGACGACCACGCCGGCGCAGGCGATGGCCGTCCAGCGCACCGTCCTCGCGTTGCGTGTCGCCTTATCGCTCATGGCCGGCGCCCGATCACAGCGGCCGTTCCATGATTTGCGGACCGAGCTTGGCGATCGTCAGCACGAAGAACAGGATCACGAGGGCGCCGAGCGTCAGCGCTATGGCGATCGATCGCTTGCGGCGCGCCTGCACCTCGGCTGGGGTGAGTTGTCGAACGGAGAATTCCGGGTGCTCGGCCATGGCGCGTCAGACGCCGACGGCGCGGAACAGGCCGAAGCCGTGCTCGGCGAGGAGGGCCGCGAACAGCAGCAGCAGGTAGAGGATCGAGAAGCCGAATAGGCCCATCGCGGCCCGGCGCTCCGGCTCGCCCTCGCGCAGACGGAACACCTGGATCGCGCCGGCGAGCATGCCGAGGCCGCCGAGGCCCGAGATCACCGCGTAGAGCCAGCCGCCGAAGCCGAGGGCCACGGGCGACATGCCGAGCGGTACCAGCAGCAGCGTGTACCAGACGATCTGGCGACGGGTGGAATCGGGGCCGGCGACGTTCGGCATCATTGGGATGCCGGCCTTGGCGTAATCGCCGCTCTTCACCAGCGCGAGAGCCCAGAAGTGGGGCGGCGTCCAGATGAAGATGATCGCGAACAGGATGACCGAGTCGAGACTGACGGAGCCCGTCACCGCGGCTTGCCCGACGATCGGCGGCAAGGCGCCGGCGGCGCCGCCGATGACGATGTTCTGCGCGGTCGCCCGCTTCAGCCACATCGAATAGACCACGGCGTAGAACACGATGGTGAAGGCCAGAAGACCGGCGGCCAGCCAGTTCGATGCGAGGCCGAGGATCAGCACCGAACCGACCGAGAGCACCATGCCGAAGGCCAGCGCCTCGTTCGGCAGGATGCGGCCGGCGGGAATCGGGCGCGTGGCGGTGCGCGTCATCAGCGCGTCGACGTCGGCGTCCCACCACATGTTGAGGCAGCCCGAGGCGCCGGCGCCGACGGCGATCATCAGCAGCGAGATGCCGGCGATGATCGGGTTCACGTTCGGGTGGGAGACCACCATGCCGACGAGCGCGGTGAAGATCACCAGCACCATCACGCGGGGCTTCAACAGCGCGAAGAAGTCCGAGACCTCGCCGCCGGCCGCGGAGGCCGTCGGATTGAAGCCCTGAGCATCGGCGGGCAGGCTGTTCGTCAGACTCGACATGAAAACCGCATTTTTCGATGGGCCGAACGCGATCCGTCCGGGCCGGTATCAGGGTTTGTCGCCACTTCGCCCTTTCCGGGAGACCCGAGGCGCGCACGCCGTGGCCTCCGGGAAAGAGCGAGGACCGCCGCAGCGGTCCTCGCGATCGTCGTCGGTGTCGGGAGCGGGCCTTAGTGGGCCGGCTCGTCGACGATCCGGGGCAGCGTCTCGTACTGGTGGAAGGGCGGCGGCGAGGACAGCGTCCATTCCAGCGTCGTCGCACCCTCACCCCACGGATTGGCGGCAGCGCGCTTGCTCGAGCGGAAGGCCAGGATCACGCCGATGAAGAACACCACCATGCCGAGCGCGAAGATGTGTCCGCCCCAGGTCGCCACCTTGTGCCAGGGGGCGAAGGCCTCCGGGTAGTCGGCGTAGCGGCGCGGCATGCCGGCCAGGCCGAGGAAGTGCATCGGGAAGAACAGGATGTTCGCGCCGATGAAGGCTAGCCAGAAGTGCAGCTTGCCGGCCCATTCCGGGATGATGTGGCCGGTCATCTTCGGGAACCAGTAGTAGACACCGGCGAAGATGATGAACACGGCGCCCAGCGAGAGCACGTAGTGGAAGTGCGCGACCACATAGTAGGTGTCGTGCAGGTACTTATCGACCGCCGAATTCGCGAGCACGACGCCGGTGACGCCGCCGACCGTGAACAGGAAGATGAAGCCCACCGCCCAGTGCATCGCCGCGGTGAAGCGGATCGAACCGCCCCACATCGTCGCGATCCAGGAGAAGATCTTCACGCCGGTCGGCACCGCGATCACCATGGTGGCGAACACGAAGTAGGACTGCGTCTGGAGCGACAGACCGACGGTGTACATGTGGTGCGCCCACACGACGAAGCCGACGACGCCGATGGCGACCATGGCGTAGGCCATGGCGAGGTAGCCGAACACGGGCTTCTTCGAGAACGTCGCGATGATGTGCGAGACGATGCCGAAGGCCGGCAGGATCATCACGTACACCTCGGGGTGACCGAAGAACCAGAACAGGTGCTGATAGAGCACCGGGTCGCCGCCGCCCTCGGGGGCGAAGAACGTCGTGCCGAAGTTGCGGTCCGTGAGCAGCATGGTGATCGCACCGGCGAGAACCGGAAGCGAGAGCAGCAGCAGGAAGGCGGTGACCAGCTCGGCCCAGGCGAACAGCGGCATCTTGTGCAGCGTCATGCCCGGGGCGCGCATGTTGAGGATCGTCGTGATGAAGTTGATCGCGCCGAGGATGGAGCCGGCACCGGCGAGGTGCAGCGAGAAGATCGCGAAGTCGACGGCGGGGCCGGGATGGCCGGACGACGACAGCGGCGGATAGACCGTCCAACCCGTACCTGCGCCCGCGGCACCCGGCGCACCCTCGACGAAGAGCGAGCAGACGAGGCTGCAGAAGCCGGCGACCGTCAGCCAGAACGAGATGTTGTTCATGCGCGGGAACGCCATGTCCGGCGCGCCGATCATCAGGGGCACGAACCAGTTGCCGAAGCCGCCGATCAGCGCCGGCATCACCATGAAGAACACCATGATGAGGCCGTGGCCCGTCACGAAGACGTTATAGGTCTGCGGGTTGGTGAAGTACTGGAGCCCCGGCTCCTCCATCTCCATGCGGATGCCGAAGGAGAGGAACGCGCCCACGCAGCCCGCGAAGAACGCGAACAGCAGGTAGAGGGTGCCGATGTCCTTGTGGTTGGTCGACAGGAACCAACGGGCGAAGAAGGACGGCTTGTGATCGTCGTGGGCATCATGCCCGGCATGTGCTGCGGCGGTTGCCATCGATGCTGACCTTAACTCGGGTATCGTGTGATCAGGCGAAAGGAGCAGGACGGGGCCAGGCCCGTCCCGCGAGCGGCCTCACTTGGCCGCGGCGAGCTTCGAGCCGTCGTCGATCGCGGCGAACTTGGTCTTGGCCTCCTTCAGCCACGCGGCATAGGCCTGATCGCTGACCACCTTCACGACGATCGGCATGTAGGCATGGCGCATGCCGCAGAGTTCCGAGCACTGGCCGTGATAGACGCCCTCGCGGTCGGCCTTGAACCACATCTCGTTCAGGCGGCCTGGGATCGCGTCGACCTTGCCGCCGAAGGACGGCATCGCCCAAGAGTGGATCACGTCGGTCGAGGTGACTTGGACCTTCACGACCTTGTTCACCGGGACGACCATCTCGTTGTCGGTCTGGAGCAGCTTCGGCTCCTTCTCTTCATCGATGTTGGCATCGAAGGTGAAGCCGCCGTCCTCACCGGCCTTCGGATAGTCGTAGGACCAGTACCAGGCGTGGCCCGTGGCCTTCACGGTCACGTCGGCCGTCGGGATGATGAGCTGCGTACGCAGGGTGCGGAAGGACGGGATCGCCACGCCGACGAGGATCAGGACCGGGATGATGGTCCAGGCGATCTCGATCGCAGTGTTGTGCGTGGTGCGCGAGGCTACTGGGTTCGCCTTCTCATTGAAGCGAAAGACGCAGTACAGCAGCAGCCCGAGCACGAAGAGCGATATGGCGAAGGCGAGCCAGTGCAGCACGTGCTCGAAGTTCATGAGATCGAGGGCTTCGGCCGTCACCGGCGTCTGCCGGCCCATCTGCCACGGCACGGGAACGCCGGGCTCCGCCGCGAAGGCGGCGGTGGACGTGACGAGAAGGGCGCCGATCGCGGCAAGCCCCCATTGAGACCGATGTTTCGCCTGCACCGTCCGCATGTGCCCTCTCGTGGCTCCCCGTTATTATCTTGATTTCGTTACCGCTCGTTCGCAGATAGCGTTCGTGCGGTGCCGAGGTCCGGTCGAGCCGGGACAGCCATGTTTGGCTCTCACCGCGAGACTGATGGACGGCGACGTAGAACCATACTGATCACAATCACGCAACCGCCAAGAGCGTCGCACGGTCCCGTCCAACGCATGTCTCGTGGTGGATGAAGCAGGTCTCTTCCGACGTCGGCAGCCGATCGTTGGCGGCTTAGCCATCTGAGAGTGCGGAGTTTTCGCGATGCAATCGAGCGAGACGTCCCACCCTGGTTTCGAGCGCCGCGAGCCTGCCGCATCGGCGACGAGCGTACGCGTGCCGACACTCGTCGTCGCCTACGACGACCCCGACCCGCGCGCCGACAGCCGATCCCTGGCGGTCGAGATGCCGGTGAACGTGGTCTACGGCAGCGTGCCCTACGCCGTGATGATGACGACGCCGGCCGACCTCGAGGATTTCGCCTACGGTTTCAGCTTGACGGAGGGAATCGTCGAGGGTGCCGGCGAAATCCGTTCGACGACGGTCGAATCCGGCGAAGACGGCCTGCGCCTGCTGGTCGATCTCGCGCCGGGTCGGCTGCGCGAGCATCTCGCCCGCAAGCGCGCGATCAGCGGCCGGACCGGCTGCGGCGTCTGTGGAATCGAAGACCTCGCCTCTCTTCCGCTGGCGGCACCCCGCAGCGGCAAGGGGCCGGATGTCGCGGTGGCCGCGATCCGAACGGCGCTCGACGGCCTCCACGCCGAACAGCATCTCAACCGGGAGACGCGGGCGGTGCATGCGGCCGCCTGGGCGCGCCTCGACGGCTCCCTCGTCGCGGTCCGCGAGGATGTCGGTCGCCACAATGCTCTGGACAAGCTGATCGGCGCCCTGATGCGGGCGGGCGAGGACCCGGACGGGGGCTTCCTCGTCATTACCAGCCGCTGCTCGTTCGAGATGGCCGAGAAGGCCGCGAGCTTCGGCGCCTCGGTGATCGTGGCGATCTCCGCGCCGACCTCGCTGGCGATCGAGCGCGCACGGCGCCACGACATGACGCTCTGCGCCATCGCCCGCTCGGACACCCTCACGGTGTTTGCGGGACGCGAGCGGCTGATCCTCGGGACTTGATCCTTCGGGAGGACGGTCGCCGACATTCGTCATCGCGAGCGCAGCGAAGCGACGACGAAAGCGGATCCGGGTGATTCAGACGTAGAGGTCAGGCTCAGTTGGCAGTGGCCGGTGCGGCCTCGCCGCCACCCGGCACGACGATCGCGCCGCCGATCACCCGGACGTTGCGCTTCGGATCACCGGCCGGCGGGTCCTGCCAGCCCTGATTCGCGCCGCCTTTGTCGGCGATCGCTTTGTCGGCGCGCCTGTCCTCGGCCGGTTTCTCCACCGCGGGCTTCTCGGCGACCGGCGCTTCGGTGGCTTGGGGAGCGGACGGCTTCTCGGCCGCGACAGGTTGGTTCGCGGCCGGCGTCAGCGGTGCGGGCTCGGTCTTCGGTGGTTCCACGACCGCCTTCGCCGCCTCGGGAGGCTTCGCTGCCTCCAGAGGCTTGGCGGCATCCGGCTTTGTCGGCTCGGAGGACGTTGTCGTCTGCGGAATCGGCGCTTCCGGCGACCCGCTCGGCGCGGCTGGCTTGACCGGCTGAGTCAGCTTGGCGGTCCTGCGTTGGGCAGCCGCAGCGCGGGCCTTGTCCCCCTTGCCGGCATCGCCTCGCGTACCGCCTCTCGCTTCAGGATTGACCCCGAACGTATTGGCATCCGGGGCACCCGGTCGCGGCGACACGCCGGGAGCGCGATCGATCTCGGCATGCAGCGACGGGCGTGGAAGCGGGATGTCGGCCGGCGGCAGCAGGCCTTCCGGCGTGCGGGCGGCACGGCGCGGAACGACGTCCTCTTCGGTCCAGCCATAGCCGGGGGCCGACCGGGCGACGCGGCCGGAGGGGTAGTACGGCGTATCGAGGCGCTCGCGCCCGATGACGCCACCTTCGCGGACGTCGACGAACAGCCGGACGCGACTGCCCGCCGGGTTGGTGGCCTCGACGACGTAGGCGCGGCCGTCGAAGCGGGGCCGTGCGATCTCGGTGAAGCCGCGATCCTGAAGCCGGTAGACGACGGCGCGCGGCGGGATCGGCGGAAGCTCGTCCTCGTAGGCCGGCCCCGGATAGGTCCGCATATAGCCGTAGGCGAACTGCGCGGACGCATCGCCCGCGGCGAAGAGCGATAGGACCGCCGCTCCGATCAACGCGCGGCGAATGCTCAGGCTGCGATGCATGCTGGAACTGTTCGGCGGTGTTCGGCGCATGGATGCCATGTGGCTTCTCTCCGGCCTCTCAGGTCCTGGGCCCCTCGGCGCGAGCGCGTCCGGTTTCGACCGGAGGTGGGCCTTGCGGCCGCGTGCGCCTCCGGTCCGATCGGCGGAGTCGTTGCCCCGCATTGCCCCTGTGAACGGCAGCCTCGCTTTGACCAGCCGATCGGGGCGGAAATGCGGGACGATTGCGGCGGCATCGGGCAAGGTCGCGGGACGGTCGCGTCATGCGGCCGCGGGGCGGCACCGAGAGCGCAATTCACCCTTGTGCTAATGGATGATCGCCGTCGCGGCAGGGCTCTTGCTGGACCCGATAAAATCTGTCAACGTCAGTTTTTAGGACAGGGACACTGTCCTTTTCTCGGAATGCCGAAGGCGGGCAGGAGCGGTTGGCGTGACCGACACGACGTCGAAACGAACCGAGATGCCGATTGCCGGCGAGGCGATCAGGGCGAACGCCGGCTGACGAAGCCGACGCGACGCCCGCGGGTTGCGGGCGCTTCCCTTCGAGAAGGTGCCGAGCCGACCCGATCCGCGACGACTGCACGATTCCCGGCCGCCGTATGGCGTTCGGGCACGAAACATGCTCGCATCCCCAGCCGGATCCGGCGGGACGATCGGAGAACGGGGTTGGACATGAGCGGAACCGCATCCGGAGGGTCGTTGTCCCACACCGCTGACCAGGGCGAGCATGTCGTGCCGTCGCGCCACGCCGGCCCCGCGCCGCTCGTCGTGCGCGATCCCGCCATGCCGAAGTCGCAGGGGATGTACGATCCGTCCCGGGAGCACGATGCCTGCGGCGTCGGCTTCGTCGCGGACATGCACGACCGACGCACGCACGCCATCGTGCAGCAGGGTCTCAAGATCCTGGAGAACCTGGACCATCGCGGCGCCGTCGGCGCCGATCCGAAGATGGGCGACGGCTGCGGCATCCTCACCCAGATCCCGCACGCCTTCTTCGCGGACGAGTGCTCGCGCCTCGGCTTCGAGCTGCCGGAGGCCGGCCGATACGCCATCGGCCAGTTCTTCATGCCGAAGAACGAGCAGGCCCGTTCCGTCATCGAGGACATCGTCCAGAAGGTCCTCGCCGAGGAAGGCCTGCCGCTGGTCGGCTGGCGCGACGTGCCGGTGGAGCCGGAGGATCTCGGCCAGGCGGTGAAGGAGACCGAGCCGCATCACCGCCAGCTCTTCATCGGCTGCCCGGCGGCGATCACCGACCAGGACGCCTTCGAGCGCCGCGTCTACATCGCCCGCAAGGCGATCTCCGGCCGCGTCTACGGCCTCGACGACGCCCGCGTGCACGAGTTCTATCCGGTCTCGGTCTCGACCCGGACCATCGTCTACAAGGGCATGGTGCTGGTGCATCAGCTCGGCGAGTACTTCCTCGACCTCAAGGACGAGCGCTTCGTCTCGGCGCTGGCGCTCGTGCACCAGCGCTTCGCCACCAACACCTTCCCGACCTGGCGTCTGTCGCACCCCTACCGGCTGGTCGCGCATAACGGCGAGATCAACACGCTGCGCGGCAACGTGAACTGGATGAAGGCGCGGCAGGCCAGCGTCGATTCGGACCTGTTCGGCAATGACATCTCGAAGATCTGGCCGATCTCGTACGAGGGCCAGTCCGACACCGCCTGCTTCGACAACGCCCTCGAATTCCTGGTGATGGGCGGCTACTCGCTGTCGCACGCCATGATGATGCTGATCCCCGAGGCCTGGGCGGGCAACCCGCTCATGACCGAGGAGCGGCGCGCCTTCTACGAGTATCACGCCGCCCTGATGGAGCCGTGGGACGGCCCGGCCGCCGTCGCCTTCACCGACGGCCGCCAGATCGGCGCGACGCTCGACCGCAACGGCCTGCGGCCCGCCCGCTACATCGTCACCGACGACGGCCTCGTCGTGCTCGCCTCCGAGATGGGCGTGCTGCCGATCCCCGACGAAAAGATCGTCCAGTCCTGGCGCCTGCAGCCGGGCCGGATGCTGCTGATCGACCTGGACAAGGGCCGCATCGTCTCGGACGAGGAGCTGAAGGAAGAGCTCGCCGCCGCGCACCCCTATGCCGAGTGGGTCAAGAACACTCAGATCGTGCTGGAAGACCTGCACCCGATCCAGCCGCGCGCCTCGCGCTCGGACGTGACCCTGCTCGATCGCCAGCAGGCCTTCGGCTATACCCAGGAAGACCTCAAGCTCCTGATGGCGCCCATGGCGGTGACCGGCCAGGAAGCCGTCGGCTCGATGGGCTCGGACACGCCGCTGGCGCCGCTCTCCGACAAGCCGAAGCCGCTGTTCAGCTACTTCAAGCAGAACTTCGCGCAGGTCACGAACCCGCCGATCGACCCGATCCGCGAGGAGGCCGTGATGAGCCTCGTCTCGTTCATCGGCCCGCGCCCGAACCTCCTGGACATGGAGGGCGCGTCCCGGCGCAAGCGCCTGGAGGTACGTCAGCCCATCCTGACGAACGGCGACCTCGAGAAGATCCGCTCGATCTCGCATTTCGAGGACCGCTTCGACACCAAGACCCTCGACATCACCTTCCCCGCCGAGACCGGCGCGTCGGCGATGGAGGGCGCCCTCGACCGTCTCTGCGACCGGGCCGAGGTCGCGGTGCGCGGCGGCTACAACATCATCATCCTGTCCGACCGCGCGGTCGGGCCGGACCGGATCCCGATTCCGGCGTTGCTCGCCACCGCAGCGGTGCACAACTACCTGATCCGCAAGGGGCTTCGCACCTCGGTCGGGCTCGTGATCGAGTCGGGTGAGCCGCGCGAGATCCATCACTTCGCGTGTCTCGCCGGCTACGGCGCCGAGGCGATCAACCCGTATCTCGCCTTCGAGACGCTGATCGCGATGAAGGACGAGTTCCCGCCGGATCTCACCAACGACGAGATCGTCTACCGCTACATCAAGTCGATCGATAAGGGCCTGCTCAAGGTCATGTCCAAGATGGGCATCTCGACCTACCAATCCTATTGCGGCGCGCAGATCTTCGACGCCATCGGCCTGAACTCGAACTTCGTCGCCCGCGACTTCTTCGGAACCGCGACGACGGTCGAGGGCATCGGCATGGCCGAGGTCGCGCAGGAGACGGCGATCCGACACCGCGACGCCTTCGGCGATGCGCCGATCTACCGCCACGCCCTCGATGTCGGCGGCGAGTACGCCTATCGCCTGCGCGGCGAGACCCACACCTGGACGCCCGACACCGTCGCCACTCTCCAGCACGCCGTGCGCATGGGGGCGGATGACCGCTATCGCGAATACGCTCGTCTGGTGAACGAGCAGGAGAACCACCTCAAGACCCTGCGCGGGCTGTTCCGGATCAGCACCGCCGAGGAGATCGGCCGCGCGCCGGTCGCCCTCGACGAGGTCGAGCCGGCCTCCGAGATCGTCAAGCGCTTCGCCACGGGCGCGATGTCCTACGGCTCGATCTCGAAGGAGGCGCACGAGACGCTCGCCATCGCAATGAACTCGTTCGGCGGCCGCTCGAACTCGGGCGAGGGCGGCGAGGAGCCGCGCCGCTTCATCACCGGTCCGGACGGGCGCTCGCGCCGCTCGGCGATCAAGCAGGTCGCCTCCGGCCGCTTCGGCGTCACCACCGAGTATCTCGTCAACGCCGACATGATGCAGATCAAGGTCGCGCAGGGCGCCAAGCCCGGGGAAGGCGGCCAGCTGCCCGGCCACAAGGTCGATGCCAAGATCGCCAAGGTCCGCTACGCCACCCCCGGCGTCGGCCTGATCTCGCCGCCGCCGCATCACGACATCTACTCGATCGAGGATCTGGCCCAGCTGATCTTCGACTTGAAGAACGTGAATCCGGAGGCCGACGTCTCCGTGAAGCTCGTCTCCGAGGTTGGCGTCGGCACGGTGGCCGCGGGCGTCGCCAAGGCGCGCGCCGACCACATCACGATCTCAGGGTTCGACGGCGGCACCGGCGCGGCGCCGCTGACCTCGCTCAAGCATGCCGGCGGCCCTTGGGAGACGGGTCTGGCCGAGACGCAGCAGACCCTCGTCATGAACAACCTGCGCGGCCGCGTGGCGCTCCAGGCTGACGGCGGCATCCGCACCGGTAAGGATGTGCTGATCGCGGTGCTGCTCGGTGCCGACCAGATCGGCTTCTCGACCGCGCCGCTGATCGCGGCCGGCTGCATCATGATGCGCAAGTGCCACCTCAACACCTGCCCCGTCGGCGTCGCTACCCAGGACCCGGTGCTGCGCAAGCGCTTCAAGGGCACGCCCGAGCACGTGGTGAACTACTTCTTCTTCGTCGCCGAAGAGGTGCGCGAGCTGATGGCCGCGATGGGCTTCACGAAGGTCGAGGACCTGATCGGGCGCTCCGATTTCCTCAACAAGCGTGATGCCATCGAGCACTGGAAGGCGCGCGGCCTCGACTTCTCGAAGCTGTTCCACCGTCCCGATGTCGGGCCGGACGTGGCGATCCGCTGGACCAGCCGGCAGAACCACCCGATCGACAAGGTGCTCGACCGTCGCCTGATCGACGGCGCGAAGAACGCCATCGAGACCGGCGAGCCGGTGGTGCTGACCGACGTGATCCGGAACTCGGACCGTGCCGCCGGGGCGATGCTCTCCGGCATGGTCGCCAAGGCCCACGGCCACGAGGGCCTGCCCGACGACACCATCACGGTGAAGCTCGCCGGCACCGCCGGCCAGAGTTTCGGGGCTTGGGTCGCGGCCGGCGTCACCATCGAGCTGACCGGCCACGGCAACGACTACGTCGGCAAGGGCCTGTCGGGCGGCAAGCTGATCATCCGGCCGAGCGAGGCCCTGAAGTCCGACCCCGCCCGCACGATCATGGCCGGCAACACCGTGCTCTACGGCGCCATCGCGGGCGAGTGCTACATCCGCGGCTCGGCGGGCGAGCGCTTCGCCGTGCGGAATTCTGGTGCGATCACGGTGGTCGAGGGCATGGGCGACCATGGCTGCGAGTACATGACCGGCGGCGTCGTCGTTTCGATCGGCGAGACCGGGCGCAACTTCGCGGCCGGCATGTCGGGCGGCATCGCCTACGTGCTCGACGAGGACGGCTCGTTCACCGCGCGCTGCAACCTCTCGATGGTCGACCTCGAACCGGTGGAGGAAGAGGACGACGTCATGCGTCGTTACCACCAGGACGGGGACCTCGAGACCAAGGGCCGCGTCGATCTCCTCGGCGACATGTCGGGCCATGACGAGGAGCGGCTGAGCCAGCTCCTGACCAACCATCTCAAGTACACCGGCTCGCCCAAGGCGAAGCTGATCCTCGACGAATGGGCGACCTACCGCACCAAGTTCGTCAAGGTGATGCCGGTCGAGTACCGTCGTGCACTTCGCGAGATGGAAGCGGCGCGGATGCCCATGGCGGCGGAGTGACGTGACCGCGACGACTGGACAGGGCCGGTCGTCATTGCAGCAAGAGACGGACGTGTCAGGCCGCGCGTGCAGCGCCGCCGCCGACCGCTAAGGGTTGATCGATGGGTAAGGTCACGGGCTTTCTCGAATACGACCGGCAGGAGCAGAAGTATCAGCTCGCCGCCGATCGCGTTCGCCACTTCCGCGAGTTCACGCTGCCGCTCGACGAGCACGATCTCGCCAAGCAGGCCGCGCGCTGCATGGATTGCGGCATCCCGTTCTGCCATGGGCCGACCGGCTGCCCGGTCCACAACCAGATCCCGGACTGGAACGACCTCGTCTTCCAGTCCGATTGGGAAGAGGCCTCGCGCAACCTCCACTCAACCAACAACTTTCCGGAATTCACCGGCCGCGTCTGTCCCGCGCCCTGCGAGGAAGCCTGTACGCTGAACCTCGAGAACCAGCCGGTGGCGATCAAGACCATCGAGCAGGCGATCGCGGACCGGGCCTGGAACAACGGCTGGGTGAAGCCCGAGCCCTCGGCCATCCGCACCGGCAAGCGCGTCGCCGTGATCGGCTCCGGCCCCGCCGGCATGGCGGCGGCCCAGCAGCTCGCCCGGGTCGGGCACGACACGCATCTGTTCGAGCGCGAGCCGAAGGCGGGCGGTCTGCTCCGCTACGGCATCCCCGACTTCAAGATGGAGAAGCGCCACATCGACCGGCGCGTGAAGCAGATGGAGGCCGAGGGCGTCGTCTTCCACTACAAGGTCAATGTCGGCGTCGATAAGCCGGTCGAGGAGCTGACGGCCGAATTCGACGCCGTGCTGTTCTGCGGCGGGGCCGAGGAGCCGCGCAACCCGCAGCTTCCCGGCCAGGAGCTCGAGGGCGTGCACTACGCCATGCCCTACCTCGTCCAGTCGAACCGACGCGTCGGCGCCGAGCCGATGCCCGGCAACGGCGAATTGCCGATCCTCGCCGCCAGCAAGAACGTCGTGGTGATCGGTGGCGGCGACACGGCCAGCGACTGCGTCGGCACGGCCTTCCGCCAGGGCGCGCTCTCGGTCACGCAGCTCGACATCCGCCCGCGCCCGCCCGAGCGCGAGGACAAGCTGACCGTCTGGCCCTACTGGCCGACCAAGATGCGCACCTCGTCTTCGCAGGCGGAGGGCGCCGAGCGTGAGTTCCAGGCGGCCACGCTGCGGCTCGAAGGCAACCGCAAGGGCCGCCTCACCGGCGTCGTCTGCGCCCGCGTCGACGACAAGCGCCAGCCGATCGCGGGCAGCGAGTTCGTGCTGCCGGCCGACCTCGTCTTCATGGCGATCGGCTTCGCGAGCCCGCTGCACAAGGGCATGGTCGCGGATTCCGGCGTCACCCTCGACAAGCGCGGCAACGTGCTCGCCAACGAGGAGGATTACCGGACCTCGAACCCGAAGATCTATTCTGCGGGCGACATGCGCCGTGGCCAGTCGCTCGTCGTCTGGGCGATCCGCGAGGGGCGTCAGGCGGCGCGTTCGATCGACGAGGCGCTGATGGGCGAGAGCGTGTTGCCTCGGTGATGTTTCAGCCGGCCCCGCGCCGAGCGGGGCCTGCGATCTCTCGACAAAAACTCCAAGAAATCAGCCGGGTGGCCATTTGAAGTCGTCGGCCCGGCCCGGCTGCGGCATCGGGGCGGCGCCGCGCTGCATGGTCCGCTCGACCGTGCCGTAGGCGTCGCCTTCGCGTGGGCGTCCGCTGATCAGCGTCCCGCCCGGTGAGACCTCGGCGCGGCCGAGGGGCACGACCGGACCCGAGGCGGGCTTGACCGGCAGGCTCGGGATGCCGGGCGGTTCGGGCAGGCTCGGCAGCATCGCCGTGATCTTGCGATCGATCGCCGAACTGTCGTCGAGGCTCGGTCCGGTCTCGGCGGGCGTCCCCGAAGGAATCGTCGCGACGGCGGGCTGCTCCGCCGGCAGCGTGCCGTTGGCGCCTATCATCCGCTTCAGTTCGATATCGGCGAAGTGCGCGACCTTGCGGGCGCCGGGATTGGTGAAGTGGATGCCATCCGCGGTGCGCAGCGTGGCCCGCTGACCGTCGAGATCGGGGCCGGTCGCCGTGTAGCGGTTGCGATCGTCGACGAAGCCCGGCCAGATGTCGACATAGGTCTGACCGGCCTTCTGGATGCGCTCGCGGGCGATGTCGTTGATCGTCGCCAGATCCTTGGTCAGAAGCTCGAGCCGGACCGGCGGCACGTTGACCCAGATCAGCGGGATCTTGTGGTCGGTGAACACCTTCGCGACGGCGTCGATGCGGGCGGCATAGATCTCGCGCCACTTGTCGGTCAGGGGCTCGAAGCTCTCGCTGCCCTCGCGTATGGCCTGCCGGTCGTTCACGCCGACCATGAATAGCCCGTAGGCGACCTTCGGGTTGGCGTTGAGATAGTCCTCCGCCGCTTTCGCCCAGTCGACCACGTCCTTGCGGACGATGCCGCTATCGCCGCGCGACCGGTCGACCACCGCGACGTCGGGCTTGTCGCGAAACGCATCGTCCAATCCCTTGGCGAGATAGGATGCGAGGGAATCGCCGAAGACCGCGACCTGCACCGTGGGGGCGGTCTTCGCGGGGGCCGGCGCGAGGGGTTTGGCGATGCTCGGCGCGGCGCTCGGCGTGCGCTTGCGGGCCGCCGGAGTCTCGTGGCCGCTCGACCCGACGGACGGCGGCCGCGGCCGCGCAGGGCGGCTCGACGTCCTCGGCTGGACTTCGCGATTGGGTTGAACCTGCGGCTGCGGGCGGTCTTCCCAGGGCCAGTAGAACTGGCGCGGGGCCTCCTGCTGCGGGGGGGCGTAGCGCCGATCCTCGCGGGAGGCACGACGCCGGGGCGCATAATAGGGGTCGCGCGGGGCGTCGTAGCTGTCGCCCCACTGGGCCCTCACCTCCTGTACCGGCGAGAGGAACGCCGCGGCGGCGAGGAGTACGAGGGTGAGGAGATGCTTCGGCGCAAAGGCCATGCGGCTGCCCGGGTCTGCGTCGCCGAACGGTGACCAGCGCTTACTGCCCTGGATCGCCCCGGCGTTCATCGGGATGATAACCCAGATGCGCACCGAGTCGAATTCTGCAGCCGGTACGCGGTGCTCAGCAGGTTGCGCAAACGTGCCACGCGGCTTTGCGCGAGGAACCTGCGATCCAGCAAAGGCCTCTGCGAGCGACGCGTCCGCCTGCCAACGCGGACTTTTTCAGCGCTGACCCGTGACATGCTCCAGCAGCGCCGGACTCGCATAGCCGTCCGCCGGCAGCGCGGCTCGGATCTGATATTGCCGCACCGCCTCGCGCAGCTTCGGGCCGGCCCGCCCGTCGAAATCCCCTCGGTAGAATCCGCCGGTCGCCAGTCCCTCCTGCAGCGTCTTGAGGCCGGCATTGTCGAGGCGCGCCGCGCCGCTCGGCCAGGGTGCTGCAAGCGCAGGCGCGCCGGAGAGCCGGTCGGCGAGGTGCCCGACGGCCAGCGCGTAGGAATCGCTGGTGTTATAGACCCGGATCACCTCGAAATTGTCGGTGATCAGAAACACCGGGCCGCCGAGCCCGCCGGGCAAGAACAGCGACCCGATGCCGACACCCGGCAAGGCCTTGCCATCCGTGCGCTTGACCCCGCGCCGGCCAAAATCCGAAAGGTCGCCCCGGTAGCGGCTCAGGTCGAAATCCGGCGGCAGCCGCACCTCGTAGCCCCAGGAATAAGCCGGATTCCAGCCGATCTCCTTCAGATAATGCCCGATCGAGGCGAGCGAATCGACCTGAGAGCCCCAGATGTCGCGGTGCCCGTCGCCGTCGAAATCGACCGCGTATTTCAGGAAGACCGAGGGCAGGAACTGCACCTGACCCATGGCCCCGGCCCATGAGCCCTTCATCTTGTCCGGCGTGATGTCGCCGCGCTCCAGGATCTCCAGGGCCGCGAGCAACTCGCCCCGAAACATCTCGCCGCGATGTTTCGCATAGGCGAGGCTCGCCAGCGCCCGCACCACCGGCAGCGTGCCCGGGCTGCTGCCGAAATCGGATTCGACGCCCCAGAAGGCGAGCATGACCCAGCGCGGAACGCCGTAGCTCTTTTCGATCCGGTCCAGCGTTGCGGAGAGCCGCGCAGCGTGCGCCCGGCCGCGATCGAGCCGTCCCGGCGAGATCGCCCCGACGAGATACTCCCAGACCGGCCGGCTGAACTCGCTTTGTTTCCTGGTGCGCCCGATGACGTCGGGGTCGGGGGCCGTGACGTCCCGGAACGCGGTCTCGAAGGTGGCTTGCGAGATGCCGCGGGCCTGGGCTTCGGCGCGGAGGGAGTCGAGGAAGGCGCGGAAGTCGGGGTCCGGGGCTGCCAGGGCACGGCGGGTTCTGACGGAGGCGGCAAGCCCAACGACCGACACGAGAATCGCACGGCGGTGCCAGCGCGCTTCCCCTCCCCCCTCTGCGGGGGAGGGTGGCCCTCGCGTCAGCGAGGGTCGGGAGGGGGGAGCGCCCTCTCCGAAGACGTCGCTCCCCTCTCCCGACCCGCTTCGCGGGCCACCCTCTTCCGCAGAGGGGAGAGGGAATGCAGCGTCGGCGCCCATCAACGTCGATTCCGCTTGCTCAAAGAATCTTCCCAATCCAGCGCCTGCCGCACGATGCCGTCGAGGTCGTCGTGCTTGGGCACCCAGCCGAGTTCGCTCCGGATCCGATCGGCCCCCGCGATGATCTGCGCCGGGTCGCCGGCGCGGCGGGGCGAGAGCCGCACCTCGAAATCCTTGCCCGAGACGCGCTTGACCACCTCGATCACCTCCAGCACCGAGTAGCCGCGCCCGTAACCGCAATTCAGCGTCAGGCTGTCGCCGCCGCCGCGCAGGTGGTTCAGCGCTACGAGATGCGCCTCGGCGAGATCGCTGACCTGGATGTAGTCGCGCAGGCACGAGCCGTCCGGCGTCGGGTAGTCGGTGCCGTAGACTTCGAGATGCGTGCGCTGGCCGAGTGCGGACTGCGTCGCGACCTTGATCAGGTGCGTCGCGTTCGGCGTCGACTGGCCGGAGCGCCCGCGCGGATCCGCGCCGGCGACGTTGAAGTAGCGCAGGATGACGTAGCTGAAGCCGTGGGCCTTGGCCGCGTCGGCGATCATCCACTCGCTCATCAGCTTCGAGCGGCCGTAGGGGTTGATCGGGTTGGTGACGAGACTCTCCGGCACCGGCACGGTCTCCGGCTCGCCGTAGACGGCCGCTGTCGAGGAGAAGATGACGTGCTTCACGCCCTCCTTCACCGCCGTCTCGATCAGCGCCCGCGTCTTCACGGTGTTGGCGAGGTAGTAGTGCAGCGGGTCGGCGACCGAGTCCGGCACCACGATCCGCGCCGCGAAATGCGCCAGCGCCTCGACCTGGTGCTCCCGTATCGTCCTGGCGACGAGGTCCTGGTCGGCCACGTCGCCGAGCACCAGCGTTACCTCGGGCGGCAGCGCCCAGTCGAAGCCGGTCGACAGATCGTCGATCACCACGACCTCATCATGCCCCGCATCGATCAGCGCGAGCACCATGTGACTGCCGATATAGCCGGCGCCGCCCGTGACCAGTACTGCCATCGTCCGTCAGTTCCCCGTGGTGTCGGAGGAGGCTACACAATGGTGAGGTCGGGATGAAGCGCGTTTCGACTCCGGATGGACGGTCGAGCCGGCGTTCGCCGGCATGGGGAATACGGTCCGGCGCGGCGCGACCTTCGTAGGCGGCGGGTATCCGGATCCGCCCGAGGGATCGGCCTGCGGATCATTGCGGTCTGTTCGCCCCGTGGTGCGATTTCGATCTCCGACACAACTGTGCCCCGGTGAACCCTGCACGCGCCGTGCTATGTAACCTCAGCCACAACGCGTCCCGACGCACGCCACAAACGGGTCCCGGTCCATGAAGAAAATCCGAAAAGCCGTTCTTCCCGTCGCCGGTCTCGGCACGCGTTTCCTGCCGGCGACCAAGGCCGTGCCGAAGGAGATGCTCACCGTCGTCGACCGGCCGGTTGTCCAGCATGTCGTCGACGAGGCGCGGGCCGCCGGCATCGAGCATTTCATCTTCGTCACCGGCCGCGGCAAGGCGGTGATCGAAGACCATTTCGACATCGCCTACGAGCTCGACGCCACCCTGCAGGAGCGCGGCAAGACGGCGGCCTACGAGGAGCTGAAGAAGGATCTGCCCAAGGCCGGCCAGACCAGCTTCACCCGCCAGCAGGCGCCGCTCGGCCTCGGCCACGCGGTCTGGTGCGCCCGCGAGATCGTCGGCGACGAGCCCTTCGCGGTGCTCCTGCCGGACATGCTCAGCCCCGGCTGCATGGGCCAGATGCTGGCGGCCTACGAGCAGCACGGCGGCAACGTCATCGCGGTGGAGGAGGTCAAGCCGGAGGAGACGCACCAGTACGGCATCGTCTCCGTCGGCGAGACCTTCGGCCAGACTTTCGAAATTACCGGCATGGTCGAGAAGCCGAAGCAGGGCACCGCGCCCTCGAACTTCATCATCTCCGGCCGCTACATCCTGCAGCCCGAGGTATTCTCGATCCTGGAGCACGGCAAGAAGGGCGCTGGCGGCGAGATCCAGCTCACCGACGCGATGCTCGAGCTGATGGGCGAGCAGAAGTTCTTCGGCATGCGCTACGACGGCAAGACCTACGACACCGGCTCGAAGCTCGGATTCCTCACCGCGAACATCGCCTACGGGCTGCAGCGGCCGGATCTCAAGGAGGCGCTGACGGCGGAGATCAGGGCGCTCCTCGGGGAGAAATAGGCAGCCCACCGTCATTCCGGGGCTCGCCGAAGGCGAGAACCCGGAACCCACGATCGAGCGCAGCGTATCGGGTCGATTGCACGCTTCGCGCGCCCCTTCGGGTCCGGGTTCCGCTGCGCGGCCCCGGAATGACGGAGAGGAGCGAACGCTCCTCCCCGCGATGAGAGGCTAAAACAACCCGTCGATCTGGCCCTTCTCGTCGAGCCGGATCGTGTCCGCGGCCGGGACCTTCGGCAGGCCCGGCATGGTCATGATCTCCCCGCAGATCACCACCACGAACCCGGCCCCGGCCGAGAGGCGGACGTCGCGCACCGCGATGACGTGGTCGGAGGGCGCGCCGATCAGGGCCGGGTCGGTGGAGAACGAGTACTGCGTCTTGGCCATGCAGACCGGCAGGTTGCCGTAGCCGTCCTTCTCGAAGCCGGCGAGCTTGGTGGCGGCCTTCGACTCGATGTTGACGCCGGACGCGCCGTAGAGCTTGGTCGCGATCGCCTTGACCTTGTCGGACAGCTTGGCCTCGAGTTCATAGACGAAGTTCAGCGGCTTCTGCTCGCCCTCGGCAAGCTTCACCACAGCGTTGGCGAGTTCTTCCGCGCCCGCGCCGCCGTCAGCCCAATGCTTGCAGGTGATCGCCTCGACGTCGAGCTTCTCCCGGCAAAGCTCTTTCAGCTTCGCATGCTCGGCATCGGTATCCTGGAAGAAGTGGTTCACCCCCACCACCACCGGCAGGCCGAAGCTGCGCATGTTGGTTACGTGCCGGGCAAGGTTGGCGAAGCCCTTTTCGAGGGCTTCGATGTTCTCGCCGGCGAGCTCCTTCTTATTGACGCCGCCATGCATCTTGAGGGCGCGGATCGTTGCGACGATCACCACGGCCGAGGGGATCAAGCCAGTCTGGCGGCACTTGATGTCGATGAACTTTTCCGCGCCGAGATCGGCGCCGAAGCCCGCTTCGGTGACGACGTAGTCGCCGAGCTTCAGGCCGGTCTGCGTCGCGATCACCGAGTTGCAGCCATGGGCGATGTTGGCGAAGGGGCCGCCATGGATCAGCGCCGGGTTGCCCTCGAGCGTCTGCACGATGTTCGGCTGAAGCGCGTCCTTGAGCAGCACGGTCATCGCGCCGGTCGCCTTCACGTCCTTGAGCGTGACGGGCTTGCGGTCGCGGGTGTCGGCGATGACGATCTTGCCGAGACGCTCCTCGAGGTCGGCGAGGTCCTTGGCGAGGCAGAACACCGCCATGACCTCGGAGGCCACCGTGATGTCGAAGCCGTCCTCACGCGGAAAGCCGTTGGCGACGCCGCCGAGCGACTGGTTGATGGCGCGCAAGGCCCGGTCGTTCATGTCGACCACGCGGCGCCAGTGGATGCGGCGCACGTCGATGTTGAGCTCGTTCGCCCAGTAGACGTGGTTGTCGATCAGCGCCGCGGCGAGGGAGTGCGCCGAGGTGATGGCGTGGAAGTCGCCGGTGAAGTGCAGGTTGATCTGCTCCATCGGCACGACCTGCGCCTTGCCGCCGCCGGCCGCCCCGCCCTTCATGCCGAAGCAGGGGCCGAGCGAGGGCTCGCGGATACAGATGACGGCCTTCTTGCCGATGCGGTTGAGCGCGTCGCCGAGCCCCACCGTCGTCGTGGTCTTGCCCTCGCCCGCCGGGGTCGGCGAGATCGCGGTGACGAGCACGAGCTTGCCGTTCGGCTTGTCGCCGAGCGACTTGATGAAGCCGTGGTCGATCTTGGCGATGTGCTTGCCGTAGTTCTGGAGCGCGTCCTCCGGAATGCCGACCTTGGCCGCGACCTCCGCGATGGGCTTCAGCGTCGCCGCGCGGGCGATCTCGATGTCAGACGGCATATCCTCTCCTCGTTCTTTTTGGTTCGGGGCGTCGCGGCGATTTCTTCGGAAGCCGCGCTGGCGTACGCGGCCGATCTGTCGAAATCCTCGACTGCCGAGATAAGGCGTTCCGCGCGTTCTGGTCGAGTGCGCAGAGAAAAGCGTCTCGGATTTTTTGGAGGTTTTTCCGAAATTAAATTTGATTCCTCGGGGCGACGTCACGGCGCAACGCTACGTCTCAGGAACCGGCCCCTGGCAAGCAGATTGTCGGGCGACCCGAACGACAGGGCCGGAGCCCGCAACAGCCAAAACCGAAGACGAACCGGCCGCGACCTACAAGGACTCCAAGCAGGTCGTGGACATGACGGCCCTCGGCGTTGGATCAACGCCTCGCCACGAAGGCAGTCGCTGCATCGGCCAGAAGACGTACGGTGGCGAGGCGACAGGCCACAAGGAGGGCTGCCGCATCGTCGACATGCTCGGCAGGAAGAAGGCCGACCTGACGGACGAGGACGTCGCCACATGACGTTGGCTGAAGGACCGAGACGCGCGGCTCACGCCACCGCCCGGATCACCACCCGCGTCTTCTCCACCAGTTCCCCGATCTGATCCTCGCTCACGATCAGCGCCGGGCACAGGGCCAGCGTGTCGCCGGAGACCCGGATGACGAGGTCGCTCACGTTGAAGGCGTGGACCATGGCGTCGTAGCCGCGCCCGCCGGACGCATCCGGTCGCGGCGCGAGGTCGATGCCGGCGGCGAGGCCGAGGGTCCGGATGTCGAGCACGTTCGGCTCGTCGCGCAGGCTCATCACCGCGTCGGCGAAGACCGGCTCCAGCACGCGGCTTCGTTCGAACAAACCCTCGTCGCGGTAGAGGTCGAGGGCCGCGAGGCCGGCGGCGCAGGCGAGCGGGTGGCCGGAATACGTGTAGCCGTGAAACAGCTCGATCGCCCGCTCCGGCCCGGTCATCAGCGCCGCGTGGAGGCCCTCGCGCACGATCACCCCGCCGAGCGGGACGGCGCCCGAGGTCACGCCCTTGGCAAAGCAGATCATGTCCGGCGTCACGCCGTAGCGCTCGGCCGCGAAAGCGAAGCCGAGGCGCCCGAACCCCGTGATGACCTCGTCGAAGATCAGCAGGATGCCGTGCCGGTCGCAGATGCTTCGCAGCTTCTGCAGGTAGCCCTTCGGCGGCGGCAGCACGCCGGTGGAGCCGGCCATCGGCTCGACGATGACGGCGCAGATCGTCGCGGCATCGTGCAGAGCGACGATGCGCTCCAGTTCGTCGGCTAAGTGAGCGCCCCATTCGGGCTCACCCTTGGAGAACGCCTGTCGCTCGCGGTCGTAGGTATGCGGCAGATGGTCGGTGCCCGAGAGGCCGTGGCCGAAGGCCTTGCGGTTGGCGGGGAGGCCGCCGACCGAGATCCCGCCGAAGCCGGTTCCATGATAGCCGCGCTCCCGCCCGACGAACCGCGTGCGCCCGCCCTCCCCCGTGGCGTGCCGGTAGGCCAGCGCGATCTTGAGCGCGGTGTCGACGGCCTCGGAGCCCGAGTTGCAGAAGAAGACGTGGTCGAGATCGCCCGGCGCCAGCGCCTCGATCCGCGCGGCGAGTGCGAAGGCGCCCTCGTGGCCGAACTGGAACGGCGGCGCGTAGTCCAGCCGTCCCGCCTGAGCCTGGATCGCGGAGACGATCCTTTCGTGTCCATGACCGGCATTGCAGCACCAGAGCCCCGAGATGCCATCGAGCAGCGTTCGCCCGTCCGGCGTGCGGTAGTGCATCCCCTGCGCGCTCGCGATCAGGCGCGGGTCGCGCTTGGCGGCGCGGTTGGCGGTGAAAGGCATCCACCACGCATCGAGGTCGTTTCGCGGGGCGTCCATCATGCCACCATGAGCCCGAGATGCCATGTCGTCGGCGCGGCATCGCCTTGGTCGTATAGCAACGTATCGTCGCGTTCGATGCCGACCAGAGATGCCGACCAGGCTTGCGGCGTGAGCCGCTCCGGGTTTTCCGAGGGCTCCAAGCCGCGGGAGGATGGAGCGACGAGGCCGTTCGTGATCGTCGTTCCGCCCGCCCTGATACCGCGCAGGATTTCGTTAACCATAATCGCGTCCTGTCCCCGGGTGTTTTCCTCCGTGACAGGGTCATCGACCATGCGCGCCTGCCTCTCGCCCAAAGCCGTCCGGACGGTGTTCGCCGGACTCGTCCTCTCCGCTGCGAGCCTGCCCGCGCTCGCGGCCGGACCCTACGAATTCGTGCCGGCGCCGCAGATCGATCTCAACCGGGTCTACCGGGTCGACCGTTCCACCGGCGAGGTGACCTCCTGCCAGTACGGTCTGCGCGACGACAATGTCGGCGTGACCCTGTGCTTCGCCGCCGGCGAGGGCGCAGCGGCGCAGGCGCCGGCCGAGTACGGCCTCGTCGCCTCGCGCCACACCCGCGAGGCCGGCGTGTTTCGCGTCAACTACCGCACCGGCGAGATGAGCATCTGCTACGTACAGGTCCGCGAGGAGCTCGTCGTCTGCACGCCCCAGACCAATCCGGCGCCGGCCGGTTCGCCATCGGCCGCCCCCGCCACCAAAGCCGCCCCGAGCGTGACGCCCCCGCAGGGCGCCCGGCCCTGATCTCTAGGATCCCGGTCTCGCCTCGTCCTGGCAGGTCGCCCAAGCCCAGGTCGCGCAAGCCGAAGTGGCAGGCCGCGTTTGCGGGGATCGTGAGGCGTGCTAGGGGCTCGCGCCGACGCCGTGAGCACGCCCATGCACGCTTCTCTTTCGATCGCCGCCTTCGGACCCGCCGCGTGAGCGGCCCGGATCTGCGCCGTGCCGCCGCCGCCCGCGCGGTCGATCTCGTCACGGACGGGATGCGGCTCGGGATCGGCACCGGATCCACCGCCAATGCCTTCATCCAGTTGCTCGGCGCGCGCGTGCGCGACGGCCTCGACGTGATCGGCGTGCCGACCTCGGAGGCGACCCGGACGGCCTGCGAGGCCGAGGGCATCCGGCTGACCAGCCTGGAGGAATGCCCCGAACTCGACCTCACGGTCGACGGCGCCGACGAACTCGACAGCCAGCTCCGTCTGATCAAGGGCGGCGGCGGCGCACTCCTCCGGGAAAAGATCGTGGCGCATGCGAGCCGCCGCATGGTGGTGATCGCCGACGCGGCCAAGCACGTGCAGACGCTCGGCGCGTTCCCACTGCCGATCGAGGTCAATCTTTTCGGATTTGGCGCAACCTTCAAGGCCGTGCAGCGCGCCGTCGAGGCGGCCGGCTGCAGCGGCGAGCTCGCTCTGCGAAAAGCGTCGGGCGGACAGCCCTACGTCACCGATGGCGGCCATGCCATCGTCGATGCGCGACTCCAGGCCATTCACGACCCCGAGACACTGTCGGCGGCCTTGTGGGCGGTGCCCGGCGTCGTCGAGCATGGCCTGTTCCTCGGCCTCGCCACCGCTGCGATCCTCGCCGAGGCTCGGGGCGACGAGGCCGTGGTCACGGTCCTGGGGTCGCCGTGATGGTCTTCGATCGATCCGACATCCAGCACGACACCGGAGCGCCCCCCATGTCCCGCCGCCTCGACGCCCTGGCCGTCCGCTTTTTTGGGACGGCCCTCGTCGGCGCCATCCTTCTGCCCCTGGGCGCACTGGCCCAGCAGCCCGCAAAGCCCCCAGCCGCCAAGCCGACGGCGCCCGCCGCGCCTCAGACCCCGGCCGCCAACACGCAGGCCCAGGTCAGCCCGAGCCACCTCGCGCTCGCTCGCGAGGTGATGTTCAATTCCGGCATCGCCCGCTCGTTCGACTCGATCATCCCGGCGCTGGCCGAGCAGATCAAGAAGAACACCGTGACCCGGCCGGAACTCGGCAAGGATCTCGACGAGGTCATCAAGAGCCTGCAGCCCGAGATGGATCTGCAGAAGCAGCGCATGATCGACGTCGCCGGGCGGATCTATGCCGGACGCCTCAACGAGGCGGAACTGAAGGAGATCGTCGCCTTCTTCCGCTCGCCGGCCGGCAAGCGCTACGTCGAGACGCAACCGCAGGTGCTCGACGAGCTCGTCGGCGCGATGCAGGATTGGACCCAGGAAGTCTCGGAATACATGATGATCCGCGTGCGCGCGGAGATGGGCAAGCGCGGCCATCAGCTTCAGTAGGCCGGTGTCCGCCCCGAAGGGCTTCTGTGCCGCCGGCGCCGTCGCGCTGGCCGTGGTGCCGCTGGCCATGGCGCTGGCGAACCGCTCCTCGCCCCTGATCGTGGCGATTGCGGCACTCCTCTTCACCGCCGGTGCTTTTGCCGAGCACGGACGCGACGCCCTTCCGCTCCTGCTGCGGCCACTCGTCAGTGCGCTCGGGCTGGCAGTGCTCGGCTTTCTGGCTTGGTGCCTCGTCAGCCTTGCATGGAGTCCGTTCCCGGCACTCTCGCTGCGCATGCTCGGTGAGTTCGGGCCGACGCTGATCGCAGTCTACCTCCTCGCCCGCCTCGCGCCGGACCGCCTGCCGCCCTGGACGCCGATGCTGGCCGCCATCGCGCTGGCCCTGGCCTGCCTGTTCGTGATCGCGAGCCTCCGCCTCGGCATGGCGCCGCAGCGCCTGCTCGGGCAGCGCGACGCCCTGTTCGTGCTCAACCGGCCGGTCCTGACGTTCGTGCTCGTCGCCGGGCCGCTGGCCTCCTATTTCGCCGTCGCGCGACACCGGCGCATCGTAGCCGCCGCGCTCCTACTCCTGGCGGCCGCCGCGATCCTCTCGTCCGTCAGCGGTGCCGCCGCGATGGGCCTGATCGCCGGTCTCGCCATGGCGGCGCTCGCATGGGTCCTGCCGAAGCGCTTCGGCCTCGCCATCGTCGGTACGGGCCTCGCCCTGGCGCTGGCGTTGGCACCGGTGGAGGGCGATATCCTTGCGCGGTCCATGCCGGAGGCGATCCATACCCGGCTCGAACACAGCTCTTCGCGCGCCCGGGTCGCCATCGCCCAGAGTTTCGGCGCAGCAGTGGCCGCGGATCCCTGGCGCGGGGCCGGCTACGGCACCGGCCCGCGCTTCCCAGAGGTGCCGGCGGCGCAGGCCTTGGAACCCGAGATGCGCGAGATGCTGGCGGTGGGCCACCCCCACAACAGCTTCCTGCAGGTCTGGGCCGAGCTTGGGGTCGTGGGCGCGATCCTCGCCGCGGCCGTACTGTTCCTGACGCTGCGCGGCGTGGCGGTACTGCCGAAGGCCCCCTTCGCCGCGGCCATGGGCCTGATCGCCGCCGCCGCCGCGATCGCCTTCGTCGAGCACGGCGCTTGGCAGGCCTGGTGGACGGCAGGCCTCGGAACCGCCATCACCTGGCTGCGGGCGAGCCTCGCACGTCCTCCAAGAAGCGACACGGCATGAGCCAGGAATTCGACACCGACCTCTTCGTCATCGGCGGCGGCTCAGGCGGCGTGCGGGCGGCGCGGATCGCGGCCGGGCACGGCGCGCGGGTGATGCTGGCAGAGGAATACCGCGTCGGGGGCACGTGCGTGATCCGCGGCTGCGTGCCGAAGAAGCTCATGGTCTATGCCGGGCGCTTCGCCGACGAGTTCGAGGACGCCGCCGGCTTCGGCTGGAGCATCGGCACCCCACGCTTCGACTGGAGCGTGCTGAAGGAACGCCGCGACGCGGAGGTGACCCGGCTCGAGGGCATCTACACCCGCAATCTCGCCGCCTCCGGCGTGGATCTCATCGCCGACCGCGCCGCCATCGAAGACCCGCACACGGTTCGGCTCTGCCATTCCGGCCGCCTGATTCGCGCCAAGACCATTCTGGTCGCGGTCGGAGCCGCTCCGGTGAACGAGCCAATGATCCCGGGCGGCGACCTCGCCATCGATTCGAACGGCGTATTCGAGCTCGAGCGTCAGCCGGAGCGCATCCTGGTGATCGGCGGCGGCTACATCGCCGTGGAATTCGCCGGCGTCTTCGCCGCCCTGGGCAGCCGTACCACCCTTCTGCACCGCGGCGAAAAGCTGCTGCGTGGCTTCGACGACGAGGTTCGCGATGCACTTGGCGAAGCCTACGCCCAGCGGATGGACCTGCGCCTGAACCGCACCGTCGAGCGCTTGGAGCGCGATGGCGCGGCCATCCGCGCGACGCTCAGCGACGGCGAGACGCTCACGGTCGACTGCGTGCTCGGCGCCACCGGCCGCCGCCCCAACGTCACCGGCCTCGGCCTGGAGAACGTCGGCATCGCAACCAAGCCGAACGGCGCGATCCCGGTCGACGACTATTCGCAGACGACAATGCCGTCGATCTACGCCGTCGGCGACGTCACCAACCGCGCGGCCCTCACACCGATCGCCATCCGCGAGGGCCACGCCTTCGCCGACACGGTGTTCGGCGGCAAACCCTGGTGCGTCGACCACAGGCTGATCCCGACCGCGGTGTTCTCCACCCCCGAGATCGGCGTCGTCGGGCACAACGAGGACGTCGCCCGCGCCTGCTTCGACGCGATCGACGTCTACCGCTCCAGCTTCCGCCCGATGAAGGCGACATTGTCGGGCCGCGACGAGCGCACGTTGATGAAAGTCCTCGTCGACAAGGCCAGCGACCGCGTCGTCGGCGTGCACGTCCTGGGGCACGATGCCGGCGAGATCATCCAGGCGGTCGGCATCGCCGTCACCATGGGCGCGACCAAGGCCGATTTCGACCGGACGATCGCGGTGCATCCCACGGGTGGTGAGGAGCTGGTGACGATGCGCTCTCCGGTGGTGACGAAGCATCCAGTGGGCGTGGGGTAGGGAGACCTCACCCGTCTCGGGACGCGGGCTTCGGTCTCTTGGACGAGCGATTGCGCTTCGGGAGGCGACAAGCACGCGGGAAGCTCGCGAATTCGCCCCGCGGCAGTGCAATCCCGCGTTGAAGGCAATGCGATCCAGGGCCAACGCGGCGGCGTGATGCGTGGCTCCGAATCGCTTCGCTCGCGACGACGAGGCGTATCGGCTGAGCCTTAGCCCTGCCCGTCCGTCGCCCCGCCCGGTACAGCGATCCCCTTCCGCTCACGGCACCCATGCCGTAAGCCCGCGGCGATTCTTCCAAAATCTTCGTCTGGTCGCATGATACGCCTCGAAAAGATCGGCAAGCAGAACGGCCGGCAGATCGTCTTCATCGAGGCCTCGGCCGCGCTTCAGAAGGGCGAGAAGGCCGGGCTGGTGGGGCCGAACGGTGCCGGCAAGACCACCCTGTTCCGGATGCTCACCGGCGAGGAGGAGCCCGACGAGGGCCAGGTCGCGACCGAGCGCGGCACCACGATCGGCTATTTCAGCCAGGATGTCGGCGAGATGTCCGGACGCAGCGTCGTCTCCGAGGTGATGGCGGGGGCCGGCGCCGTCAGCGTGGTCGGGGCCGAGCTGAAGGAAATCGAGGCCGATCTCGCCGATCCCGACAAGGCCGACGAGATGGAGGCCATCATTGAGCGCTACGGCGAGGTGCAGGCGCGCTTCGAGGAGCTCGACGGCTACGCGCTGGAAGGCAAGGCCTACGAGGTGCTCTCGGGCCTCAGCTTCAGCCAGGAGATGATGGACGGCGACGTCGGCAAGCTCTCGGGCGGCTGGAAGATGCGGGTGGCCCTCGCCCGCATCCTGCTGATGAACCCCGACGTGATGCTTCTCGACGAGCCGTCGAACCATCTGGATCTCGAGAGCCTGATCTGGCTCGAATCCTTCCTCAAGAATTACGAAGGCGCGCTGCTGATGACCTCGCACGATCGCGAGTTCATGAACCGCATCGTCGGCAAGGTCATCGAGATCGACGGCGGCGCGCTCACCACCTATTCGGGCGACTACGGCTTCTACGAACAGCAGCGCGCGCTGAACGAGAACCAGCAGCAGGCGCAGTTCGAGCGCCAGCAGGCGATGCTGGCGAAGGAGATCAAGTTCATCGAGCGCTTCAAGGCGCGCGCTTCGCATGCCGCGCAGGTGCAGAGCCGGGTGAAGAAGCTCGACAAGATCGAGCGGGTCGAGCCGCCGCGCCGCCGCCAGAGCGTCGCCTTCGAGTTCCAGCCGGCGCCGCGCTCCGGCGACGACGTCGTCATGATCAAGAGCGTGCACAAGAGCTACGGCAGCCGGATCATCTACGAGGGGCTCGACTTCTCGATCCGGCGGCGCGAGCGCTGGTGCGTGATGGGGGTGAACGGCGCCGGCAAGTCGACGCTGCTCAAGCTCGTCACCGGTACCACCAAGCCCGACGACGGCACGGTGGCGGTCGGCGGCAGCGTCAAGCTCGGCTACTTCGCCCAGCACGCCATGGATCTGCTCGACGGCGACCTCACGGTGTTCCAGGACCTGGAGCGGACCTTCCCGCAGGCCGGCCAGGGCTCGCTGCGCGCGCTTGCCGGCGCCTTCGGCTTCTCCGGCGACGACGTGGAGAAGCGCTGCCGGGTGCTCTCGGGCGGAGAGAAGGCGCGCCTCGTCATGGCAAAGATGCTCTACGACCCGCCGAATTTCCTGGTGCTCGACGAGCCGACCAACCACCTCGACATCGGCACCAAGGAGATGCTGATCGCGGCGCTCTCCACCTACGAGGGCACCATGCTCTTCGTCAGCCACGACCGGCATTTTCTGGGCGCCCTGTCGAACCGGCTGCTCGAACTGACGCCCGATGGCATCCACCAATACGGCGGCGGCTACACGGAATACGTGGCGCGGACAGGCCAGGAGGCGCCCGGCCTGCGGGGGTGATCCTGCAGGCTGCAGGCACGAGAGGCTCGATATCGTCGAGCCCGGGTTCGCCCGACCCGAACCGAACGGCCTCCGGCAGACCTGCTGCGGCTCGTCTCCGCCGCAGTTGCCGCAAGGCAAGCGCCTCGCTACCTAGACGCCAGCCCAATCACTGGGCGCCCCGCCCTCACCGGAGCCCCCGTGGAGCTTCTCAAGCTCGCCGCCCTCGACACCGAGGACCTCCCCGTCGTCTCGGCGCATCTGCAGGATGCGATCCTGCGCGCGGGCGATCTCGCTTGGCTGCCGGGCGAGCACCGTTTCGTGCTGGTGGCGCGCCGCTTCGACCGCTCCACGGCTCCCGGCGAAGCCCCGCGGCGGCGGCTCGTCGGCGTGCATTTCGAGCGGGTGATGGCCGTGAAGGCCAAGGGCATCGTGCCCGGCGCACAATCCGACGAGACCTTGAGCCTGCTCGCCGTCACCTTCGAGCCCGGCGAAGCGCCGTCCGGCACCGCGACGCTCGTCTTCGCCGGCGGCATTGCGATCCGGCTCGATGTCGAATGCATCGAGGTCCGCATGAAGGATCTCGGACCCGTCTGGGAGGCCGAGGGCCGTCCCGACCACGACGCGGAGCAGGCCGGACAGGCCGCTTTGCAGGGCCAGACCCGAGACATCGCCTCATGATCCGCCTCGACAGCCGCGACCCGTCCTTCGCCGAGGGCTTCGCCCGCCTGCTCAGCGTGAAGCGCGAGATTTCCGAGGACGTCGACGAGACCGTGCGTGGGATCATCGCGGGCGTGGTCTCCGGCGGCGACACGGCGCTGGTCGAGTACACGCGCCGCTTCGACCGTCTCGGCGACGATTTTTCGGAGAGCTCGCTGCGGTTTACGGCGGAAGAGGTCGAGGCCGCGCTCGCGGACTGCCCCGCCGAGCAGCTCGCAGCCTTGCGCTTCGCCGCCGAGCGCATCGAAACCTATCATCGCCTTCAGATCCCGCAGGACCACTTGGCGACCGACGATCTCGGCGTCACCTCCGGCTGGCGCTGGACGGCGCTCGAATCGGTCGGGCTCTACGTCCCGGGCGGTACCGCGAGCTACCCCTCCTCCGTGCTGATGAATGCCGTGCCGGCGCGCGTGGCCGGGGTGCCGCGTGTCGCGATGGTGGTGCCGACGCCGGACGGCCGGCTCAACCCGCTGGTGCTCGCCGCCGCCCACATCGCCGGCGTCACCGAAATTTTCCGGATCGGCGGCGCTCAGGCGGTGGCCGCGCTCGCCTACGGCACCGCATCCATCGCGCCGGTGGCGAAAATCGTCGGACCGGGCAACGCCTATGTCGCAGCGGCCAAGCGCCGGGTGTTCGGCCAAGTCGGGATCGACATGATCGCCGGCCCCTCCGAGGTGCTGATCCTCGCCGATCACCACGCCAATCCCGACTGGATCGCCGCCGACCTCCTGGCCCAGGCCGAGCACGACGAGGCAGCCCAGGCCATCCTCATCACCACCTCGGATGCCCTCGCCGAGCAGGTCGAGCAGGCCGTCGAGCGCGCCCTCGCCACCCTGCCGCGTGAAAAGATCGCGCGGGCGAGCTGGCGCGATTACGGCGCGATCATCCGCGTCGCGGATTTCGACGAGGCCGTGCCGCTGGTCGACCGGCTGGCGCCCGAGCATCTCGAAATCGAGACCGAGGACGCCGAGGCGCTCTCGCAAAAGGTCCGGAACGCCGGCGCGATCTTCCTGGGCTCGCACACGCCCGAGGCGATCGGCGACTATGTCGGCGGCCCGAACCACGTGCTGCCGACTGCCCGCTCGGCCCGATTCTCCTCGGGCCTCTCCGTGCTCGACTTCATGAAGCGCACGTCGATCCTGCGCTGCGATCCGGCTGCGCTCCGGGCGCTGGGGCCGGCGGCAATCGCGCTGGGGCGGTCGGAAGGGCTCGACGGGCATGCCCGGTCGGTCGCGATCCGCTTGAACCTCTGATAGGCGTTTCCGGACGCGGGACGTGATGGAAGGCGACGGCGGAATGGCGGCCGAAGCGGACAAGGCGATAGACACGGAGACCTCGAACCATCGCCTCGTGGCGGTGAGCCTCGACGAGGCCTCGATCAGTCGCGGCAATCCCGATCAGGAACACGAGCGCGCCATCGCGATCTTCGATATCCTGGAGGACAACGCCTTCACGATCCCAGGTCGCGACCTCGGTCCCTACGGACTGGTGATCGGGCTCGTGGAGAACAAGTTGTCCTTCGCGATCTCCACCGAGGGCGGCGATCCCGTCATGACGCACCTGCTCTCGCTGTCGCCGTTCCGTCGGGTGATCCGCGACTACGAGATGGTCTGCGAGAGCTATTACAGCGCCATCCGCACCGCCTCCCCCAGCCAGATCGAGGCGATCGACATGGGCCGGCGCGGCCTGCACAACGAGGCCTCCGAGTTGCTGAAGCAGCGCCTCGACGGCAAGGTCGACCTCGACCATCAGACGGCGCGGCGGCTGTTCACCCTGGTCTTCGCCTTGCATTGGAAAGGCTGACGGGCGTCCTGAGGATCCGGCATGGCGGACGAGACTCCCCCCGGAGGCCCGGCGAAGAAACGGCGCGTCCAGGCCGTCCTGTTCATGTGCAATTTCAACGCCGTGCGCTCACCGGCGGCGGAGGCCATCGCCCGCCACTATTTCGGCAAGTCGATCTACGTGCAGTCGGCCGGCATCCGCACCGGCGAAGCGCGCGATCCGTTCATGGTCGCGGCACTCGACGAGATCGGCATCGACGCCTCGCGCCACAAGCCCCGCACCATCGAGGAGCTCGAGGAGTGGGAAGGCCTGAACTTCGACCTCATCGTCACGCTCTCGCCGGAGGCCCACCACAAGGCGATCGCCCTGACGCACACGCTCGCGGCCGATGTCGAGTACTGGCCGACGCCCGACCCGACGCTGAACCAGGACGGCACCCGCGAACAGCGCCTCGACGGCTATCGCGACATGCGCGACGGGCTGACCTATCGGATCAAGATGCGGTTGAAGGGGTGAGACCGAGCCCCCTCAGTTCTTTCCGCGCTTCTCATCCTTCGCGGTGGACGGTTCGGCGGCAGCATGACGCTTGGTCGTCGTGGCCTTCTTCGCAGTCGCGGAGGTCTCGGTGACCTCCTTGGCCTGGGCGACGTGACGGGCGGCGACCCGGGCCGACGGCTTCTCAGCGTCGGGCTTGGCCGGGGTCTCGACAACGGCCGCCGTGTCGACCGGCGGTGTGGCAGCAGGCGTGGCCGGTTTGCCGAACAGGTTGCCCAGGAGCTTCTGGTAGGCGGCCGGGTCGCCGTCGGCATCGGCGACCGTGATCCGGGCGGGGGCCGCCTTCGGCTCGGCGGCCGGCTCCCGTGCCGCCAGCATCGTCGCGGGTTTCGTGGGCTCGGTCTTGCCCTTGCCCTTCTTCGCGAGCGCGGCGGCGGCGGCCTTGGTCGGGCCGGGGGCGTCGGGGTTGGCCGTCGCGACGAGGACCGGGCGGCCCTTGGCGTCGACCTCGATCTCCTGCGGACCGCTGGCGAGGCTCTCGGGCCGGCTCACGTCGCCGAGGTTGTGGCGCGCATAGTCCTTCGGCGAATAGGCGAGCTCCTTGTCCTTCTCGGCCTCCGTGAGCGCGGCGAAGCTGCTCTGCGGCGGAGGCTGGCGGAAGACCGGGTTGCCGTAGCCGTCCTCGTAGACGACGCGGGTCGCCTTCTCGCCCTTGGCGATGAGCTCGGCGATCTGACGGTTGTCGTGGTCGCGCTTCTCCGCCACCAGCGGATCCACCCGCGGCGAGCACGAACCGGCGGCGACGTCGGCACCCCCGAAAGCGTATTTGGTGCCGCAGGCCGCGACGCGCGGCTCCTCCTTCAGAGCCTCGAAATAATCCGAGCCCTCCTTGAGATTCTTCCAGAACGGCGCGTTCGGGTCGTTGCGGAACTTAGCCATGTTCGTGGCCGTCATCCGGAACGGGTAGGACTGGAACTGGAAGGCGCGCTGGCCGCCCTGAAAGGCGTCGCGGGCGATGGCGTAGACCTCGGACATCGAGGCGTCGGTCATCGCGAAGCAGCCGGCCGACGAGCATGTGCCGTGCACCATGATGTAGTTGCCGGTGGAGCCCTTGGCCCGGTCGATCGCGTTCGGATAGCCGACGTCGAAGGACAGATAATACGAGGAATTCGGGTTCATCTGACCCGGCGTGATCGTGTAGAATCCCTCCGGTGCCTGGCGGTCGCCCTGCTTGGTCTTGGGGCCGAGCTGGCCCGACCAGCGGCAGATCGGGAAGGTCTTGAGGAGCGCGTACTGGCCGCTGGAGGTGCGCTTCCAGACCTCCATCTCCGCTTCCTTCTTGTAGGCGCGGATCAGGATCGGATCGGTCTGGCCCATGCCCTTGGTCTGCATGAGCGCCACGGTCTGGGCCGGGACGGGGGTGAGGCTGCGGGTCGAGACTCCGCCGAGCATGTCGCTGTCCTGGCAGGCTCCGAGGGACATCGCCAGGGCGACGAGACCGGCCGCCGCGAAGGGACGCACAGACATGGGGGACCCCGTGTGACCGCGCCGGAGCACCTTGCGGCGACGGCGACATTCCCCAACCCAATAGCCCCGTTAGACTTACCCGGATCTTACCTCAAGAAGACTCGAAGACCGGGCGCTGAAAGGTCCACCAGTGTGGCGACCACGCATCACTGATGGCGCTTTCGGGCGAAAGCGGGGCCGTTACAGCTTTTGGAAATGTTCGCGCCGGGTTGTGAATAAGTCGCGAGTCGTGAGATTCTCGAAGAGCTTGGGCCGGGATAGGGGCTCAGAGTTTCCGGCCGATCTCCATGAATTTCGTGGCGCGGCGGTCGCGAATCTCGTCGGGACCGAGGCCGTCGAAAGCGGCGAGCGCCGTGGCGATGGCCTCCCCGGTGTTCGTGATGGCCGCGTTGCGGTCGCGATGGGCACCTCCGGTGGCCTCCGGAACGATCCCGTCGATGATGCCGAGGCGCAGCAGATCCTGCGCGGTGATCTTCATGGCGGTGGCGGCGTCGTGCGCCCGGCCCTGGTCGCGCCAGAGGATCGAGGCCGCCCCCTCCGGCGAGATCACGCCGTAGATCGCGTGCTCCAGCATCAGCACGCGGTTGGCGGTGGCGAGCGCGATGGCGCCCCCCGATCCGCCCTCGCCGATCACCACCGCGACGTTCGGCACGCCGAGCGCGAGGCAGGCCTGGGTCGAGCGGGCAATGGCCTCGGCCTGCCCGCGCTCCTCCGCTTCGATCCCGGGAAACGCGCCGGCAGTGTCGACGAAGGCGAGCACCGGCAGTCCGAAACGGTCGGCGGTCTCCATCAGGCGCACCGCCTTGCGATACCCCTCGGGCCGGGCCATGCCGAAGTTGTGGCGCAGGCGCGCCTCGGTGGTCGCGCCCTTTTCCTGGCCGAGCACCAGAACCGGGCGGCCCTTGAAGCGTCCGAAGCCGCCGACGATGGCCTCGTCCTCGCCGAAGGTGCGGTCCCCCGCGAGCGGCGTGAACTCGTCGATGAGCCCGGCGCAGTAATCGACGAAATGCGGGCGCTGCGGGTGGCGGGCGACCAGCGTCTTCTGCCAGGGCGTGAGATTGGCGTAGAGGTCGGAGAGCGCGGCCGAGGCCTTCGCCTCCAGCCGCCCGACCTCCTCGCTGATCGAGACGGCGCCGTCACGCGCTCCGAGCGCCCGCAATTCCTCGAGCTTCGCCTCCAGCTCGGCGACCGGCTTCTCGAAATCCAGGTAGGAGCGCGTCGCCATCGTGCAGGGGGTTCACTTCGCTGTGGTGTGGGAAGAGCGCCGGAATGGCGGAACGATGCGACGGAAGGCCGGGCTCGGCGCGAAACCGGAGCCCGATTTCCGCGCGCGTCCGGCGGCGGCGGAACCTGACGAAGCGCTCCTGCCCTGTCAACGCCGCTGACGGATGGCTACAAGACGCGTCGACTTCAGCATTCTTTAGGCAGCGTTCCCATGATCCTCACATCCAAGGCCGCCGTCGTGACCGGGTCGACCGGCGGCATCGGCCTCGCCGTCGCCCGCGGCCTCGCCAAGGAGGGCGCCGACATCGTGCTCAACGGCTTCGGCAGCCCCGAGGCCATCGAAAAGGCCCGCGCCGGGATCGAGGCGGAATTCGGCGTCCGCGCGATCCATTCCCCCGCCGACATGACGAAGCCCGCCGAAATCGCGGAGATGATCGCCATGGCCGAGAAGGAATTCGGCCGCGTCGACGTGCTGGTGAACAATGCCGGCATCCAGTTCGTCTCGCCGGTCGAGGACTTTCCGGTCGAGAAGTGGGACGCGATCCTGGCCATCAACCTGTCCTCGGCCTTCCACACCATCCGAGCGGCGGTTCCCGGCATGAAGTCGCGCGGCTTCGGGCGGATCATCAACATCGCGAGCGCTCACTCCATCGTCGCCTCGCCGTTCAAGTCGGCCTATGTCGCGGCCAAGCACGGCCTCGTCGGCATGACCAAGAGCGTCGCGCTCGAAGTCGCGGGCCAGGGCATCACCGCCAACTGCATCTCGCCGGGCTACGTCTGGACGCCGCTCGTCGAGAGCCAGATCCCCGACACGATGAAGGCGCGCGGCCTCACCAAGGAGCAGGTCATCGAGGACGTGCTGCTGAAGGCCCAGCCCACCAAGGAATTCGTCACGGTCGAGCAGGTCGCCGCCATCGTCACCTTCCTGTGCTCGGAGGCTGCGACGCAGATCACCGGGGCGAACCTGTCGGTGGACGGGGGCTGGACGGCGCAGTAGCGCCGGTCAGTTCGTCGGCTCGCCCGCCGCCACCTTCGCCGTCCAGTCGTCGAAGGCGATCACGGTCTGGCGCTGCTCGCCGAGGCCGTCGATGCGGAGCACCATCTCGTCGTCGGGCTTCAGGAAGCGCGGCGGCTTCATCCCCAGGCCGACGCCGGGGGGCGTGCCGGTGGTGATGATGTCGCCGGGCTCCAGCATCATGAAGTGCGAGACGTAAGCGACGAGCTGCGCGACATCGAACACCATCGTCGCGGTCGAACCGGTCTGCTGTCGTCGGCCGTTGAGGTCGAGGCTCAGCGAAAGCTTCTTGAGGTCGGGGATCTCGTCGAGGGTGACGAGCCAGGGGCCGAGCGGGCCGAACGTCGGGCAGCCCTTACCCTTGGTCCAGGTGCCGCCGCGCTCGTACTGGTACTCGCGCTCGGACAGGTCGTTCATGATGCAGGCGCCGGCGACGTAGTCGAGCGCCTCGTTGGCGTGGACGTAGCTGGCGCGGGCGCCGATCACGACGGCGAGCTCGACCTCCCAGTCGGTCTTCGCCGAGCCCTTGGGCAGGATCACCGGGTCGTTGGCGCCGCCGAGGCAGGATGGCGCCTTGTTGAACACGATCGGCTCGGAGGGGATCGCCGCGCCGGTCTCGGCGGCGTGGTCGGCATAGTTCAGGCCGATCGCCACGATATTGCGGGTGCCGCCGACGCAGGGGCCGAGGCGCGTGCCGGCCGGTAGAAGCGGCAGCGTCTCCGGGTCGATCATCGCCAAGCGGTCGAGCCCCTGTCGCGACAGGGCCGGCCCGGCGATGTCGCGCAACGATCCGGAGAGATCGCGCAGACCGCCCTTGGCATCCACGAGCCCCGGCTTCTCGTCGCCGGCCGCACCGTGACGGATCAGCTTCATCGTATCGTCCCTCGCCTGCTCGAATCGGCGCGACCATGGCCGGGCCTCATGGGCGGCGCAAGCGTGGCCGACGGCGTGCTGCCGGCTTCACCGCCGTTGCCGGCGCGCAACAGACATGCAGCAAAGTGACAAAACCGCGCCCAGCCGTCCATCGACCTGCACAATATTGCGTTCGGTTTACATGTGAACCAAATCTGGGGCGAACTCGTCGAGCTGAAAACGACAAGCACATCCGATGATTTCGTTTGGTTAACGGAGAATTAATACTTGTCGAGGCTACCCTGCGTTTGGGATTGATAAGCTTTGCACAAACCGGCAGCGTTGCCGGCAAGGTGCCAGCCCGGCCGAGGAGCGGCGGGGATACGAGCACCATCGGATCGGCTTGGGGACGTTGTCATGATCGGCAGGATTGGTGCGCTCGCCCTCGCGGGCGTCTCGGCTTTGGCCTTCGCCACCGGCGCGCAGGCCGGCGCCTTCGGCCTTCGGGAACAGAGCTCACAGGCGCAAGGGCTCTCCTTCGCCGGCGCGGCCTCCGGCTCCGGCGGCATCTCCTCGATGTTCTGGAACCCGGCCGTCATCACCATGCGTCCGGGCTGGGTCACCGAGCAGAACCTCACCTATATCGGCTTGCACGCCGACATCCGGCCGACGGCCGCCACCAATCCCGGCTTCCTGCCGCTCGGCGAGAGCGGCGACATCGGTCAGGGCGCGATCGTGCCGGCCGGAGCCACCTCCTACCAGCTCAGCGACAAGATCTGGATCGGTCTCCAGACCGGCGCGCCCTTCGGCCTGATCACCAATCCGAACAAGGCCTGGGCCGGCGAAGTCTACGGTCGCTCCTCGCGGATCTTCTCCCTCGCCTTCAATCCGGTCATTGCCTACAAGGTCAATGACTGGCTCTCGATCGCGGCCGGCCCGAACATCGAATACTTCAAGCTGACGCTACGTCAGGCCTTCCCGATCGCAGGTCTCCCGACGGGCGCGTTTCCCAGCGCCTTCTTGAAGGGTGATGCCTGGGGCGTCGGCTACACCGCGGGCGCGACGATCACCCCGTGGGACGGCACGGTGCTCGGCCTCGGCTACCGCTCGTCGGTGCATCACGACATCGAGGGTTCGGCCTTCGGGGTCGGGCAGGTCAAGGCGAACCTCAACACGCCCGAGAAACTCAGCGTCGGCCTGACCCAGGCGATCAACCCGGTCACCCGGATCAATCTCGGCTTCGAGTGGGACAACTGGTCGAGGCTCGACGACATCGCCATCACCTCCAAGGTCCTCGGCCTGCCGGTGGCGAGCCTGCCGCTGAACTTCAAGGACGGCTACACCTACTCGATCGGCGCCGAATACGACTGGTCGCCATCGCTCACCGTGCGTGGCGGCTTCTCCTACGAGGAAGTGCCGATCGACGACCAGAACCGCTCGGTGCGCCTGCCCGACAACGATCGCTACACCGCCTCGATCGGCGCCAGCTATCGCTGGAGCGAGAAGCTGACCCTGAACGCGGCCTACTCCCACATCTTCCTCGACAAGAGCAACATCTTCGCCGGGGCCGGGCGGAACTACAACGTCGGCAACATCGCCTTCGCGGGCGTGGTCGACGCCAGCGCCGACATCGTCTCGGTGGGCTTCCGCTACGTGTTCGGCGCTCCGGCCGCTCCGCTTCCGGCACCGATCGTCCGCAAGTTCTGAACGTCGTCTCGCTTGAGGCGCAAGCGTTCGCATCCGGTCCCGAGATCGTCTCTCGGGGCCGCTTTTTGCAGTGAATTGACAACATACTGTCAAAACGACATGCTGTTGTCATGAAGCCCGGCGATGCCATCACCGACCTGATCCTGGAGAGTTTTCGACTCAACGGCTGCTTGCTCGCGGCCGGCGATGCGCTCGTGCAGGACCTCGGACTGACCAGTGCGCGCTGGCAGGTGCTTGGCGCCGTGGCGATGGCGCCGACGGCTTCGCCGGTCGCGCATGTCGCGCGGACCATGGGGCTGTCGCGCCAGAACGTGCAGCGCATCGCCAACGAGTTGCAGGCTTCGGGTCTCGTGGAGTTCGCCCCGAACCCGCATCACCAGCGCGCAAAGCTCGTGCTGCTCACCGGGCATGGCCGCGCCGTCTACGCGAAAGCGGCCGCACGGCAGGCACCCTGGGCGTCTGCTCTGGCGGAGGGGCTGCCGGAGGATGCGATCGAGGAGGCGACGGGCCTGCTGCGCATGCTGCGCCGCCGGCTCGAAGCCGATACGGCACACGACAGCGAGAGACCCGCATGATTCTCGGCCAACTGGCGTTCTTCGCCGCCGCCCTGTTCACGGGCGCGGCCTTCTACATCAACGCCGTCGAACAGCCGGCCCGGCTCGGGCTCGACGACCATGCCCTGCTGGCGCAATGGAAGCCGTCCTACAAGCGGGCGACGGCGATGCAGGTCTCGCTGGTGCTGGTGAGCTTCGTGTTCGGCTTCGCCGCCTGGATCCGGATGGACAACCCCGGCTGGATCGTCGGGGCGCTGCTGATGCTGGCGAACATCCCCGTCACCCTTCGGCTGATCCTTCCGGTGAACAAGCGCCTGATGGCCATCGATCCCGCCGAGGCGGGACCGGAGAGTCGGGCGCTGATCCTGCGATGGGGATCGCTCCATGCGATCCGCACGGGTCTGGGGCTCGCGGCCTCGACCGCCTACGCCACCGGCTTATTGGCGTAAGGTCAGTAGCCGTCGGTGCCGCGCCGCATCTGCGCGTCGACGCTGAGGGGACCGGGACCGGCCGCGGCGATGTAGAGGAAGACGAAACAGAACAGGATCGCGGCGTCGCCGCCGTTCAGCGAAGGGAAGAAACTTTTGGGCGCATGCGCCAGGAAATAGGCCACCGCCATCTCGCCCGAGAGGATGAAGGCAACGGGCCGGCTGAACAGGCCGATGAGCAGCAACGCGCCACCGACGAGTTCGAGGATGCCGGCGATCCAGGGCAGCGAGAACATCGCCGGGTTCATGCTGCTGGCCGGGAAGCCCAGAATCTTCTGGGTGCCGTGGGCCATGAAGACGAGGGCCGCGACGATCCGCAGGATGCTCAGCATCCGCGGCGCCCAGAAAACGGCGATGTTCTTGAAATTCATTCTCAATTCGCTCCCGATGCGCGGCTGAACACGCGATCCGACCTATGCTAGGCACGGTGAAACTGCAATCGGAGGGAGAGGCGGACCGCCGCTCTTCTCAGCGATGGGACCCCCCGGAATGCCCTGGCCCGACCGCCGCCTCCTCGATCTCGTCGGGATCGCATATCCGATCGTCCTGGCCCCGATGGTCGGGACCGAGGCGGCGCTCACCGCCTGCGTCGCCGGTGCCGGCGGCCTCGGCTCGCTGGCCTGCGCGGCACTGACGGCCGAGCGGGTCCGGGCCGCCGTGGCCACGATCCGCGACAGCGCCGACGGTCCGATCAACCTCAACTTCTTCTGCCACGTGCCGCCGGCGGAGGACGCGCCACGCGACGCGCGCTGGCTCGCGCGGCTCGCACCCTATTACGCGGAGCACGGGCTCGATCCGGCCGCCGCGACGCCCATGGCGAAGCGGGCGCCGTTCGATGAGGCCATGTGCGCCGTCGTCGAGGAACTGCGGCCGAAGGTGGTCAGCTTCCATTTCGGCTTGCCGAACGCGGCGCTGCGCGAGCGGGTGCGCGCCGCCGGCTGCCTGATCTTCGCCTCGGCGACGACGGTGGCCGAAGCGCGCTGGCTCCACGCCCAGGGCGTCGACGCGGTGATCGCACAAGGGGCGGAAGCCGGCGGCCATCGCGGGATGTTTTTGCCCGGGGAACTCGCCGCGCAGCCCGGCCTGTTCGCCCTGTTGCCGCAGGTGGTCGATGCCGTGAAGGTCCCCGTCATCGCCGCCGGCGGCATCGCCGACGGGCGCGGGGTCGCGGCGGCCTTCGCCCTCGGCGCGGCCGGAGTGCAGATCGGAACCGCTTACCTGCGTTGCCCCGAGGCCGGCATCTCCGAGGCCCATGTCGCTGCCCTGCGTGCGGCGCGCGACGAGGACACCGCGATCACCAACGTCTTTACCGGGCGGCCGGCGCGCAGCCTCTTCAACCGGGCGATGCGCGATCTCGGGCCGCTCTGCGACGACGCACCGGCGTTTCCGAAGGCGGCCGTCGCGCTGCAGTCGCTGCGGGTGACGGCGGAGCGGCAGGGCAGCGGCGACTTCTCGCCGCTCTGGGCCGGACAGGCGGCGGCCTTGTCGCGCGATCTCGGGGCCGCAGAGCTGACGCGGCTGATCGCCGAGGAGGCCGCACAGCGGCTTGCGCAGATCGGGGACCGCTAGCCGCCGTAGCTCTGCACCAGCGAGCCGGCCACCAGCGTCCAGCCGTCGACCAGCACGAAGAAAATCAACTTGAACGGCAGCGCGACGGTGGCCGGAGGCACCATCATCATGCCGACCGCCATCAGGATCGAGGCGACGACGAGGTCGATGATCAGGAAGGGGATGAACAGCAGAAAGCCGATCTCGAAGGCACGGCGCAGTTCCGAGATCATGAAGGCCGGGGTGACGACCTCGAGACCCACCGCCTCGGGGCCGGAGGGCACCGGCACCTTCGCCATGTCGAGAAAGAGCTTGAGGTCCTTTTCGCGGACGTTCTTGAGCATGAAGCTCTTGAACGGCGCACTCGCCCGCTCGAAGGCGACGGCCTGCGTGATCTGCCCGGCCACCAGCGGCTCGATGCCGTTGCGGTAGGCCTCCTTGCCCACCGGCGCCATCACGAAGGCGGTGAGGAACAGCGCGAGGCTGACGATCACGGCGTTGGGCGGGGCGGTCTGGGTGCCGAGCGCCGAGCGCAAGATCGAGAGCACCACCACGATCCGCGTGAACGAGGTCGCCATCACCAGCACGGAGGGTGCCAGCGCCAACACCGTGACGAGGGCTACGAGTTGCAGCGCGCGCTCGGTGACGCCGCCGGTGCCGAGATCGACGTTGACGCTCTGCGCATGCGCCGTCCCCGCGCTCATCGCAGCGAAGGCGAGGCCGAGAAGGCCGGAGGTCAGGGCTCGATTCGAGGGCTTCATCGCGCCCGCAACCTGCGTCGCGCCGGGCCTGCGCACAAGCGACGCGCGGCCACGCTCAGAGCCCTTTCCGACGAAGGCGACGTCGGTTCGTCGAAAGAACGCCCGTTACGACAAAGGCCGGGCTCGTCTCAGGTTTTTCGATCGAGCGGCCGGCCGAGCAGGCGGGCGAACTCCGTTTCGATCTCCTCGACGGTGAACGGCGTGCCTCCGCCTTGCGGCGCGGGCTTGGTCTCGGACGCCGGAGGCGGCGGCTCCGAAGCCGTCGGTGGGGGCGGAGCCGCCGCCATGGCTGCAGCGATCGGGTCGGGGTCGGGCTTAGGCTCCGACGCAGTCGGCTGCGGCACCGGGTTTGCGCGTCCGATCAGGAAGGTCGGGTTCGGCCGTGCCGTGGCCACGGCGATGACCGGCTCGACGGCAACCGGCGGCGCGGCGGCCGGCGGCGGAGGCGGCATCGGTTCGGTGGATGCGGGAGCCGGCACGCCCTGACCGGGGGGCGGCGTCACGGCGGAAGATTGCCGGCGCAGGGCGGTTTCGAGCTGGCGGGCCATGTCCGACAGGGCCGCCGGATCGACCGGGCGCGGTGCGCCGGCCGACGTCGGCGCGGGCGGAACGATCGGTTGCGACTCGGCAGATCCGGTCGGGGCGGCAGGCTCGGGTCGTACGCGCTCGGAGGCGGGCTCGGGGCGCGGATCGACCAGCGGCGGCGGCATGCGCCGCAGAATGCTCCCGATCTGCGAGATGCCGATGCGCGATCTCGCGGGCTCGGCCGCACTCCGCTCCGCCGGCGGAGCCTCGGGCTCGAACAGGGCCGGATCCAGCGGCGGCGGCCGGCCGGTGGTGGCGCTCACGTGACCGTTCGTGCCGGGGGTCGGCTGCGGCACGACCAGCGGCATCTCGAAGGAGCCTGTCCCGAGGGCCGCGGGATTCGCCTGGATGCCCGGGTCGGGCAGCATGTCGGCAGCGGGCTCCTGCCGCATCGACGTCTCGCCGGGCAACTGGGAGCCGGCCCCGCGAATGACGTTGCGCTCCACCACGACGTCGTTGGGGCCGCCCACGAGGAGCAGGTGCTCGACGTTGTCCCGCCGCAGCAGGATCAGCTGGCGGTGCCGGTCGAGCTCGTAGATGTCGACGATGCCGAGGCGCGGCTGGCGCGAGCGGTTTGTCGCGCGTGCGGACATCGACAATCCGCGCCCGGCGATCCGGCGAAACAGCAGCACGATCCCCATCAGCAGGACGAGGATGACGAGAAAGATGACGAGGAACTGCAAGTAGTACGGTCCGTCCGAACTGAAGAACTCTGGCAAGACGGGACACTCTCGTTGTCCGGGCCGAGCCGGCCGGGCATGCGACGCCGCGCGACAGTATCGCGTCCGGCTCCGCAGCGGGCAACAAAGGTAAAAACTTCGTTAACAGCTTCACGCAGCGATCGGGGGATACCCGCACGATCAAGCCGATCGCAGCCGAACTGGCGCGGGGATCGATGCCTGGGAAACGGCGGAAGCCGTGCTGGATCATTCGGAGGCGGAAGCAGGCCATCCGCCTGATTTTAACGGTCCATTAACCACGCAGGCGGCAGATTTTGCCCACCGCGAACGGGGCACTCGGCAATCCGTGCCGGGTAGGCCGCCGCGAGCGGCCGGAATACGCGGGAAGGGTTCGGCGCGCGATGTCCTTCACCGACCTGCCCATCCTCGGAATGCTGCGCAACAAGATGCAGTGGCATCAGGCCCGCCAGGCGCTGCTCGCCGAGAACGTGGCGAATGCCGACATGCCGAACTTTCGGCCGCGCGATCTCGCCGAGATCGGCAGCTCCTCGGGTCCGAGCGGCATGACCGCGCCGTCGGCCGCGATCGTGGGCGGCGACGGGCTCGCCCGCACGAACGCCAACCATATCGGCCTCGCCTCGGCCGACGGACCGAACGCGGCGCCGAAACGCTACAAGGGTTTCGAGATCCGCCCCGGCGGCAACGGCGTCAATCTCGAAGAGGAGATGATGAAGGCCGGCGAGAACCAGAGCGACTACCAGATGGTCGCCTCGCTCTACCAGAAGAGCCTCGACGCCCTGAAGATCGCCGTCGGCAAGCGCTGAGCCGGATAACAGGAGCTCGCCATGGACTTCCTCAAGACGCTCGGCATCGCCGCCTCGGGGCTCAAGGCCCAGTCCGGCCGCATGCGGATCATCGCGGAGAACATCGCCAACGCGGATTCCTCGGCCAAGACCGCCGGGGGCGAGCCCTACCGCCGCAAGATTCCGACGCTGACCAACCGCTTCGACAGCGAACTCGGCGCGACCCTCGTGGAGGCCGGCCGGGTCCGGCGCGACCAGACCCCGTTCCGCACCAAGTACGACCCCGGCAACCCGGCCGCCAACGCCAAGGGCGAGGTCTCGATGCCCAACGTCAACGGGCTGATCGAGAACATGGACATGCGCGAGGCCCAGCGCTCCTACGAGGCCAACCTCAACATGGTCACCGCCACCCGGCGTATGATCTCGAAAACCCTCGAAATCCTGAAGGCCTGACGCCCATGGCCACCTCCGCCTTCGCCGCCGGCGCCTACGCCGCCGCCCAGTCCATCGCCCGGCCGGGCGCCGCGCCGAAGCCGATGCAGACCAGCGGGGCCGGCGGCGGTTTCGGCTCGCTGCTCACCCAGGCCCTCGACTCGGTGGCGCAGACCGGCGCCAAGGCCGACGCGCAGACCCTCTCGGCGGCCGGCGGCAAGGCCAACGTCATCGACGTCGTCACCGCGGTGGCCGAGAGCGAGACGGCGCTCCAGACCCTGGTGGCCGTGCGCGACCGCGTGATTTCGGCCTACGAGGAAATCATGCGGATGCCGATCTAGCGCGCGGTTTCTTCCCTCTCCCCTCTGCGGGAGAGGGGAGCGCCCTCTCAGGCACCGTCGCTCCCCTCTCCGACCCGCTTCGCGGGCTACCCTCTCCCGCAGAGGGGAGAGGGAAACAAGAAACCGCAGCGCAAAGCCCCAAAGACAATGACCGGCCTCGCCATCCTCGACATCGCCCGCGACGGGATCGTCACCTTCCTCAAGGTGGCGGGACCGCTGATGATCGTCGCGCTCATCGTCGGGCTCGCGGTCTCGCTGTTCCAGGCGCTCACGCAGATCCAGGAGCAGACCCTGATCTACGTGCCGAAAATCGTCGCGGTCTTCGCCGCGCTGCTGTTCATGCTGCCCTTCATGGGCGACGCGCTCGCCTCCTACATGGGTCGCATCGCCGAACGCATCGCCTCGGGCGGCTAGTGGCTTCCTCTGCTATCACGGGGCATGAACCTCCTCCTGCCCGGCATCGCGGCGGCGTTCCTGCTGACCTTCGCGCGCGTCGGCGTGATGATGATGCTGATGCCGGGCCTCGGCGAGCAGACCATCTCGGCGCGCCTGCGGCTGTCGCTGGCGCTGCTGGTGACGCTGGTGTTGTTTCCCACGGTGCGCCCGCTCCTGCCGGCGACGAGCGGTGCGCTGGCGGGGCCGGCACTGATCGGCGTGCTGTTCGGCGAGATCCTGATCGGGCTGGTGCTCGGGCTGACCGTGCGCATGGTGCTCGCCGCGCTGCAGACGGCGGGCGTGGTGATCTCGCAGTCGCTCGGCCTGTCCTACGCCATGACCGTCGACCCGATGACGGCCTCGCAGCAGGTGACGCTCGGCAACTTCCTGTCGCTCCTCGGTATCACGCTGATCCTGGCGACCGACCTGCACCACCTCGCGCTCGACGCGATCGGGCGCAGCTACATGCTCCTGCCGCCGAGCAATCTGCCGGCGTTCGGCGATGCGGCCCAACTCGCGATCAAGGCTGTGGCCCGCGGCTTCACCCTCGCCATCCAGATCTCGGCGCCGTTCATCGCTTTCGGGATCCTGTTCAATCTCGGGCTCGGGGTGCTCTCGCGGCTGATGCCGCAATTGCAGGTCTTCTTCGTCGCGGTGCCGGCCTCGATCCTGATCGGCATGCTGATCCTGCTCGCCTCGCTCGGCGTGGTGATGGGCGTGTTTTTGGACGATCTCGGCCGGTATCTGGCGGATTTTCTGGGGCGGTAGGGGTGCGGCATCCCTGGGCTGACGGCTCTGACGCCCACCACCGTCATTCCGGGGCCGCGCAGCGGAACCCCGAACCCACGACCAGGCACGACCGGCTGCGAAACCGAGGGTGCATTCCGGGTGGGTTCCGGGTTCCCGCCTTCGGCGAGCCCCGGATTGAAGGGCTGGTCATCACTCCCCCCGGAGCCCGCTGAGCCATGGCCGAGGGCACCGAGCAGGAAGACAAAACCGAAGAGCCGACACAGCGGCGCATCGATCAGGCGATCGAGCGGGGCGACGTCGCGAACTCGGTCGAGATCAACACCTTCTTCATGCTGGCGGCCTTCACCCTGGCGTTGATGCTCGCCGCCGGCCCGGTGGCGACCAAGCTGATGACCGACATCCGCGGGTTCCTGGCGCATGCCCACACGATCCCATCGGACCCGCAGGCCTATGCCGGGCTCGCGGGCCGGGTCCTGATCATCTTCCTGCAGGCGGTGGCGATCCCGGCCGCGATGGTGGGGGCCGCAGCGCTGGCGGCGGGCATGATCCAGCATCCGCCGGTCTTCACCGCGCAGAGCCTCGCCCCGAAGTTCGAGCGTATCTCGCCGATGGCCGGCATGAAGCGCCTGCTCGGGATCGAGGCGTTCTTCCAGTTCGGCAAGGGGTTGGCGAAGCTGACCGTGGTCGGCATCGTCGCCGGCACGATCCTGTGGGGCCAACGCGACCGGCTCGAATCCTTCGCGCATCTCGATCCGGCCTCCGCGATGCGGGCGGTACTGTCGCTCTCGCTCAAGATGATGGGCGGAGTGCTCGCAGCCTACGTCGCCATCGCGCTCGGCGACGCGCTCTACCAGCGCCACCGCTGGCGCGGGCGCCTGCGCATGTCGAAGGAGGAGCTGAAGCAGGAGCACAAGGAAAGCGAGGGCAGCCCCGAGGTGAAGGGCCGCCGCAAGCAGCTCATGCATCAGCGGGTGAAGAAGCGGATGATGGCGGCCGTGCCGACCGCCACCGTCGTCATCACCAACCCGACCCATTTTGCCGTGGCGCTCCGCTACGAGCCGGGCATGGGCGCACCGATCTGCGTCGCCAAGGGCGTCGACTCGCTGGCGTTCCGCATCCGTGCCGTCGCGACCGAAGCCGGCGTGCCGGTGATGGAGAATCCGCCGCTGGCCCGCGCGCTGCACGCCACCGTCGAGGTCGACGACGAGATCCCGGCCGAGCATTATCGCGCAGTTGCGGAGGTGATCGGTTTCGTGCTTCGCCTGCGCAAACGGGCGGCGTGACGCGGCTGGGCGAACCGGCACGGAACGCCACGGTTTATCCACCTTTTTTCGCGAGACTTTTCCGTCGCTTCGCTGACGTTTCCGCCGCGCCGGCGCGCGGGACAGGACCGGGCTCGACGGATGGATGGAGCCTGATGGCTGAGGAGAGCGGAGCATCGGCGACATCGGCGGCGGCCCCCGGGGCCGCGTCGATCGACCGGTCGGAGCGGCCGGGCCGGGTCGGGCTGCTCCTGATGCTGGCGGGGCTGCTCGTCGGCGCGGCGGTGGGTCTGTCCTTCGTCGCCAACGATCAGGCGCAGCCGATGATCCTCGGCCTGCTGGCGCTGCTCGCCATGGCCGGGGTGTTCTTCCTGTTCGCCCTCGCGATCGGCGCGCTGCAGCTCGCTGGCCGCTCGGGGCGCGACGACGTCACCCGCGGCATCGTCGACGCCGCGCCCGAGGGCACCGTCGTGGTCGAGGAGGGCGGCCGCCTGATCTACGCCAACGAGGCCTATATGCGGCTCGCCGGCAGCGACAGCTTCGCCACCCTGCGACCCGTGGAGCGCATCTTCGTCGGGGCTCCCGAGGTCTCGGAGGCGATCTTCCGCCTCGCCGAGGCCGGCCGCGACGACCGCTCCCATACGGAGGAGGTCCGCATGGCCCCGCCCCCGACGGGTGCGGCCGAGCGCGACGCCGCCTGGTACCGGATCTCGGTGCGGCCGATCGCGCGCCAGGGCCGCAGCGCCGCACTCTGGACGGTGAGCGACATCACCCACGAGCGCGAGCGCCAGGAGAACGTCTTCCAGGAACTCCAGCACGCGATCGACTATCTCGATCATGCGCCGGCCGGGTTCCTCTCGATCGATGGCGCCGGTGCCGTCGTCTACATGAACGCGACGCTGGCCTCCTGGCTCGGCTACGATCTCGCCACCGTCGGCTCGGGCGGCCTGAAGCTCCTCGAGATCGCACCGGGCTCCGACGTGTTCACCGGCGCGACCGGCAAGCCCGGCGAGGTCCGCACCGACCGCTTCGACATCGACCTGCGCCGCCGCAACGGCCATCCGATGCCGGCCCGGCTCTACCACCGCGTCGCCTACGGGCAGGACGGCAAGGCCGGCCCCTCGCGCACCTTCGTGCTCAACCGCTCGGCCGGTGCCGAGAGCGACGAGCCGCAGCGTGCGGCGGAGGTCCGGCTCGCCCGCTTCCTCAACAACAGCCCGATCGCCATCGCCACCGTCGACCGGGAGGGCCGGGTCGCCCGGGCCAATTCCTCGTTCGTGCGGCTCTTCACGGACATGCCGCGCCAGCCCGGCGAGGGCGCGGCCAGCGACACACCCGAGCCGATGATGCGCGAGGCCGTGCTGGAGCGCGATCGCGCCACCCTCGACGCCGCGCTGATCAAGGCGGCCAGCGGCACCGGCGAGATCGAACCCATCGAGGTGGCGCTCGCCGGCCCCGGCAACCGCTCCGCCCGCGTCTGGATGAGCCCGGCCGACGGCGACACGCCGCAGGCCGCCAAGGATGCGGCCAAGGACGGCGGGAAGGACGGCAAGGCCGCGCAGGCGGATCGCGAGCGCGTCATCCTCTACGCGCTGGACACCACCGCGCAGCGCCAGCTCGAACAGCAGGTCGCGCAGGCTCAGAAGATGGACACCGTCGGGCAGCTCGCCGGCGGCATCGCGCACGACTTCAACAACGTTCTCCAGGCGATCATCGGCTACTCGGACCTGCTGCTCGCGAGCCACAGGCCGACCGACCACGCCTTCCAGGACATCATGCAGATCAAGCAGAACGCGAACCGGGCCGCGAGCCTGGTGCGCCAGCTGCTGGCCTTCTCGCGCCGCCAGACCCTGCGGCCCGAGGTGATGAGCGTCGGCGAGGCGCTCGCCGACCTGACCCTGCTGTTGAAGCGCCTGCTCGGCGAGCGCGTCGCCCTCGACCTCAAGCACGGCCGCGACATCTGGCCGGTCAAGGCCGACGTGAACCAGTTCGAGCAGGTCATCGTGAACCTCTCGGTCAACGCCCGCGACGCCATGCCGACCGGCGGCAAGCTCCTGATCCGCACCGCCAACGTCACGGAGGCCGATGCGCGCCCGGCCGAAGTGCCGGCGGGCGAGCACGTGCTGATCGAGGTGCTCGACACCGGCGAGGGCATTCCGCCGGAAATCATGGAAAAGATCTTCGAGCCGTTCTTCACCACCAAGGAGATCGGCAAGGGCACCGGCCTCGGCCTCTCGACGGTGTTCGGCATCGTCAAGCAGTCCGGCGGCACCCTCGACGTGCAGTCGACGGTCGGCGAAGGCACCGCCTTCCGGATCTACCTGCCGCGCCACATCCCCGAGGCGGAGCCTGCCGTCGAGGAGACGACCGCGCCGGCGATCGAGCCGCCGCCGCGTCCCGCGACGTCGGCCAAGATCGCAAAGGAGCGCCTGAGCGAAGCGCTGCAGAAGCCGGCCCCGATCGCGGCCTCCGCTGCGCCTCCCGTCGCCGACACCACGGGCCAAGCCACCATCCTCCTTGTCGAGGACGAGGATCCGGTTCGCGCCGTGAACTCGCGCGCACTCATGGCCCGCGGCTACACCGTCCTCGCCGCAGCCTCGGGTCCCGAGGCCCTGCGCCTGATGGAAGAGCACGACTACGCCGTCGACCTCGTCGTCTCCGACGTGGTGATGCCGGAGATGGACGGCCCGACCCTGCTGCGCGAACTGCGCAAGCAACGGCCCGAGCTCAAGGTCATCTTCGTCTCGGGCTACGCCGAGGACGTCTTCCGCAAGAACCTCCACGAGGGCGAGTCCTTCGACTACCTCGCCAAGCCCTTCAGCCTGAAGCAGCTGGTCGAAACGGTGAAGACGACGCTGGCGGGGTGAAGGCGGCAGCACCGCACGTCCGGCCGGCTTGGCGCAGCTCTCACCTCACGCGACACCGTGACGTCGCCCCGCGCGCCGGACACGGCCGCGCTCGACGAGCCCGAACCGACAGAACGGACACCCGATTTTCCGGACTGTCAGTGACGCCCTGCTTCGACATGGCTTTTGTCCGCGTGCCTAAGCTTCGCGCAGACGTCTCCCCGGCCAGAGCGATCCCAGATCATCCTGCAGGCCGAAAACTCTAACGATTTGAGAAGTTTGTTGCTGGCGCGCCCTGCGGGAATCGAACCCGCCTTTTCAGCGTGAAAGGCTGACGTCCTAACCGATAGACGAAGGGCGCTTGCTCTAGGCGGATCGGTCTATAGTCGGCCCGGGCGGTCACGGCAACGGTCTCGTTGCGTGTTCTTGCGCAGGAGGGCGGCTTGACGTGGGCGGCGGATGCCGGTCTGTCGCCGCACGGCATCATTTTACGAGCGGTTCATGACTTCCCGACGCGACGGCCCGCCCCGGTTCCAGGGCGCAGCCCGGTTCCGGCACCGGCCCCAGGGGCACAGGCCGGGCGGTCCGGCGGCCCGCGAGGGGCTCGACCATGTGGTGCTCTACGGCTGGCACCCGGTCTCGGAGGCGCTGGCGAACGCGGCGCGCGGACTGCACCGGCTGCTGGCCACCGAGAACGGCATCCTGCGGCTCAAGGAGGAACTCGGCGAGCTGCGGATCGAGCCGGAACTGGTGAAACCGAGTGCGATCAACGCCCTGCTCGGGGCCGACGCGGTCCATCAGGGGCTCTATCTCGAGGCCGAACATCTGCCGGCGCCGGCGATCGAGTCCGTTCCCGAGGATGCGCTGCTCGTGGCGCTCGACCAGATCACCGACCCGCACAATGTCGGGGCGATCGTGCGGACGGCGGCGGCCTTCGGCGTGACGGCGATCGTCACCACCGCGCGGCACGCGCCGAACGCCACCGGCGTCATGGCGAAATCGGCCTCGGGCGGCTTGGAGCACGTGCCGCTGATCGTGGTGCGCAACCTCGCCGAGGCGCTGATCGCGCTGGGTGAGCGCGGCTTCGCCCGGGTCGGCCTCGACTCGGAGGCCGAGACGCCGCTCGACGACGTGGAGAAGCGGGCCGGCATGGTCGTGGTGCTCGGCGCCGAGGGCAAAGGCCTGCGTCAGCGCACCCGCGAATGCTGCGACGTTCTCGCCCGGATCGACTTCACCGGCGCGATCCGCAGCGTGAATGTCTCCAACGCCGCCGCGATCAGCCTCTACGCGTTGACCCGCGGCCGGGCCGGCTGACCGCCGGGTCGAGGTTTTTCGCGGCGCAGACCATTCGTCTTTCTCGCTCCTGACGGCGCACATTGCCGGCACAGGACTACGTTCAGGTTGCCCCTGCTAACGCTCCGTTCGCGCCGGGGCTTCCCGCGGCGCGCCCAGGAGATAGCCTTTGAGCAAATCCATGACGTTCGCGGCCGGTGTCGTCGCGGCCGGACTGATGCTGGCGGCTCCGGCGTCGGCGGCACCGATCGGCGCGGCTGCCGCATCCGACGCAGGCAACCTGATCGAAACCGTTCAGTATGGCTACGGCGGGTACGGCGGCGGATATGGCCGCGAACGTGGCTATCGCGGCTACGGCGGCGGCTACGGCCGGGGCCGTGGCTTCGGCGGCCATCACCACCATCATCACGGCCCTGGGTTCGGTCGGGGCCGCGGCTTCGGCGGCGGCTATTACGGCAGCCGTGGCCGGCGCGACTTCTTCTAGTCGGCGCGGGCGCCTCGGAACGATCCGAGGCGCCCGGCTTCCCGCTACATCCGCGCCTTCACCAATTCCGTGTCCGCCGGATCGGCCTCCCGCCGCGCGACGGCTTCCGTGAGCATCGGCACGACGTCCGCCGGATCGGTCGCGACGAGGAAGGCCGGGTCGAGACCGGGACGCAGAAAACCGTGGCCGCGCATGTGGTCGAGGAGCGTCAGCAGCGGATCCCAGAAGCCGTTGATCGAAAGCAGCAGGATCGGCTTGGCATGCTGGCCGAGCTGCGCCCAGGTCATCTGCTCGATAAGTTCTTCCAGCGTCCCAATCCCCCCCGGCATCGCCACGAAGGCGTCGGCGCGGTCGAACATCAGCTTTTTGCGCGTGTGCATGTCGCCGACGACCACGGTCTCCTGAATGTCGTCGAGCATGCGCTCGCGCGATTTCAGGAAATCGGGAATGATGCCGGTGACATGGCCGCCGGATTCCAGCGCCGCATGGGCCACGGTGCCCATCAGCCCGACATTGCCGCCGCCATAGACGAGCCCGATCCCGGCCTCGGCCAGCCCCCGGCCGACCGTGACGGCTGCTTGCCTGAAGGCAGGGTCGCCGCCGAAGCCCGAACCGCAATAGACGCAAACCGAATTCAGGCGCACGATTCCCCCTCCCCCCATGCTGCGCGTTTTTCGCGGGTCTTGCCGAATGTGAGGAGGCCAAGAACGGGGATGGCCTGGTCCTGCACTCGGTATTCGCCCCCTGGCCCGCGGCCGTGCCTTGGTGTTCCTGTCATGTTCGATAATATGCCATGAGATCTGGACGGGTTGTCGACAGGCTCAACGAGAGGGCGCGGCATCGCCGCGACCGGACGTAGGGAGTAGGGCGCCATGACGGCGGGTTTGCAACGGGGCCTGGCGCTGGCCGGCATCGGCGTTGCTGTCGGGCTGGCCGTCGTGGCGGCGCTCTTCGGCACCGGTGACCTCCTGAAACGCGTCCGGGGCGCCGTCGTCCCCACCGAGACCCCGCGCTCCGCCGCAGACCTGCCGAAGAGCGGCCCGGCAAGTTCCGAGGCCCCCGCCGACAGACCGCCGGCGAACACCGAAAAATCACGCCCGGACACCGGCGACCGGGCCGCCATCGACCCCGACAAAAACCCTCTTGCCGGCCTCGGAGACGCGCCGCAAGGGGAATCCCGGCAGGCCGAGGGGGCCCGGACGCCGAGCCTCGACATCCTTCGCGTCGAGCCCTCGGGCGAGGCGGTGCTCGCGGGCCGCGGCGCACCGAAGGCGTCGGTGGAGCTGCTGCGCGACAACAAGACGGTCGCCCGCGCCACCGCCGACGAATCCGGGCAGTTCGCCATCGACAGCCTGACGCTTCCGCCCGGCAACAGCGAGCTGACGCTGCGCAGCACCACCCCCGACGGCAAGACCACGGAGGGCAAGGCGAGCGCCGTCGTGGTGATCGACAAGGACCGGAAGGCGCAACCCCTCGTCGCCGTGAGCGAACCCGACAAGCCGACCCGGGTGCTGTCGATGCCGGGCGCCACCGCCGAGGCCGGCAAAGATGTGGGGAAGGATACCGGCAAGCCTGCTCCCGTGGGCGACAAGGCTGGCGCACCGCCCCGCCGCGAGGCGGCGCTTCCGGGCGCCGGCGACAAGCCGGCCGCTGCCGCCGGAGAGGCGGCCCCGGTCAAGATCGTCAGCATCGACGCGCAGGAGGGCGGGCGGCTGTTCGTGTCGGGACAGGGTGCGGCCTGGACGTCTCTGCGGCTCTATCTCAACGACACGCTGGTCGCCTCGGGGCGCTCCGGCGCCGACGGCCGCGTCAGCTTCACCATCGGCCGCGGCGTGAAGCCGGGCGGCTACCAGATCCGTATCGATCAGGTCGACGACGCCTCCGGCAAGGTCGGCCACCGGGCGCAGGTCGGCTTCCATTTTCCGACCCAACTCGCTGCGAAAGAACCGGCAAAAGATCCGGTCGGATCGGCTGCCCCGGCGAAGCCCGAGGCCGCGGCGGCCCGTGCCGCCGAGAAGCAGGCACCCATACCGCCTTCCGCAACAAGGCCCTCGGCTGACGGGACCCCGGCCGTAGCTGCCGGCGCGGGACGGCCGATCGCCGCCATGCCCTCGCCGGACGCCGACAGGCGCACAGCCGAGGCACTGTCGCCGAAGCTCCCAGGGGCCGGACGTTTGCCGGGTAGCGATGCCCGGGCCGCGTCTCCACCCGCCGTCGCGCCCGGGGCTGGCCAGGCCCTGCCGGCCAATCCGCCCGGTGCTCCGCCGCGTCTCGCCGGACGGTCGCCGACAGCGCCGCAAGGCCCCGACATGGCGGCTTCCGGCGCGCCGGGTGACCAGCCCGCCACGGTGTTCGTGCCCGAGATCGACACCGCGAAGATCACCCGCGGTGACAACCTCTGGCAGATCAGCCGGCGCAGTTACGGCGACGGCAAGCGCTACACGGTGATCTACGACGCCAACCGCGACCAGATCCGCGATCCGAACCTGATCTATCCGGGCCAGATCTTCGTCATGCCGAAGGAGAGCCCGGCTGCCGACCGGCAGGGGGCGAAGCGGGGCTGACGCCTTGTTCGGCCGCCTGCAGGCACGAGGCCGAACGCTCGCGGTCATAGTGACGATCGCTGAGGCGCAAGTGAGCATCGCCGAGCGCAAGCCGGATCCGGCACGATTCTAGGCTGTCGCTGCGACGTCGCCGCGGCATCGAGGCCGGTCGAAGGGTGCGTGGCAGCTCCAAAAACCACGACCTTCGCCTTGGGTCCGAGGTCGAGAAAAAGGCGCGGATCTCCGATACGATCGCATTGTGCCAATTGCCGCAAGGATCCGTTGAGCATTCCCAGCGCAATGCCGATCTCCACGATCGCTTAACGCTCGCTCTTAAGCCACTTTGAGGAGGTGAGACGCGATTGTGCTTGTCATGACGAGCGGTCCGACAGAGGCCGCCGACCGAAACAGGGCGTCGACAGGATGAAGACTTTCTCTCTCCCCGACCAGAACTGCCCCGCCGACACGCAGGACGCCTTGATGCAGGACGGCCTCGACCTGACGGCGTCGGACCTCGCCTTCGCGGCGAGCCCGCTCCCCATCATCGGTCGCGGCGAGGCCGCCGGCATCGCCCTCGGCTTCGCCCATGGCGAGTCGGACGATTGCGGGGAGGATCGGTTCAGTCTCCTCGTCGTCGATGCGGAAGGCGAAGTGCTCGTCGGTCTCGGGCCGTTCGGCGAGGACGACATCGTCGCCATGTGGCGCGACTTCGCCGCCAAGTCCGGCCTGCCGCGCATGATCATCCGCGAAGGCGGTGGTCTCGCCACCGTCTCGCGCCAGCTCGGCCGGGTCGCCCTCGGCACCACCCGCCAACGCCGGCGCCACGGTCTCCTCAACGGCCGCCGCCCGCGCTTCCTCGTGCGCCGCAAGTCCGCCCGCCTGCCGGCCCGCCCGCAGATCTATCGGAACGAGAACGAGATCATCGCCCGCTCCTGAGCATCAGGCGCCGATCAGTCCCTGCCAGACGGAATCGGCGGCAAGGCCCAGAAAGAAAATCAAACCGGCATCGCGGTTCGAGCGGAACAGCGTCAGCGCGCCGAGACCGTCGCGGGGCTCCAGTCGCAGGGCCTGTCGGGCGAGGTGGGCTCCGAACAGCGCGAGACCCAGCCAGCCCAGTGCGCCCGCCCCGGCGAGCCGGAGCGCCGGCACCATCAGCAGGACGGCAGCGCCGTAGCAGACGCCGACGGCGAGAATCAGCCGGCTCCCGAACAGACGGGCCGAGGAACTGATCCCGGCGATCTCGTCGTCCTCGATATCCTGCACGGCGTAGATCGTATCGTAGCCGACCACCCAGGCGATGGTGCCCGCATAGAGCCACAGGGCCGGTGCATCGAGCCGCCCGAACAGGGCGACCCAACCCATCAGCGCCCCCCAGGCGAAGGCGAGGCCGAGCACTGCCTGCGGCATCGGCATCACCCGCTTCATGAAGGGGTAGATCGCCACGGGCAGGAGCGCAGCCATCCCGACCAGGATGGCGGTACCGTTGAACTGGAGCAGCACGCAGAGGCCGACGAGCATCTGCGCCACGAGGAAGACCGCAGCGGTGCGCGTGCCGATCTGTCCGGAGGGCAAAGGCCGCGAGCGGGTTCGCGCGACGCGCGCGTCGAGGTCGCGGTCGGCGATGTCGTTGTAGGTCGAGCCGGCTCCGCGCATGGCGACGGCGCCGATCAGGAACAGCAGCAGGTGCCAGAGATTCGGGCCGGTGCGGTCCGCGGCCGTCGCGGCGAGGGCTGCCGACCACCAGCACGGCAGCAGCAGCAGCCACCACCCGACCGGACGCTCGATGCGCGCGAGCCGCAGATAGGGACGCCAGCCGCGCGGCGCGAGGCGATCGGCCCAATGGCCGGCGACCGCATCGGCCACGCGTCCCGAAGGCGGCACGTCGCGGCGGCTCGCCTCCGTCGGGTCGTCGGAGGGCACGGATTTTCTACTGGGGCGATGACTGTCGACGGCAGGACCGGCTTAGAGCGCGCCCTGGGGCATCTTGAAGCTGCCGGAGAGGCCGGGACCGCCGAGGAGACCGCCGCCACCGCCGCCTTCACCGCCAGCGCCGGCGCGGGCCTGGGCCTCCATCTTCGTGACCTGGGCCGCCATGCCGCAGACCTTGGAGCGGATGCCGCCGACCTTCTCGTTGTCGGCCTTGAACCCTTGCGCGAAGGAATCGGGGATCGAGCACCATTCCTTGTTGGTGGCGATCCATTTGATGCCGGTGACGCCGTTGTTGTGGAGCTGGCCGAACAGCGCGCAGGCCTGGGCCGGCGTCATCTTCTGCTTGGACTGCGAGGCAGCGTTCGCCTTGGCGACGAGGTTCTTACGCTCGGTCAGGGTCTTCTGGATGGCGTTGCAATCGACGCCCGCCTGGGGGCCGACCGACTTGGCCGACGGCACGCCCATCGGGGCGGAGGACGCGCCCATCCCCATCGACATCGAAGGGGCGACGGCGGCGGACGGCTCGGCGGCGGCGGCGGCCGGCGCGTCTCCGGGGGCGACCGGCATCTGCTCGAACATGCTCTGCGCGAAGGCGGGGTTCGCCGCGAGCAGAAGGCTCAGCGCTCCCACCACGGCCGGGATGGTCTTCGACGCCATGACCCCGTGCGACATCCTCTTCGACATGACCCTGGTATCCCTCTCCCCACTGCCGTGCCCGAGGCTCGCACCCCTCCGGTCCACAGCCCCTGGCCTTCCGCCGGATCGGCACACGCGGCGCCCGATCGCTGACGGACAGCCTGTCCATCTCGATGACGGCCGATTCCGCACAGGAATGTGGCGGCTTTGGCATCGCACGCATCGGAACGGGGATGACGCGGCCGACGCGGCGAAAACCGGCAGGACGTGACTTTTTCGCACCACCACCGATTTCGTTGACTTGGCCCCGGCCTCACGCGAGGGAGGCCGGATGGCCGAATACGACTTCACCGCGCCCCGGCTCCATGTCGAGGCGCGCCTCGGACAGGGGCTCGTGCTGCCCCTGGAGCGGGCGCAGGCCGGCTACCTGCTCACCGTCCTGCGCAAGAGCGAGGGCGACAGCGTCCTCCTCTTCAACGGGCGCGACGGCGAGTGGCGCGGCGAGATTCAGCCCCAAGGGCGCAAGAGCGCCGACCTCGCGATCCGCGAACAGACCCGGACGCAGCCGGCGCCGGCCGACCTGCACTATCTCTTCGCGCCGCTGAAGGCGGCCCGGCTCGACTACATGGCCCAGAAGGCGGTGGAGATGGGCGCCGGCCTGATCCGGCCGGTCTTCACCCGCTATACGCAGGGCGAGCGGATCAAGCTCGACCGGCTGCGCGCCAATGCGATCGAGGCGGCCGAGCAATGCGGGATCCTCGCCATCCCGGAGATCGCCGAGTTGACCCGCCTGCCGGCGGCCCTCGACACGCTGGAGCCGGAGCGCCTGCTGGTCTTTTGCGATGAGGACGCCCCGGTCGCCGATCCGGTCGCGGCGCTTCGCGCTGCGTGCGACCCCGCCAAGCCGCCGCCGCTTGCGGTGCTGGTCGGCCCCGAGGGCGGCTTCGCGCCGGAAGAGCGCGCGCGTATCGCCGGCCGCCCCAACACCGTCGCGCTGTCGCTGGGTCCCCGCATCCTGCGCGCGGACACCGCAGCGGTCGCTGTGCTCGCGCTGGTGCAGGCCGTGCTCGGCGACGCGCGCTAAGGGGGTGATCGACCCCACGTTGTCCGGCCTTGCGCCCTGGCTTAAGGACACGACATCTCACTCGGGCCGGTTGCGGGCTCTGACCGCGGCACGCTGCGGGCCGCGCACCGCGTCCGTTTCGTCCGAACGCTCCGTCCCGGGAAGCCAGCGCATGGCGCGCGATACGTCCGACACGACCCCGCTCACCTCGCGGGCCGAGTTGATCGAATGGTTCTCCGTCGGCGAAAAGCCGCCGGAAGCCTTCGCCATCGGCACCGAGCACGAAGCGATTCCGTTCTATCGCGACGGCCACACACCCGTGCCCTATGGCGGCGCGCGTGGGATCCGTGCGCTGCTCGAAGGCTTCGGGCGCGAGACCGGCTGGGAGCCGATCCTCGATGCCGGCAACATCATCGGGCTGGCCTCGACGCGTGGCGGCGGCGCCATCTCGATCGAGCCCGGCGGCCAGTTCGAGCTGTCGGGCGCGCCGGTTCCCGACGTCCACAAGACCATGAGCGAGCTGCGCGCGCATCTCGCCGCGCTGATGTGCGCCGCCGACCCGCTCGGCATCGGCTTCCTCGACCTCGGCATGAGCCCGAAATGGACGCGGGAAGAAACCCCGCTGATGCCGAAGAGCCGCTACCGGATCATGCACGGCTACATGCCGAAGGTCGGGACCCTCGGCCACGACATGATGCTGCGTACGGCCACCGTGCAGGTGAATGTCGACTTCTCCTCGGAAGCCGACATGGTGAAGAAGCTGCGCGTGTCGCTGGCCCTGCAGCCGGTGGCCACCGCGCTCTTCGCCAACTCGCCCTTCACCGATGGACGCCCGAACGGCTTCCTCTCGCGCCGTTCCGAGATCTGGCGCGATACCGACGGCGACCGCACCGGCATGTTCCCGCAGGCCTTCGAGGAAGGCTTCGGCTACGAGGGCTATGTCGACTGGCTGCTCGACGTGCCGATGTACTTCATCAAGCGCGGCGAGACCTATCACGACGTCTCCGGCGCCTCCTTCCGCAGCCTGATGCAGGGCCGGCTGGAGCAGCTTCCGGGCGAGTACGCCACCGTTTCGGACTGGGCGAACCACGCCTCGACGGTGTTTCCGGAGGTGCGCCTCAAGCGCTTCCTGGAGATGCGCGGCTCCGATGTCGGCAGCCCGGCGATGATTGCGGCGCAGGCGGCCTTTTGGGTCGGGCTGCTCTACGACGATTCCGCCCTCGATGCGGCCTGGGACCTCGTGAAGGGCTGGAGCGCGGACGAACGCGAATGCGCGCGGGCCACCGCTCCACGCCTCGGCCTCGCCGCCTCGCTCGGCGGCAAGAGCCTCGGCGCGGTGGCGGCCGAAGCGCTCGCGATCAGCCGCAGCGGCCTGCAGGCACGCGCCCGCCGCGACGGCACCGGACGCGACGAGACCCGCTTCCTGCAGCCGCTCGAAGCGATCGTCGTCACCGGCCGCACCCACGCCGAGGACCGGCTCGCCGACTACGACGGCCCCTGGCAGAAATCCGTCGACCCGGCCTTCGACGCCTGCACGTTCTGACGGGCTCGGCCATCCCGGCCTTCGGTAACGGCCAGTTCGTGGCGTGCGCGGCGACACGCGAATACGGCTGAGGCATACGGGGGCTGGAACGCGGATCGGGTCATGCGAATTGTCTCCCTGGTTTGATCAACCGACGGAGACACGGCGTCATGTCGCGCTTCAGTTCACTCGCCCTCGCCGGCTTCACCGCCGCCGGCCTGACGGCAGCCACTCTTCCGACAGCACAGGCGGCCCCCTTCCCCGCGATCACCGCCACGCAGGTCGGCGGCACGAACGCAACCGTCGACCATGTCGGCTGGCGGCGGGGGTATTACGGCGGCTATTACGGCCCCCGTTATGGCTATGGATACGGCTACCGCCGCAACGTCGGCGGTGCGCTGGCCGCTGGCGCGGCGCTCGGCCTGATCGGCACGGCCATCGCCGCGAGCGCGGCCCCACGCTACGGCTACGACGACTACGGCTACGCCCGGCCGGTCTACGGCTATCCGGCCTACGGGTATGGCGGCTACGGCTACCCCTACGGCTGGTAGCCGGCTCCGGCTCGACAGCGTCCCGCCGGCCGGCTCGCCCGCCGACGGGATCGTTCGTGGCATCCCTCTCCAGGTTCGCGAAGGCATCGTCCGATCGGCGTCTTGCGTCATCGGGGGTTTTCGTCGGAAAGCCCCGGGCTCCTGTCCAAAACCCGCTCAGGTCATGCCCGACGTCGACGAGGCCGCTCCGATCCCGCTCGACCTGACCGGCCTGAAATGCCCATTGCCGGCGCTTCGCACACGCAAGGCGCTCCGCGCCCTTGCGCCCGGCGTCCGGCTCGCTGTGACGGCGACCGATCCGCTGGCTGCGATCGACATCCCCAACGCGGCGCGCGAAGAGGGCGCGCAGGTCGAGTCCCAGGCTCGGGACGGTGCCGTCACGCGCTTCATCGTCCGCAGCCGCACCGGCTGACGAAAAGCCACAGGCCTCGAGCTTCTGCCCCCGCCGCCATCACTGCCTCATTGGCGCACGGTTCGCCCCGTACGGCTGCCGCCGAACACGGCCATCACCGGAGACGCCATGGCACCCCAGATCCGAGGCACCCGCACGGTCCATGAGGGCTGGAGCACCTTCCTCGTCGCCGATCTGACCATGCCCGACGGCAAGCGCCTCACCCGCGAGATCGAGGATCACGGCCGCGCGGTCTGCGTGCTGCCCTACGATCCGGAGCGCCGGGTCGCCCTGCTGATCCAGCAGTTCCGCGCGCCGCTCTTCTACGCCGAGGGCGTGACCGAGTTGCTCGAGGCGCCGGCCGGCCTGCTCGACGAAGCGGATGCCGAGGACGGCGTGCGCCGCGAAGCCTACGAGGAAACCGGCGTCCGGCTCACGCGGCTGGACCCCGTGTCGTCGGTCTGGAGCATGCCGGGCATCTCCTCGGAGCGGATGCAGCTCTTCCTCGGCGCCTATGCGGAGGGCGACCGCATCGGCCCCGGCGGCGGCTTGGCCGACGAGGGCGAGGACATCACGGTGGTCGAGATGCCGCTCTCCAGGCTCGCCGCCATGAGCGACAGCGGCGAACTCACCGACCTGAAGACCCTCGCGCTGACCTTCGCCCTGAGGCTCCGGCATCCCGCCTTGTTCGCCGGGGCCTGACGCCCGAGCTCGATGCGGGAAAGCGGAATCCGGTGTCCCGAAAACATCATGCGAGAACAAGGAACGGGAGCGTGCTGTCCTCGTGAAAGATCGGCACGCTCCAGAGGTCAGGACTCGGGCTTGGTCTCCGGATGAAGCATCCAGGCCGCTTCCCGGCTGTGCCGCCCAAGGGCCGAATCCAGCGTTTGACGGCCGCGCGACGCGGAGGCGATCTTCAGGAAGCGCCAAGACCGCAGGAAGTAGCGTGGGAAAAGCCGGCGCGGCGCGTGCAGGAACCGGAAGAACCATTCGAGGCCCATGCGCTGCATCAGCACGGGTGCCCGCGGGACGAGCCCGGCGGCGACGTTGAGCGCCTCTCCCACCGCCAGCGTCACCGGGTTTCCGAGTTCCGGCCCGTAGCGGTCGACCCAGATCTCCGACTTCGGCGCGCCGACGCCCATGATGAGCAACGTCGTGCCGTGGGCGCGGATCTCGGCGGCGAGCCGGCGCGAATAGGCCTCGTCGGTCTCGAACCCGAACGGCGGCGTCGCCATCCGGACCGCCGCGGCGGGGAGCCCGGCCTCCGCGAAGGACGCCGCGACCCGCGCGCCGACGATATCGCTCGACGCCATCAGGAAGACTCGCCGGTCGCTCGGCTGCGGCGACGCGAGCGCGGCGGCGATCAGTTCGTGGCCGGTGATGCGTCGCACGTTGCGCCCACCCCCGAGCCGGGCCAGCCAGACAAGCGGCATTCCGTCGAGGGTGCGCATCGCGGCGCCGTCGTAAGCCTTCCGAAACGCTGCATTTTCGGACAGGATGACGATGTGGTCCACGTTGGCCGTGACGATGAGGCGAAGACGTGCCTGCGGCAGGGCCGCAGCCGCCGCGATCACCTCTTCGGCGCGCGCCGTGGTGAATGTCGTTCCGAACAGGCGAACACTCATGCCGGCAATTCCAACGAATGGCCTCTGGAGCCCGGACGCCTGTTCGCCGGGACCGGACGACGTGACGGGTCGGACATCGACAGGGTCTTGAGACGAGCGTGCGTCGACGGCGCTGGAGCGGCACGCCGATGACCGACGTCGAGCAGGGCTGGTCGCACGGACGCGACCGGCAGCTGTGGCGGCTTCTCGCACGCACGGTGCCGGGAGGACGCATGCCCCTTCGCGGCCGCAAGGCCGTGGCGAGCATCACCTTCGACGACGTTCCGGAGAGCGCGACCACCGTCGGCGCCGCAATCCTCGATCGGCATGACGTGCGCGCGACCTACTACATCGCCGCCGCCCTCTGCGGCCGCCGGGATCGCTACTGGCAGCTCGCCACGCGTGAGCGGATCCGCGACTTGTCGGATGCCGGCCACGAGATCGGTTGCCACACCGCGCGCCACGTCAACGTGCAGTCCCTGGACCGCCACGATCTGCTGCGTGAATGCGACCTGAGCAGTGCCATGATCGCCGAGATCTGCGGCCGGGTACCGCGCAACTTCTGCTACCCGTTCGGCGACGTCGGCCTGATCCAGAAGCGCCTGCTCGCCGAGCGTTTCGAGACCTGCCGCACGATCTACGAACGTCCGAATCTCGGACGCGTCGACCCGGCGATGCTCTGCGCCTACGGGTTGTTCGACTCGGTGCTCGACCGCGACCGGCTCAGCCGGCTCGTACGCAGGACAGTGGCGCGGCGCGGCTGGCTGATCCTCTACACGCACGACGTCGCCGCCGAGCCGACGCCGATGGGCGTCACCCCGGGCTTCCTCGACGCGGCGCTCACAGTGCTCGCCGACCACGGCGTGCCGCTGCTCACGGTGGCCGAGGCCGCGCGTCACCACGGGCTCGTCGCGGCGGACTGACGGGGTCGCCTCATGCATCGGCGGCGCGCAGGCTGCGCGGGTCGGACGTGGCGCGACGGACCGTCGTCCTGGCACGCTTGCGGTCGCGGTCGGCGCCGAGCATCAGGGCGATCCCGGCACCCAGCATCAGGCCGAGGACGAGGGCGACCGGCAGCACCACCCGCGGCGAGGGCGGCCACGACCGCACGCGGGCTGGGGTCGCGCTGGAGATGACGCGGACGTTGGTGTTGTTCAGCTGCTCCTGTTCGCCGGCCTCGCGGGAGCGGCGCAGGAAGGCCTCGTAGACGCTGCGGCGCGATTCCAGAGTCCGTTCCAGTTCACGCAGGCCGACATTGGCGCGGTCGTTCGTCGACAGGTCGGTCTTCACCTGCGCGATGTTCTTCTTGATCGCGGCCTCGCTCGCCGCCGCGCGGTCGTAATCCTTGCGCGTCGCCTCGATGATCCGGGTCTTCTCGACCTGGATCAGGCGCTGGAGATCGCGTTGCTGGGCCTCCTGCTCGGCCATCGCCGGGTGACGCGATCCCAGCCGGGTCGCGAGCTCCGCCGTGTTGCGCGAGAGCGTCGCGTATTGCTGGCGGAGCGCCTGCATCTCGAGGGACTGGAGCATCTCCGGCAGGGCGGTCCCGGCCTCGCTCCCCGTCATCTTCTGGGCCTGATCGAGCCGGGAGCGGGACTCCGCGGTTCGGATCGAGGCGGTGACGAGCTGCTGGTTGAGGTCGCCGAGCTGCTGATCGCTGAACGGCCTGCCGCTGGAGGTCGCGAGCTTGTTGGTCTCGCGGTAGCGCACGACCTTGCTCTCGGATTCCTCGACGGCCTGGCGAAGCGCGTTCAGTCGCGCGGAGAGGGAGTCGGAGATGCGCTTGGCGGCCTCTGCCCGGGCGTTGGCCTCCTCGGTGAAATAGGCGTCGCCGATGGCGTTGGCGATCGCGGCGGCCTTCTGCGGGTCCTTCGACTGGACCTGGACGTCGATGACGAAGGTCCGCTCCGGGCGGCGCACGACGATCTTCGTGCGCAGCGTGTCGAGGGCCATGTTGACCGGGTCGCGGCTGCCCGCCGGCGGCTGCATGCCGAGCGCGGTCTTCAAGAACGACACGGCGGGGTTGGTCGAGTCCGGCTTCGTGAACTCGTCGTCGCGGTCGAGCGCCAGCTTCTCGACGACCCGGCGCAGGACGTTGTCCGACTGGATCACCTTGGTCTGGCTCTCGGCCATCGAGACGCCGGCATCCGACTGGGGCGAGCGCACCGTGACGTCGTTGTCGACGCCGCGCAGATCGGCCGGATCGATCAGGACCTGGATGCCCGAGGTGTAGGACGGCGTGAGCATGCCGAGCACGGCGATGGCGGCCGCGATCATGAACAGGCCGGACAGGACGATGAAACCCGTGCCACGCCACAGCCGCCGCCCGAGCGAGGACAGGCTCATGCCGGACGACGCCACCTCGGGCATCACCACTCGTACCGGTTCGCCGCGCAATGGACTGGCGAAATCGAACATTTCACTCGTGCCTCGGGTTCGACCCGCGCCGCCCCGATCAGGGACGGACGGCGTATCGGCGCTTGTTTCGTCTCGTGGCGGGATGTGCCGTGACGGAACATCTGGTCAACGAACGGGAAACCATCCGCAATGCCGATGCCAAGACGATCTCCGCACCGAGACTCAACATATCCACGTGAATATGGCTCGCTGGTTGACGCCGGGAGCTTTGAAGCCGTCAATCGCGAGTAACGTTAACGTTTCTGCGCCGATCAAGATTCGCAATTCGGGCCGGTCAAGCGTTGCAAAGCTAGACAGATGCTACCAAGCGCTGTCGTTTGCGTCGATTTTTTCTGGAATTGCGTAGTCCCTACGCTGTGACGCGCCATCGCAGGACGCCGGTCGCGGCAGGCACAGCGGTCTGCGCCTGCGCATTGCCGCGGAAGGTTCAGCCCGGCGGAATCACCGATGCGGGGTCGTCGGCATAGGCCGCAGGACCCCGGGCAAGGAAGGCGCGGAAGCGGTCGGCATCCGCCGCCGCGAGCGCGTTCCAGCGGGCGACGTTTCCTCGCGAGGCCTCGGCGGAGGCGGCGAGCCTGCCGTCGTGGGCGGCGGCGAGGATGGCGCGCGCCGAATCCTCGGGGGCCTCGGGCCGGATGAACAGGCCCGACTCTCCCAGGACTTCCGAGAAGACCGCACCCGTGGGTGCGATCACCGGCAGCCCGCCGTGCTGGATTTCGAGGAGCGGCAGTCCCAACCCCTCCGCCCTCGCGGTCGAGACGAGGGCATGGCAGCGGCCCGCCAGCGCGCGCAGCCCGGAATCGTCGAGATAGCCGTGCAGCGTCAGGAAGGCGGGCAAGGTGTCGAGGAAAGGGTGCCGGCCCCAGCCGACGCGGCCGACGATGTGGAGTTCGGTCGGGATGCCGGCGGCCACGAGTGCAGCGGTGACCGCGACGGCGGCGCCGTAATCCTTGCGCGGCTCGATCGTGCCGATGGCCAGCAGGCGTAAGGGTTCGCCCGGCACGTAGGCCGCCGGACCCGCAAGCTCGCCGAGGCCGAAGACGTCCCGCACCGCAGGCCGCAACAGCGCCACAAGGGCGTCGCGGCGGCAGAGCCGGCGCAGATCCGCTCCGGTGGTCCGCGAATTCACCAGGAAGGTCCGGCCGAGGCGCATGGCGAGGGCGAAGCTCGGCGCCATGTAGGCGCGGGCGCGCCAGTTCAGGTCCTGCGGCCGGGTCAGAAGGAAGGTGTCGTGGATGTAGGTGACGCACCGGTGCCCGAGCGCCAGCGCCAGCGGCCCCGGCGGGAAGCCGGGAAACACGAACAGGGCCGAGCGGTCGGCGAGCCCCCGCGCCGGCAGGGCGAGGTGCTGGTCGAACATCATCCGCGCGAGACTCGGGCTGCGCAGGACACGGACGTCGTGCGGCGCCAGCCTGTCGGGCGCGAACAGGTCGAGGGCGACCCGCTCGATGCCGGTGACGTGCCCCCGCATGTTGGTCTGATCGATGTAGATGCGGCGCGACGGTTCGGGTGCGGCTGTCATCGCGCAGGCGTCCGGCGGGTAGCGCCACGGCGCAGGAGGGTGGCGGCGTAGAGGGCGCGGCGCATCCAGAGCGGCATGCCGCGTCCGAACACGGCCTGCTTCGCCCGGCGCAGCCTTCGTACGAGCGGGCGTGAGGGCGCCGCGACCAGGCCGGTCGCACCGGCGTGGCGGCCCTTCGCGAAGGCGAACCGGCCGAGCATCTCCGGGCGGAAGCGCAGCCGCGCGCTCGACACAACGGAGGGCATGCCGGGCCACCCGGCCAGGGCGTCGTGCAGCGAGACGGCCGCGGCGGCGTGACTGAACCGGCTCTCCAGAACCATCCGGGCGAAGGCGCCGAGCCGCTGCCGGCGGGGTGCGTCGGCGATCAGCACCTCCAGCGCGTCCGCGAGCGCACCCTCACCCGGCGCGACGAGCAGGCCGGTGACGCCGTCGACAACCGCCGAGGTCAGCCCGGTGGCGCGGTAGGCCACCGTCGGCGTGCCGCACAGCCCCGCCTCGATCGGCGTCTGCCCGAGGGTCTCGAGCCGGCTCGCCGTCAGGTAGACGTCGCAGGCGGCGTACCATTGCGCCAGGGTTTCCTCGTCGCCGATCGGACCCGGCGCGTGCAGATTGGCGAGGCCGAACACGCCTGGATCGTCGAGGCGCCCGACCGCGACGAAGCCGACACCGGGCCGTGCGACCCGTTTGATGGTGGCGACGAGATCCGAGAAGCCCTTGTCGGGCGCATCGGCGATCACGGCGGCGAAGAGGATCAGGACGTCCCGCTCCGGCAAGCCGAGCGTTCGGCGCAGGGCCGCCCGGTCGCGGGGGCGAAACACGCCGGTGGGGAAGGCGAGCTGGATGCGGGCGATGACGGTGCCGTCCGGCGCGAGCGACCGGGCCCGTTCCTCCGTCCAGGCCGAGTTGGCCAGCAGCAGCGGTGCGGCGAGAGCCCGGCGCTTCTCGGCATAGGCGCCGGCGATACGATCCGGCGCGAGCTGCGGGTACTCGGTCGGCGTCGGGCAGCGCGCGTCGCAGCCGGTGGCGATCACCGGGCAAGCCTTGGGGTGCGCGCAACGCCCCGTCAGCGCGAACAGGTCGTGCAGGGCCAGCGCCGTCGGCACGGCCGGGGCGAGCCGTCCGATCAGCCCAGCGCCGCGGGTCGCGCCGTGGAGGTTGCCCGCGAGGACGAGATCGTGACGCCCGCCGAGGATCGCCTCTTCGGTCCGCGGGAAGCCATCGGTCCATTCCGCCGCTGCCGGCGGAGATTCGTCGGCGAGCCGGACATGGGTGATGCTGTGCCCGGCCAGAGCGAGGGCCTCGGCGAGGCGGCGATGGGCGATACCGGCACCACCGCCGTAGCCGAGATCGGTGAGGGAGACGACGGACAGGCCGGCGGGCGCGGTCTGGTGCGCCGCAGCGCATCGTCGGAGCAGAACCGGCCGGCCGACCCGCGACAGCCGGATGCCGGTGTCGGCGAGCCTCGACCACAGCTCCGTCGAGGACGGCAGCGTGACCCTTTCGGACACGCCGAGACGTAGTAGCGCCCCACGAGAGACCAGAACGTCGCCGCAACCGGAGCGATCGTCTGCGTCCGGGCGGGGCGCCGCCGGATCGCCGAGCAGGTCGAGACCATGGACGCCGCGCTCGAACAGCACGCGAAGGCCCGCGACGGCCCCAGCGCCTGTGAGCACCGCCTCCAGACAGAGCGCAGCGAGAGCACCCGGCGCGAGAAGATCGCCCGCTACGAGCCAGAGCACGTAGTCTGTCTCCGGATCGGCGAGCGCAGCTCCGATCGCATTGCCGGCTTCGGATGCATCGCGGCAGACGGTGTGGCGCAGATTCGGATAATCCTGGCCGGTCACCGAAGCGCGCGTATCGGCATCCCTGGCGTCCCCTTCCCCCGGCAGGATGACGACAACGATCCGCGGCCACGGGCGGCCGTCCGGAAGCGCGTCGGGCAACGGCGCATGAGGCGCCGAGGCGCCCGGCCAGTCGGCGACGCCGTGGTCGTCCTTGGACTGGGTTGGCCCGTGGCTCATGCCGGCTCGGTTTTCGGACGCGGCTCTGAAAAAGGACGCGCGGCATGGCCGCCGTGGTCATGCATCCGGCCGCGATACTGCCGCAGGAAGCGTAAAGAAAAGCCGCTACCGCGCTTTCGCCAGCCGGCTGCGCGGACGCTCAGAGAGACGAAGCAGGAGGTCCTTTACGCCCTGAGTTCGAACATCCATGACATCATGGCCTTCGCGCTCGCCGGCGCGATCGTCCTGCACGTCGCCGCCGCGCTTCTCCACGAGATCCGCGGCGATGCGATGCTCGGGCGGATGCTCGGCAGGCGCGGACCGGACGGAATGACGGAGGAACGATGACGTCGCGTTGGCTCAGGGCCACACTCGGCCTCGCGTGTCTGGCGCTGCTCGGCACCGGCACCGAACTCAGCGCTTTCGACAACGACGAAACCACCGGCTACCGGATGCAGAACTACCGGGCGCCGGTGAACCTGCCGGTGCAGGGTGGCAAGCGGATCGAGATCGGCGAGGTCGATGCGCTGATCAAGAACGGTGCGGTGCTCGTCGACGTGATGCCCCAGCGCGGCGGCTACGATCCCGAAACCGGCGCGTGGCGGATCGTCGACAAGCGCGAGACCATCCCTGGCGCGGTCTGGCTGCCGAACACCGGCACCGGACAGGTCGAAGCCCGGCTCGCCGCGTATTTCGCCGGATCCCTGAGGCGGCTCACGAACGGCGACAAGGCCCGGCAGCTGGTCTTCTTCTGCAAGGCGGATTGCTGGATGTCGTGGAACGCCGTCAAGCGCGCCGCCGATCTCGGCTACGGCCGGGTCTATTGGTACGCCGACGGCACCGATGGCTGGAACGATGCGGACCGCGCTCTGGTCGAGGCGGAGTCGCCGGCGGTGCCGGCCCTATCCGGACAGTGAAGCGCACACTCACGACTTCGTGATCGGAACTAAAATGCCTTGCCGGCCCATGCATATGCATCTACCGATCAGTAGGTAGATATGGCGGCATCGTAGTGCGCAATCATCGACTTATGGGGTGGATGACGCGGCGTGGTTGCATAGGGCATCCTGCCATTGCCGACGCGGGAGCGATCTCACGGACCCGCAGTCCGACCGGCCAAGAATACACGAGGTGACGCCGCCATGATGGTCCCGTTCCGGAAGGCCGCATCCCCGGCGATCCCCGTCGCCGCGGAAACCGCGACGCGCGATCCGCTCGATTCGCCGATGTGGAAGGATCATTCCAAGCGCTATCTCGCCGGGCGCTCGGTGGTGTTCGACGAGCGCGTCCAGGTGATCCTGCCGCCGGTCACCGAGAACCAGACGCAAGTGCCGATCACCATCGACGCACGGGCGCTCGGCCGCGTCGACGAGATCGTGGTCATCGTCGACCTGCATCCCTTTCCGCAGCCCCTGCGTCTCGAACCGGTGGGCGCGCAGGCCTTCGTGGCCTACCGGCAGAAGATCGAGCAGGGCACCCCGATCCGCGCCGCGGTGCGCCAAGGCGACACCTGGTATGTCGGCGGGCGCTATCTCGACGCGGCCGGCGGCGGCTGCTCGGTGCCCCCGGCGGTGATTCCGAAGGTCGACTGGGAGAATCTCGGCGAGATCCGTGCCCGCGCCTGGCGCGAGGAGGACGGCGGCGCCCGGGTCCGGATGCGGCTGCTCCACCCGATGGACAACGGCATGATGGCCAACATCCCGGCTTTCTTCATCGAGACCCTCGACGTCACCGACGCGGACGGCAAGCCGCTGGCGAAGCTCCAGCTGAGCGAGGCGATCTCCGCCGATCCGACGCTGACGCTGCTGCCCGATATGCCGCAGCACGGCGGCACGCTGAAGATCGCGGCCCGCGACAACAACGGAGGGTTGTTCAAGGGCTCCGTGCCGATCCCCGCCGCCCCGGCGGCCCGCACGCGGGAGGGCCGGCTGTGATGACCCCGACGACAGGAACGACGATGCCCGGCACCAGCCGCCGCGAAGCGCTCGCCCTCGGCTTCGCCGCCGCGGCTATGCCGATGCTCGCCGGCGGCGCCCGCGCGGCGGTGCTCAAATACACTCTGAACCCGGTCGCGATCGCGCCGGGCGTCTGGACGATCTACGGCCTGCCCGAGCCGATCACGTCGAAGAACGGGGGCGCCATCGCCAACATCACGATCTTCGACACCAGTGAAGGCGCCGTCCTCATCGATGCCGGCCCGTCGCATCGTTACGGCGAGGCGCTGAAGGCCAAGGCGACCGAACTCACCGGCAAACCGGTCGTGCGCGTCTACCTCACGCATTACCACACCGACCACGTGCTCGGGGCCACCGCGTTCGAGAGCGGCACGGTCTCGGCGGGAAAGACGCTCACCGCAGACCTCAAGAAGGTCGGCAACGACCTCACGAACGCGATGTACCGCGTCGCCGGCGACTGGATGCGTGGAACCGACATCCCGACGCCCGGCCGCGAGGCGGCCGAGGGCGTCGAGACCGTCGGCGAGCGGCGATTCCGGTTGCTACCGCTCGCCGGCCATACCAGCGAGGATCTCTGCCTCTACGAGGAAAGCACCGGCCTGCTCTTCCCCGGTGACCTCGTGTTCCTCGATCGCGCCGCGACCACGCCGGACGCCAGGATCGACACTTGGCGCACCTCGCTCAAGACGCTCGGCGGCATCGACCACAAGCTGCTGGTGCCGGGCCACGGACCCGTCGAGGCCGGCACCCGCGGCATCGCGCAGACCGGCCGCTGGCTCGACACGGTCGAGGCCCAGATCAACGACGGTTTCGAGCGCGGCCTCGACATCACCGAGCTGATGGCGGTCCCCCTGCCCTCCTGGACCGACGGGATAGCTGTGGCGAAATATGAATACGCCCGCTCGGTGATGCACCTGATGCCGGGGCTCGAGGTCGCTCGCCTGCCGAGGCTCACCCGCGTCTGACAAAAATCCTTTGTCGCATGACGGGTCCGCTTGATTGAATTATATCGCCTTTCCTGTTCCATTGGGCTTTAGAACAAGACCAATTTGGGTAGGAAAACATGTCGAGTCCCGAGCCTTGGAGCGCCTCGCGCGCGGCTGGGATCGTCGCCGAGCATAAGCACCTCGAAGGCGCGACGCTCCCGATCCTGCACGCATTGCAGGAGGAATTTGGTTACGTCGACGAGGCGGCGGTGCCGATCATCGCCGACGCGCTGAACCTATCGCGCGCCGAAGTGCACGGCTGCATCACGTTCTACCACGACTTCCGCAAGGCGCCGGCCGGACGCCAGCAGGTGAAGCTCTGCCGCGCCGAGGCCTGCCAGGCCATGGGCTCGGACCGGCTTCACGGCGAGATCCTGCAGCGTCTCGGTATCGACTGGCACGGGACCACCGCCGACGGCGAGGTCACGGTCGAGCCGGTCTACTGCCTCGGGCTCTGCTCCAACGGACCCGCCGCGATGATCGGCGAGGAGCCGTTGGCCCGCCTCAGCGTCGATAGCCTCGATGCCGCTCTGAAGGAGTCGCGGGCATGAGCCGCATCAAGATCTTCGTTCCAAAGGACGCCGTTGCCCTCGGCCTCGGCGCCAACCGCGTCGCCCGGGCAATCTTTTCGGGTGCGGAGCAGCGCGGTCTCGACGTCGAGATCGTCCGCACCGGCACCCGCGGTCTGCTCTGGCTCGAGCCGATGGTGGAGGTCGCGACCCCCGAGGGCCGCATCGCCTACGGTCCAGTGAGCCATGGCGACGTCGAGAGCCTGCTCGATGCCGGCCTGCATGAGGGCGGCGCGCATGCGCTGCGGCTCGGCAACCCGGAAGAGATCCCGTTCCTGAAGCGCCAGCACCGCCTGACCTTCCACCGCTGCGGCGTGGTCGATCCGGTCTCCGTCGACGATTACCGGGCGCATGGCGGCTATCGCGGTCTCGAAGCCGCGCTGGGGCTCGAACCGGCGAAAGTGGTCGAGCAGGTCAAGGATTCGGGGCTGCGCGGTCGCGGCGGCGCCGGCTTCCCGGCCGGCATCAAGTGGAACACGGTGATGCTCGCCGAGAACGAGCGGAAATACGTGGTCTGCAACGCGGACGAGGGCGATTCGGGCACCTTCGCCGACCGGATCATGATGGAGGGCGACCCCTTCAACCTGATCGAGGGCATGACCATCGCCGCCGTCGCCGTTGGCGCGACCCGCGGCTACATCTATTGCCGCTCGGAATACCCGCAGGCCTTCCGCACGATGCGCGACGCCATCGCCAACGGCGTCAAGGCGGGCACGCTCGGCGAGAACATCTTAGGGAGCGGCAAGACCTTCCACCTGGAGGTTCGCCTCGGCGCCGGCGCCTACATCTGCGGCGAGGAGACCTCGCTGCTGGAGAGCCTGGAGGGCCGTCGCGGCCTCGTCCGCGCCAAACCGCCGATCCCGGCCCTCAAGGGCTTCATGGGCAAGCCGACGCTGGTCAACAACGTCATGACCTTCACGGCGGTGCCGTGGATCCTCGAGCACGGCGCCAAGGCCTATGCCGAGTACGGCATGGGCCGCTCGCTGGGCACCCTGCCGATCCAGCTCGCCGGCAACATCAAGCAGGGCGGCCTCATCGAGTACGCCTTCGGCATCACCATCCGCGAGATCATCGAGGAGTTCGGCGGCGGCACCTTCTCGGGACGGCCGGTGCGCGCGGTGCAGGTCGGCGGCCCGCTCGGCGCTTACTTTCCGGACAATCTTCTCGATACGCCCCTCGACTACGAGAAGATGGCGGCGGCCAAAGGTCTCGTCGGCCACGGCGGCATCGTCGTGTTCGACGACACCGTCGACATGGCCAAGCAGGCCCGCTTCGCCTTCGAGTTCTGCGCCACCGAATCCTGCGGCAAGTGCACGCCCTGCCGCATCGGCGCGACGCGCGGCGTCGAGACCATGGACAAGGTCATCGCGGGCAACCGCCCCGAGGCCAACATCGAGCTGGTCAAGGATCTCTGCGAGATCATGACCGATGGATCGCTCTGCGCCATGGGCGGGTTGACCCCCATGCCGGTGATGAGCGCGATCACGCATTTCCCCGAAGATTTTACGCGCGGCGCATCGCTGCCCGTCGCGGCCGAGTGAGGAAGCAGCCATGAGCCTCATCAAGGAAATCGACTACGGCACGCCGATCCGCGTCAGCGAGAAGACCGTGTCGCTGACCATCGACGGCGAGAGCGTCACCGTGCCCGCGGGCACATCGGTAATGTCGGCCGCGATGCACATGGGCACCAAGATCCCGAAGCTCTGCGCGACGGATTCGCTGGAGCCCTTCGGCTCCTGCCGGATGTGCCTTGTCGAGATCGAGGGCCGCCGTGGCACCCCCGCCTCCTGCACCACGCCGGCCGAGGACGGCATGGTCGTGAAGACGCAGACGGACAAGCTGCACCGGCTCCGCAAGGGCGTGATGGAGCTCTACATCTCCGACCATCCCCTCGACTGCCTGTCCTGCGCCGCAAATGGCGATTGTGAGCTGCAGGACACGGCGGGACAGGTGGGACTGCGCGGCGTCCGCTACGGCTACGACGGCGAGAACCACGTCAAGCCGACCTCCGAGAAGTACCTGCCGAAGGACGAGTCGAACCCCTACTTCACCTACGACCCGTCGAAGTGCATCGTCTGCAACCGCTGCGTCCGGGCCTGCGAGGAGACGCAGGGTACCTTCGCGCTGACGATCTCCGGCCGCGGCTTCGACAGCCGCGTCGCCGCCGGTCCGACGAACTTCATGCAGTCCGAATGCGTGTCGTGCGGCGCCTGCGTCCAGGCCTGCCCGACCGCGACCCTGCAGGAGAAGTCGGTCCACGAGTTCGGACAGCCCGACCATTCGGCCGTGACCACCTGCGCCTATTGCGGCGTCGGCTGCTCGTTCAAGGCCGAGATGCAGGGCGACAAGGTCATCCGCATGGTGCCGTACAAGGACGGCAAGGCCAACGAGGGCCATAGCTGCGTCAAGGGCCGCTTCGCCTACGGCTACTCGACCCACAAGGACCGCATCACCAAGCCGATGATCCGCGAGAAGATCACGGATCCCTGGCAGGAGGTGTCGTGGGAGGTCGCGATCGACCGTGCGGCTTCCGAATTCAAGCGCATTCAGGCAAAGTACGGCAAGGACTCGGTCGGCGGCATCACCTCGTCGCGCTGCACCAACGAGGAAGCCTACCTCGTCCAGAAGCTCGTGCGCGCCGCCTTCGGCAACAACAACGTCGACACCTGCGCCCGCGTCTGCCACTCGCCGACCGGCTACGGCCTGATGTCGACGCTCGGCACCTCGGCCGGCACGCAGGACTTCAAGTCGGTCGAAAAGTCCGACGTGATCCTCGTGATCGGCGCCAACCCGACCGACGGCCACCCGGTCTTCGCCTCGCGCATGAAGAAGCGGCTGCGCGAAGGCGCCCGGCTCATCGTCGCCGACCCGCGCAAGATCGACCTCGTGAAGTCGCCGCACATCAAGGCGGACTATCACCTGCCGCTGAAGCCCGGCTCCAACGTCGCCTTCATCAACGCCTTCGCCCACGTCATCGTCACCGAGGGTCTCGTCGACGAGGATTACGTGCGCGAGCGCTGCGACCTCGCCGAGTTCGAGTCCTGGGCCCGCTTCATCGCCGAGGAGCGCAACTCGCCGGAGGCGGCCGAGGCCTTCACCGGCGTGAATCCGGCGGACCTGCGCGCCGCGGCGCGCCTCTATGCCACCGGCGGACACGGCGCGATCTATTACGGCCTCGGCGTCACCGAGCACAGCCAGGGCTCGACCATGGTGATGGGCATGGCCAACATCGCCATGGCCACCGGCAACATCGGCATGGTCGGCGCCGGCGTGAACCCGTTGCGCGGCCAGAACAACGTGCAGGGCTCCTGCGACATGGGCTCGTTCCCGCACGAGCTGCCGGGCTACCGCCACGTCTCGGACGATTCGACCCGCGAGAGCTTCGAAGCGCTCTGGGGCGCCAAGCTCGACAACGCGCCGGGCCTGCGCATCACCAACATGCTGGATGAAGCCGTCGATGGCGCCTTCAAGGGCATGTACATCCAGGGCGAGGACATCGCGCAGTCCGACCCCGACACGCATCACGTCACCTCCGGCCTCATGGCCATGGAGTGCATCGTGATCCAGGACCTGTTCCTGAACGAGACCGCGAAATACGCCCACGTCTTCCTGCCCGGCGCCTCGTTCCTCGAGAAGGACGGCACCTTCACCAATGCCGAGCGCCGCATCTCACGCGTGCGAAAGGTCATGGCTCCGAAGGGCGGCTACGGCGACTGGGAGGGTACGGTGCTGCTCTCCAACGCGCTGGGCTACCCGATGAGCTACAACCACCCCTCCGAGATCATGGATGAGATCGCGGCGCTGACCCCGAGCTTCGCCGGCGTCAGCTTCGCCAAGCTCGACGAGCTCGGCTCGATCCAGTGGCCGTGCAACGACAAGGCGCCCCAGGGCACCCCGATGATGCACGTCGACCGGTTCGTGCGCGGCAAGGGCCGCTTCATGATCACGGAATACGTGGCCACCGAGGAGCGCACGGGGGCGAAGTTCCCGCTGATCCTGACGACCGGCCGCATCCTGTCGCAGTACAACGTCGGCGCGCAGACCCGCCGCACGGAGAACTCGCGCTGGCATGAAGAGGACGTGCTGGAGATCCACCCGTTCGACGCGGAGGTGCGCGGCATCGTCAACGACGATCTCGTGGCCCTGGAGAGCCGCTCGGGCGACATCGCGCTTCGGGCCAAGATCACCGAACGCATGCAGCCGGGCGTGGTCTACACCACCTTCCACCACGCCAAGACCGGCGCCAACGTGATCACCACCGACTTCTCGGACTGGGCCACCAACTGCCCCGAGTACAAGGTGACGGCGGTCCAGGTCCGGCGCACCAACCGGCCTTCGGACTGGCAGGCGCGGTTCTACGAGGAGGACTTCTCGTTGACCCGCATCGCCGAAGCCCAGCAGGCGGCGGAGTAGGCCCCGGCGATGAGCGCGCTGACCAACGACGAAAAGCTCGTCCGCATGGCGAACCAGATCGCTTCGTTCTTCCGGACCTATCCGGAGGACGAGGCGGTGGCGGGCATTCACCATCACCTCCACGCTTTCTGGGCGCCGAAGATGATCCGGGCGCTCACGGCACATGCGGCGGGGGCGGGCGACAAGATCGACCCGCTCGTGATCAAGGCGCTGGAAGAAGAGCCGACCACCGAAAGCCCGGTCCGGCCCGCGACCCGCGACCCCCAACTCGCCGGCGAGGGCGCCAGCGACGCCGGCTGAACGCGATGCTCGATAGGCCGCGCCGAGCGGCCTGTTGAGCGCATGGCGGCATCGCTCTACCACCGTCGGGTCCGGACATGCGGGCGGGCCGTGCGGTGGGTGAGGTGATCGAGAAGCTGGACTATCTCCTCGCGCTCTCCCGCGAAGAACATTTCGGACGGGCGGCGGAAGCCTGCAGCGTCACCCAGCAGACCCTCTCGGCCGGCGTGAAGCAGCTGGAGAACCGCTTCGGCGTGCAACTGGTGCTGCGCGGCTCGCGGTTTCAGGGCTTTACGCCCGAGGGCGAGCGCGTGCTGGCCTGGGCCCGCCGCATCGTCGCCGACGCCCGCGCCATGCACGAGGACGTCTCGTCCCTGAAGCGCGGGCTCACCGGCAACCTGCGCATCGCGGCGGTGCCGACCGCGCTGCCGATGGTGGCGGCTCTCACGACGCCTTATCGCAAGCGCCACCCCGGTGTGCGCTTCACGATCGAATCCACCACCTCCGCCGACATCTTTCAGCTGCTCGACGATCTCGAGGCAGATGCCGGCCTGACCTATCTCGACAACGAGCCAACCGGCCGGGTGATCTCCGTTCCGCTCTACACCGAGCATTACCGGCTGCTCACCGCGGCGGGCGGTCCCTACGACGATCGCGATTCGATCACCTGGGCGGAGGCCGGGCGCATGCCCCTCTGCCTTCTGACGCCGAACATGCAGAACCGGCGCATCATCGACCAGCAACTCCGCACCGCTGGAGCCGAGCCGGCGCCGACCCTCGAATCGAATTCGATGATCGTGCTGATGACCCATGTGCGCACCCTGCAATGGGCGAGCATCATGCCGGCGATCCTCGCCGACGCATTGGGGCCGACCGAGGGCGTCCGCTCGATCCCGATCGTCGAGCCCGACCTGACCCACGTCATCGGCCTCGTCGCCCCGCGCCGGGAGCCTGCCACGCCGATGGTGACAGCCCTCGTCGCCGTCGCGCGGACGATCGCGGGCACGCTCGACGGCACCGGATCCAGCGGCGTACGCCGGGCCGCGAACAAACGGAGCTGATGCCAGGGAGCATCGCTTGGACGGGGGTTGCGTCGGTCACGCACCGTCGGCCTGACCGGGGTAGCGCCGGCGGGCACTCTGCCGGATAAGCCCATGCACTGGCATCTGCCGATCCGCCCCCAACGAAGGACTCGATCGCCGCGTATGAAGGCCTCCACGCTGTTTCTCGGGTTCACCCTGGTGGCGCTGGCCGCCGCGCTCGCCGGCCTGTGGCAGGCCTTCGGCCCGCGCTCCGCGACGACTCGGGCCGTCCTGCCGCCGCCCGTCGCCGAGGCGCCGGCCCGGCGGCCGAAGCCGATGGAGCCGAGCCTCGCCGAACCGGCCGAACCCGGCGTGCGCTCGGTCTATCCCGGCGGCCGGCCCACCGCCGCCGCGCGGCCGGCCTCGCCGGACGCCGCACCGTCCACCGGCATGGGCCGCCCGGCGCCCGCGGAGCCCGCGGCCGCTCCCGTAGAGCCGCCGCCGGAGCGTTCGGCGGCGCTCCCGCCGTCCACACTCGAGACGCCCGCCGAGACACCGGTGGCAGGCGATGCGGTCGACCTGAACAGCGCGCCGGTCGAGGCGCTCAACACACTCGGCGCCGGCATGATCGGCAAGACGATCGTCGCGAATCGGCCCTACACGTCCCCCGACGACCTGATCACGCGCCGCGTCCTCAAGCGCCAGGACTACGAGACCATCAAGCCCCGCGTGGTCGCGCGATAGGCCACGGCGCCGACCCGGTTCAAATCAATGCAGGGCCACCGAGGGTCGCGGCCTCTCGCCGATCGTCGCGGGCGGATCGACCGGGGCGGACAGGCCAAGCGCGTCGGACGCCCGAACAATGCGCAGCTCGGCGTCGGCCGCACGGGCTTCCAACGCCTCGGCCAGGCGCTCGCCGGCCTCGACCTGCGCGCGCAAGAACCGGATCGTCTCGCGCGACTCCGTGAGGGCGTCTTCGGCCTCTTCGAGATCGGCGCCCAAAGCGGCATTTTCGTCGGAGAGTGCGTCGAGCAGCACGGCCATCCGAGCTGCCCGGCTCTCGGCCTCGGCCGTGCGCGCGTTGGCGGCGGCGACGCGATCGACGACCATCGTCAGCAGCCCGAGCAGCTCCTGCATCCTGGCCTTCATCGAGGGGTCTCCCACGGCCGTCGCACTCCGCCGCGCACGATATCCTCCATGGCACGGGTCACTCGGCGCGGCCAAGTTGCCGGCTTCCAAATCTCGTGTGGCTGTCGAATCAGGTTGCGTTTTGGTCACGAATGGCTAAGCTTCTTCTGCGCTCCGGCGCTTTCGACCACCGACTCGACGGGGAGAGCCCCATGCTCGACGGGACGTGTCCGAAGCAGGACCGCGCCGACCCGGCGCTACACGACCCTGGGGGCCGATGCCTCAGCCAGGTTCGCAACCGGCCTTCCGGCTGAACAATGTTCTCGAAACGCCGGATGAAACCCGGCGCTCGGAAACGCATTGACGCTCACACCCTGAATCCGTTCGCGGGTTCTTGTCGGTTCGCCTGAGCGGACCGGCCTCCACGAGCGCGGCGTTCGCGATCCCGGCGTGCCGGACCGTGAGCGCACGTGACAGCGTGCCATGGGCCATGCGGCTGCAACCGGCGTCATCAGGATGTCGCGGGCGGCGCGTGTGTGTCGGATCCGGGCACGATCTGCCGGCGCCGAGCGGGTCACGACCCGCGGGGCAACCGTATCTGCGTTCCCACCCCTCGAGACTTCCCGAACGAAGGAGCCCGCATGCCCCTGCATTCCCGACGTCTTCTCAACAAGGCCGCCGTCGCCATCGAAGGCCGCATCTCGATCAAACAGAACCCGGATCGCGACTGGCCGCGCGACCATGCCCGCCTGCGCGTTCTCGAACGGAACGGCAATCTGCGCTGGGTCGGCACCCAGGCCGGCCCGCATCTCGGCGGCACTTTCGCCGTCTGGCAGATCACGGACGAGGGCCGCACGCGCGTCGCCGCCTGGGAGCCGCCGGCCATCGAACTCGGATGATCGGGACCTGACGGAGCGGACGAGCGCGGGCGATCCCACGACCGTCCTCTTCGCCGGCCTTGTCTGTCGGCGCTGCGCAGGACGCGCGGCGCCGGCCATCGCCCCGAAAAGAGCGAATTCACCCAGCACCTTCGGCGCGAGGCGGCGGAGATATCTTCATGCGGGTGACGATCGGTGTGGCGGTGCTGCTCGCGGGCTGCGCGGGCGCGGCTGCTCAGGACACGAACCCGGAGCTCCGCAGGTCGGGCGGCCTGTCGCCTCTGCGGGCCGCGCCCTCGACCGTGCCGCAGGCGAACGAAGAGGCGCTCAACCGGCAGGTGGCCATGGACAAGCGCATGGATGCGCGCACCCGGCGTGTGATCGGCTCGGTCTGTCTGGGCTGCGGCGGAGGACCGGAGCGCCGCAGATCAGGCGGTCGGGCGACCGCGACGGCGCCGAGCGAGATCCAGATCGCCGACCCGGCCGAGGCACCGCTGGATTAGAGCGTGATCCGGGGAAGTGGCATCCGGTTTCCCGAAAACGTCATGCGATGATGACGATACAGAGCGTGCTGCTGTTCCGATGAGAACGGGGGCGCCCTCTATGCTGCGCTCGCCGCAACCGGGGCGTTCGTTCCAGCCGGCGAGGTCCGGAACAGCGCCGTGCAGGCCGTGTCACGGTGCATGCTGAGGATCGAGGCGCGATCGATGTCGGGATTGGCGGCGAGCACGCGGCGGACGTCCTCGACGACCTTCTGGTAACGGACCGGATCGTAGTCCTTCTCCAGCGGACTGACGGCGATGTAAGCCTCGACGACGAGGATGCGTTCGCAGCGGTCACGATCGAGTTCGACCGCGATCCACGCGGATTTCACGAGACGATTGGCGGCGAGCATGGGCATTTCTCCAGGGTGAGAGCGCTCTCCGACGACATCACTGCCGAGTCGTTGGCAGACAGCGCGGCTCCAGTAGCCGCTTCTCCGGCGGCGTGTCGGGCGAGCATGAACCCTGCCGGATCAGGTGCCAAGGGCCGCACCCGGAACGATCACTGATTTCGGGATCGGCCTGTTCTTGGAGGCGCAGGGACGGGCAAGAACTCAGCCCGGCCTGCAACCCGAGCCTCGACGTCGAAGACACGGCGGAACCGTTCCCAGCAAAGCTTCGTTGCAAATGGCGAGCGTAGCCGGAGTGGGGCCGCCGGATGGTGGAAGTCGGTCTTTCCTGGTTCGTGCTCACCGGCGTCTATCTCGGCCTCGCCGGCAGTCTAAGCGCGGAGGAGGTCGGCGCGGCTGTCATATGTGGAGGTCTCGGAGCGATTTGGGTCCGGCAGCTCGGCCGCTGCGGCGATCATCACCTGATGATTCGTCCCGCTGCCCTGAAACCGCTCCTGACGGCCCTGGCACGACTTCCCGGGGAGACCCTGCGTGTCGGCCTCCGCCTGCTGCGGGCCGTCGTCCGGGGCGACGTCGCAGGCGAGGACCGCGCGGTGCAGCCGGCGCAGGCCGCGCACTGCCCCTTGAACGAGGACGGCCCGCAGACCGCCGGAACCCGCGCCGTCGCCGTACTGGCGGCCTCGTTGTCGCCGGACACCTACGTGCTGCGGCTCGAACGGGCGCGCGGACGAATTTGCGTCCACGCCATCCTGCCTGCGGAGGGCAGCGCGTGAGCCCGCCGCTGCTCTGGATCGCCGCGCTCTGCGCGCTACTGCCACCCCTGGGCGTGGCTGTCGCCGCGGCCCTGCGCGGAGGTCTCGCGCAGCGTTTCGCGGCCTCGCAACTCGCGACCACGGTAGCGATTTTCTCGTTGGTCCTCACCACCTTCGCCATCGACCAGCCTTCCTCGATCGACCTCGCGATCACCCTGGCCCTGCTCGGTCTGCCGGGTTCGCTCCTCGTCGCGGTCTTCGTGGAGCGCTGGCTGTGAGCGCCACCGACATCCTGCTCTGCGGCCTGCTCGGCCTCACCATCGCATCGGTCTGGCTCGGCTGCCTCGCCACCCTGCGCCTGCCGGCGGCGCTCGACCGGCTGCATGCGGTGAGCTTCGTGAACATCGCCGGCGGCGGCGGACTGACGCTCGCCTGCTTCGTCGCCGACGGCGTCTCGGTGCGCTCGATGAAGGTGCTCGGCCTCACCCTCCTGCTCGTCGTCGCAGGGGCGGCGCTCTCGCACGCCACCGGCCGCGCGTTGCTGATCCGGGAAGGCCGCAAGGCGTGAGTATCCTGCTCGCCCTGCTCCTGCTGCTCGCGGCGGTGACCGGAACCGGCATCGTACTGGTGCGCGAGCCGCGCCGTCAGGTTTTCGCCATCGCCGTCAACGGACTGGTGCTGACGCTGCTCTTCCTGGCGCTGCAGGCACCCGACGTCGCCCTGTCGGAACTCGCCGTCGGCACCGTCGTGGTGCCCCTGCTCTTCCTCGTCGCCATCGCCTCGGTGCGGACCAGTCGGGCCGGAGAGGACGCGTGAGCCTCCGCTTGCGCCTGATCCTGCTGGCGCTCTCCGCCCTCGTGCTGGTGCCGGGCTTCGGCTCGGTGATCGGCCACATCCCCGGTTTCGGCAGCGAGATCCCGGCCTATGGTGAGTTGATCAATCGGATCGGCCCGGCCGAGCGGCAGGTCGCCAACATGGTCAGCGCGATCAATTTCGACATCCGCGGTCTCGATACGCTCGGCGAAGAGTTCATGCTGCTCGCAGCCATCGCCGGCACCGTCGTGCTGCTACGCGGCCAGCGCGGCACCGATACCGCCGACACCGCGATCCGCCTTCCCGGCCGGCCTCTGGTGCCGCGGGCCGAGGCCGTGACGCTGGTCTGTCGGATCTTCGGGCCGCTGATCGCGGTGTTCGGCCTCTACATCGTGCTGCACGCCACGGTGACGCCGGGCGGCGGCTTCCAGGGCGGCGTCATCCTCGCGTCGGGCACCATGCTGATCTACCTCGGCGAGGGCTATGCCGGCTGGCGGCGCAGCGTGCTCAGCGGCTGGCTCGATGCCATGGAGGGCGGGGGCGCGCTGGTCTTCACGCTATGCGGCCTCGGCCCGATGCTCGTCGGCGCAGCCTTCATGGAAAACCTGCTGCCGCTCGGAATCTACAAGGACATGCTCTCGGGCGGCCTGATCCTGATCGAGAACCTCGGCGTGGCACTCGCCGTCACCGGCGGCTTCACCCAGCTTTTCCTGGAATTCATGGAGGAGACGCGCGAGCCGGCCGCGGGCGAGGACACCCCGAGCGAATGAGACCGACGGCCCTCCTCTTCGACTCTCCCAGACATTGGCCGTCGGCAAGCGCGACTGCGCGCCGCCGCGCGTGCGGCGGACGCGTCCCGACCGGCCACCAAGAATGACCCCGATCATGAGCGCCCTGCCTTTCTGCGTGGCCGCTTGGCTGTTCGCGATCGGACTGTACGGCATCGTCACGAGCCGCAACTACATCCACCTCGTCGGCTGCCTCGGTGTCTGCCAGTCGGCGACCTACGTGCTGCTGCTCGCGGTCGGCTACCGCTGGGACTCGGTCGCCCCGATCTTCTACGACCACCCGCCCGGCACGCCGGCGGTCGATCCGGTGGTGCAGGCGCTCGTGCTCACCGACATCGTCGTCGGGGCGACGCTGACGGCGCTGCTGCTCGTCATGGCGATCCAGGTCCAAAAGCGCCGCGGCACCCTCGATCCTGAAGAGCTCGCGCCGATGAAGGAGCAACAGGCGGCGGACGCCTGCAAGGGCCGAGTCGCGGAGCCGCAACGGTGAGCCTCCTCGACGCGATCCCGAGCGGCGTGCTGCCGCCCCTGCCGGTGGCGATCCCGCTCGCGGTCTGCGCCCTCATCCTGATGCTGTCGAAGCGCCTGCACGGTCACATGCCGGACATCCTGGCGACGCTCACCGCGCTTGTGGCCTCGGCTCTCTGCATGCTGATCGCGACCCGTGCCGCCGAGTCCGGCCCGCTAATCTACTGGTTCGGGGGCTGGACACCGCGGGACGGGCATGCGGTCGGCATCGGCTTCCAGATCGATGCGGCGAGCGCCTGGATCGCGGCCTTCATCGGCCTGCTCTACGCCGCCGCCTTCGTGTTTGCCTGGGGCTATTTCACCAACGTGCACGGGCACTTCCAGGTGCTGATGCTGCTGTTTCTCGCGGCGATGACGGGGTTCTGCTTCACCCGCGACCTGTTCAACCTATTCGTCTGGTTCGAGGTGATGTCGGTGGCGGCCTTCGCGCTCACCGCCTACCGGCTCGAGGGGTCGGCGCTGTCGGGCGCCTTGAACTTCACCGTCACCAACAGCCTCGCCGGGTTCATGATGCTCGGCGGCATCGGCCTGATCTATGCCCGCGCCGGCACCCTCGACTACGAGGGCCTGCGGCTGGCGGTGGCGGCCAATGCCCGCGATCCGGTCGTGGCCGCCGCCTTCTGCCTGATCGCCGTCGCGCTGATGATCAAGGCGGCGATGGTGCCGTTCCAGTTCTGGCTCGCCGACGCCCATGCGGTGGCGCCGAGCCCGGTCTCGGTGATCTTCTCCGGCGCGATGGTGTCGCTCGGCCTGTTCGGTCTCGCCAAGCTGACCTGGGTGGTATTTTCCGGCAGCGACCGCATCCTCGCCGCGCTGTCGGATGCGATGATCGGGCTCGGCTCGCTCACTGCGATCCTCGGCGGGGTCATGGCCCTGCGCCAGCGTCACCTCAAGCGGATGCTCGCCTTCTCCACGATCAGCCATGCCGGCATCATGATCCTCGGCATCGGCGTGCTGTCGCAGGCCGGCGCCGGCGGGCTGCTGGTCTATCTCGTCGGCCACGGGCTGGTGAAGGGCGCGCTGTTCATGGTGGCGGGCATCCTCCTCGCCACCCGCGCCAGCATCGACGAGATCGGCCTGCGCGGCCTCGGGCGTGGCATCGAGCCGGCCGGCATCGCCATGGCGCTCGGCGGCCTGCTGCTCGCCGGTCTTCCCGTCGGGCTGCTCGACCAGGGGACGCATCTCATGCAGGGCGCGCTCGACGAGCGCGGCCACCGCGTCGCGCTGATCGCCACCGTGCTCGGCTGCGGGCTCACCGGCGCCGCCGTCCTGCGCGGGGCGGCCCGAATCTTCCTCGGATGGGGTTCGGTCGCCGGTGACGAGGCACGCGCGCCGAGCGAGGACGAGCAGGAGAAGGCGGACCGCCCGCTCTGGCTGATGCTGGCGCCCTGCCTGTTCCTCCTCGCCCTCGACCTCGCCGCTCCCGCCGGGCCGGTCGAAGACCTCGTGCGCAACGCCGTGCCGAACTTCCTGCACATGAGCGAACCGCAGACCGCACTGCCGCACGGCATCGCCTGGCTGCCCTGGCTCTCGGTGGCGATGGCCTTCGCGATCGCCGGCTACGATCTTTCGCGCGGCCATCTGCCGAAGGTCCTGCTGAAGCTCGGCAGCGGCGTCCAGGCCGGCCCATTCCGGCTGCTGGACGCGGCCCATAGCGGGCTCATCGGCGACTACGTCACCTGGATCGTCGTCGGCCTCGCCCTGCTCGCCGGGCGGCTCGCCCTCGCCTGAACCCGCTCATGAATACGGCCCGTCTCCGGTGCGACGGAGCGGGCCGTGTGGATGTCGGCGAGCGCCGGTCGAACCTCAGTGAGCCTGAGCGGCCCGTGTTGCCGCGAACGCGACGACGTTGTCGTTGCTCGAACGCTCGGATCCAGGCTGAACGACCCCGTCTTTCACATCCTGATTGTGATTGATCCAGCGCACCACCTTCTCGTCGCTGTGGCGAACGAGGCGGCGGCTGCGCTGGCGCGCCGCCCAAGCTGGCATTGTATCGAGATATCGCATCGTCGGATCCCCCTGACCGTCTGAGGAATGACAAAGCATGCGATATTGGGGGTTTCATCACCCATATGGGGGATGCGGCGGCACGACGGACGTGCCGTTCCGGCTGCCGCCGAACAATCGTGCGAGGCACTTTGTCCAAAATGCTTTCGGTCATCGGTCCGGAGGCCGATGGATGCGCGCTCTGATGGTTCCCGGGCTGCTTCTGCTGCTCGGCGGACTGTTCGTCCGAAGCCACACGCCGCCGCCCAGCCCCGATCTCCGGGGTGGAACCGCAGGTGATGCTGGCCGCGCCGAGTAAGACCCCGTGATCCCCTGCCTGATCGATTCGGCGACACGCTCGCGCACGACCGGGATCGCCCGCTTGCAGCTGCCTTTCTGCCTGACCTGTTAAGGCCTCTCGCAGCACATCGCGCTGATCGGTTGGGATGCGGCGGCGCGCTTCAGGAGGCGCAGATCGCGCGCCTCGGCTGTAGCTGAAACAATCCGGAATCATTCGCGGCGTAGCGTCTTCCAACGAAGCGCCCCGATATCCCCCCAGTCGGGATGCTGAGTGGCCGGCGGACCTGACGGGGCCTCGGCTCCGCCGGGCCGCCGGCTTCGTTTTTTCCCACAGCCGTCCAGCGATTGCAGTCGGATGGGCCCGAGACCGGCGACGCCGTTGGCGTCCTACCGGTCGCCTGCAGCTTCATGATCTGCGCCGTGTTCTCGGCATCCGTGGTCTCCGGCGTCCGAACACGGCACTGCACCGGCTTCCGGATCTCGATCCGATGCCGCGGCAAAGCCTTAGAATCATTCCATAAAATTCCGGTTGCCCGCTGCCTGAACGGCCTGTTACCGGACGAGGCGCGCCGTCCGGTGATCGATGCCGACGGCTTCGATCGGCGGGTGTTGGAGCCTATGGCGACAGGTCGGACTCTGGGGCGGGGCTACCGCGCGGCCGTCGCGGGCCGCGTTTTGCTGGCCCTCGTCGGCGGCTATGCGCTCGCGGCGCTCGCCACCGCCGTGCTGTCGCTGACGCTGCCGCTCGACCCGGCCGAGGCTGTGACCGTAGCGACGCTGCTGAGCTTCGCCGTGATGGCCGTCGCCGTCCTGTTCGTCTTCGCCGCGCGCTCGTTGCACGTCGCGACTCTTTGGCTCGGGCTGCCGATCGGCGCGCTCGGCCTCGGCCTCTGGCTCCTCGTACGGACGGGAGGCTCGACGTGAGGAACGGCTTTCGCCAGTCGATGGCCTGGCTGCACAGCTGGGCAGGCCTCGTGGCCGGCTGGGTGCTGTTCGCCATGTTCGTGACCGGAACGGCCACCTATTACCGCGCCGACATCTCGCGCTGGATGCGGCCCGAACTTCCGGTCGTCCAGCAGGTGCCGACACCCGATACGCTCGCCCAGGCGGCCGAGACGGCGGTCGCCCATCTCAAGGGCGCGGCACCGAACGCCATCGCCTGGTACGTCACCCTGCCGAGTGCCGCCGACCCGGCCGTGGGGCTGACGTGGTTCACGGATTTCGCGCGGCCGCCGGGAACGGCGCGGCTCGATCCCGCCACCGGGGGACCGCCCGCGACGCGCGAGACGCGCGGCGGCGATTTCGTCTACCACTTTCACTACGAGCTGAACCTGCCCTCGACCGTGGGCCGCTGGATCGCCGGCATCTGCGCGATGATCGGCCTGATCACGCTCCTGTCCGGCATCCTCACGCACCGGCGGATCTTCGCGGACTTCTTCACCTTCCGCCGGGGCGCGAAATCGGCGCAGCGGAGCTGGCTCGATGCGCACAATGTCGTCGGCGTGCTGGCGATCCCGTTCCACCTGATGATCACCTACACGGGCATCGCGACGCTGGCGCTGATGTACATGCCCTGGGGCGTCCTCGCTGCCTACCAGGGCGACGAAATGAGGTTTTACGGGGAAACGGGACAGATCACTGCCCCCGTGACGCCGGCGGGCAGGCCCGGCCAGCTCGCTCCCGTCGGTCCGATGGTCCGTCAGGCCCTCGAGCGCATCTCCGAGCCGCTCGAAATGCTCTCGGTGGACATGCCGGGCGACGCGAAGGCCAAGGTCGTCGCGGTGTTCGAGGAGCCGCACGGCCTCTCGCACCAGCACCCGCAAGTCGCCTTCGACGGCGCGACCGGCGCGGTACTGGAGGTGCTGAACCCGAACCTCAAACCCGCCTCGAAGACCTTCACCACCATGGTCGGCCTGCACGAGGCGCATTTCGCCGGGCCGGCGCTACGCGTGCTGTTCTTCCTCTCCGGCCTGATGGGCGCGGCGATGGTGGGCACTGGGCTGGTGCTGTGGAGCGTCGCCCGGCTGCCGAAGCCCGGCGCGGCGCCGTTCTTCGGCCTGCGGCTGGTGCGTGTGCTCAACCTCGCGGCCATTGCCGGACTGCCGGCCGCGCTCGCCGCCTACTTCCTCGCCAACCGCCTGCTGCCGGTGGGTCTCGGCGCGCGGGCCGATTGGGAAGTCGGGGCGTTCTTCGCGGTCTGGCTCACGTCGGCAGCCTATGCGGGCTTTCGTCCGCAGGTGTCGGCTTGGTGCGAGATGCTGAGCGCCTCCGCCGCCCTGTTTCTCGCCGTGCCGGTGGTGAACGGCCTCACGACCGGACGCCATCCGCTGGCGAGCGCGGCTGCGGGCGATGCACTCTATCTCTGGTTCGACGCGGCTATGCTCGGTCTCGCCGGGCTCTTCGCCTTCGCAGCCCACAAAGCCCGCGGTGCCGAGGCCCTGGGACGACGGCGTAGCGAGGTCACCGCGCCCCCCATCCGAAGCAATGCCCTGGAACGGGCCTGAGACCAGCATGACGCCCCTCGTCCTCCTCGCGAATCTCGCACTGAGCTTCGCGGCGTTCGCGGCGCTCTGCCTGAGCATGAACCGCCACCATGCCGCGGCCTTCCTGGCCAAGCCCTCGCGGCGGACGGCGCGCGGCCTGCGGGCAGCGGGCTGGGCGGGGATCGTCCTGTGCTTTGCCGTCTCGGTGCTGGCCGAGGGCTGGAACTTCGGCCCGGTCCAGTGGCTCGGCTCGCTTTCGGGTGGAGCGCTGCTCGTGGTGGCGCTCGCTTCCTATCGGCCGACCTGGATCAGGCCGGCGGCCCTGCTCGCCCTGCCGTTGGCGCTGGTCGCGGCATTCATCATCTGACGCGATCGTTGCTGCACTGCACTTGACCCGGAGCGGTTGTACGGGTCACCAGAGACGATGCCCAAGCTCGCGCGCCTGATGGCCTGGACGCTCGCCGCCGCGCTCGTCTTCGTGACGCTCGCGCCGATCGGTCTGCGCCCCGTCGTCACCGAGGATGCCAATGTCGAGCGGGCGTTGGCCTACGCGCTCCTCGGCTTCCTGTTCGCCATCGCCTATCCGCGCCACTGGCTGCTCGCCCTTTGCGCCGGCATCGGCATCGCGGCCGGGCTGGAAGTCGGCCAGATCTTCGCCGCGAGCCGGCACGGCCGCGTCGCCGATTTTCTCGTGAAGGCCTCGGCGGCCGGGATCGGCGTGGCCGTCGCGCAGGCGCTGCTCATGGTGCGGTACCGCTGGACGCGCCGGGAAATCTGCCCCGGCGAGTAGGCTGTCTCGCGCGCGGCCTCAGGCGCCGTAGAACGCACGGTACCAGCGCACGAAGGCCGGCAGGCCGACATCGAGCGGGGTCTCCGGCACCGTGCCGATCAGGGCCTGCAGCAACTCGGTGCTCGCCCGCGTGGCCGAGACGTCGCCCGGCGGCAGGGGCAGCGGGATACGCCGGGCCGTCCGGCCGAGGGCTTGTTCGAGGGTCTCGATCATCCGGTCGAGGCGCACAGGCCGGCCGCCGCCGATATTGACGAGGCGGTAAGGTGCGACCGGGCTCAGGGTATCCGCCGCGCAGACCGGGCCGCCGTCGCCGGGCTTCGCCGGGACGCGGTCGATCACCCGCACCAGCGCTTCGACGAGGTCGTCGATATAGGTGAAGTCGCGCTCCGCCGATCCGCCGGAAAAAACCTCGATCGGCTCCCCGGCCAGGATCTTCCTGGTGAACAGGAACAACGCCATGTCGGGCCGGCCCCACGGTCCGTAGACCGTGAAGAACCGCAGCGCCGTCGTCGCGACGCCGAACAGATGGGCGTAGGAATGCGCCATCGCCTCGGTGGCGAGCTTGGTGGCGGCATAGAACGAGACCGGCGTCACCGCGCGGTCTGTCTCGCGGGACGGCGATCGCGCATCGCCGCCATAGGCCGAACTCGTCGAGGCGAGCAGCAGGTGGCGCACAGGATGCGTCCGCACGGCCTCCAACAGGTTCGCGGTGCCGATCAGGTTGGAGTCGACGTAGGAGCGCGGGTTCTCGATGCTGTAGCGGACGCCGGCCTGCGCCGCGAGATGGACGACGATCTCGGGGCGGGTCCGCGCCACCGTCTCCAGCAGCGCCCCCGGCGTTTCGAGCCGTGCCTCCACGGCTTCGAACGAAGGAAAAACCGCAAGTTCGGCGTGTCGGGCGCGCTTCAGGCCGACGTCGTAGTAATCCGAAAAGGCGTCGAAGCCGGTGACGGTATGGCTCTCGCCGAGAAGGCGGCGGCTCAGGGCGTGGCCGATGAATCCGGCCGAGCCGGTGACGAGGACGCGTGTCATGCCACTCCGCCGCTGTGGGGAAATGTTCTCTTCCCTCACGCTGCGGTGAAACGCAAAGTCCCGGGTCTCAGAACACGTGGCGCAGGATGAAGAACAGGCCGCCGGCGAGCGTGATGGCGGCCGGCAGCGTCAGCACCCAGGCCAGCGCCATGTTGCGCACCGTGGACACCTGGAGCTCCGAGCCGTTGGCGGCCATGGTCCCGGCGACGCCGGACGACAAGATATGTGTTGTGGAGACCGGCAGGCCGTAGACCTCGGCGAGCCCGATGGTGCCGGCGGCGACGAGTTCGGCCGAAGCGCCCTGGGCGTAGGTCAGATGGGTCTTGCCGATCTTCTCGCCGACGGTGACCACGATGCGCTTCCAGCCCACCATGGTGCCGAGGCCCAGCGCCAGCGCCACGCAGACCTTCACCCAGGCCGGGATGTAGCGGGTGCCGTCGTTGAGCAGGCCCGCATAGGCCTTCAGCGTGCCCTTTTCGGCGTCGTTGAGGTCCGCGCCCGACGCCGGGAGCAGCCGCACCGCGTCGGAGGCGAGATACATGTCGTTGCGTACGTTCGAGGTCGCCGCCGCCGGGACCTGACGGATCGAGCCGTAGTTCTTCACCGAATTTGCGATGTCGGTCGAGAGCGTCGCCAGTGCCGCGAAGACGTCCGGCGTGTTGAGCTGCTTGGTCTTCAGGGCGTCGCCGACGACCTTGCGTGCTGCTGCGGCGTCGGCGGACACCGGCACGCCGTCGGCGTGACCCGCAAAAACCGTGCTCGCACCCAGCGACTTCTCGATGAAGGCGGGGGTGGTCTCGTCGGACATGGTGCGGTTGAGGGCGTAGGCGGTTGGCGCTGCGCCGATCAGGATCAGCATGATCAGGCCCATGCCCTTCTGGCCGTCGTTGCCGCCGTGGAAGAACGAGACCAGCGTGCAGGTCAGGATCAGCAGGCTGCGGATCAGGAGCGGGGGTGGGGCCGCGCCCTTCGGCGCTTCGTAGAGCGTCTTGTTCCGGACGGTGACCTTCAGCGCGAGGAGCAGCAGAGCCGCGGCCACGAAGCCGATCATCGGCGAGAACAGCAGCGCCTGAAACACCTTGAAGGCCTGGCCCCAGTCGACGCCGGAGGTGCCGTCGCCGCCGCCCATCAGCTGGTTGGCGAGGCCGACGCCGAGGACCGAGCCGATCAGGGCGTGGGACGAGGAGTTCGGCAGGCCGAGCGCCCAGGTGCCGAGGTTCCACAGGATCGCGGCGATGAGCAGCGAGAAGATCATCGCATAGCCCGCCCCCGACCCGACCTGAAGGATCAGTTCCACCGGCAGCAGCGTGACGATGGCGTAGGCCACCGCGCCGCTCGACAGCATCACGCCGAGGAAGTTGAAGGTGCCCGACCAGACCACCGCGACCAGGGGCGGCATCGCATGCGTGTAGATCACCGTCGCCACCGCGTTGGCGGTGTCGTGAAACCCGTTCACGAACTCGAAGCCGAGCGCGATCAACAGGGCGAGCCCGAGCAGCGCGAAGGCGCCGATGGCCAACGGTGATTCGCCGACCGCGTTCATGTCGGCAATCAGGCTGACGACGGCATAGCCGAGCCCGGCGACCAGAATCAGAAGGAAAACGATGACGCCGCCGGGGTGGATGCCATGATCCAGGCGCGGGCCGCCCTTGCTCTCAGCGGGTTGGCCTGCGGGCGACGGCCCTGCGGTGATGGCGTTCGACATAATGGGCTACGTCCATCCCAAGTGATGTCGGTGCCCTACAGCGGCCGCATATCAGTTCGGTGACGAAACCCGCCTGTGCTGAACTTCGTGAGGGATGAAAAGCACATGCGATTCGTCCGCGCGCGATAGTCGATGATCAAGCATCGTCTCAGGCCGATCCGCTCGTCAGCCATGCGCCCGCTGCGCAGCCTGATCGCCAAGTCTTTGTGTGCACCGCACACTTACGCAGTCGGGACTTGTTTCCCGAGGCAAGAACGCCAGCTATAACAGCATCATGACACTCGTCTGCTCCGGCCGTGCCGCTTCGACGCGGTTCGGGTTCCTTGGCGTTGACCACGATCGCCGCTGAATCTTGTAACCGGTCTAGGGCAGGACGAGCATCACTGCACGCGCCGTCGGCTTCGGACCAACGGCTTCCCGATCATTTCCGCGAGTCCGCACTTCATGAACCAGCTTGTCCGCATGTCGCAGATCAGTGAGGCCGATCCGATCGCGGAGCCGTCCTCCAAATTGCGTGTCCCGTTCGCGCAGTCGGGTGCTTTCGTCTGCAAGTTCATCATCGGCGAGCCGAACGATCAGGCGGTCTGCTGCGGCGCGCCCGTGGCCGACGGCAAGAGCTGGTGCGCGTTCCACCGTCGCATCGTGTTCGAGCCGGCACGTCCCGGCCGGCTTCGCTGAGCCGCGCGCGTCAGTCGAGATCACCGAATGCGCCGCCATCGAGCGGCGTCAGACGTTGGACCTGGATTCCGTCAGGATACGCGTAGGTCCGCATGCGCATCACCGAGTAGCCGGATTCGCGGGCTCGGGCGATGCGGCTTGCCCGGCTTTCCTCGACCAGCCCACCCCAGCCGGCCAGGCGTCGGTTCGATCCGGTCGAGCCGTAGGCGCGCTCGTCATCGGGATCGACGCTGTCGTAAGACTGGTTCTCGGGGACGAACGCGTAGCTGCGGATCGAGCGGCGCGTCATGCGCTGCGCCTGCCGCCGGCTGGAGCGCTCGGCGCTGCGCGCGGTTCGCCGCGTGATGACGAGCGGACGCTCCACCATCCGTGGCCTCACGATCGAGCGGCGGGCCTGAGGCGTGGAAGCCGACGCGGCTGCATTTTGCCTGGCGCCGACCGGCTTCACGCCGAGCGTAGCCGCTGCCCGTTGAGCCGGTGTCGTCGGCGGCGCGTCGGCACTTCGCGTCGGTTTGGCGGCGTCCGGCGATGCCGATTTCTCGGCGGCTGCCGGCGACGTGAGGCTGGGCTTGCTCTCAATCGGCTTGACCGAGCTCGGTGCCTCAGGGCTGGCGGAGCCGCGCACCGGCGGGTCGCTCCAGGACGTCTCGGCCGGCGCGGTCTGCGCGCGCACCGGAGCCACGCCGAGGAGCAGGCCCACCACGAGGCTGACCGCTGCGCACCGCGTCACGACCGACATGGCCTCTCTCCCGAAACGTCGCGCAAGCCTGATGCCGCCAAGCGGTGCCGTCCGGAATGAAACGGCGTCGGGCTCAGGCTGCGAACGATGATCGAAAGATTAACCAAGCCCAGCCCGAGCGTCCATCGAATCAGACGGCGTTGCGTGCGGATTCGTACGCCACCGGCCTCGATGGCTGTGGTCGCGCTCACCCGGCGCCCTCGCGAAACGGCCCCGGTCACGCTAGACGGAACCGACACAGTCACAGGACACGTTCACTGCAGCGGCAAGTCTGCCGCCGGGGCGTGTCGCTTGCGAGCGGAGACCGGGCCACGGCATGCAGACGCCGCGTGAGATCGAGATGAAACTGGAATGCGACGGGTCCGACCTCTCCGTTCTGGCCGGCCACCCCCTGCTCCAGGCCGAGGACGCCACGACCGGGATCCTCGACACCACCTATGTCGACACGGCGGAGCGCGACCTGCACGCGGCCGGCCTGTCCCTGCGCCTACGCCGCGACGGCGGCCGCACTATCCAGACCCTGAAATCGGCGGCCCCTGCCGCGATCGGCCTCTTCGACCGGGCCGAGTGGGAAGGGGACGTCGCCGGCCCCGAGGCCGACCTCGCGCTGCTCGCCGACACTCCCGCCGCCGCGATCCTCGCCGAGGCGAAGTCACCGGAATTGGCGCCGCTGTTTCGCACCGTGATCGAGCGCAGCCGCCGGCCGATCCGCTATGGCTCCTCGCGTATCGTCGCGACGCTCGATGCCGGGCGGGTCGAGACCGCGAAAGGCGACGTGCCGCTCTGCGAAGTCGAGCTCGAACTGGACGAAGGCAGCCCCGCCGATCTGTTCGAATTGGCCAAGACGCTCAGTGCGAGCGCGCCTCTGCGCCTCGGCGTGTTGAGCAAGGGCGAGCGCGGCTACGCCCTGCTGGCGGAGCGCCTGCGCAAGCCGAGCAAGGCCGAGCCCCTCGCCCTCGATGCCGACATTTCGGCCGGCGAGGCCTTTGCCGCCATCGCGAAGGCCTGCCTGCGGCACCTGCGCCTCAACGAGGACGTGTTGCGTCACAGCCGCGCGCCGGAGGCCCTGCACCAGATGCGTGTGGCCCTGCGTCGCCTGCGCTCGGCCTTCGCGCTGTTCAAGCCGCTTCTGGAGAACGACCAGACCGCCCAGCATCTGCGTGAGGCGATCAAGAGGGTGACCGAGCCGTTCGGCACGGCCCGCAACCTCGACGTCTTCCTCGGCGAGACCCTGCCCGACGAGATCGAGCGCCGCCCGGACGAACGCGGCCTGGACGATCTGAAGACACGCCTCGAAGCCGAGCGCGAGGCAGCCTACACGGCCGTCTTCGCGATCCTCGACGGCCCGGCCTGGCGCGGCCTCCTCATCGACCTCGTGATCTGGATCGAGACCGGCCCCTGGCGCGAAGGCAAGGGCGTCGCCGGCCGCGACCGGGCCGCCCGCGACTTCGCCGCGACAGTCCTGGAGCACCTGCGCCGGCGCGTGAAGAAGAGCGGACGCCATCTCGCGAAAATCGAACCTGAAGAGCGTCACCGCGTCCGCATCGAGGCGAAGAAGCTGCGCTACGGCGCCGAGTTCTTCGGCCCGCTCTTCCCCGAGAAGAAAGCCGCCAAGCGCCACAAGGTCTTCGTCGGCGCTCTCTCGGACCTGCAGGACCATCTCGGCGCGCTGAACGACCTCTCGACCGCCCACACGATCGCCGACCGCCTCGTGGCGGCCAGGGATGACGAGGGCAAGGATGGTGGGGATGCCGAGCCGCCGACGGGCGCCGCCCTGTTCGCCGCCGGCCTCACCGCCGCCGACGCGGAGGCCGATGCGCGCGCCGACGCACTCGTCGGGAAGGCGGACGCGGCCCATGAGGCGCTCGTGGAGATCAGGCCGTTCTGGCGCTGACCGGTTTTCCGCATCGTGCGCTGAACCGGATCAACCGGAACCGCCGATCCTCGCAAAAACGGAGCGCCCGACGGACGCTCCGCTGCTCGACATGGATCCCTGGAGCCGTACCAGACCCGACGGCATCGGCCCGGCGTCTCCGAGCCTTCGGTTTGACGCGCATCCGTTCGACCAGCCGGCATCCGCCTAATCGGCAAGCGCTCTGGACCGACGTGCCGCCGTTGAACCGGCGGACTACATCATGCCCTTCTTCTTCATCATCATCTTGCGCCGCAACATCATTTTCTTGCGCATCATCATCTGCCGCTTGGACATCATCTTCACGTAGGACGTCGGCGCGCCGCTCGCCTGGACACCCGTCGCGGTGGCGGCCGAGGCCGATCCGAGGCCGAGGGTCAGACCGCCGAGCAGGGTGGCGGCTGCGAGCGCAACTGTCGTTGTCTTCATGGTCGATTGCTCCACTGTCACGTGCTCATGACCGACCCCCGTCCGGTCCCCGTTGCGGGGTGGCTTGGAGGGTGAGCGGCTTCACCTGCCCGGTGACACGCAACTGTGAGACGGGTGTGAGCACCGGGTGCGCCCGTCTCGGGCAGGTGCGCCTCGCGTGAGCCGGTACCGGGGGCACGGACACAGCTCATGCGAGGCGTCGGATCCCACTCGCGCGAGATCCGATGGCCGGTACGCTGGCGTGGAGATGAAAGTTTCGCGCATGGCCGCGAAAGCAGACGATGATATTTGTTCGGGAAGCGCGACGCGATCCTTGGCGACGTTTCGCGCCCGCACAGCGGTCGTCGTGACAGGAGCGAGGAGCAACCCGCCGGCTCGGGTCGTTCTCCCGCGAACGGGCCAGGCGGCGTCACACCTTCGGGCGCGCGGCCAGGATGTCGCGGATCTCAGCCAGAATCTTCACGTCGGCCGGGACCTCGGCGACGGTCTCGGGCTTGGCCTCTTCCTTGGTCTTCAGCTTGTTCACGGCGCGGATCACCATGAACAATACGAAGGCGACGATGGCGAAGTTGACGGCGAGCGTCAGGAACTGGCCGTAGCCGACCACGGCGCCGAGCTTCTTGGCATCCGCATAGGCGAGGCCGGGCGTCACCTTCGAGGAGAGGGCGAGATAGTAGTTCGAAAAATCGAGGCCACCCGTGACCGCGCCGATGACCGGCATGATCACGTCCTGAACCAGGGACGTCACGATCGCGCCGAAGGCAGCCCCGATGATCACGCCGACCGCGAGATCGACGACGTTACCGCGCAGGGCGAACTTCTTGAATTCTTCCAACATTCGTCGTCTCCTCAAGTCTTGGGCGGCCCGGACCGTGTGGCCACGCTATTGCAGGATGCAGGTCTGCCAAGGCGGCCGCGGAGGCTGTCCACGGCCGATTGCGGTCATGGACCGGGAAATCGGCCCGCATCCGGGGGAAGTGCGATGTCGGACTGGAACGCGACCCAGTATCTGCGCTTCGCGACGGAGCGCACCCGGCCGGCGGCCGATCTCCTGGCCCGCGTGCCGCTCGCAACGGCCTCGAACATTCTCGAACTCGGCTGTGGCCCGGGCAACGGTACCGCGCTGCTGGCCTCCCGGTTTCCCAAGGCGCGGATCACCGGCATCGACAGCGCGCCGGACATGCTGGCTCAGGCCCGTCGCGCCCTCCCTCGCATCACCTTCGTTCAGGCTGATCTGCGCGATCATGCGCCGCACGATCCGCCGGACCTGATCTTCGCCAATGCCGTGCTGCAATGGCTGCCCGGGCACGAAACGCTCATTCCGCGGCTGGCACGCCTCCTGAGACCCGGCGGCTGCCTCGCGTTCCAGGTGCCCGACAACCTCGACGAGCCCTCGCATGCCCTGATGCGCACCGTCGCGGCCGACGGGCCGTGGAGCGCCCTGATCGGCGATGCGGGGGCGGTCCGCAGCCGGATCCCACCGGCCGCCGACTATTACGACTGGCTGCGGGCGGCGGATTGCACCGTCGACATCTGGGCGACAACCTACGTGCACCCGCTGCCCGATGCCGGCGCCATCGTGACGTGGCTGCAGGCGACGGGACTCAGGCCGTTCCTGGCGCCGCTCGACCACGACATGCGCGTCGCCTTCCTCGCAGCCTACGAAGCGGCGTTGGAGACGGCCTACCCCCGGCGGAGCAACGGGCGGGTGCTGCTGCGCTTCCCCCGGCTGTTCATCGTGGCGCGGCGGGCGTGACGCTCAGACCTTCGTCTCGTGCCGCGCCTCGTCCGGAGCCGGCAAAGTGGGCTCGGACGGCTCCTGTTTCAGCCGCCGCCGGTACTGCATGGCGCCGATGGGCAGGCCGGCCAGATAGACCACAGCGAGGGTCACCATCGTCTCGAACGGGAAGCTGATCACGAGCCCGAAGACGACGACGATCACGAGAAAGATCGGCAGCACGAATTCGCGCGGCACCCGCTTGCCCCAGGTCTTGCCGGAGAAGGTCGGGACAGTGGAAACGACGAGGAGCGCGATGCCGAGCACGTAGGCCAGCACAAGCGGGGAGGCCCAGCTTTCGAAAGTGAAGCCGAGGAAGTGCAGGTAGAGCGGCAGCATCGCCGTCAGCGCACCGGCCGGCGCCGGCATGCCGACGAAAAAATCCTTCTTCCATTCCGGCCGGCTCGGATCGTCGAGCATGGCGTTGAAGCGGGCGAGCCGAAGCGCCATGGCGATGGCGAAGACCAGCGCCACGATCCAGCCGACCGAGCGCAGATTGTGCAGGGCGAATCCGTAGAGGATCAGCGCCGGTGCGCAGCCGAAATTCACGAAGTCCGCCAACGAATCGAGCTCCGCCCCGAAGCGTGAGGTGCCCTTGAGCAGGCGTGCCACCCGGCCGTCGATGCCGTCCAGCACCGCGGCCACCACCACAGCGATCACCGCCGGCTCGAACTTGCCCTCGAAGGCGAGCCGGATCGCGGTCAGCCCGAGGCAGAGCGCGAGCAGGGTGATCATGTTCGGCGCGATCATCCGGAACGGCACCGGCCGGAATCGGCGGCGGCGGGGCTCGTTCGCATCGGGCTCGAAAGGCGGAAACAGATCGTCCATTCAGGGCATTTTTTCGCGCGAGGTGACGGCTGGATGAGGCGATCAGATACGGCGGAACGCCCGCTCGGGACCACCCCCGAGATCGGCGAGCACGGTCTCGCCGGCCACCGATTTTTGCCCCAAGCCGACCAGCACGCGCGCCGTCGTCGGCAGATAGACGTCGACGCGCGAGCCGAAACGGATCAGGCCGAAGCGCTCACCGGTCTGCAGGGTGTCGCCGGCCGAGACGAAGCCGACGATGCGGCGTGCCACCAATCCTGCGATCTGCACGACGCCGACGCGCAAGGGCACGCCCTTGTGGCTCGTCTCGATCACGAGGCCGTTGCGCTCGTTGTCGTCGCTGGCCTTGTCGAGTTCGGCGTTGAGAAAGAGCCCGGGCGTGTAGTGGATCTGCCCGATCCGGCCGGCGACCGGCACGCGGTTCACGTGGCAGTCGAACACATTCATGAACACCGAGATCCGCAGCATCGGCTCGTGCGAGAGATCGAGCTCGGGCGGCGGCAGCACGGTGGAGATCAGGTTCACGCGCCCGTCGGCCGGAGCGATCACGAGGCCGTCCACCGACGGCACGACCCGCTCCGGATCCCGAAAGAAGTAGCAGACCCACAATGTCAGGATCAGGAAGATCCAGAAGAAGGCTTGAGCGAAATAGCCGAGCAGCACGGTGAGCACGATGCCGATCAGGATGAAGGGGTAGCCCTCCTTATGGATCGGCACGAGCGTCCGGCGGATCGTCTCGAAGAGG